>DASSXL010000079.1:0-62031 GCA_035703825.1 Candidatus Angelobacter sp.
ATAGGCCTGCAAAGAGATTTCGCCGCATAGCTTCTGGAACGCAGCCTGATTGATGTGAATGCCGCCAATGTTGTAGCGCAGCAGAAATTCATCCGGGTTGCCGCCGGTGTCTTCATCTTCCACCGATTTGAAGGAGAAAACATTAAACAGCAGCTCTCGGTTTCCCAGCAGGCGGCGCATGCCCTTGCTGCACGAAGAAAGGCGGTCGCTCTCGTTGAGCGCCTTGGAGATCATGATTTTCTTATTGCCGTCCATCAGGTACATCGGGGCGGAATCCTGATAGGAAATTCCGATTCCCACTTCCAGGCTGGGCAGCCCGGCGGCCAGCGAGCGTTCGTTGTACGCCGTGACCACCTGGATAATTTCTTTGGCCAGCACGCAGGTCTGGGCCACGCCCAGCGCCGGTTCGCCATCGCTTTCAAACAGCGCAAGGATCAGTGCATCGCCTTCGATGAAGACTTTTTTCGCGTCGTACTTGGGCAGCAGCTTGTTGATGGGATCGTAAAAATTCAAACTGAAGTATGACGCTGGATTCAGTCCTTTTTCCAGCAGCGTGCGCGTCAGCGTGGTCGATTCCCGAATGTCGGCCTTCAGCACCACGTGATGGACCACTTTTTCTTCCGTGGGTTTCTGTTCTTCGGCCAGCAAAAATTCATAGAGCGTGTTGTTGATGGCGGAAAGCTCGCGGAAACGCTCATTGCCCAGGACGTTGACGTTCTCCATGGCGGCCACCACGGCCTCCATCCGCCGCAGGTCGCGATGATAGCGAGTGAAATCGGCAAAGAACCTGCCCGCTGTCTTGGCCCGCTCCGCCGGCTTGCAGCTCTCCACCTTTTTCACCGCGGCATGCAGTCCCGCGGGCGAAAGCTTGCCATGCTCTTCCAGAAGCGTCTCCACGCGCCTGCGTTCTTCGCGGGAAATCAGCGCGTTCTTGATCTGCTGCGGATTGATCGGCGGCGAATACTGCGCCAGCAGCGGCACCGCTTCATACGACGCAAGCACGTTGCTCATCACGTCTTCGCGTTCCAGCAATTCCGTCCAGGCATTCAGCAGGGCCTTTTGCGCCTTGCTTTTGGGATTGACGTCGTCCGGCGCGCCAGCGGCCATGATTTCATGCGCGTTTTCCGGGGCGCTCAGAATGCCTTCGATGCGCGGGTCTTCCACGTCAGCCACCACGCCCAGCGATTTCAAAAATTGCGCGGAGATATCGCGCATCGTCTGGAAGCGGTCGCGGTCGCGACCGTAATTGCCCAGCATTACATAATGCTCGGCATTAAGCACGTTGTCCTGGCCGTCGTCGTTGAAAACCAGCCGGTTCAGAAACAGTTCATAACTTGCGGCAGCCGTGTCGCCAAAGAGAGATCGCCGCGTCCGGCCCAGCGTTTCCTTCTCTGCTTCCCGCAGAAGCACGAACAGGTCCTGCCCGGCCCGGCGCAGCACGTTTTTCTTATTGATCTGGAAACCGGCAAGCCGCTCGCGCATCTCCAGCGTGCGGCTGTTGCCTGACTGGCGCGGCGCTTCATAATATTTCACCCGCGCGCGGCACCGCTCCAGCACCTGCGCGTATTGGTTGAGCAATTCCGTGCGCTGAAATTTCAGCACCGCCAGCCGAAAGAGAAGATCGATTGAAACATTGCTTTCCGCTTTGGCGCGGTTTAATGAAGCAACATGCAGTTCGGTGAGTAATCGCTTGAACTCGGTTGAGTCAGACTGACGGTTCGCGTGGCCTTGAGGCCTGGGCGGGACGCGAACCGCGCTGCGCTCTTCCGCAATCAACTCTTCCACGTTTCCGTGTCTGGCTACAAGCTTGCAGATGTATTGGCGTGCGGTTTCAGAGAATTTGGGGCTCAGATAAACGTCGTGGCGGAGATTGTCGATTCCCGTCGCCAGGCCTTCCAGAACAAGCAAGGGTTCATCGCTGGCCAAGACAAGCTGACGGGCGTGGTCGGGCAGACTACCGCGTTGAAGAAACGAAAACGACATTTTGGCCGCTTGTACGCTGGGGGAAGCCAGATTGTATCCCAGCTTTGCAGCTTCCCTCACATTACTATCGGCACCTGCGGCGGGGCCTGTGGCCTTGTCCAAATGGCCTCAGCCTCTATGGTTTTCCCTTCCTGGCTTTCTCAAATTCATCGCCCTGCTCCCATCCAGCCAAATCCGGCTGGTTTGCTACCTCCCAGCCCAGAACCAGCCCGAACCGGGCCAGCTTGGCGTCCGCGCCAAAGTCCATGTCCTCTCGGTACTCGTCGGTAGGCTGGTGATAGCGATGCGCCACGTAATCGCGCTCCTTCTCTTCTCCCCAGGCCAGATCATGCCCTTTGAAAAGCGCACCCTCGTTCACACTAAATGAGGGAATCCCCACGCGCGCCAGGCTGAAATGGTCTGAGCGGTAGTAGTGTCCCGCTTCCGGATGATTGTCCGGCTTGATCGACATGGCAAAATCTTTGGCCACCTTTTCCACCACCGGATAGACACTTGTGCGTTCCGCCCCGGAGACCACCAGCTCCTGCGGGTCGCCCAATGGCTGGATATCGTCATAGTTCAGGTCGAGGGAAATATCCTGTGCCGGGATTGGCGGATGCTGGCCCAGATACTTCGATCCCAGCAGCCCCTGCTCTTCCGCCGTGACCGCGGCAAAAATCATGGTGCGGCGAGGCTTTTCATCAGCGGTGGCGAACACGCGGGCCAGCTCCAGCAGGATCCCGCATCCCGTGGCGTTGTCGGCCGCGCCGTTGTAGATGTTGTCTCCCGGCTCGTCGGCATGGATCCCCAAATGATCATAGTGCGCCGTGTACAGGATCGCCTGCTGCGCTGCTTTGCCGTCAGACCCTTTCACCTGTCCCAGCACATTTCTCGAAGCAAAAGAACGTACCTTGCTCACGATGGTTTCTTTCACGCGCACCGGCAGCTCTGCCGGTTTAAAGCTGCGCGAATTCGCGTCTTGCAGCATTTTGTCCAGGTCTTTGCCGGCGGCATGCGCCAGCTTGCGTGCGACTTCCAACTGGATCCAGCCGGCGGATTTCAGCTTGGGGTCTTTATCGTCCCGGAGCAGCGATGACTCGCCTCCCCAGGAATTGCGGACGACCTCCCAGCCATAGCTTGCCATTTCTGTTTTGTGGATCAGTACCACGCCCACCGCGCCCCGGCGCGCAGCCTCTTCATATTTGTAAGTCCAGCGGCCGTAGTAGGTGAGGGCGCGCCCCTTGAAGAAGTTTGGATCGTCTGAGGGTGGCTCATTCACCAGCATGAGCAGCACTTTGCCCTTCACGTCCACGCCTTTGTAGTCGTCCCATTTATATTCCGGGGCGTTGATCCCGTAGCCCACATAAACCAGCGGCGCATCGATCTGTGATTTCTGTGAGTGCGTCTGGTCGTTCGCCACGTAGTCATCGGCAAACTTAAGCGCAATCTCTGGGCCCGACTTGGGGACAAAAGTAAAACTGGTCTGCTTGGGGTCCGTCGTGACGCCGAAAAAATTAACCTGCTGGAAATAAGTTCCTTGGTCTCCGGCGGGCATCAGCCCATAGCTCTTGAACTGCCCGGCGATCCAGTCCGCGGCCATGTCGCCGCCTTTTTGTCCGGTGCCGCGGCCTTGCAGGGAATCGTCAGAAAGGTATTTCACCGTGGCCCGGATCTTTTCCGCGTCAATGGCGTTCATCGCCTTTTGCGCGGCCGGGGACACGCCAGTTTGGGCCGATGCCGAACATACACAAACAACGGTGGCGAACAGAATTACGCTGAGCTTTTTCATTGTTCCTCTCGGACTGATTGCTGACTGCTGATTGCTTTCTTATCCGCGACCGCGGACTAATTCTTGGCCTCTCAACCCGGTTTGTACTCTGACACGTTTTCTCCGGGCAGGAAAATCTGTGCCGCTGCAGCGTTGCTCGCGGAAGCCAGCCTGCGGTTCAGTTGCTCCACATCCGCCTTGGACCAGCTGACCGTGGCAAAATCAATCTCGCCGTCCGGGGAAATCAAGAAGGTCGTGGGTACGTTGGTAAGGCCATAGGCGTTGGAAACCGGATATTTTCCCACCGGATCAAGCAGTACAGGAAAACTAACGTTGAACTGCCGGTTAAACGCCTTCGTGTCCACGGCATTGTCCTGCGAGACTCCGACAAAGGTAAATGCTCCACTCTTGGAGTATGCTTTGTAGATGCGATCCAGGTACGGCAGGGCCATCTGGCACACGGGGCAGCTCACCTTGAAAAACACGGCAACTACCGGGCCTTTCTTGCGCTCCTCTTTGAGTGAAAACTTCTTTCCATCCAGGTATTGCAGTTCAATCTCCGGCGCCTCTACTCCGGCTTCCAGTGCGGGCATGGGTCCCTCCAACTTGACTCTCTCTTATTCTAGTTAACTTTCCGCCTCGGGCATACTCACCTGCTGCTTTCTGAGGTGCATGGGCCCTGGCGGTTGTCCGGCAGGTTTTTGTGGGGATTGCCTTTTTCGTCTCTGTTGTTGTGAAAACAATTCTGCCCTTTTTGTGATGGGCCCCGGAACACCACTTTGAGCGTGGATGTTACGGTGTTCGATTCATAAACATTGTCGTGGTTGGCTCCCGCCGACTTGTCATGCGTAAGATTCGTGATGGCCGTGGCGCGTGTCCCCGTGGAATTGTCCGCCACCACTTTGTTTCCTGAAAACACGGCCCGGGTCACATTGCCCTGGAATACCAGCCCTATTGCGTCCGCCTTATCCAGTTGGATTGTATTGTTTACGATCTTGAAATCTGCGTACGCCCCGCCGCCTCCAATCACAAGGCCATATTTGCGCGGATGGATGATCTTGGTCGATTCAATCCTCACTCCGTTGTTTGCAAGGCTGTCAATGTTAAATCCATATTCCGTGTTGATGGCCGTATTGTCCCGGAAAACCACCGGCCCCATGGCCCAGCCGCCATACCCAATCTGGTATCCATCCACCAAGTTGTTCCGCACGGTTGCCACCGCGTTGGCCACAGCGATCGCTGTGCAGAGACCGCCATGAAAATCCGCCATGGTTACGTTTTCAATAATGTTGCCGTTGTTGTCTGCCGGAGAGGAGTTCGGACGCACCGAAAAAATCCATACCGGAAAAGTTTCGTACCTCGGGTTCAACCCGCCGACTTCTCCCGCGGCATGGATCACTTTCACATCGTGGATCCAGTGGCCGCCCTGGTTCGACCGCAGGTGGATGCCCTCAAGGTTGAGCGCCTTGATGCCGTTCTGCCGGGCGTAGCCCGTGAGTTCGGGAAAATTGTCGTCCACGGTGAGATTGGATATTTCCACCCCGGAAGCGTCATCCGAGTTGGTGCTGAAGACCGTGTTCATTCCCGTGCCCGGAGGATAGCTGCGCTGATCGTTGGGATCGGTAATGCGAAAATAAGCGCTCAGTTGCACCCGCGTCTTGTCGATTCCCTGCCCATGAATTTTCCATCCCTTGCCCACCGAGAAGCCTTCCTGCGATGGATGCGCCACGGCGATCAGGTAGTCGTAATTGCCCTTAGTGCGGAAGGTCCCCGGCCCAAGACAAACGATCAGGTTTTCCGTCCTGGCAACGGATTGCCTTGGGTTTTTGGGGTCGGCGCAGCCTTCAGAGTAACAGCGCAGGATCGAATCAAAAGCGGCCACCGTGCTGCCGTCGCGCGCATCGGCCATGGACTTGCCGCCGCCGTCCGCTCCACCGCGCAGGCCGATATAAACGCGCGTAGTTCCTTTTTTGAGCGACGCAGCCTTCGCCGTGCAATCAGAGGACGGGAAAGCGGCGTTTTCCTTCTCCGCCGGCTTTGCCTGGCCGTGAGCAGAGGCCGCGCCCGCAACAACAAGAAGCAGCAAGAACGCTCCAAACTTCAATCTCAAGCCCAATCGTTCCTCCCAAACAACATATACATCATCTCACTGATGCAACTTCTTTGGCGCGCGAGCTTTTTGTTACCTCAACCATGGGCGCTGAGCTTTCTCAGGATTTTTCGCGTAAGTCCGGTAAGCGGCAGCCGTTCAGCGGAATGCACTGGCACCCATCGGCCGGCTTTCGTCGATGCGCTGCGGGTGGGAAAAACAAGCACAGAATAATCGGTGGTGGTAATTGAGTGCCGCAGCGTCAACAACGGCGTCTCATTCCCGTTCACAGGCCCGATTTCAGGCAGCTCCCACATTCCCGGCATGAGTGAGCTTTCCCTGTCACGCTGGCGCAGCAACACGCTGCCGTTCCTGCGGGCCAATCCATACAGCAGCACAGCCTTGCGGCGCTGCGGACGTTCAGCTCTTTCAATAGGACCGCGCGAACCGCATAAGCCTGCCACCGGGCAGGCGTGGCACAGGGGCTGCGCCGGCAGGCAGACCAGGGCGCCCAACTCCATCATCGCCTGGTTAAAGTCCCCCGGGCGGCGCTTATCCAGCAGTTTGGCCGCTGTGTGCCAATAGTCTTCCTCAGCCATCTGCCCGATTGCGGCTTGCCGGTGCGTGACGCGCTCAAGCACGCGTTTGACGTTGCCATCCACCACGGCCACAGGCTCGCCAAAAGCGATGCTGGCGACCGCTGCCGCCGTGTACCGGCCGATTCCCGGCAATTCCTTCAACTCAGCCGCCGTTGCGGGAAACGCGCCCCAGCTGGCAATCTCTTTGGCCGCCTGATGCAGTGCCCGTGCCCGGCGGTAATATCCCAGGCCGCTCCACGCTGCCAGCACGGTGTCTTCCCTGGCGCGGGCCAGGCGCTCGACGGACGGAAACTGGGCCACAAACTTCCGGTAGCGGTCTTCCACCACGGTCACCCTGGTTTGTTGCAGCATGATTTCTGATACGAGAATGCGATAGGGGTCGGCTTCTCCGCGCCACGGGAGCGTACGCTGAAATTGTTGAAACCAGCGAAGCAGTCGCCGGCGAAACATGGCTTCATTCTTCGGTTGGATTGTTCCCTGCTCAAGCGTGGCCATGCTGGAAAGAATTGTAGCGTACTTGCTGTCGTCAGTCCGTCGCGGCCCTGATTACGCTCCTAACAGGAAAAAGCCAGCCGCGAAGGGCTGGCTGGTCCGAAAGTTCTGTTGCCTGTTTTTAATGGTTCTGCGAAGAAGCTTTCTCTGCTTTTGCCAGATCGGCTTGCGCCTGATCGATTTTGTCCTGCATCACCTGGACGTTTTGTTTGTCGCCTTGCAGCGCATCCTGATACATCTGGCGGCGGAAGTCGCTGGTTTCGTTTGCCAGCATATCCTCGTATTTCTTGGCAGACTGCTTCCACCCCTCCTGCTGTTGTTTATACGTGCTGAGCTTCTGCTTCAACTCGGCGACCTCTGGTGAATCTTTGCCCGCAGCGGGTCCCTTGCCCGTGTCGCTGGCTTTGTCCGGGCTTTTTGCCACGCCAGCGGCGGAAGCAGCAGGCGCGGCTGTAGAAGCCCTTACCACCGGCGCGCTTTCCGCTTGCGGACTGGGTGTTGATGTAGCCACGTCCTCATTGGTAAGGACCTTGGCTTTGACCGCCAGATTCTTTTCTTCCTGGCGGTGCTTCCTGGCCAACTCGCCCAACGTCGGCTGGTCTGACTGGGCCACGCATGCCCCGCCCGCGGCCAGCACAAGAATCAACGCCGCAAACACGTACTTTTTCATTGCTCCATAACTCCTTAATACATGATTTCGTGCGTCGCCAGTAATTGCGGGGGATTTCCCTTACCGCTGTTGTTCAGCGCGCAGACGTCATAATGAAAATTGATACTACCGCCAAACTTATCACCATCCTGTTGGGCTTGATCGGTGGCGGTCACGTCCTGGCCTGCCAGAAGGGCCCCATACAGATTTACGCTTGGGCCCGCGCCTCCCGTAAAGGAAACTCTGCCGCGAACCAGGATCAGTCCGTACCAGTTCAACCCGCCGTTGATCTCCAGATCGCCATCCACGATGAGGATCCCTCCTCCAGTTGCTCCCGCACTCAATTTGACGCTGCCGGGGATGTACTCGGTAACACCGCCTGTATAATTCGTCGGTTCCGTGGGCGTGGGGGTCACGCTGGGATCCAAGCTGCTGGGAAAAGTTCCATACGTCTGGTTGCTTTGCGTTCCGCAATTCTTATACGAGGGCGGAATGGCTAAAGGAGCGGCCGTGCCACTGCACGAACTGGAATACGGGGGGCTCTGTGTATTAGCCTGGTTCTTGTACTGATTAATCAGATTGTCAATGTTTAAGGAATCCGGCCATGGGTTCTGGTTTTGCAGGGAAGCATTTCCAGTCGGGTTCGTGCCATACATGGTCGTTGTCTGTCCCGATGTACCGATCTGAGATACCGTGTTCTCCGTAAAGATGGCGTGCGCGTTTTGTTTACAAGCTGGATTGATTGGTTGATTACAGGTGGTGGTCGTGTTGTTGCCGTCGCCCGAGCTCGTGCAGGTGCAGGAGCAGAAATCATACGCGTTAAGGACAAAGCTGCCCTGGAGCACGACCGGGGCCTGCGTTGAGATTGGCGCCGGAGGAATCAACGGCGGCCTAAACGCCACTTCCATCTGCACCATGCGTCTGGAACCGGGATTCTGGCCGAATTTCGGAGTAGCTGCCAACGAAGTAAGCTCCCAAACCGGCATCAGCGCAGGTGTTTGGTCCTGACACTTAGCGCCGGGAGGGATCACTACCTGTTGCGACCCGTTCCAGCAGACTTGCTGCCCGATGGTGTCGGCTTTACTTACCACCTGGGGGCTCAGGGACCCCATCAGGTTCTGTTTGTTGGCGATCCTGACCCATTTAAACGCCAGCGCATCGGCCCCGTTCGATCCCGGCGCCGGCATGGTGGAGCTGGTAAAGGATGCGCTGGTCAGCAAGAGCTGGCCTGCCTGGCTGTTCGATCCGCAGGGACCCGATATCGCGGTCAAAGGTAGTCCCGCATACTTTTCCCAGCAGAGCTGGTCGTCCAGATAGGGGTTTGCGGCCAGCGTGTTGCCGGAAGCGGCTGTGGGATCGATCGGTTCGCCGCTCGTGGGATTCGTAAGATAGATCATCCCCGCGTTTGACGCCGATGACGGCATGAAGCCGTCCAGGCCGAATGCTTTGGCATTTATGTTGGCGTCGGTGGCTATCAGCAGGCGGGCCTGTTCCGCTCCCGCGCGCGCCGCAAAGTAAGCTTTTTGCGAATCGCGATAATTGTTGTTCACGCTGTTTTCCGTGTCAGCCATGAACATGATTCCCATGCCGATGGCGGCGAGCAGAAGCAGGGCGAGCAATGCCACCATCATGGCGATGCCGCGCTGGGTTTTCATTTGCTTTGCGGATTTCCCGTTCATGTTTGTCACCTCAGTTGTTTACCAGACGTGCCATCCCAGTCATGCTCACCTGCACGTCTTTGTGCGCGTCAGAATCCTTTATTACGCCCTGGGTCGTCACCGTGATCTGGACGCTTTTGATCCTTGCCAATGTCGGCGCGTCCGTTATCGTCGCCGTCAGATCGATCGGAGATCCGGTTGCGTCAAATGCGGCAAAAATTGGCTGGGTAGCGATCGGAACAACGTTTTGCACTTGCGTGAAAGCAGTCCCTACCTCCTGGGCGGAAGGCGCTACGCCGTCCACTTTTGGGATCGCGCTGCGCCGCAGGCAGGGGCAAGGATTGGCCCCAGGACCAGGCCAGCCCGCTCCGTCAAAGTAGGAGTAAACGATGCTTTGCACTCCGTTGCCGTCCACATTGCCTTCCATGTGCAACTCTGTTGCTGAGATGGACCACACGCCGCCGGCAACCTGGCTGCTTGAGGTTGTGTACTGCCCGCCAAACATGGTCGTGGATGGATAGCCCGCCTGATGCAGGTCGCGCGTGAACTGGTCAATGAATTCACGCTCCTGCTGCGTCAGGTCCACCTTTTGGTCTTCCACGCGGTAACGGACTTGCGCGCGCTCAATTTGCGAGAACACGGCGCCCACCACGATGGAGAGCAACAACACCACCATCATCAACTCGATCAGCGTGAATCCGCGCTGTGCTGCCTGCTTCCTGTTTATGCTCATAAAAATTCTCACAGTCCCACAATCGTGCGCAGCGTTACGGGCGCAATGTAGCCCAGGGCACGGCTCTTGTTGTCAGTAAACGGATGGCCGGCCGCCACAATCACCAGCTTGCCTCCGCTGGGTAACGTGGTAATGCGCCAGCGCACGTCATAAGAAACGTTCAGTCCATTGTTGCCGCAGACGGTGTAATTGATCTGGTAGGGCGCTACCGCAGGCTGGGTGAAATCCACGTCGCCATTTGGGGCCAGCGTTGCTCCGGTCCCTCCCGCGCTGCCCGCTGTGGTGAGCGGAAGGACATTATTCAGGCAATCCGTCACCGTCAGTGGTGGTGTGGCATTGGCGGGCACAGCGGCTATGACCTCTAATACTCTCTGGGCCGCGTTGGTTGCCGTGGTATCCATACGGTTGGTGTTGTCCCGCGTCATTCCCATCAGAATCATCACCATCCCGCCGAGCACTCCAACGGTCAAGACAAACATGGCCAACGTCAACTCAATCAGGGTGAATCCCTTGACGCTCTTACGTCCGAATTTCTTTTTCTGTTTCATAACTCCGCCTATTGCCAGGTAGTGTTACTTGGAGACTGGTTGTTGACTCTCCAGGCCTTTATTCTTCCTGAAGACGTGACTGTAACGGCTTCCCATCCTCCGGTGCTCTGCATGAACCACTCGAACCCGCTCGTTCCCGCCGGAAGACTGCAGACCATTGGATTCGCCAGGTCGGCAACGCAGGGCAAACCCCGCGCATTGAAACCTATCGTCCCTGTGGCTGTACCCGTCTTCGGTGTTCCGGTGATGTAGGCATCCAGCTGCGCATGAAAAGCAGTCGTTGGCGGAGGCTGGAATGAGATAGCGGTGGAAATCTCGACGTCAGGGTTGCCGCTGGCATACGCGTTTCCGGGAGCGTCGGTGATGTACACCATGTTTGGCGAAAGTCCGGGATAGTTCACGTATACAGGCTGGTTCGTTTTCACGGCCTGCATTCTGGCCTGCTGCAGCAGACTCGCAACCGAGTGCCCAGCCGCATCGAGCTGGTAGTTACGGTACGTCTGTAGGATGTTTGGGACTGCCAAGGTCGCGATCAGCACCATAATCACGCACACGATCATCAACTCAACCATGGAAAATCCAGCTTCACGCTTTTTCATAGGAAACCCGTCGCATTCTTTGTCCCGGCATTGCACACACTTAGTCTTTTCTGAAGACACTTTTAAAAGAGACCGCTTCACCCTCAGGATTTCCTGGGGGCGCGGTGGCTTTGCCAAATTTAACCGCTGAAGCTCTCCGCGCAAAAGGTGACGTAGGTACTAGGGGCACTCCCCCAAAATGCAAACGGCAGTGGACTCACGGATGGCCACGCAATTGCTACACTTAGAGCTGCTTTTACTGGAAGTGATTCATCCCTGATAAAATCGGGGCTTCGCCTTAGGTCGATAGCCAAGGATGGCATGACGCCAAATAATCTTTGGCGATTGAAAGAAGACCCGGACGCCCAGGTACTTTGGTAATCAGTTGTTTTGAATTGGGGTAATCGAGATTGTCGAAAGCAGCCAGCGTGTCTTGAGTTGCTGCCACACAGAAACAACACGCTGCCCGGACGCCGCCGGAGCCTTCTCCGATGAGGCCATATGGAGAATATAGGTCACCTTCATGTCAGGCCCTTCAGGCTGGACCTGCAATTCTCCCAGAGCGACATCCGTGACCTGCGCGCTCTTCCATAATTCCAGCCAGCCTGCGCGGTCAAACATTCGACCCTCCGCATTCACGCCGACAAACGTGGGCGAGAGATGGCGCTCCACATTGACCCAGTCTTTGCCCTGGATCGCCTTCCACATGAGCCGTTCATGCTGCTCCGCCCCGGTTGAATTGTTCCAGGTGGGATGCTTGAGCTCTCCACCGGCGCACCCGGCCAGGAAAGCGCAAAACATTACCGCAAAGGGCGCAAAGGAACGCCAAGAAAGAAGAGTTTCGATGTTTGACCTGCCAAAACCTTGCATAGATCGTTCATCCGTTACAAAGCAAGAATAACAAAAAGGCGCAAAGTCTCTGAACTTTGCGCCCTCTGCGTCCTTTGCGGTGACTATAATGCTTAATCGCCGAAAACTTCTTCCTTCTTCTCCTGCGTGGCTTCTGCCTTGGGCGCCGCCGGAGCGATGGCGCCCAGCGGAATGAATCCTCCCTGCGGCTTGGGCTCTTTCAGGATGTGCTCACGATACAGCGCTTCCATGCGCGCATCCTCGGCGCTCTTCTTGAGCTTTTCATCGCGGGCGCGCAGCTTCTCTTCGCGCGCGGTTTTGGCGATGCCAAGATCGTCCAGGGTGTGGTTGCGCTCGGCATGCACGTGCTCATCGTTCAGTTTGAGCTTGTGCGCGCTCTGGTTCAGGCCCACTGCCTTGCCGCCGGCAAAGATCTCATGGCGCCCGTGCTCTTCATACCACTTGGTGAGTGTGGCCGTCATGTGCATCTTTTCAATGATGTTGCGCCAGCCCACGCCGGTGTTATACGCGCAGAAGCTGATCTCGCCTTCCTGCGTGGCGTAAGGAATAATGCACTGCTCGGTGCGGCGGAAGTCGTAGTTATAGAGGTCCTGGAACCACATGCCGGCAATGAACAGGAAGTTCCAGCGATCAGTGCGGCGCTTCTTGATGTCTTCAATCGTACGCTCGCCGTCCACTTTGCCGTACTTCGTATCGGCCTTCTTGGTTGCGCCGAATGTTTTGTCAAATTTCTTGAGCAGGTCGACGAGCTTGAAGTGCTTGGGCGCTTTGAACGGATCGTAGTTCTTGGCCAGCGCCAGCGCCATGCCGAACACAGAGAGGAATTTGCCGCGGCCCGCATCGGTTACCTTGGCCACGTCCTTGGCGATGCGATCACCGTTCAGGAACGCCGTGACCGGAACGGCTTCTTTTGTTTCCTTGTCGATCATCACGGCCATGCCCACGCCGCAGTTCGGATGGCATCCGCAGCTAAGCTGGCCCCAATCAGCGCTGGGACCATGAATCAGGTCAGCCCAATCAGAGAACGTGGACATAAACGAGATCGGGAACCAGTCGCGCTTGGGCTCGCCCAAGCCGGTCTGGTTCTTTACATCGTGCGCCAAATGGCTCAAAGTGTAACGCTGCGCCTGGCGGCGGTCGTCAGTGATTTCTTCATCGCGGCCTGTGAATGAAACCGGCTGGAAACTCAGGAAGCTGATGGTCTTGGGATTGTCCAGCGCGAACTGAATAATACGGCCCACTTGCTCATTGTTGATGCCGTTGATAATCGTGGTGACCGGAACAATGTCCACGCCATTCTCATGCAGGTTGTGGATCGCGCGCAGCTTCACGTCAAACAGGTTGCCAACCTGGCGGTGCGAGTTCGCGGCGTTGCCGATACCGTCAAATTGCAGGTAAGCGTAACGCAAACCGGCTTCAGCGGCCTGGCGGCAGAACTCAGGAGATTTGGCGAACTCAATTCCGTTGGTCGCGGCCTGCACTGAGTTGTAACCAACCTGGCGAGCGTAACGCACCGCGTCCAGGAAGTAAGGCGAGAGCGTCGGCTCGCCGCCGGAGAACTGGACTGACATCTGGCGACGCGGCTTGATGGAGATCGCGTTGTCCAGCATGGTCTTGATTTCATCCCACGTCAGCTCATGCACAAAGCCGACCTGGTTCGCGTCCATAAAGCAGGGATCGCACATCATGTTGCAGCGGTTCGTCAGGTCGATGGTCAATACTGATCCGCGGCCGTGCTTCACCGTGCTGGTGCCGTGATTGTGGAGTTTTTCGTCGTTGTGGGCGCGAATATCGCGGCCCGGAAAAACATCCTCAAGATGCTTGAAGAACTCAACGTCAACGGCCATTACGTCTTCAAAGTGGCCATGCAGCGGGCAATCCTTCACCATCAGGATTTTGCCATCGCGTTCAACGATTGTGGCTTTGATCTCGCCGGCTTTTTCGTTGAGCAGGATTTCGTGCGGCAATTTGCCGTCAACAATCTGCTGCCGGATTTCCGGAACGCACTTGGGACACAGAGAGTCAGTGGAGCGCGGCCAGCCCAGCGGCGGCTTCGTCTTTTCCCACGACTTTAATATCGGCTTGTCTGACCATTTTGGCGTGAATGAAGGACGCGGCTTGATGCTGTTGATTTTTTCAAAAACAGCCCACGCGCCTTTGGCTCCGTAAGTCAGTACTTTCTCTGCGTACTTTACCGGCTTGTGCATTAGTTGTGCCTCTCCTTGCGCCGCTTCCGGCGCCCTCTTCCAAGCTATGAGACAGAAACAAAACGGGATATTGAGTTCCAGATTATATTAGTGCCCCGGAGCATATTGGATTAAGAAGGTTTCCCTGAATGGGTGTAAATAATGGTTCAGCGGCTTTCTTCCGCATTAAACGGCAGGGCAAAATCAGGGCTAAGTCATTGGATTTAAAGCGGTACAACAACTTTCTTCTGCGGAAACGCGATTGCCTGGAAGCAACTCGTTATCAGCGGGGAATGACGGACATGGAGGCTGCAGCGGGTAGCGGCCTCCATGCCATCACACTGCCAGGGTTTGCCGGTCCGGCAGGGACACTGCGTTGGAATGAAACTTCAGTTCGTCCGTGTGATTGTTACGACTGAGTTGTGATTCACTCCCGCCGAGCCGTCGCCGGTGTTGATATCCAGTCCCAGAAGCGATCCGGTGACATTGGCTGAGGCGGAATCGGACACTAGGTGAAAGTTGATGCGGACTTGGGAAAACGTCTGCTGGCTGTCAGTAGAGGTATGCGCGTTAAAAATTTTCGTCTGCCTCCACTCCAGATGAATCGTGCCTGCAGGCGCAGGCCCGCAGCTTTCAGTAAAGCTGCCGAAGCTGAAAGTGCAGGTCGTGACAGTAAGCGTCGTCACTTGGCTGGTATCGATGTCAAGGACCACATGAGCTGGATCATCGCCGCTGATCGCGTTATCCGGTATCGTCCCGGCGCCGAAGGTATCGGTAAATCCATCGTCGGTTTCAACGAAGGTGTCAAAAAAAACGAGTGTGGAAGCTTGTCCGGTAAGAGGGTCCGTTCCGCGTGAGACGTTTAAGGACACGCGGGTTTCCCCGGTAGCAAATGCCGAAACAGTGGCAAAAAGTCCGTTCTGATGCTGGACAATGTGCGTATTGTCCTGCGCCATCAGAGACAAGGACGAAAACAACAGCAAAGCTGAAAATACCTTCGACTTCATTTTTGAGTCTCCTCGTTCGATTTTTGGATTCCCGGACAAAGCAGTTGTAAGACTAGTGACTTTCCCATGGCCTGTGTTGCACTCCGCCGGCGAAATCAGAAAACATTTAAGAAAATCCGTAAAACGCGGGAGAGTTGCTCGATTGCTGTCTAAATCCAGATGAAAGCAAACCTTGATACGGCCGACTGGAGAGGCGTATTCGTGGCGGTCTGCCGGCAGTGCTAGAATCGTTTTTCCGCCCGGGAGCTGCTCATGGAACCTGTTCGCACCGGCTTGCGCCAAATCATGAGTGATCTGCTGCGCGCGCGCCCGGCGGAAGAAGCAGTCCTGCTGGCATGGCCCCTGGTTTGCGGCAAGGAAGTGGCGACACGCACGCAAGCGGTCAGCTTTGCTAACGGCACCCTGACCGTGCAAGTTGCAGACGTGAGCTGGCGCAACCAGCTTCAGTCTTTTGTTCCAAAATATCTCAGCGGCTATGAAGGCCTGCTGGGGCAGGTGGTAAAGAGCATACGGTTGGAGTGAAGCACTCAGCAGTTAGCAATCAGCACTCAGCATTCAGCCCCTAAGTAGTGTGTATGAGATCAGAAAGCCTGAAACTCGGAGGAAAGGAGTAAACGGAAGAATTGGATATGTTTGAAGACTAAAATCCCTCCGTTTCTCCGTTCCTCTGCGTTTCAGAGGTTTTAATTTCATGCACGACTCTGTCTCATGGCTGAATGCTGAGTGCTGACTGCTGAGTGCTACCAATGAAAGTCACCGAAAAAGACGTCGCCTACGTTGCCGATCTGGCCAACCTGGAGCTCACTGACCAGGAGCGCCGGCGCATGCTCAAAGACCTGAACTCAATCCTCGATTACATCGACCGGCTGAACGAATTGGACACATCGGATGTTCCGCCGATGACCCATATCTCGGCTAAATTGGGACAAGCCGGCGTGAATCCCGCGGGGCGCGAGGACGTCCCTCGTCCATCACTGCCGCATGCGGACGCCATGAGAAATGCGCCTGAAACGGATGGTGATTTCTTCAAAGTGCCAAAGGTCATTGAGAAGTAGCCGCCTGCGAATGACCGCTCATTGTGAAATACTCAAAATCATGCAATCTGTGACAGTGCCGGCCCGCTTTTGCGGACCGCCCGATTCCGGCAATGGCGGATACACCTGCGGACTGCTCGCCAAAGAACTGGGGGGCGTTGTTGAATGCACGCTGCGCAGCCCGGTGCCTCTGGAGGAGCAGCTCGATATCGAGCGATTGCCATCAGGCGGAATCCTGCGGCAGGGCGGCAAAGTAATTGTCGAAGCCAGCTCCGTCACCATCGGCGTAGTTCCTCCGGCTCCCATTGATCTTGTAACGGCGGCCGCCGCGATGAAAAACTCCTTCGCGCTGGACCCGCGCCATCCTTTTCCCACATGCTTTGTCTGCGGGCCGAAAAGGAAGGCCCATGATGGACTCGAGATTTTTCCAGCCGCCATCAATGATGGTCTTTATGCGGCTAGATGGCTTCCGGCGGCCGAGTTTGGCGCCGGCCGCCAATTTCTCAGCCCGGAATTTCTGTGGGCGGCCATGGATTGTCCCACCGGCTTTGCGGCTGGATTTCCTGTTGCCGGCAAGCTCGTGACCGGGCGATTAGCGGTGGAACAATTGCAGCCCATCAAGGTAGGCGAGCTCTGCCTGCTGCTGAGCTGGCCGCTCGGCGTGGAAGGCAGAAAACATTTCAGCGCCGCCTGCCTATACCAGAACCAAGAACCATGCGCCGTTGCGCGTGCCACATGGATCCGACTGGAAGCCTGATGGACCTCAATGCACTCACCATCGAAGCCGTCCGTACCGCGGTCGCGGAAAAGCGGACTACCGCCGCCGCCCTGGTCGAGGAGTTTTATGGCCGGATCAAAGCTAACGATCCTGAAATTCACGCATACCTGACGCTTTCTGAAGATCGCGCGTTCGCGCAGGCCAAACGTATTGATAGCCTTGTGAGCCAAGGCGCTAACTTGCCTCCGCTGGCCGGCGTGCCCGTCGGAATTAAAGACGTGATGGTCACCAAAGGCATCCGCACCACCGCCGGCTCAAAGATCCTGGAGAATTTCATACCGCCCTATGACTGCACGGCCGTCGCGCGCCTGGAGGCGGCGGGCGCGATCGTTCTGGGCAAGATGAACTGTGACGAGTTCGCCATGGGCTCGTCGAATGAGAACTCCGCCTACGGGCCTGTCCGCAACCCGCGCGATAAATCTCGCGTCCCGGGCGGCTCCAGTGGAGGCTCTGCCGCTGCCGTTGCCGCCGGTACCGCTGTAGCAACACTGGGATCTGATACCGGAGGTTCTATCCGCCAGCCGGCTTCGTTCTGCGGCGTGGTTGGGCTCATGCCCACGTATGGGCGAGTCTCACGTTACGGTCTGATCGCCTTCGCCTCTTCGCTCGATCACATTGGTCCGCTCACCAAAACGGTGAAAGACGCGGCGATACTGCTCAGAGTAATCGCAGGACACGATCCTATGGACGCCACGTCAGCCGATATCCCTGTTCCCGACTATGAAGCGGATCTCGCCAAGCCTGTGAGTGGGCTGAAGATCGGTGTGCCCAAAGAATATTTCGGTGAAGGGCTGGACGCCGAAGTCCGAACTGCGGTCGAAGCCGGCATTGCGAAGCTGCGTTCCGCCGGATGCGAAATCGTGCCGATCTCCCTGCCGCACACGGCTTATGCCATACCCACTTATTACGTCATCGCCACCGCGGAAGCATCGGCGAACCTGGCCCGATTTGACGGCGTCCGTTACGGGTATCGCGCCAAAGGCGCTCGCACACTTTCTGAGATGTATCGCAAAAGCCGCGACGAGGCATTTGGCCCGGAGGTAAAACGCCGCATCATGCTGGGCACGTATGCTCTTAGCTCCGGCTACTACGATGCTTATTACCTGAAAGCCCAGCGCGTCCGCACGCTGCTGACCCGCGATTTCGAAGCGGGCTTTCAGAAAGTGGATGCCATCGTTACTCCCACGGCGCCGACCCCCGCATTCAAACTCGGGGAAAAGGCCGACGACCCTCTGTCCATGTACCTCGCCGATATCTATACGGTCACCGCCGATCTGGCCGGTGTCCCGGGGATCAGCGTTCCCTGCGGCAAGACCCAGTCAGGTCTGCCCATTGGGTTGCAGGTACTAGGGAGACACTTTGACGAGAGCACCGTGCTCCGCGTCGGTCACGCGGTGGAATCCTGCTAATTTTCACCACGGAGACACGGAGGCACGGAGAAAATCGCAAGAATGAACGAATATTCCTGAATAATCCTCCTGGTTCACCATTCAAGGTCCCATCTCACGTGCAGTTGTCCTCCAGACGCTCTATTACCTGTTTTTCTCCGTGTCTCCGTGCCTCCGTGGTGAAGACTAAGTTTTCCTAACCGCTTCCCCTAATTCCGGTCTAAGTTAATCGAATGGAAGTTACAGATGCAGCGGTAGTGGCGCAGGTCCTGGCCGGCGACAGAGACGCTTTTCGTGTCCTGGTGGACCGCCATTCGCGCAGCATCTTTCGCGTGATTTACCGGATGACCGGGAACCGGCAGGATACGGAAGAGCTGGTCCAGGAAACGCTTCTGCGGGCCTACAAGAGCCTGGAGCGTTTTGAGCTTCGCGCCAACTTCAGCACATGGCTCTACCGGATCGCGGTGAACCGAACGCTTGACTTCCTGAGCGCGAGAAAGACGCATATGCAAACCAAAGACACATATCAGATTGTCGACAACCCTGAAGCCGACGACAACAGGCAAATCCAGCTTCCCTCCCAGGGGCCGGGCCCGGAGCGCCTGGTGCTTAGCGCGGAAATGAGAAGCAGGATCGCGGGCGCGCTGGGACTGCTGACTCCGGCAGAGCGAGTGGCCTTTACCATGCGCCATGTGGAAGGCCGGTCGATTGAAGAGATCAGCCAGACGCTGGACCTGAAAGTTAGCGCGGCCAAGAACAGCGTGTTCCGCGCCGTGCAAAAACTCCGGCAGCAACTTGAGCCTTATGCGAGTCCGGCGCCTTCAACACGCGGAGAGCGGTGGGGCGGGAGCGCAGTGAAATGAACCACCTGAACGAAGAACAGATCGTATTGCATTACTACGGCGATGCTGAAGCCGGACCGGAAATCGAGCAGCATCTGGCCGTGTGCGCAGAATGCCGCGCCGAATTTGGCCGCGTACAGTCGACGCTGCGGGAGATTGGGCCGCTGGAGGTCCCCGAGCCCCCCGCGAGCTTTGAAGAAAAGACATGGCTGAACCTGCGTGATCGCCTGCCGGAAAAGGGCGGCTTTCTTCGGCGACTGCTCAAACCGTCAGCGCCGAAATGGGCATTCGCAGGGGTAATGGCTCTGCTGCTGGCTGCAGCGTTTCTGGCCGGCCGGTTCTGGCCGCGCCCTCCGCAACAAGTTGCGCAGCAGCCGCCTTCTCAGGTGAACCCGCAACGCATAGTGCTGGTGGCGGTAGGCGACCACCTGGAGCGTTCACAGATGCTGCTGGTGGAGATCATGAACGCCGATGCAAAGGGCCCGATCGATTTCTCCAACGAACAGGCTGAGGCGCGCGATCTGCTGGACAGTAACCACCTCTATCGCGTGAGCGCGCAGCAGGCCGGTGATCCGCAGGTGGTGCGATTGCTTGACCAGTTGGGGCGCGTGCTGGCGGAGATCGCCAACGGCCCGGCAGAGGTCTCACCCGGAGACTTGCAGCAGGTGCGGCACACCATCCAGTCGGAGGGGCTTTTGTTCAAGGTCCGCGTAGTTGGTTCTGAAGTGAATTCAAGAGCGCGGCGTCCGGAGCAGTTGTCCGGCAGCAACGCAAACCAGAGGCTATAACATGATCAACCGCAAACTATATTTTCTTATTCTCGTTCTTGGTCTTACTACTCTCTTTGGGCCGGTTCGTGCCGTCTCTCAGCAAGTGCCCTCGGCTTCACTGCTGGACCCGCAGACTGCGGAGAAGGTCAACCCTCATGAAGACGAGCTCTATTCCTCTGGCAAGGAAGCGCTCGACAACGGCGAGTTTGATAAGGCCATCAAGCAGTTCGATGAAGTCATTAAGATCCATGGCCGCCGCGCGGACGGCGCCATGTACTGGAAGGCTTATACCCAGGGAAAAGCCGGCTACAAGGCGCAGGGACTTGCCACCATCGGCGAGTTTCGCAAGCAATATCCAAAGAGCACCTGGCTCCGGGACGCTCAGGTACTGGAGCAACAGTGGCGGGGCCCAGCCGATCCGGAGAATATTTCCGATGAAGAGCTGAAGCTGCTGGCCATCCAGAGCCTGATGAACTCCAACCCGGAGAAGGCCGTTCCGCTGCTGGAGAAGGTAATCACGGGTAACTCTTCCCAGAAGCTGAAAGATAAAGCGCTGTTCGTGCTCTCACAGAACGATTCAGAGAGGGCCCAGCAAATCCTGATGAGGCTGGCCAAGGACAGCACTCAGCCTGATTTGCAAAAACGCTCCATTCGTTACATCGGCATGAACGGCAGTTCGCACAATCGCGCGGTATTGAAAGAAATTTATAACTCGTCAACGGACGTCGGCGTGAAGAAGAGTGTTTTTCAAGCGTGGCTCATGTGTGGCTGCAAGGATGACGTTGCCGCGCTGGCCAAGACTGAAAAAACTCCTGAACTTCGCCGCGAGGCGATTCGCTACCTGGGAATGATGGGCGGCGGCGCCGAGCTGTTCGACTTTTACAAGAACTCACCCGATGTTGAGACGCGCAAGGAGGCCGTGGGGGCCATGATGCTGTGCGGTTGCGGCCACGAATTGGCCCAGATTGTCGAGACCGAGAAAGACCCTGTGGTTCTCGACAAGGCCATCAACACGCTTGGCCTGGTGGGCGGAGAAGAAAGCCTGGCTGCCTTGACGAAGTTGTACAACTCGCAGGCTGATGTTCAGATGAAAAAGAAGGTCATCAACGCGCTGTTTCTTCACGGCGCCGGCAAAGAAATGGTAGCCATGGCGAGAAAAGAGACCAATCCGGAGCTGAAGAGGTCGCTGATACAGAAGATGTCATTAATGAGTTCCCCTGAAATCAGCGACTACATGATGGAAATTCTGAACAAGTAAGGAGTCCGCCATGAAGAACTTGCAGAAGCACGCGATCATTGGTTTGCTCATTTGCTGCGCGACGATCGCAGCGGCGCAAAAGCCACGGATTACCAACGCAAAAGTGCAGGAGCTTTCCGCCTCATCCGGGCTGAAGGGGACAATAGACGGCCTGGTACAGAAGCAGACAGGGCCGCTCTGGATCGGGTACAGAATTCCTGCCGCGGCCAAAGAACGCACCATGTGCTGCTTTGATTCCTGGGATGGGCTGCAAGGGGCCAACGAAAAGTGCTGCATGGGCTGCAAGCTGGAGTCGGCCTCCGGCAGCTCATTCAGTGGGACAAATTCCGACTGCACTCCGCCGGAGCCTCTGCCTTACGCTTTCGTATTCTTCCGGGCTGAGGACCGGCAGATCAGGAAAGTCCGAGCCTATAGCGCGGACTGCCCGCTCGACTTCGCCAACCTGCCTCTTTACTGGCTGGAAGACGTAAAACCAGAGCAGAGCGTGGAGTTGTTGAGCGCAATGGCCCTGGCCAGTGATTCCGAAGGGACAAACTGGGACAGGCACCCGGCACACCAGGCCGTGATGGCCATCGCCATGCATGACACGCCGGCGGCAGACGCTGCGCTGGAAAAACTGATCCAGCCGGGCCAGCGCATCTCATTGCGGGAAAACGTCGCGTTCTGGCTGGGAGTGGAGCGTGGAAAGAAAGGCTTGGAGCTTCTGCGCAAATACGTGCTCGAAGACCCTGACGATCACATGCGAGAGAAAGGCACCTTCGCGTTTTCCCAGAGCAAGGAACCGGAAGCGCTCAAAGATCTGATCAGCATGGCGCGGCATGATCAAAGCTCGCGCGTTCGCGGACAGGCCATTTTCTGGCTGGCCCAGAAAGGCAGCCGAAAAGCCGCACAGGAGATTACGGACGCCATTGAGAACGATCCTGAGACCGACGTGAAGAAAAAGGCCGTCTTCGCGCTCAGCCAGATGCATGACGCTGAAGCCGTGCCTCGACTGATCAACGTGGCCAAAACTAACAAGAACCCCGTTGTGCGCAAGCAGGCCATCTTCTGGCTGGGGCAAATGAATGATCCGCGCGCTCTGGATTTTCTGGAAGAGATTTTGACGAAATAATTTTCTGAAGTCCCGAGCGTAGCGAGGGGACCCCGCAGCAAGGAAAATTCTTCAGAGGGAAAACTTCATTTCAAAAAGGGCAATCCGATCACCCGGCAAATGGCTGCTACAGCTTCCGCGTGGCGAATAGGGTTCCCTCGCTCCGCTCGGGACAAACAATCATCGCGGCAGGAAAGTGCGCGTCAGATAATCGCTGAGGCTCATGGTAATCATGATCATCAGCCAGAAGAATCCGGCGGAAATCGTGAGCTTGGTGAGCTTGCTGCTATAGTGCACGTGCATAAAAAAGAGAATCACCAGAACGGCTTTGACGACGGCGATGGTGAGGGCCACCACGGGGTTCCACTTCCCCAAATCAATAAAAGCGATGCCCCACGTCAGGCAGGTGCCGACCACCAGGGCGAGCAGAATCACAACGTAAAGACCGGGAGTGGGATGTGAGTTTTGCGACATGTGCTTTTCTCGGGTCCTTTTAAGCTCCGTGTTGGTGCCGGCTGATCAAATACAGCAACGGGAACAAGAAAATCCAAACGATATCGACGAAGTGCCAGTACAGGCCGCCCAACTCAATGGGCGTGTAATAGGCCGGGCCAAACTCCCCACTCCTGGCGCGCAGCAGCAGCCATGTCAGCAATCCCAGGCCAATGATCATGTGGAAAGCGTGCAGGCCGGTCATGGCAAAGTAGAAGGAGAAGAAAATCTCTGTCCGCTTCGCTGTTTGCTCAGCATCCACCTCAGGAACGTTTGGATTGCCGTGGTGTTTCGGATCTCGAATTTCCTCGGCAATGTTGCCCAGCGATTTGTCAGTGGCGCTGCAGCCGCCCCAGGCATTGAAGCCTTTGCCGATCACGTGTCCGGGAATATGGCACTCGTCCCACTTGTCGTAATATTCCTTGGCTTTTACGCCAAGAAATGCCGCGCCCAGGACCATGGTAGCCAGAAGCAGCCAGACCTGGGCTTTGCGCTTGCCGTTTTGCGCCGCCCAGACCGTCATCGCCATGGTAAAGCTGCTGGCGATCAGGACCAGCGTGTTGGCGAATCCCCAGGAGACGCTGATGCTGGTGCTGCCGGCGACGAATGCCGGATAGTACTTCAACCGGTAGATCAGGTAGGCGGTAAAGAGTCCGCCGAACATCATTATTTCGGTGAGCAGGAAGAACCACATGCCGAACGTGGAAGCGTCCTGCTGCTGCTCCATGCTGTCAAACTGGTGGGCCAGCGCCGGATGATGTTCGGTAGTGGTTGTCTGGCTAGTGGACAACGGGGACCTCCGCATCTTCTCCGTACGCATACGGGTCCTTAGTGACGATCGGGATCTGGTGGAAATTGTGCGTCGGCGGAGGCGAACTGGTTTCCCACTCCAGGCCGGTGGCCTGCCACGGATTATCGCCCGCGATTTCGCCATATTTCAGCGACCAGGCAAAATACAGCAGCGGCAGGATGAATCCCACGGCCAGCACTGAAGCGCCCGCGCTGGAGAGAACGTTAAGCACCTGGAACTCAGGCGGGTACGCCCAATAGCGGCGCGGCATGCCCATGTAACCCAGGATGAATTGCGGGAAGAATGTGAGGTTGAAGCCGATGAACGTAATCAGCGCGGCCAGTTTTGCCGGCGCCTCTGGATACATTCGCCCTGTCATCTTGGGCCACCAGAAATGGAGTCCTCCCAGATAGGCCGTAACCATGCCTCCCACCATCACGTAATGGAAGTGTGCGACAACGAAATATGTATCGTGAATATGGATATCGAGACCCAGCGCGGCAAGAAACAGTCCGGTCAAGCCGCCAATGGTAAAGAGCCCGATGAATGCCATGGCATAGAGCATCGGCGTGCTCATCTCCACTGAGCCCTTATACATGGTGGCGGTCCAGTTAAAGACCTTCACCGCTGAAGGAATGGCCACAGCGTAACTCAGCAGCGAGAACACCAGCGCCGAATACACCGAGATGCCGGCGACGAACATGTGGTGCGCCCATACCACAAAGCCGAAGACGGCAATCGCGATACTGGAGAAGGCGATGAACGAATAGCCGAAAACGCGCTTGCGGGAGAAGCAGGTCACGATCTCACTGATCACGCCCATGCCAGGCAAAATCATGATGTAGACGGCCGGGTGCGAGTAAAACCAGAACATGTGCTGGAACAGCACGGGATCGCCGCCCAGCTTGGGATCGAAGATGCCGATGTGGAAGCCGCGTTCCAGCGCCAGCAGTATCAGCGTGATGGCGATGACCGGCGTTCCCAGGATCATGATCAGGCTGGCCGCGTAGTTGGCCCACACAAACAGCGGCAGGCGTCCCCAGGTCATGCCCGGAGCGCGCATGCGGTGCACGGTAACGATAAAGTTCAGGCCGGTAAAGATCGAGGAGAAGCCGACAATCAGGATGCCGACGGCCATCACGATGACCGGGCTTTTTACATAGCCGGAGCTCAGCGGAGCATAGAAGGTCCAGCCCGTGTCAACGCCGCCGCTGACCAGCGCGATTACCGAGAAAATCGCGCCGCCAATATAGAGATACCAGCTCAGCAGGTTGATTTTGGGAAAAGCCAGGTCCTTGGTCCCGATCATGATCGGGATCAGGAAATTGCCGATCACCGCAGGCACCGACGGAATCAGGAAAAAGAAAATCATGTTCACGCCGTGCATGGTGAACAGGCGGTTGTAGGTATCGGCCTGGAACAGCTCGCCGTTGGGCGTGAGCAGGTGCAGCCGGATCAGCGCGGCAAAGAAGCCGCCAATAAAGAAGAAGACCGTGATGGAGAACAGATACAGGATCGCGATGCGCTTATGGTCCTTCGTCAGCAGCCACGATCTGATTCCGTAATTGTCGTTCAGGTAATGCCGCTCGGGCATCACCGGCTTAACGATCGCTGTTGCGGTACTCATGGTTTCTTCCCAGATGGATTTGCAGGCCGCGTTCCCTGCGGAGGTTGCTGCGCCGGTTGTTGCTGGTTCTGCTGCTCGTTTTGCTTCTGAATGTTGGGCACCTCGCTGTCACGAATCTGCGTGGGCGTGGAGCGGTTATTCAGCGGATTGGCTTCCTGCGGCGCCAGGTGCTTGATGTATTCGGTAATCGCGATGATCTCGTCTTCGCTCACCACGCCGCGGAAGGTCGGCATGATGGACTGGAAGCCGGAAACGACTTTGGCATTGGGCTCAAGGATCGATTCGCGAATGTAATTATCGTCCGCCAGAACCACTCGGTTATCCACCAGGCGGACGGGCCGGCCATAAAGGCCTTCCAGGTTCGGGCCTCGCGCGCCGGAATCAGGACGGTGACAGGTAGTGCAGCCGTATTGCTGGAACGCCTTTTCACCCAGCGACGCGAGCGAGCCCTCGGCCTTGCCGCTGGCCAGCCAGTTGGCGTAATCGTCGGGCGTCATCACCACAACCTCGCCAACCATGCCGGAATGCTTGGTGCCGCAGTACTGCGAACAGAAGAGGTGATACGTTCCGGGCTGGGTCGCCTTGAACCAGGTAAACACGTAGCGATTGGGCAGCACGTCCTGCTTTACGCGAAAGGCCGGAACAAAAAAGCTGTGAATCACGTCCTGCGAGATCATCGTGACCTTCACATCGCGCCCCGTTGGGACATGCAGGGTGTTGATCTCACGCTGGCCGCCCGGATGCTGGAATTTCCACATCCACTGCTTGCCTACGCCGTAAATTTCCAGCGGGTTCGCCGGCGGGCGCTCCATGTGGTAATAAATGGCGGCACCCCAGACAAAAATCACCATGGAGATGCCCAGCGGAATCACCGTCCAGACGATTTCCAGAAGAGTGGAGCCATGGATCTGTTCCGCCTGCCGCTCCGGGGTCCTGCGGTACTTGATGGCGAAGAAGACGATCAGAATGGCGACGAGCAGCGAAAAAAATGTGGTGATCAGCACCAGAAACAGGTAGAGCGCGTCCACCTGCCCCGCCATGCTCGAGGCCTGCTCCGGAAAAATGGGAAAGTTCAGTTGCATCTATTCGGCTGTCCTGGTTAAGCCGCCCTTGTGGGCAGCGAGCGAATCGCGGCGAAACATGATCAACATGAAACCACCCAGCGCCAGCACCGTGGCGAGGGCGCTCAAACGCAAAACATTGAAAATCGCGGCGCCATACCGGCCTTGTCTTGGATCGTAGTGGTAACAATAGAGAAGCACCTGGTCCACCACGTTTCCGATCTTGCCCTTTGACGCCTCAATCAATCCCAACTGGATGTCGCGCGGGGCGTATTCAATGCCGTAATAGTACTGGGCCACGCGCCCCTGCGGCGTCAGCAGCATAATCCCGCTGGCATGCGCATACTGCTGGATCTCCGGGTCCCATGCGTAGCGGAAGCCCACGGCCTGCGCCAGCGCGTCAATCTGGTCTTTCTTTCCGGTCAGGAAATGCCAGCCTTCCGCGGCGCCCGCGCGGCGATAACGCTTGAGATATCTTTCTTTGGCCGCGGCAGCATCCTGCGGCTTGTCGCGCGGGTCGATGCTCACGGTGACCACGTTGAATTCGCGGCCAATATCGAACCTGCGAACTCCCAGCATCGCGCCCGTAAAGCCATTCAGCACCTGCGTACACAACATGGGGCACTGGTAATAGACCAGCATCAGGATGACCGGCTTTTGCCCGAAATATTGTTGCAACTGTACTACCTGGCCGCTTTCGTCATTGAAGGCCAGATCAAGCGGGACTTGCTGGTTCAGGCGCTGGTCAAGCCCGACCTGATCAAGAATGGAAGGCTTCACGTTCGGCACGGAGTCGCCCGGCTGAAGCTTGGGAGCGGCCTGTGACAACGCTGTAAGCGAAGCGCAAGCAGCCAAGACAATGGCGGCCAGCGCCTTCCGAATTGTACTGCCGTACTTCACTTCTTTACTCCTGCTGCCGGGGTGCTTCGGCCGGCTTGTCCGGTATCAGAGGTCCCCGACGGATACGCGGCGCTGGGCGCTCCCACATTGGCGGGCTGGAATGGCCCGCTCACCGCGGGAAGGCCGCGCTGCGCCAGAATTTCCATGGCGCGATTCACCGGAATATGAATGTTTCCATCGGGCGATTTGCCCGTGCGTTTGAGCCAATCTTCTTCCGAATTGCGGAACGTGCCCATGTCATGCTCGTCGTCATATTGCAGGCGAGGGGCCTTGATGGTGCGGCTGAGATGGTCATCCATCTTGCCGCGCCCATACCAGTCCGGGGCCGGCTTGATTTCGCCTTCGCTGGTAGGGACAACTTTTCCCAGACCTTCTTTCGGCTCTTCGCGTTCTTTCTGGAGTTGCTGCTCCATGGGCGTCAGCTTGGCTTCAGAGCTTTTTTCCAAAGGCTCCAGTATCCAGTTGATCATCCCTAGTACTAGCAGGAACGACAGCACGCCGCCAGCAGCCAGAATCACGCCGGACCACACGATGCCCTTAACGCTTACGTCGCTTTCCTGATGGCCTTCCTTGATATAGCCGCCGGATTGAGTTTCAAATTTATCTTTATCCATGTTTCGCTTCCATCATCTGGACAAAGCCAGGATCGTTCACCGGCATGAGCGAGCGCTTGCTCAAGCTTAAGAAAAAGAAGAACAGCCAGATTCCGCCCATGGCGATGGGACACAGAATGTACATGGCCGCATCCACGAGACCGAAACCGGCAAGTCCTGTGGGCGCTGAAGCCGGAGGTGTCACGCCGCCGGCCTGCGCGCCGGGATAAAAGTTCGGCGCCGTCAGCCAGAACAGGTCCACCAGCCGCATGAACATCAGCAGGAAAGCAATGGCGACAATCCGTTTCCGGCTGCGCTTGGTATTGCGCGAAAGCAGCAGCGCGAACGGGAACACAAAATGCACGAAGATCAGAATGGTCCCGAAATACTGCCAGCCATGCTGGAGCCGCATGATGTACCAGCGGATCTCCGAAAGCATGTTGCCGGACCAGATAATCAGCCACTGCGAGAACGAGAGATAAGCCCATAGCACCACGAAGGCAAACATCAGCTTGCCAAAGTCGTGCAGGAAATCGACCTTGAAGATGCGCGAAACCGGCTCGATGGCCGAGAGCCGCGTGAACAGCCAGATGGTAAAGCAGAACGTGGTGAGCACCTGGCCAACCATGAACAGCATGCCCCAGACCGTTGACCACCATTCCGGATAAAGCGACATAGTCCAGTCAATGGAGGCAAAGGTGATGGTCAGGCCGTAAAAGACGATGCCGAACCCGCTCAGGTTCTGGATAAAGACGAACTGCGACGGGGTCGTGGTCCCGGCTTCTTCACGAACGGACCAGCGCTTGAGGAAATAATAAAGGACCGCCCAGCCGGCGAAGTAGAGCACGCCGCGCACCAGGAAGAAGGGCGTGTTCAGGTAATAGTGAATCTTGTCCGCGCCATAGTGCGCCATGAATTTTGCCAGCTCGGCGGAACCCTCGGGGGGCACATGTGTCCAGACGAAAAGGCGCTTCATGCCGATGGCAATCGGCAGCCAGAACAGGAACATCAGCCACCAGTTACCCGCGGCGGCTTCCCATATGCGGCGGCCAAGCCGTCCCCAATTGCCGCCGCTGGTGTATTGCAGCATGAGCAATGCCAGGGAGCCGGTGGTCAAGCCGAGCCAGAACATGAATGAGAACAGCCATGAGCGAAGGAACAAATCCCACTGGCCTTTGCCCAGAGTCACACCAAGGGCCAGCACGCTAAACACAACGCCTATCACCAGCGAGCGCGAGCGCATGCGGTCAATGACTGGCGGCGGCGCGAAATCTTTGGGTGTAACGCGGACCAAAGTCTGGCTCATCGCTTTACACCTCCCTCGGGCCGGGGCGCTGGGGGCTTGATCGAGGTATCGGGGATCGTGATTCCATTTTCTTCAGGTTTGTTCAACTTCTCGCGGTCTCCCTGCGCCACGTCGGCCTCAGTTGCGCTCTGGCTCAGTTGCAGCGCGCGAATGTAAGCGGCAATGGCCCAGCGGTCGGCGGGCTTTACCTGGGCGGCGTAGTCGGGCATGCCGCCAAAGCCGTTGCTGATCACGTCATAGAACCAGCCGAGCGGGGCGTTCTTGAGCCGTTGTACGTGGAATGACGGCGGGCGCTTATAGCCGCGCTGAACGATCATGCCGTTTCCATCGCCCAGTTGCGAATGGCAGGGAGCGCAATAAATATTGTATCGTTCCTGGCCCCGCGCCAGTATTTGCGCCCTTGTGCCGGCAGAGTCGCCGGGAAGCTCATTGCCATAGACCGTGCCATGCTTGCCGGTGAGAAAATAGCTCTCGGGCTTCACCTGTTCGTCATTCACCAATTTCTCTTCCGGCGAGCATTTGTCCTTGTCAGGACAAAGCTGCGGAATGGTGCCGGGAACTGGATAGCGGGCCGATCTGCGGTCGGAATAGAACTCGCTGGAACGCAGCGGAACAAATTTGGGCTGATTGTGCATGTCTTGCCGGCAGCCGGCAACAACAGCCATCCCGGCCGCCGCAAAGAGCAGCCAGGCAATGCGGATTTGTGCCGGACGATTAATACGGCACCTCCGTGATCTCTTCAGGCTTATAGCTTTCCAGCAATTTCCGCGTGTCAGACGGGCTGAATCGGGGGTCCTGCGACTCAATGCACAGGAAGAAACGGTCGCGGCTGGCGCGCACAAAGTTGGGCGCGTTAAACACCGGATGGTAGGGCTGCGGCAGTCCGTTTAAGGCCAGCATGCCAAACACCGCTGCCAGGCACGCGCCCAGCACTGCGCATTCAAACGTAACGGGAATAAACGCCGGCCAGGAATGGAAGGGCTTGCCGCCAACGTTGATCGGATAAGCCACAGCGGAGACCCAGTATTCCAGCGAATATCCGCCAATCATCCCCAGCATCGCGCCAACCAGCACCACCAGCGACACACGATTATGGTGCGCGCCGATGGCTTCCGCGGCTTCTTCCAGCGGATACGGCGTGTACGTATCCATTTTGCGGTAGCCGGCGGCATAAGCGCCCTTGGCCGCTTCCACCAGCTCCGTGGGCGTCTCGAACTCCGCCATCAGTCCGTAAATAGGTGCTGCTGTCATTATTCTTTCACCTTGGCCTGCGGAATCAGCGTCCGCATTTCAAAGATGGAAATGGCCGGCATAAGCCGGATAAAGATAAAGAAGAGCAAGGTAAAGAACCCCATGGTCCCGATGAAAATCATCATGTCCCACTTGGTGAACCAGTACATTCCCCACGAACTGGGAATAAAGTCGCGCTGAAGGCTCATAACCACGATCACGAAGCGCTCCAGCCACATGCCGGTATTGACGACCACTGAAACCAGAAAAAGCATCCACGGCGTGGAACGCACTTTGTTTGACCACAGGGATTGTGGAATCAGGATGTTGCACAGGATGAGCATGTAGTAATAGAACGAGTACGGGCCGTGCAGGCGGTTGTTGACCATCGCCAACTCGTACTTATCCTGGCTGTACCAGCCCATAAACATTTCCAGGCCATAGGCGTAAGCCACAATCATTCCTGTGGCAAGCATGACCTTGGCTGCGTTTTGCAAATGCCGCAGGGTGATGAAGTCCTGCATGCCGTAGAGGTAGCGGAACGGAATCGCCAGCATCAGCACCATGGCGAAGCCGGAATAAATTGCGCCCGCGACGAAGTACGGCGGGAAGAATGTAGTGTGCCAGCCAGGCACAACTGACACTGCAAAATCGAGGGACACCACGCTATGCACCGAGAGAACCAGCGGTGTGCAAAGGCCGGCCAGAAGCATGTAGGCCGTCTCGTAGCGGTTCCAGTGTTTGGCTGATCCGCGCCAGCCCATCGCCAACATGCCATAGATGCGCCGGACGACGAGCGTTTTGGCGGAGTCGCGCAGTGTAGCGAAGTCAGGGATGAGTCCGATGCCCCAGAAGAGGAATGATGCGGTGAAGTAGGTTGAGACGGCAAAGACGTCCCAGATCAGCGGGCTGCGGAACTGCGGCCACACGCCCATGGTATTGGGAATCGGGAACAGCCAGTAAGCCGCCAGCCACGGACGCCCGGTGTGAATCAGCGGGAACAAGCCGGCCTGCATGACCGCAAAAATCGTCATGGCTTCAGCAAAGCGGTTGATCGAGGTGCGCCAGGTCTGCTTGAACAGCAGCAGAATGGCGGAGATCAGCGTACCGGCATGGCCGATACCGATCCACCACACAAAGTTCACAATGGCGAAGCCCCATCCGATAGGGATGGTGATGCCCCAGATGCCGGTGCCTTTCACGAGGAGGTAGCCGACCGCTGTCTGAAGCATGCCGAACAGCGCCGCGGCTATCGCCACGATCGCTACCCAGAAGATGGGCGTGTGCTTGGTGAGCACGATCCCGGCAATGCGGTCCGTTATGGTGCCAAAGGTCTGGCCCGGCCCGATGATCGGGGGCCTTACACCCTTCGGCGGCAGAATGTCTGGTGCAGCCATCTCTTATGCCTTCTCCGTGCCAGACCCTAGCTTGGGGTTGGGGTTTCGCACCGCCGCCACATACGTGGTGCGTGGGCGTGTATTCAGTTCCGCCAACAGGTCATACCTGCGGGGACCGCTCTTTAACTTGGCCACGGCGCTGCCCTTGTTGTTGATATCGCCGAAGGTGATCGCCCCGGTGGGACAGACTTGCTCACACGCTGTCTTGATTTCGCCGTCGCGGACGTCACGGTCTTCTTTTTCCGCCGCGATGCGGGCCTGCGTGATGCGCTGCACGCAGTAAGTGCATTTTTCCATCACGCCGCGGCTGCGGACCGTAACATCAGGGTTGCGGCCAAGCTTCAGGCTCGGGGTTTCGTAGTCGGCAAACAGGAAGAAGTTGAACCGCCGGACCTTATAAGGACAGTTGTTGGAGCAATACCGCGTACCCACGCAGCGGTTATAGACCATGTCATTCAGGCCTTCAGTGGAGTGCGTGGTTGCGCCTACCGGGCAAACCGGCTCGCACGGCGCATTTTCACACTGCATGCATGGCACCGGCTGGAAGTAAACGCTGGGATTGGCCGGATCGCCTTCGTAATAGGAATCGATGCGGATCCACTGCATCTCACGTCCGCGCTGCACCTGTTCTTTGCCGACGACGGAGATGTTGTTCTCCGCCTGGCAGGCCACCGCGCAAGCCTGGCAGCCGACACAGGAATTCAGATCAATCGACATGCCCCAGGCATATTTCTGGTAGAAGTTTTCCTTCGTCTTGAAATTGGAATAGAGCGATTCCTGGTTGTCGCCGCTGTCTTTTGGCTCTTCTTCAGGATGCTCATGGGCGAAGTTCTTGTTCTTGACGAACTCTTCCAGGGTCGCGACCTTCACCGGCTCGCGCTCTTCCATGCTGAAGTGGCCCTGCGTGACCGCGATGTCCCAGAAGCGGTTGGTGACGTTGATCTTTGCGCCGCCGGCAATGTACTGCGAACCGCTGGGACGGACTTTATATGCGTTGTAGCCCGCGCCTGTTCCCACGCGTCCGGTTTTGGTCTGGCCGTAACCGAGGAAGAGCGTCACGGCATTCTCGGGATGGCCGGGCTGCGGCCAATACGGAACTTCTACTTTTCGCCCGTCTGGAAAAACAACCTCAAGCACCCTCTGCGCGTCCGATTGGTGGTCGTTCTGGTCGCCAAGCTGGTTCAGCTTCCAATCGCCGGCCATCTTCGGGCTGATCATGGCCACGTTGTCCCAGGTATTGCGGCTCAGCGGCTTGGGCGTCTCCTGCAACCACGCGTTGTTGACGAACTTGCCGTCATAAATCGTGGGATCAGGGCGGAAAGAAACTTCGATCGCGTTGCCATCGGAAGGCGCTTGCGGCGGCAACACGCCGAGCTTGGGGCTCACCTGCTTCGCGGGAGAAGCACTGCCCGCCACAAAGCCATCATGGACTGATGTCCGCCAGAAAGCTTCAAAATCGGCGCTGGGGTGCTGCGATTTCCAGTAAGTCTCCACCAGATCGTGCGACGAGGTGCCCGGCTGGTCAGTAAACATGGCCAGCAGCTCATGCCCGTTCTTGCCGTCATACAGCGGCATGATCATGGGCTGAATCACTGACGCGGTGCCGTCATACGAGCGGGCGTCGCTCCAGGCTTCAAGATAGTGCGCTTCCGGCACATGCCAGTGCATGTAGTCGGTGGTCTCATTCTTGTAGCCGGAGAACTGGATGCACAGCGGGACTTTCGCCACCGCTCCGGCAAAATCCAGGTCCACGGGCGCGTTGTACACCGGATTGCCGCCGATGATCACCAGCGTATCGACTTTGCCCGCGTTCATGTCGCCAATCAGCTCGCGGATAGATTGGCCATGTTCCACGGCGTCCACTTCCACGGGGTCGATGTAAGTGACGGTCTGGCCGACATTCCCCAGAGCGCCGTTCATAGCCTGCGCCAGCGCGTAGACAGCGGGAGATTGGAACTCGCCCGGGACCACCAGGCACTTTCCTTTGTGGTCGTTCAGGTCGGCGGCGACGGCATCGACAAACTTCTGCTGGTCAGCGGTGAGATTGGCCCCCGCTCCGCCTATGCCGACTTTTGCCGCCAGCGCCCGCGCAACGCTCTCCACTTCCGACGGACGCAGCACCAGGCGATGGTCGGCCTTGGCGCCGGTGGTGGAAGGCGCGCTCTCGGCCACGTACAGGCGGTTCATCTGGTCGCCGTTTTCCAGCTTGCGGCCGCGCATAAAGTCGCGCGCGTAGCGCACAAAGCCGGGGAACCATGCGCCGGAAAGAAAGTCGGCATCCAGCGAGACCACCACGGCGGCGTTCTCAAACTTATAAACCGGATCGTAATATCCGCCCAGAGCCAGCTTGGAACCGGCACGCATATTGTCGCGGTTGACCGGGTCCCAGCGATGCCATTTTGACTGCGGGAAGGCCTGCTGCACGGCCTTCATCTGCCAGCCAAACGTGGGCGAACTGACCGCGCCGGTAAGGAAGCGCAAGCCGGCGCCCTTGGATTCTTTCAAGCCGCCCTTGTCATTGATCTTGCTGTTCACCGCCATGGCAAAATCGCCCCAGGAGCGCGATTCGCCCATATGGGTCAGCGTGGTGGAGCGGTCAGGATCATAAAGATCCAGGATCGAGGCCTGCGCGAACAGATCAGTCGCGCCCATGCTGGCCGCGTGCTGAGGATTGCCTTCAATCTTGGTGGGACGAAATTCGTGCGTTTCCACCAGCAGCGGCAGGGCGTGCCCATGGAAGGGCATGGCCGTAGCGTAGAAAATCGGCTTGCCGGGGACCAACTGCTCCGGCTGGCGGACATAAGGCAGAATCTGCTCCAGCGGCTGCCGCGTGCATCCGGCCAGCCCGGCCAACGCCATGGACGCGCCGGCCAGCTTGAGAAAGCCGCGGCGGGAAACCGGATCGACCCATTCCGAGGCCTGGCGCGGAAATTCGCGCTCCAGCAGTTCGCCGAAGGCCTTTTGGTCCGCAAGCTCTTCCAAAGTACGCCAGTACTTTGGCCCTTTGGCTTCCGCCAGCTTTTTGCGCACGGTTTCCAGCTCCATGCTGGCCGGCTTAATCTGGCTGGCAGAAATCAGGTTGGGATTTGAATCGCTTTTGTTAGACATTCGTTTCCATATTGTTTCCACCCTATCGGTGGCAGGTGGAGCAACTGGTGATGTCCTGCGACGTGCGCAGGCGGTATTCCTTCCGCAAAGCTGCACCGAGCGCCAACTGGTCAGTAAAAGACTCTTCCTTCCCGCCAATCATGACCTTAACCTCGTGCTCCGGATCAGGCTGCTGATATTTCATGTTGAAAACTTCATTCCTGGGCCGCAGAAACTTCTCCGGTTCGCGATGGCAGTTCAGGCACCACTCCATCTGCAGGGTATTTTCCTCATACATCAGGGGCATCGCATCCACCTGGCCGTGGCAGCTAAAGCAGCCCACGCCCTTGTTGATGTGAATACTGTGATTGAAGTACACAAAATCGGGCAGGTCATGCACCCGCGTCCATTGCAGAGACTGGCCGCTGGCAAAGCTATAACGGACCGGCGCCAGCATGGGAGCATTGGTCCAGATCTGCGCATGGCAGTTCATGCAGGTCTTGGTGGGAGGAATCCCGGCAAAACTTGAATCCTCAACCGAGGTGTGGCAGTAGCGGCAATCCAGGCCCAGGCCCGCGGCATGGTGCTGATGGCTGAATGGGATCGGCTGTTCCGGGGCAATATGCTGCGCGGTGACGTATGGAGAGCGCTGAAGCTTGATGAGCGCCGCGCCTACCGCCGAGAGCAGAAGTACTACGCCGAGTATGCTGGCGCGAGCCAGAGTATTCGCACTACGGTGAAAGATCTGTGACATTGAATATTTAATTGCCCGTGAAACCGTCGCGCTGGGTTACTCGACGCGATCGGCAAGCTCACATTCATCCGTGATCGGGATCACTGACGAAAACGGATGATTATAAACAAGAGTGGCGGGTTTCAGCTACTTTTCAGCCGACAAATGCAAAAAATATTTTTGCGTTCAAAAAAATCAGGCAATCACCTCAAAATTGTTCGAATCATTTCCGGCTTGCCTTCGCGGGAGACAAAAATGTTCTGGCCCGGCAAGGACGACCGGCCAACATAAATCCTCCACTCATGCTTAACCACTCTCAAAAGTAGCTGGACCTTTGCGCATCCGCCCGCATGAAGTTGAGATCGAGGTCTCCCCATGCGCTCTCTCCGAAAATCCGATGAAAAGAGTGTGACCGTGAAGCAGCCGGGTACCAAATCTCCCAGAAATTGCTTCCCTTGAACAACGTTCGGTACGCTTTTTCCTGGGGCGCACCTGCAATTTATGGCGATACAGGCACCATCCGGCGGCGGATGCACATCCTAATGTCGGGGTAATGTTCGTTGTAATGGCGTGGCCGGCCTGCCGCATGGAACGTTGTATCTGCATTCACGCTCATTTTTATCAGCCGCCGCGGGAAAACCCGTGGCTGGAAGCCGTGGAGCGCCAGGAATCTGCCTATCCATACCACGATTGGAACGAGCGCATCACAGCGGAGTGCTATGCGCCCAACGGCGCGTCGCGCATCCTCGACGAGCAGGGCTACATCCGGCGGATTGCCAACAATTATTCCCGCATCAGCCTTAACTTTGGGCCCACGCTGCTCTCATGGATGAAGGACAATGCTCCTGACACCTACCAATGCATTCTGGAGTCGGACCAGAAGAGCCAGGACCGCTTCTCCGGACACGGGTCGGCGCTGGCCCAGGCCTATAACCACGTCATCCTGCCGCTGGCCAATTCGCGCGATAAGCTAACACAGACCATTTGGGGTCTGCGCGATTTTGAGCATCGCTTTGGCCGCGCGCCAGAGGGCATGTGGCTGCCGGAAGCTGCCGTGGACATTGAAACCCTGGAGACACTGGCCGAGCAGGGCATCAAGTTCACGGTGCTTGCGCCGCATCAGGCAGGCAGAGTGCGGAAGATCGGCGGAAGAAGCTGGAAAGACGTAAGCGGCGGGCGCATCGATCCCACGCGGGCTTATCTGGCAAAGCTGCCATCGGGCAGGCGAATCAACCTTTTCTTTTATGACGGCCCCATCTCACGCGCCGTGGCCTTTGAGCAGCTCCTCAACAGTGGAGAGCAATTCGCTTCCCGGCTGAAGGGCGGCTTTTCCGATCGTCGCGACTGGCCACAACTCATGCACATTGCCACCGACGGCGAAACCTACGGCCACCACCATCGCCACGGCGACATGGCGCTGGCCTACGCGCTGGACCGCATTGAAGCTGATCCCTCATTGCGGCTTACGAATTACGGCGAGTTCCTGGAATCTTATCCGCCGACCCACGAAGTGCAGATCGTCGAAAACACAGCATGGAGCTGTGCCCACGGGGTGGAGCGCTGGCGCGGCGATTGCGGCTGCAACTCCGGCCGCGAGGGCTGGAACCAGCAATGGCGCGGCCCGTTGCGGGAGGCATTGGATTACCTGCGAGACTGCGCCGCCAGCGTGTTTGAACGCCAGGCCGGCGAGGTGCTGAACGATCCCTGGGCGGCGCGGAATGACTATATAGATGTGGTGCTGGACCGGTCGCCGGACTCGCTCTGGCTGTTTTTTGAAAAACATTCCCGCCATCAGCTCAAGCCGGCGGAAACCACGGCCGCGCTCAAGCTGCTGGAAATGCAGCGGCACGCCATGCTCATGTACACCAGTTGCGGCTGGTTCTTTGACGAGCTGAGCGGAATTGAGACCGTGCAGGTGCTGCAATACGCGGGCCGCGTGATCCAGCTGGCGCGCGAAACCGGCAACGTGGACATAGAACCGGAATTCCTGCGGCGTCTGGCCCTGGCCACGAGCAACGTGCCCGAGATGGGCAATGGCGCTCTGGTCTACAACCGTTTGGTGAAACCCGCATTCGTCGACTTGAGCAAAGTGGCAGCGCACTTTGCCATCAGCTCAATGTTCGATGGCGACCACGTTGTTCCGCAGTATTGTTACTCCGTGAAAGCGCAGGACTATCGCCACGCTGAAGCAGGAACGGCGCGTTTGGCCCTGGGCATTTCCCGCGTGAACTCGCGCATCACGCGTGAATCGCGCGATTTGATGTTTGCCGCGGTGTATCTGGGCGATCAAGTGCTGCACGCGGGCGTACGCGAGCTTGGCGAGAAAGAAGATTACGACATGCTGGTGGAAGAGAGCATGGCGGCATTCTCCACCGGTGACTTTGGCGAATTGCTGCGCCTGCTGGACGATCACTTTGACGGCATGCCGTACTCATTCCAGGCGCTGTTTAAAGATGAGCAGAAAAGGATCCTTGACATTGTGCTTTCCCGCACGCTGCACGATGCCGAGGCCAGCTATCACAAGATTTACGAGAAACATGGATCGCTGATGCGCTTTTTGAAAGAAATGGGCCAGCCGGTGCCGGACGTTTTGCGCTTTACCGCCGAATTCGTCCTTAACAACGACCTGAAACATACTCTTGAAACTGATCCGGTGGACTTTGTGCGCATTGCCATGCTCATGGAGATGGTCAAGCGCGAAGGCGTGCAGGTGGATGAAGCCGGAGTTCGTTATGCCGCGGGCAACAGCCTGACACGCATTCTGCGGCGACTGCAACAGAAACCGCAGGACAGCGAAACGCTGGAGCGCGCCAACGCGCTCACCAGCCTTTATCCCATGATGCCGTTTTCCGTGGATTGCTGGCACGCGCAGAACATTTATTACTCCATCCTGGACAAGGTCTTCCCTGAGATCGCGCGCAGAGACGATCCGGCATCACGCCGCTGGCAGGAGCGGTTTCTTGCTATCGGGGAAAAGTTACGGATCAGGGTGCCGGCGCTTGCGGCGGATGCTCAATTTCAGATAGCGAGCTGAAAAGGCAGGACACAAATGAAGGCTAAAACGAAGGTTGTGATTGGCGGAGCAGCCGCAGGCACGCTTATGGCGGGCGCGGCGGCGGGCATAGGAACAGTAATGGCCATACGGCATGGACTGCGCATGTTTCGCGGGCATCGCCTGCGGGAGTTGCGCGGGCAGACCGTGCTGATTACCGGCGGCTCGCGCGGACTGGGGCTGGCGCTGGCGGAAGAGTTCGCCCAATTCGGAGCCAAGATCGCCATCTGCGCCCGCGATGAACAGGAGCTGGCGCGAGCGCGCCAGCTCCTGGAAGACCTGGGCGCGGTGGTTTGCGCCGTCCCATGTGACGTGAGCAAGCCGGCAGAAGTGGACAACATGATCGGCTCCGTAAGCCGGAACATGGGGAACATTGATGTGCTGGTGAACAACGCCGGCGTGATTTCCGTGGGCCCGGTACTTTCGCAAGAGCTGAAGGACTTTCAGGAAGCGATGGACGTGATGTTCTGGGGGACTGTCCATCCTACGCTGGCCGTGCTGCCGCAGATGCTGGCGCGCGGAAAAGGCAGGATCGTGAACATTTCTTCGATCGGAGGCAGGGTCAGCGTGCCGCACCTTATTCCTTACGGCTGCGCCAAATTTGCTGTGACCGGCTTTTCCGAGGGACTGCACGCTGAGCTGAAACGCTTTGGCGTCCACGTGCTCACGGTTGTTCCGGGGCTCATGCGCACCGGCTCACACCTGAACGCGCAATTCAAAGGACAGCATGAAGCGGAGTTTGGCTGGTTCGCCGTAAGCGGAACAAATCCGCTGGCTTCGATTTCGGCTGAACGAGCTGCCCAGAAAATCGTAAATGCAACGTGCTCCAATCGCGCAGAGCTGGTAATTAGCTGGCAGGCCAAGCTGCTGGCGGGACTTCACGGCGTTGCCCCCGGACTGACGCAGGAAGTACTGGCACACGTGAATCGGCTGTTGCCGGACGCAGCTGGAAACACGGAAAAGAAGGCCGGGCATGAAAGCCAGTCGGCGGTGACGCGCTCGCCATTGACCGCGCTGGGCAAGCGGGCAGCGCGACGCTACAACCAGGTAGAGAAGCCGGCTTAGAAAACAAGGTTTGCCGCAGATTTGCGCTGATGAACGCAGATCAAAAAATTGGCCGCGAATTTCGCGAAAGAACACGAATCGACATCAGGAATGGTGGTCTTTTGCGTGTTAAGTCGCGGCTCATTTGCTTTCTTGTGCAAAGCAAGTCGCGGCTGATTCCATCTTTAATATTTAAAGATTTATCTGCGAACATCTGCGTAAATCTGCGGCGAGTCTTTTTTCGCTTCACTGCCTAGTCTGCATGATTCAGAAAGAGCCATCTGCAAGACTTCAGTGATGTGCAGCGGTTTACGTCCGGTAAGGCCTTCAATTTGCTGGTAACAACTGAATCCATCGGTAATGATGAGCGTGTCAGCGGCGGCAGAGCGCACGGCGGGCAGCAAGACGCGCTCGCCGATCTTGACTGAAATGTCGTATTTTTCGGCTTCGAAGCCAAAAGATCCCGCCATGCCACAGCATCCGGAATCGAGAACATGGAAGTCGAGGCCGGTGCGCTTCAGCAATTCTGATTCAGAATCAAATTTCAGCACGGACTTGTGGTGGCAATGCGCATGGACAATGGCTTTGCGCCTGAGTTGGGGCGGCCGATAGTCGGCCTGATTGACCAGAAATTCGCTGAGCAGGAAAGTCTGGCTCTTAAGCTTTTGCGCTTCAGCATTTTTGCCCAGCAGGTTGGTCATCTCGTCGCGAAAGACAGAGACGCAGCTTGGTTCGATTCCGATGATTGGTGTTCCGGCTTCGATATCAATGCGCAAAGCAGTGAGCGTCTGCTCCAGCGTGGCCTTTGCCTGATCGAGCATGCCGAAGTCATATAAAGGACGACCGCAACATAGACCTTGCTGAGGAATTTTCACTTGATAGCCGGCGTGCTCCAGGACTTCCACGGCGGCTTTGGCGATTTCAGGATGGAAATTATTGCTGAATGTGTCCGGCCAGAGGATGACCGGAGGACGATCAGGGTTGCGCAGCGGACGCTTGCGGAACCACGCCGTGAATGTCTCAGTGGCAAATGCGGGCATGTTGCGCTTCTGGGAGATGCCGCCAAGCCATTTCGTTAACTGCGATGTTCCCGGCGCACGGCCAAGGAAATTTACCAGCCACGGCGCGATGCGCGCCATGCCGGCCCAGCGCTGGATGAGTCCCATGGAGTAAGCGGCGCGCGGGCGCGAGCGGTCTTCATAGTAGTGCGCCAGAAATTCAGCTTTGTAGGTGGCCATGTCTACGTTGATGGGGCACTCGCTCTTGCAGGCCTTGCAGGCCAGGCAGAGGTCCAGAGCGTCCTTCAGATATTCGTTCTTCCAGCCGTCTTTCAGGGTCTCACCGCGCAGCATTTCAAACAGCAGGCGCGCGCGTCCGCGGGTGGAGTGCTTCTCTTCCCGCGTGGCCATGTAGCTGGGACACATTGTGCCGCTGTCGTCCTTGCGGCACTTGCTCACGCCGACGCAGCGCAGCGTGGTCTCAGGAAAGTGCCCGTGATCTTCAGGGAACCCAAAATAAGTTTTGACAGGCGCGGGCCGGTAGGTGGCGCCTAGACGCAGATTCTGGTCGAGCGGGTTGGCGTCAATCTTTTTGCCCGGATTCATCTTCCAGCCGGGGTCCCATATGCGCTTGAATTCGCGGAAGGCTTCCATCAACTCGGGGCCAAACATTCTGACCAGGAGTTCGCCTCGGGCCTGGCCATCGCCATGCTCGCCGGAGAGCGAGCCGCCAAGCTGCACGACGAAGTCCGCAGCTTCCTCGACAAAGGCGCGGAATTTTTTGATGCCTTCTTCAGTGACAAGATCAAAGTTAATCCGCATGTGCACGCAGGCATCGCCAAAGTGGCCGTAGAGCGCGCAATGGTAGCCGTATTTGGCCAGCAGGCGATGCAGGCCGCGAATATACTCGCCGAGTTTCTCCGGCGATACCGCCGCGTCTTCCCAGCCTTCCCACGCTTCCGGTTCGCCCGGAACCTGCGAGGTTGCACCCAGGCCGGATTCGCGGGCCTTCCAGACGAGGAGCGTTTCCTGCTCGTCGATGAAGAGCTTCATGTTGGGCGGATCAGGCTGGCGGCTGAGCCGCTCCATTAATGCGCGCGCTTTGGCGTTCGATTCTTCTTTGGTTTCGCCGCCGAACTCGCACAACAGCCAGCCTTTGCCTTCGGGCAGCATGGCAATGCTTTTTGGATGAAGGTTCTTCTTCTTCATGTTCGAAATCAGAACGTCATCCATGCCTTCAAGGCCGATAGGCTTCAACTTGCAGACTTCCGGGACGCTGTCCGCCGCGGCGTAAACGTCTTTATAGCCAAGCACGACGGTCGTGCGCTTCTTGGGCCAGTCCACTAAACGAACTTTGGCGGCCAGAATGACGACGCAGGTGCCTTCCGCGCCTACCAGCGATTTGGCGACATTGAAGCCGCGTTGGGGCAGAAGCTCGTCGAGACTATAGCCGGAGACGCGGCGCGGGATATTGGGATAGCGGGCGCGGATGAGATCGGCGTATTGATCGCGCAGAGCGCGCAGGCGGGAATAAATTTCTCCGCGACGGCCTCCAGCGCGAACGATCAGCTCAAACTCCGCGTCTGAAGTGGGCCCGATGCGCATGCGCTCGCCATCGTAGGTGAGGATGTCGAGTTCCAGAACGTTATCCACGGTGCGGCCGGCCATGACGGAGTGAACGCCGCAAGAGTTGTTGCCGATCATCCCGCCCAGATTGCAGTATTCATGCGTGGACGGATCAGGACCAAAAGTGAGATTGAACTCGTTGGCGCGGTTGCGAAGCTTATCCAGCACGCAACCGGGCTGCACCCAGGCGTATTTTTCTGAGGGATTGATTTCAATGATCTGGTTCAGGTACTTGGAGAAATCAACGATGACAGCGACGTTGCAGGACTGTCCGCACAGGCTGGTGCCTCCGCCGCGCGGCAGCAGAGGCGCGCCATGCTTGCGGGCAAGGGCCACGGTCTGAATCACATCTTCAATGGTCCTGGGAATGACGACGCCGATGGGCACCTGGCGATAGTTGGAGCCATCGACGGCATAGAGAGCGCGGGTGCCGTCATCAAACCGGACTTCGCCGGTGATGGCGCGGAGATCAGCGGCAAGGGCCTGGGATGCTTGTTTTGCTGTGGCTCCGGCCCAAATCGATTGTGCTTTGTTCTCCACTGGGTTCACTTAATATCCCGTCCAGCTTGATCGTCAGATCTCTCGCTACTCACATAAAAAACGGCGTCCACGAATGGAATTCTATTCCATCAGCGGACGCCCGTATCGCCGAGCCAATGAACCCGAGTAGCGCAAACGGCTATTTTGGATTCTTCGGCTCTATCTTCTTCTCTATTTTTGGTTCCACCTGGCGTTCTAACTCCCGCCCAGGCCGCTCAAGGACCTCTCCTTCCTGAGGCTTCTCACGGCCAATGGAAATGTTCACCGCGCCGATGCGCACCGGAGATTCCACCTTGGGGCGCGAAGGTTTGCCATCGATTAGCGGGCCGCTGGGAACAAAGGTGAGGCGCAGCTGCTCCTGGTTGCCGCGCAGAGCCGCCAGAATCTGGCGGTTGACCTGGAAGGTAAAGTGCGCGGGCTTGTGGTCGCCATGGGAGTGAGCGCGAACGCCCGCGGCAAACAAGGCAACCGTCCCAACAAAGAACGGGCCTTCAGGGTTGGGAGCGGCGTTGGGCGGCAGGCCGAGATAAACCTCCCACACCGCGCCGGGCGAACGCTCAGCTTCAACATTGTTGAGTTCAAGCAAGAGCGTTTCCGCCTTGCTTTCCGCCAGAGGGGCCAGCCGTTGCCGGAATTCCTTGATGTTGATGGGAACGGAGACTTCCTGCTGAGTCAGCTCAACCGGCGGGCCGGGCCACGGGATGAGCACCTGCCAGATCAGGTAATAAATCGGGAATGGGATGCGGACCAAGCAATACTCCTTTACCTGCGTGGGCTCGCTTTCATAAGTATAGTTGAGCTGTTCAGCGCAGCGAAGGATATCGCAGGTCTTCATTACAACCGGGTTGCCGTTTTCATCGAAGAACGTGTAGCTCTTGTTGCGCCAACTGCTGGTGCTTAGGGGATCATGACGTCCGCCGCCCTGCGCCAGCCACAGGTTCCATAGCCGATCGATATTGGAATGGTGGACGTAAAAGATCGGGTCAATGGCCGCGGTGCTGGGATTGCCCATATCGCCGCTCATATAGATATGCACGTTGTCGTGCGGATTGCTCTCAAGGCCGCTCTGGCCGGAAAAGAAATCAGTGAAGCTGTTGCCGGAGGTGGGATCGACCTGCCACGCGGCGTAGGAAGCGGACCCGGAGTTCCAGCCGGCGCCACGGTTGGAATGGAAAAGCTCGCTCGAGGAATCCTGGAATGGGCTGGGCAAATGACGCTGCGAAGGGGAAATGTAATCCCAGTACGGCAGCGCCCAGGAGTTGTCCCCGGACATCTTGCGGATGATCCGCTCAAACCAGTAAAGATACATGCGGTGCCAGGACCAGAAGTAATCAGTTCCGTGCTCACAAGTGTTCCATGAGGTATACGATCCGGAAAGCGTTGTGCCGTGAATGGCCGCCTGATAATTCCAGCTCAGCGGGTTGGAAGTGGGCAACAGCTTCATGGCCTTGATGGCTTTGCGGTAAGAAACCAGGACTGGATCGCTGGCCGCCATGCCGCCAAGATTGCGGCGGATGTAAGGCGATGCCCACACTGAATCCAGGTTGAAGATTGAAGAGCCCAGTACAGTCGTGGCGGCAGCGCCCGCTGTAACCATGAAACGTCGACGTGTGAAGCGATTGCTCATGCAGTACCCCTCCGTCATCCTCTAATTTTGGCCGAGAGCATACATTGGGAAAAAGAGATCGGCAAGCCAATAGTGCGTTGGCTGTGCCGAGCGTTACAGAATTTGCAGTGTGGCGTTTGAGCAATTGCCGCTCATTGGCGTAGAGAAGGCGCGTGCCACTGTCGAAACGTATTTCTCCAATAGGGTTTCTCGTGATGGCAAATTAACCAGCTTCAGCCGCTGCGCAGGGCCTGATAATTTTCGTTTTTTCGGGAACCGGAAACCGGAATGCAATTCATTCATATTTCATCTCGCGCCGCTGTTTGCTCCTGTATTCTCGCAGCGACCCCGGTACCGGGGTGAAAGCTGACACAGGGAGAAACCATGAAACGCATCTCACAGATACTCGCTTTGGTATTTCTATTTTGTCTCCAGGCAGCCGCCATTGACCTGCCCGCCTGGACGGATGACAGCGATGTGGTGCTTCGGTCGGATTCGCAAAAGACGGCAGCGGGCCGGGAGCAGGTGAAACTGACCGCGGCGATTTTCCACGCGATTGATGCAGCAACAAATGCGCAGTTTACCTTTACGATTGAAGATGAACGCGCCGTAGCGGTACGCACACTGAGCGGCGCGCGCGTATTTCAGCCGGGACAGCCGATGGATTTTTCCGCCGCATGGGATGGACGAGACGAGAGCGGTGCGGCGCTGCCCAGCGGGAAGTACACGGTGGAGCTTACGGTCGGGCTCTCATCGGCAGATCCGGGCACAAACCAGGCGGCAACTCAAACACTCGTAGCGCAGCCGGGGCGCGCCTCGAACATTGTGCAGCAGCGGTCGCTGGTGTTGCAGCTTGCGTCCGGCACAGTGAATTCAACACAAGCGTTGACTGCGCAATCCCAGATCGGCCAGGACCCCGCCTTCCCATTCAATCACTACTATGGAACGCTGCACACGCAAACCACCTTCAGCGACGGAGGACATCCGAACGATTCCAACTGCGCCTCGTCAACAACCCATGCGGCGGGCGATTTCACCCCGGCGCAGGCGTATGACTATGCCAGAAACACCGCTCACCTGGACTTTCTGGGCATTGAAGACCACAACCACTTGTTTGAAAACGCGTGCCCCAGTTGCACAGCAGCGCAGGTAATTCAGCGCTACCATGACGGGCTTGCCGCTGCGTCCACCGCCAATGTGGATGGAAGCTTTGTCGCTTTCTATGGCATGGAGTGGGGCTTTATCTCCACCAGCAGTTTCAGAAATGAAGGCCACGTGGGCCTCTTTGAAGTCCCCAAACTGTTCGGGTGGGAACCCAGCGGATGCACTATTGGCGTGAACTGTTTTTATGAGGTGTTCACCAATCAGGCGGGGACCAGCTATCCCGCAATGTATACAACAGCCTTGGCGAACCCCTCGCAATGGGGCAGTTTTGGACAGTTCAATCATCCCTCTGATGGCACAAAAAGCGCGTCAGGCGAGGGCGTCGATTTCGATACCTTCGCATACAGCACCGATGGCGACGACCTGATTCACAGCATCGCCGTGATCTCCGGGCCAGCCGCTGATTTCTCCACCGCGGGGACCGATACCGGCAATCGCTACGCGGGCGAACCGGTGAATGGACCGAACTATTCTCCGTTCGATTCCATTGATATGTACAACCGCGCGCTGAGCGCCGGGTTCCACGTAGCGCCGGCGGCAGACTCCGACGTGCACTGCTCCAACTACGGCACCAGCACGCGCGACCGCACGGTGTTCGCGGCCACACAGCTGACCAAGGCGGCGCTGTTCGACGCATGGCACCATCGCAGGATGTATGCCACTTCCCTGCCCACCGCGCAAATGGCGTTCACCATGAACGCCAACGGAACTACATTCCCCATGGGAGCAGGCGGCATTCGCACGGAAGGGCCGGTAGCCACGTCCGGGGTTATTACGCTGCACAGCTCCGCGTTCGACAGCGCAGGTCACACGGTGACCTCCATCAAGATCAAGGAGCCTGTGCCGGGCGCCACCAATGGAGCCTTCACCCTGGTAGCCAGCTCTTCCACATCGCCGTTTGATTTCACGTTTACGCCGGCTGGTGGCAACCACGCTTACTACGCTTACGTGACGATGAATTCCGGGGACGAAATGTGGTCAGCGCCGATCTGGATCAACCAGCAGGGAGCAACACCGGACTTCAGCATCACGGCGTCGCCGGCTTCGCAGACGGTTACACGCGGATCAAGCACCACATACAACGTAACCGTAGGCGCGCTGAACGGATTCACCAGCACCGTGGCCCTGAGCGTGAGCGGCCTGCCATCGCGCACGACGGCAACCTTCAATCCCAGCTCCATTGCCGGATCAGGCTCCAGCACGCTGACCATAACAACCGCAAACAAGACGCCTGCCGGAACCAAGACGCTGACCATCACAGGAACGAGCGGCAGCTTGAGCCATTCAACTCAGGTGACGCTGGTGGTGCAGTAAACTTCCTTTTGACGGGGAGCTCTGCGGAGCTCTCCTTTTTTTGTTTAACGCTTCATCGCGAATTTCATCGTTCGTGCGCGGCGCGAGGCCGGAAAGCTGCCAAGGTTCGGTGGATCAGCCTCTCCCCGCAGCCGCATATAATGAATGCGTTCATGCAAATCGAGACCTCCACGCCACCTCCAACCAGCCTGCCTGCTTCCAATCCTTTCGCGCGGCATTGGATGTTCATCCCGCTGATCGTGCTGGTGTGGGCCGTGATCTATCTCGGCAGTCTGTTTCAGCCGCCTTTGATGGACGATGCCGACACCGTTCACGCCGAAGCGGCGCGCGAGATGGTGGAAAGCGGCGACTGGGTCACGCTGAAGATCAATGGCGGTTTCCGCTACCTGGAAAAAGCTCCGCTGATGTATTGGTGCGTGGCTGCCAGCTTCAAGGTTTTCGGCGTGCATGACTGGTCGGCGCGACTGCCGATTGCGCTGGGCATGCTGGCGCTGCTTCTGGTGGTGTATCGAATCGGACGCCGCTTTTATGGCGATGAAGGCGGCCTTTACGCGGCGCTGGCGCTGGGCACGGGATTTGGGCCGTTTATCTATACGCGGTTCATGATCCCGGAGATGCTGGTAGGGCTCTGGCTGGCCATGGGATTTGATTTCTTTCTGACGTCGCTAGAGCAGAACGAGCGCGGCGAGCAGCCGTCGCTTTGGGTCTGCTGCGGCCTGGCGGCGACTATGGCGCTGAACGTCCTGACGAAAGGCCTGATCGGCCTTGTCTTTCCTATTGGGACGATTCTTCTTTATCTGCTGCTGACGGAAAATCTCCGCCATCTGCTGCGGCTGCGCCTGTTCTCAAGCTTTCTGGTTTTTCTTGCGATTGCGGCTCCGTGGCATGTGCTGGCGGGCTTGCGCAATCCGGCGCAGGGCGAGGCCCGTGGATTTTTCTGGTTCTACTTTGTCAACGAACATTTTCTGCGCTTCCTTAAAAAGCGCTTTCCCGCCGACTACGATACGGTGCCGCTGTGGCTCTTCTGGGGACTGATGCTGGTCTGGCTGATGCCGTGGACCGCGTTCCTTGTCCAAGCCATAAAGCAGATCCCGGTGAAACTGGCCGAGTTCCGCGCGGGCCTGAGCGCGCAACAACGGGCAACTTTGGTTTTTGCCTTGTGGCCGCTGGTGATTCTGCTGTTCTTCAGCTTCTCCAGCCGGCAGGAGTATTACGTGCTGCCCGGCCTGCCGGGCGTGGCTCTGCTGCTGGGCGGATGGCTGGCACGGGAGTCGGCTTCACCGCATGACAGCGCTGAGCGGCGCAGCGGAAGAATTTCTTCGATGGTACTCGTACTGGCCGGAGCCGCCGCCTGCATTGCCTGCATCACGCTGGCATGGCAGGCAAAAGCTCCGCCGCCGAATTATGACATCGCCGAGCTGCTGAAAAAGAACCCCCAGGATTACGCGCTCTCTTTTGGACATTTTCTTGATCTCACGCCGCAGGCGATGGGAGCTTTTAAGTTTCCGTTGCTGGCAACGGGGATTGCTTTCGCCCTGGGCACAGCGCTGAACCTGATATTGCGACAAAGAAGCCGCGCGTTCGCGGCCAATATGGCGCTGACGGCAATGACCGTTGTTCTCTTGTACTCAGCGCATCAAGGTCTGGTAATTTTTTCGCCGGTACTCTCGTCGAAGGCCTTGGCGCAGACCATCGAAGCGAACTGGAAACCCGGCGCAATCATTGAAGACAACGGCGATTACGAAGCGGCTTCCAGCGTGAACTACTACACGCGGCACCAGATTCGCATACTGAACGGGCGCTGCAACAACATATGGTACGGATCAAAGTTCCCGGACGCGCCGCCGATCTTTGACGACGACGCTTCTTTTGCAAAGCTGTGGCACGGCGACAAACCTGTTTTTCTTCTCACCGATGCCAAGGCCAGCCCGGACCGTAAGCCGGCTGAGGAGTGTCCGCAGAAAGAGCACCTTCCTGATTATGTCGTCCGGGAGAAATGCGTGCTGGCGAAGTGGGGCGGCAAGCTGGTGCTTACGAATGGACCGAAACCTTGTCCTGATCAGGCTTGGCCGCGCTGACAGGCCCTGGCTTGCGCGGACAAGCCGGGCGAATCTTGCCGTTTTCAAGGATAAAAACTTCACCGCGCCAGTGAACAGTGTGATCGGCAAAGCTGGCAAACCAGACCGCGAAGGCCACGAGATCGCGCAGCGGCACCAGCCAAAGATGCCGCCAGAGAGCGCGATCATGTACGACTCCAACACCGACTTTGATCGCCACAGCGGCACGCAAAGCCGCAGCCGCGGCCAGCGTTGTCCAGGACCACCAGGCAAACGGCGCAAGCAATACGGCAAAAATCGCCCACGGCAAGCCGAAGGTAAGGAGCAAACCAACGTAGCCCATGCGGCGGGAGTCGCGCGTGCTGCGCGCCCAACGCATCTGGTGCTCAAAGAATCCGCGGAAGCTGTAAGCGGGCAGGTGGGTTTCCACCACGATATCAGCCAGCACCACTTCATACCCGGCTTTGGCTATGCGGTAACCCAGCTCAAAATCGTCTGCCAGGTAATCAACCAGCGGGCGCAGCCCGCCGATGGCCTCAAGCGCGGCGCGCGACATGGCCAGCGTAGAGCCGAGAGCGAAGTGGATGCCGCCTTCAATCTGGCGGGCGACGAGCACGCCGGCGATGAAGTCCGTGCTGATGCCGATGGATTCAAGCTTTGAGCCCAGCGTATCGGCGGCGATGCCACGATACGGGCAGGTCACCATGCCGACCTGCGTACGGGCAAACGGAGCCATCACGCGGCGCAGGTAATCGGACGTGACGAAGATATCGCTATCGTTAATCAGGATATGGTCGTGCTGGGCAAATGCCAGCATCTGCACCAGGTTGCTGGTCTTGCGATTGTTGCCCAGCACTTCAGGACAGACCAGCAAGCGGATTTTGCACTTGGGAAATTCGCGAATCAGCCGGTGTACGGCTTCCACGGCGGGATCGTCGGGCTCACTCACGCCGAAGATGATTTCGTACTCAGGGTAATCTTGCACGCAGTGGCTGCGGAAACTCTCATACATCTGGGGATCGACGCCGCGTAACGGCTTGAGGATAGTGACCGGCGGAGCGACGGCTGACTGTTTTCCGCTGCCGGCGCGCTGAAAGCTACGCGCGCTCCAAAGGCAGAGCAGGTAAAACCCCATGCCGCACACTGCCAGCCCAGCCGCTATCAATCCTGGTACAAAGTTCAACATTGCTGAAGTCGATCTGCCTTCATTCTACTCTGGCAATCTTTCTGGTCTTAATCTTACTTTACAGTTTTTCAGGTTAGATGCGGCTAGCCGGGGAATGCCAAAAAATATTCGCGCCGAAAAGGCAGCGGGTTCGGGCGCTTACAGGGTAAAGGCGTTGCTAACCTGTTTCCAGTCGATCTTGCGCAGCAATTCCTTGATACGGTCTTCAGGGCCAAAGATCCGGACTTCTACATTCTCAATGAACGGCGTATCAGGCTTATGCACAAAGAAATTGCGATAAACGTCATTGACCTCTTCCCACCGGCCGTTTTTGCTGCTGCTGAAAAATAAGACGTAAGCCACGCCATGGCTGAAAGGATTGTTGCGGTCTTTATGCACAAAGGTCGCGCCGGGGATTTTGGGGTCGACTTTGGGGTCGGGGCCGGTGATCATGGGGACAACCAGCATGTTGAAGTGGACTTGCACCTGGAGATGCAGAAGGTCCTCAATTTCCGCCGCCTCAAGCTGCTTCTTGTTCACGTCTTTTTCCGCACCCATTTTCTTGAGCCTGCCAAGGACGAGCGTCTGGTAGCGCTTTGAGTCTTTGCGGACTTCATAAGTGCGCTGTAGCAACTGGTCGATATCCATGGGGCGGTCGCCAAACGTGCTCACCAGCGGTTTATCGATGGTGGCGTCGATCTTTTCGTCCCAGTCAGGGCCGCGGAACTGGTCCAGCACCTTGTTCATGACGACAGCGTACTTGGTGATGGCCTTTTGTTCGTCAGGGGTGGGCTCGTGCGCTTTATAGAACCCATGGGCGACCGGAGAAAAGACTGCCGTGGAAATCACCGCACACATCAGCGCAAGCTTCCATAGATGATGACTCATTAATTTCCTGTCTCCTTGAGATGGCTTTCAATTATCTGATCAGGGCGCCGCGGTGGGGGAACCAGATCCTTTGCTGCCCGAATTCATCTTATAATATGGATAGCTGATGTCGGACCGGATGGTCGCTGTCTGGGTTGTGGACGCCGGGGTTTCCCGGGCTGCGCGGCCCAGAGAGAGGAAAGTCCGAACTCCGCAGAGCAGCGTGCCGGATAACGTCCGGGAGGGTGCTTCAACGGTGCGCTTCGGCGCAACGCTGGAGTGGCTCGACGGAAAGTGCCACAGAGAATATACCGCCTTGCAAGCCGGGGTGAGCGGACGGTGAGAGCCGTTCTGCTCGAACCGGACGCGAGGGCAAAGCAGGGCGCAAGCCTTGCGGAGCCCTCGGATTGAAGGGTAAGGGTGAAAAGGTGCGGTAAGAGCGCACCGGTCGAGCAGTAATGCGCGACGCATGGCAAACCCCACGCGGAGCAAGACCAAATAGGGAAGGAATGGATAACGGTGCAAACCGTTTTCCATGCGTGCCGGCTCGGTGCGCCAGGGCGAGAGATCCTTCGACTTCTCCTCAGCAAGCTGAGGAGTCGCTCAGGATTTCGGCTGCGGGCTTAAACGCCCGCAAACGCCTCAACTTCCGGGTAGGTCGCTTGAGCCGTTCAGCGATGAACGGCCTAGAGGAATGACCGTCAACGGCGGCAACGCCGTACAGAATTCGGCTTACAGGTCTGGCATCACTTGTGGCCCTCATCATCGGAGACGATGGTGAGGGCTTTCAATTTGGCGTGATTTGCGCCGATCACCCGATGTCCCGATCACCAGATCACCAGATCTTTCGCTGCCCTACCCCCTCCCCGGGTCATCCCAGATTGGCGTAGACTTGAGAGGGCTCATCCCAAATCATCCCAGATTGGCGTAGGATTCAGAGGTTTTGCCCTTCCGATGACCCGATTTTCCGCTCACCGGATCACCCGATCTTTTGCTACCCCTCCCCTCCCCTCCAACTAGGATTCTAAAGCACTTAGCCGATTCATCCCAAGCCCATCCCAAGGGGTTCCGGGGCACTTGCCTTGACTTAATGCTGATCGCTGAGTGCTGACCGCTAAGTTGTCAAAGATCGTTCACGTACCACTTTTCCGCTCTGGAGCGAATCTCCAAATTTACCATTTGTTCGCCTTAATGTCAATCGAGAAATTGCCTTCTGATGGAAGAACGGCCCTTCAGGGCCGTGAAAAGGTGTGGGGTAATCCCTTTCCTTGCGCCGCAGGCTGTCGCGGAGCCGAAGGCGGAGCGACCCTGGAAAAGATCAGCGAAAGCCGAGCGCGCCAGAAAATTTTAGCAAAGCGGAATGCATCGGTCACATCCCGACGATGTTAATCGGCGGCCAGCGCTTGAGGATTTTCTGTTCCCCGTCCTTCCACCGGGAATAATCGGCCCGGAACGTTAGTGCCGGATCAATCACAAAGGTCAGATCGGTCTCGTCCTGGAAGCGGATGGAAATGCAGTGAAAGTCGGAATCGAGATTCAATTCGACCATCTCAACCGTCCGGCCCCGGGCCTGCGGAAACTCCACCAGCCGGGGGTATCGGACCTTCTTTTGCGCCGGGGCGCGGCGGGCCTTCCGTGTGGCTTTGTTTGACGATTGTTTTTTCATGGAGCGTCCTCTTTCGATAAGCAAGAGATGGACGGGTGAAGCAAAAGAAAGAATGTTGCGGTTGTGAGTATATGAGTATATACTCTTTGATGTCAATGCGAAATTACTCATAAACGTATAAGCTCATCTCTTGACGAGGGAGGTGGGCGGAAATGGCCAGAGAGCCAAGGTGGAAGCGCATGAACCTGAATGTGGAAACCAACCTGCACGATGCATTCAAAGCCTCTACTGCCGCACAAGGCAAGAAGATGACAGACGTTCTGATTGAATTTATCCGGGACTACGTCCAGAAACACCCGCCACAGTCGCCTAAGCGCGGCCAGAAAGAATGATGGCCAAAGCGCCAACGCGTCGTGTTGAGGTGAAAGAGCGGCCCTTCAGGGCCGCGAAAAGAACAGAAGAAAAAGCCCTTTCCGCGCGCCGCAGGCCCGTGCGCAGCGAAGCGGAGCGCGCTAAAAACGCGCTTCATGCTACGCTGATAATTATGAGTGCTGGTGATACCAAGACGCCATCCGTATCAGATACGGCTAATACAAACCAACACTATGTCCCGCAGATGCTTCAGCGCGGTTTTACAACTACCAAAGACAGCGAACAGGTTTGGGTATTCGACAAGCGCACTGGAAATGCGTTTATCAGCGGGATTCGAAACATCGCTGCCGAGCGAGGATACTACGACTTAGGCGGTTCTGCCATTTTGGATGCTGCCATGAACCGTGCCGATGACTTAGCAGCCAGGATCATCAACAGAATTCGGGATCGGTCTTCATTGGCTGGTGTCACTTTAGATGACAGAGGAATGTTGGCAGGCATTGTCGTCATGCAATTGCTTCGGACTCGCGGTCATCAGGAGCATACGAGGCACGTGGCACAAATGTTGCTTAAGAAACTCACGGAAATGAGCGATGGGATTTCCCCCGCAATGGAAGCGGAATTTTCAGAGCAGCAGCTTAGAGAGGAGTATCTGGGGAGAATCCCGAAGTTCACCGGAGACTTTCTACCCCATTTATTGAATAAAGATTTGATGCTCTTTGGAACTAACCGTAATGTGCCGTTTTGCATTTCTGACAATCCCGTTGCTTTGAATAATATGTTGAATCCTGGCGACGGTATCCGGGGGACTCTCGGGTTGGCCGTTCCAGGCATTGAAATATACCTGCCGATTAGCAGTGAACTAACTTTGGCTTACATGTGCCCATCGGTCGGACAGCAATACGAGGAAATAAGAAATAAACTGTGGCGCTTGGGGGGGATTTATCAAGGAAGATGCCTACACTTTCCTTCTAGCGCGGGACACCGGAAAACCCTTGGTTCTGAAACCTGACAATGTGAGATTTCAAAACTCACTTCAAGCGCGTAATGCGGAGCGCTTTGTGATCTCATCAGTCAACGAGTTTGCTGATGTCGCCCACATGGTCGAACGCGATCCAGAGGCGCGGTTTGGCCCTCGTGCGACCACAAATTGAAGATTGAGAGATGATTCCCACTGACCGGATTTTTGACCAAACTGAACGCAGTGATAAGCGTCCCAAGTATTTCAACGAATCCTCATTTGGTTACTACAATCTATCCGCCCGACCTGGAATGGCGGCCATCCGCGAATTGATTGAACAATGGTACGCAGAGTTCCCGGATGCCGGAAAGTCTGATATTCGCGGTCGGCTTCGCTCTGGCAAGCAAACAGATTTCCTGAGCGCATTTTTTGAACTTTATCTATGTCAGTTGTGCATGTGCTCAGGGTTTTCGGTGGCGATTTACCCAGGGATGAGCCATCACGCACGGAAATCCCACCCCGACTTTATTTTGTCCCGTGACGGGGAACTCGCTCTCTATGTTGAGGGGACGCTCGCGCAAGAACCGCAAGGTACCGTAGCCGCGAGGCGGCGGCAGGCAGAGTTTGAAGATGCTGTAAACCGGCTCCAATGCCCGGATTTCTGGTTGTTGCTTGACACCAGCGGTACAGCAACAGAGAACATCCCAGTTGGCAAAGTTCAAAGAAGGCTCCAACGGTGGCTAGAAGAATTGAGCGTGGAACAGGTGACAAAAGACGTGGAAGTAAAGGGTGATGCTGCCTTGCCGACCTTTACTGACTCTTACGGCGGTCTCACAATTACGATCACCGCCCACCCTAAAACACCTGATATTCGCGGCAGTTCTGGCGTCCCGGCTTTGGGGGCTATCATGCCAGACGAACTGCTTGAATGGGATACCAAACTCGACATTCGGCAGGCCGTTCTCCGGAAAGCGAAATGCTATGGTGATTTGAAATTGCCCTACATAATCGCAATTAATGTGATGAATGATTTGTTCGAGTTTGATGACATTCTGGATGGCCTTTTCGGTGAGCGCATCGTGGAATTGCGGCGCGGACCGCAGGGAACATCACAGCGAAGAATCAGCCGCGCGGCCAACGGCGCCTGGAGAGGGAAGAATGAGCCAAGGAACGCCATTGTAAGCGGTGTGCTAATTGCAAACAACCTTATCCCGACGACTATTGGTATTCAGACGCCACTGTTGATTCACAATCCATGGGCAGAGAAACCGATTTCTCCCGGCGTGTGGCGATTACCTCAGAAAACAGTAGACCTCGCAACAGGCCAAATAGTCAGCCATCAGGGTTCGCAGGCGCGGGAGATTCTTGGAATTCCCGCACCATGGCCAACGCCGGATTAAGAACCGCTGCTCCCCTAGGCTATAACTCGGCATCCGCGTTCTTGTGTCCCAGATCACGGAACACATTCCCTCTTCCGCGCACAACTCTCAGTTTTCGCTTTTCATCGCAACATCTCCTTGAGCCTCTTCAGACGTTCCAATCAGCGTCTATCAGCGTTCATCTGCGGCGAAGGCTTTTGCCTACTCCCCTGACCTAGCCAGTTCCACGGCCCGCAGCAGCGCGCGCGTCTTGTTCAGGCACTCCTGGTATTCGCTTTCTGGGACTGAGTCGGCCACGATGCCGGCGCCGGCCTGGACGTAAGCCTTCTTGCCTTTCACCAGCATGGTGCGGATGGCGATGCAGGAATCGAGATTGCCGGCAAAGTCGGCATAGAGCACGGAGCCGCCGTAAATGCCGCGGCGGACGGGCTCAACCTCTTCAATGATCTCCATGGCGCGGACTTTGGGCGCGCCGGTAAGAGTGCCCGCGGGAAAGCAGGCGGCAAGAGCGTCCACCGGAGTGAGCCCCTGGCGCAGCGTGCCTTCCACGGCGGAGACAAGATGCATGACGTGCGAGTAGCGCTCCACGAACATCAGGTCGCGGACCTTGACGGTGCCGTAGTCGCTGACGCGGCCAACGTCATTGCGGCCCAGGTCCACGAGCATGACGTGCTCGGCGCGCTCTTTTTCGTCGTTGCGCAACTCGGCTTCCAGCCGCGCGTCTTCGGCTTCGTCTTTGCCTCGTTTGCGTGTGCCCGCGATCGGCCGGTATTCCAGCTTGCGCCCGCTCACGCGCACCAGCATTTCAGGCGAAGAGCCCAGCACGGTCATTTCTCCCATGCGCAGGAAGTACATATAGGGCGAGGGGTTCACGCGGCGCAAGGCGCGATAGACATTGAGCGGCTCGACACCCGGCTCAAGTTCAAGGCGCAATGAGGGCACGGCCTGGAAGACGTCGCCGGCCACGATGTATTCCTTGATCTTCTCCACGGTGCTCAGGAAATGCTTTTTGCTGACCGAGACCTTGACTTTCACCTTGCCCGCTTTCGTTTTGGGAGCGCGAAGGAACTTTGCCGGCAGCGGCGCGCTGAGCTGCTTTTCGATCCTGGCGATATCGCGCAGAGCGTGCGCGTAGGCTTGCCGCGGAGATTCGCGGCGCACGTCGGCCGTGGCGATGATAAAGATCTCATGCCGCACGTGGTCGAACGCCAGCAGGCGGTCAAAGAACATCAGCGTGCAGTCGGGCATTTGCAGGTCGTCTTTGGACAGCACCGGCAATTTTTCGATTTGGCGGACGGCATCGTGGGCAAAAAATCCGACGGCGCCCGCGGTAAACGGAGGCAGTCCTGGAACCTGGGCGGGAGTATGCTCGCGCAGCAGGCCGTCGAGCACCTTGAATACGTCGCCTTCCTGCTGCTGCTTTTTGCCGTGGCGGTCGCCTATGCGCTCAAGGGTGACCTGGCGGCCGCGCGCGGTCAGAATCATGTAGGGCCGCGCGCCCAGAAACGTGTAGCGGCCAATCTTTTCGCCGCCTTCAACCGACTCCAGCAGAAAAGCGTTGGGCTCGTGGGCGGCAACGCTAAGGAAGGCTGAGACCGGGGTGCGCAAATCGGCAGCCACGGTTTTGGCTACGGGAACCAGCGTGGCAGAGCGGGCCAGCCGGGAAAACTCCTTAAAATCGGGGAATAGCATGCAGAGGCCTTATCTTAAACGATTCTTATTTTTCGAGTTCCATTTGCACACGAACGTACATTGTCCTTCTTATACAGCCAAAGTACACATTTGATTACACGCCACGCCATATCGTTGTGGTTCCAGAACACCGAATTGGACTATACTTTTCCGCAACTAACAGAAACCAGAAGCGCTTCCCTGGCGAACTTGATGTGCCCCCTTGGAGCTTCGCGGGAATGGGACCAAAAGTAGCAGGCGTCTATTCTTGCAAGCGGAGACGCCACAGGTGAATTTGAAAATGCTTGTCAGATTCTGGGGCGTGCGCGGCTCAACGCCGACTCCCCAATCGGAAAACCTGCGTTATGGCGGCAATACTTCGTGTGTCGAGGTGCGCCTCAACGGGCGCATCTATATCTTCGACTGCGGCACCGGCTTCCGCAACCTGGGCAAACAACTCTCGCAGGAAAAAAACGGGCACGCCATCAACGCGCACATCTTCCTTTCCCACTTTCACTGGGACCACATCCAGGGCATCCCGTTTTTCTCGCCCCTCTATAACGATCGCGACAATTCCTTCATCTTTCACTCCTCCAGCCGCACGCGCGGGCTGCAACAGGCGCTGGAAGAGCAGATGGCCGATCCTTATTTCCCGGTGAACATGAGCGAGATGGCGGCGCGCCGGCAGTTCGTCAACATCGACGAAGGCCTCACCACGCTCGACGATTGCACCGTGCAATCCATGTGGCTCAATCATCCGCAGGGCTGCCTGGGCTTCCGCATGGAATCGCAAGGCAAGACCATTGTCTATGCCACGGACAACGAGCCCGGCGATCCCGTCTTCGATAAAAGCGTGCGCAAGCTGGCCCAGGGCGCTGACCTGCTGATCTACGACGCGCAATATTTGCCTGAAGAATATGCCGCGCGCAAACAGGGCTGGGGACACAGCCACTGGCGCGAAGCCATCAACGTAGTAATGGAAAGCGGCGCCAAGGAACTTATTCTCTTCCACCACGATCCCGACCATTCCGACTCCTGCATTGACTCGGTGGTCAAGCAGGCCCGCGAGTATTATCCACGAGTGCGCGCGGCTTCTGAGGGGATGGAGATCGAGATTTAGAAGCTGCTGCTAGCTGCTGGCTACTAGCTTCTGGCCACTGGCTCTTGGCTTTTCCTGAAATCTCGAAGCGACGCGAGACATCCCTATCACCAGTTGGCTCTTGGCTTTTATCGATCAGTTTCATCCGTGTTGATCAGTGGTACGGTTGTACCTTTCCCCGATCACCAGATCACCCGATCTTGCCTCGGTGTCCTTTGTGGTTGATGGTTCGTTTTGGTTTTCCTGTCCGTGGCGATCATCAGTGTGAATCAGCGGTAAAGGTTTTTTACACGCGCCATCTTCAACACTTGGAACACCATTTACTATGGTCAGATCGTGCTCTTAACTATCACCAATCACCAGGCTCCAGCCACCGATCTTGGATACTTGTTGCACAAGAATCCGGCTCGTCCGCAGAGCTTTGAGCTATCGTTCGGTCGCGCGCATGTTTTTTATCCTGAGGCTGCGGAGGAGCGATGCACTGCGGCGCTGCTCCTTGATGTCGACCCGGTCGGGCTGGTGCGCAACCGGCGCGGTCCCGCGGGAGAAGGCGGGACACTTGCCCAATACGTCAATGACCGTGCATATGTTGCGTCTTCTTTTCTGAGTGTTGCGATAGCCCAGGTTTTTGCCAGCGCTCTCGGCGGCCGGAGCAAAGAGAAACCGGAGTTGGCAGAAACACCGATTCCGCTGAGCGCAAAAATCGCGGTCCTGCAAAGCCGCAGCGGAGACGATCTGATCCGCCGCCTGTTCGAGCCACTGGGATATCAGGTTGTTACCCGCCAGCATGAGCTCGATCACAAATTTCCTGAGTGGGGTGAGAGCCCTTATTACACCGTTGAACTCAGCGCCAAAACGCGACTGCAAGATCTATTGGCCCATCTGTATGTCTTAATACCCGTTCTGGATGCGGAGAAGCATTACTGGGTGGGTGAAGACGAGTTGGAGAAACTGTTGCGCCATGGTGAAGGCTGGCTTGCCGGACATCCGGAAAAGGAGCTGATCGTAAAGCGATATCTCAAGTACAGGCACAGCTTAGCGCGGGAAGCCCTGACGCGTCTGACGGAAGAAGATCAACCCGATCCTGATGATGCGGAAAAAGCCCACACCAATGAAGAACTGGCCATTGAAGCTCCGCTTAAGCTGTGGGAGCAGCGTTTGGGCGCGGTGGTTGCTGTTTTGAAGGCATCGGGCGCAAAGCGAGTGCTTGATCTGGGATGCGGCGAAGGCAAGCTGCTCCGTGAGCTGCTGGACCACAAAGAATTTCAGGAGATCCTCGGCATGGACGTGGCATTCCGCAGCCTGGAAATCGCAAGCGAACGGCTTCGTCTTGATCGACTGCCGCCGATGCAGAAGGAGCGTATTCGCTTGATTCACGGATCTCTCATGTACAAGGACAAGCGCCTGACGGGCTATGACGCCGCATGCGTGATTGAAGTGATTGAGCATCTTGATCCGCCCAGGCTGGCAGCCTTTGAACGAGTGCTATTCGAATACGCGCGACCGAAACAGGTTGTGATTACTACGCCGAACTCCGACTACAATGTGCGTTTCCCAACGCTGCCGGCGGGCAAGTTCCGCCACAAAGACCACCGGTTTGAGTGGTCACGCGCAGAATTTGGCACGTGGGCGGAATCCATCTGTTCCCGCTTTGGATATTCATCGCGCGCTCTTCCCGTCGGTCCGGAAGATGCCGAGGTTGGCTCGCCTACGCAGATGGGAGTTTTCACCCGGTGAAAATAACGATTCCGGAACTCTCTCTGGTTGTGCTGATCGGCCCCTCAGGATGCGGGAAGTCTACGTTCGCCCGCAAGCACTTCAAGGCGACGGAAGTGCTTTCTTCTGACTTCTGCCGCGGTCTGATCTCCGATGATGAAAACAACCAGGCAGCCACTAAGGACGCTTTTGAAACTCTGCATTTCCTTGCGCGAAAGCGTCTCACGCGCGGCCTTCTGACCGTCGTGGATGCCACGAACGTCCAACCCGAAGCGCGCAAGCCGCTCGTTGAAATCGCCCGTGAATTCCATGTGTTGCCGGTGGCGATTGTGCTGAATGTGCCGGAGCGCGTTTGTCAGGACCGTAACCGCAATCGGCCAGACCGCAACTTTGGGCCTCACGTGATTCGCAACCAGGCGCAAGACCTGCGGCGCTCACTGCGAGGGCTTGAGCGTGAAGGATTCCGGCATGTCTTTACACCGTCTTCAGCGGAGGAGATTGATGCCGCTGAGATTGTGCGCCAGCCGCTTTGGAACAACCTGAAGCATGAGCATGGGCCGTTCGACATTATCGGCGACATTCACGGTTGTTATGACGAGTTGCTGCAACTGCTGGAAAAACTAGGCTATGAAAAAAATGAGGCTGGCATCTATCAGCATCCGGTTGGAAGAAAAGCCGTTTTTGTTGGTGACCTGGTAGATCGTGGGCCTAAGATCCCTCAAGTAGTGCGACTCGTGAAGGACATGGTGGATGCGCGCTACGGGCTCTGCGTTCCCGGCAATCATGACATCAAGTTCATGCGCGCCATGGGAGGAAAGAAAGTCCAGATCACGCATGGGTTGGAAGACTCGCTGAGCCAGTTCAAAGTTTATGACGAAGTTCACCACGGCTTTTCTCGCGTTGCCGCAGAATTCATGGATACGCTTGTAAGTCATTACGTGCTAGATGACGGGAATCTCGTGGTCGCTCATGCCGGCATGAAAGAAGAAATGCAGGGACGAGGCTCGGGAAAAGTGCGCGAGTTTGCGCTCTTTGGAGAAACAACGGGAGAGACGGACGATTTCGGTTTGCCGGTCCGTTACAACTGGGCTGCGGATTATCGTGGTCACGCGATGGTGGTGTACGGGCACACACCTGTAGCTGAACCTGAATGGCTTAATCGCACCATCAATATCGATACCGGCTGTGTGTTCGGTGGCAAACTAACAGCTCTGCGCTATCCTGAAAAAGAGCTTGTATCGGTTCCAGCCCTGCAAACTTATTACGAACCCGCCAAGCCGTTCTTGCCTGCGCCGGAGATGGCAGCTCCGCTAAGCGCGCAACAGCAGCACGACGATCTGCTGGATATTGATGACGTTCTGGGCAAGAGGCTGATCTCCACGCGACTTCATCGCAACATTACGATTAGAGAAGAGAACGCGACCGCGGCGCTGGAAATCATGAGCCGCTTTGCCGCTAATCCCAAGTGGCTCATTTATCTTCCGCCCACAATGGCACCTTCCGAGACCAGCAAACGCGAAGGCCTGCTGGAATATCCGGATGAAGCCTTCAGCTACTTCCGCCATGAAGGTGTTGGCCGCGTCATTTGCGAACAAAAGCACATGGGCTCACGCGCCATTGTGATTGTCTGCAAAGACGAAACAGCAGCCACAAAGCGCTTCGGAGTGATCGACGAAGGCATTGGCATCTGCTATACGCGCACCGGAAGGCGCTTCTTTAACGATCGAAAGCTGGAGTCAGAATTCCTCGCTCGTGTTCAGGCTGCAATTTCCGCCGCAGGCATCTGGAGCGAGTTCAGCACCGATTGGGTCTGCCTGGATTGCGAGCTTATGCCGTGGTCAGCGAAAGCGCAGGAATTGTTGCGCCTGCAATACGCTCCTGCCGGAGCAGCCGCTCGTGCTGCCTTGCCTGATGCGATTGCCGCTCTGGAAACCGCCGCCACACGCAACTCTGATATCTCGCCGCTCGTGGAACGTTATCGTCAGCGACTCGAGATGGCAGAGAAGTACATCGCGGCTTATCGCCAATATTGCTGGACCGTTTCTTCCCTTGACGATTTGCGGCTTGCGCCTTTCCACCTTCTTGTGACGGAAGGAATACTGCACACGAAGAAGGATCACGTTTGGCACATGGAAACCATCGCTCGAATCTGCGGCCATGACCCACAATTCCTTTTGGCTACGCCGCATTTGCTCGTGGACCTGGTTGATAACGAATCTCAGTCACGAGCCGCGACCTGGTGGGAAGAAATGACCGCAGCGGGCGGCGAGGGGATGGTG
>DASSXL010000137.1:0-3479 GCA_035703825.1 Candidatus Angelobacter sp.
ATTTTCTTCGGCTAGTGTCAGCAGTCCTGCTTGTGCCTGGCGCCAGTTCCCAAAACGCCTTACCAGGGGCCTGTGGCTGTATTTGCTATACATGTCATATTCGTTAATATTCGGGATCTTCCCCATGGAACGCACCAATTCTGCCCAGTCCTTGAACAGGGCCTCGGGCGTCACCGTGTAACCGCATCCTTCGCGCACCATTCCGCACTCCGCTAGTGCGCGCTTGTAAGTCAGAAAATGCTTGCGCACGTGGCGCTCAAGCACGCCGGTGTTGATTCTCAATTCTGTCAGGCTCGGCGGATGCCCAATCCTTTCCGCACACTCCCGTATCGCGACAAGGACCTCTTCTTTGCTCACGGCTGCTCCTTATGTAAAGCCTCATCCCTTGTGTTCAAGGTTTCCGATTTCGGCGATCTTTGGTACTTTTGGCATTTCTGGCAATGTTCCTGATCCGCGATCATCCGCGTAAATTCGCGGTAAGCCTATGCTTTTCCGATTTTCCTCTGTGTCCTCTGTGGTGAATGGGCCGGCTCCGCTGCTGCCTCGCGGTAGCCCGGAACACATCTCGCACTGAAACACAAAGGCTAATTGCCAAGTGCTAATTGCTAATTGCTTTTTATGGAAAAGGGTTTGAACACACGTATCCCCGCAGATTAAGGGGCTGTTTTCAAACCACATGAGGCCGCGGTTACTGTGGACCCAACGATGGCCCGCAGACTGCAGGGGTGCTGGCCTTTCCGGGTGTTTCAAGGGTTTTTCCCGCCGATGCCGCTCTCGGTCTTTCGCCTCGCATTATCGGCGAAAAAAATACGGAAGTCAATAGGCTTTTCGGCCAATACTCCGGCGCGAAACAGTACATCTTGAGACGTTTTGGCGGCGTCCGAGCCGGGGTCCCCAGCACGCGCGATTTTTGTCTAGTATCGGCACATCCTTTACAGTTTGTATCGGGACATCCTTTACAGTCTTAAGTTTTGGATTGCCTGTCTGAGTAAGCAGCCCAATGTTTTCTGTTCCAACCAAGCGACTGTTTTGGCATGATCTGTTTGGCTGGTGAAGCGCAAGTGGGCTCTGCTGGAGAGCAACCCACCCAGGAATAACCAGTTGAAGACTCATCGAGGCAATGGGTTGGGGAGCGGCTCGAACTGCTCCCCATTGCATCGATAGATTTTCCCATGCCAAGAAAAACTCGAAGATGGTAGCGGCGCAGAAGATGGGGAAAGACAAAGATGCCAACATCACTCATCTGCCCCCGTCCTATAGCGCTCCACCGCGACCGAATGCCGGTTTTCCAAGTCGAGTTCCCGAATCAGGGTGCGGCAGTAGTACACCAGCACCCGCGAGCCGATGCGCTCCAACTGCACTCGTTCTCCACACAGGGCTCGGCTGATGGCCCAGCGAATTCCATAGGCGTCCATCTTGCCCTGGCCGTCCAGTTTCAGGACTTTCGCGCCTGCCGGATATTCCCAGCGCGGCGGATTGGGGTCGTAGCGGCGCTCACTTTTCTTCCACACATTGGCCGGTGTTTTCATCCCCAGAGCTTCATGCGGACGCACATGGTTATGTTCCCACCGGTAGGCATCCAGCCATGGTTGTCGCTCTTCGGCACCTCCGCGCAGCTGCCAGGCGCGCTCCAACTCACCATGGAACCGCTCCACCTTGCCTTGCGTCTGCGGATGCCGGTACCCGCTCCAATGCAGGCGAATCCCCTGTTTCATCAACCATACCGTCAGCCACGTCGCTCCCGTTGGCGCAGCCTCGCTCCACCACGGCACGCCGTGATCCATCAGCATGGCATCAGGAACCCCACACTCGGTAAATGCGCTTTCCAGTTGCTCCCGTACCAGCTCAGCTCGCGTGCTCCCTACCGCCTGCAACACCGTTACATAGCGGCTGTGGTCATCCAGTACCGACAGCGGTCCGATCACAGGGTTCCAATTTTTCGGCCCCTTGAAATCCATTTGCCACAGTTCATTGGGAGCGCTCCTTTCAAAACGCTGTACCGCGGGTCGATGCCGATCCTGCTCCCGGATCAGATCGTGACGTGCAAGAATGCGCTGGATCGTACTGTGGGTCACTTGCACTTTCTCGCGTGCCAGCACAACCTTTAACTTACGTGCTCCCCAATCTGGATACTGTTTCCGTGCCTGGACCACCCGTCCCTCCAACTCCGCCGGGGTTCGCTCCGGACTGTGGTGTGGGCGCCGGCTCAGTTCTGCGATTCCGGCTACCCCGCTTTCCTCATAACGCTTCAGCCACAGATATCCTGTTGGCCGGGAGATCTCAAATTCCTGGCACAAGGCCACCAACGGCTTTTCCCGGCGTGCCGCCGCCACCACAAACCGCACACGTTGTTCTCTGACATCCATCGTTTTCCAAGCCATTTCCTTTGCTGCTCCTGCGCTCGCTCAGCTCGCGCCGGAGTGTAAAGGATGTCCCGGTACATTCTGTAAAGGATGTCATGAATCTGAACATTTTTTTTGGCTTGCTGGGGCTGAGGCCTGCGGTATGGCCTATATAGACCACGGTTTCAGCCGCCGAGGTATTTCTTTGCGAAGAACATAAGATCGTGAAACATAGCCTTAGCGTCGCCACTTAAATATCTTTACCAGCGCTTGTTTCATCCATGGCTTCAGCCGTCCGCGCTGTGAGGCGTCGCCTAATCTCTTGATGATCTCTGCTTCAGTGGGATAAGGGTGAATGATTGCGCCAAGCTCTCCCACCTTCATCCTGTGCTGGATCGCCATCACTAGTTCGCCGATGCTCTCCCCCGCATGTCTGCTGACCAGCGTCGCGCCCAGCAGCCTGCCATCTTTCTTGCGGACGTGCACCCGCGCAAAACCCTGCGTATCGTTATCCACCACACCACGATCATTCTCCGCAAACGGCAGGTTGAACGTTTCCGTCTCACCCTTGCTCGCGCCTTCCTGGTTCAATCCAACATGAGCGATTTCCGGACTAGTGTATGTGCACCATGGAATCACCAGATCGCTGGCCCGCTTGCGACCAAAGAACAGCGCATTCTGCAGTGCCACTCTTCCTAACGCTTCTGCCGAATGGGTAAAGTGAAATGGCGACCCAATGTCGCCCGCCGCGAATATGCTTTTGTTGGACGTGCGCAGGTGATCGTCGACGGTCACGCCTTTGTCGTCATACTTCACGCCAGCCGCTTCCAGGTTCAGCCCTTCCACGTTCGGCACGCGCCCCGCCGCCAGCAGAATTTCATCGCCCACTACGGTTTCTTTTTTCTGCCCGCGATTGACAATCAGAATTCTCCCCACAGCCGACTTCTCGGCACGTTCGACTTTCGCGCCCAGAATCAGCTCAATCCCTTCACGCCGGAATTGCTGCTCCAGCAGAGCAGCCACGTCAGGATCTTCTTTGGGCAGCAGTCGCGCCACATCGCTCACCAGCGATACCTGGCTGCCCAGCCGGGCAAACGCCTGCGCCAGTTCGCAGCCAATCGGTCCTCCACCAATCAC
>DASSXL010000200.1:0-11076 GCA_035703825.1 Candidatus Angelobacter sp.
ATCACACGCTTTGGCTTACGAATGATGAGGCAGTGCTCGCGGTTGGCCGGCGGTCAGGATCGCATCCATCAAATCGCAGGGGAGAAGAGAAATCACTTCAAGCAAATGAATCCGCGCCGGCAGTGCTGCGCATGAAGTTCGTGGGCGCGAATGTCAATCCGAAGATCACCGGCGAATCGCGGCAGCAGGGTACGGTCAACTATTTCATGGGAAAACAGGAGCAGTGGCGGACGAAGATCCCCGTTTATTCTCGCGTGCGTTATAGCAGCCTCTATCCCGGAATCGATCTCGTGTATTACGGCAACAATCGTGAACTGGAATATGACCTCGTCGTCTCGCGTGGCGCTGATCCCAGAGAGATCAGACTCGGGATTTCCGGGGCAGAGAATATGCGCATTGACGGGGACGGCAACCTGATCCTGAAAACCGCTGCCGGAGATGTGATTCAGCAGAAGCCCAGGATCTACCAGCGCAAAGGAACGAATCTTGTCGCCGTCGCGGGCGACTACGTGATTAACAGCAAGAACAATGAAGTTCGCTTCCGGCTGGGGAGATACGATCGCGAGTCCGCCGTGGTTATTGATCCGGTGCTGCGGTATGCCAGCTATATCACCGGCGGGGGTGATGAGGGCGAGGAAGGGACGGGGATCGCAGTTGATTCATCCAGTCGCGCGGTTGTCGCAGGCTGGACGGCCTCGACCGAGTTCCCGGCCGGAACCGGGATTGAACATCCCGGGCTTGCAGCATACGTCATCAAGTTCGACTTTACCGGTTCGCGCATGGTGTTTGTCGCCTTCGTCGTGGGCGCCCAATTCCAAGACAATGTTCCGCTGGCACTCGACGCCGCCGACAACATTTATATCGCTGCAAGCACCTTTGGGAACACCTTTGGCGAGGACACGTTTAAGGCCACACCCGGTGCCTTTCAGACGACCTTTGGCGGCAAGACTGATGCCTGGGTTGCCAAGTTGAATTCCACTGGAACCCGGTTAATTTATGCTACTTTCCTTGGCGGCTCTGGCGACGAAGGAGCACGAGGCATCGCGGTAGATTCTTCAGGCAACGCTTACGTTACTGGTACCACCACATCCAAAGATTTTCCCGTAACTTCCGGTGTCTTCCAACACGACTGCAAACTCAAAAATGACGGTAGTTGCGCCAGTGCGTTCGTGACCAAGCTGAATTCCCTGGGAACACGTGCGCTATATTCCTCGTACCTCGGCGGTCATGGAAGCCAAACCGGGCAGGGTATTACGGTAAATCCTTCAGGCAATGCCTTTGTGATTGGAGGGTCTGACGCCGGAGACTTCCCTACCACGGCAGGAAGCCAGCAGACTGTTTCTGCCGGCGCTGCAGACGTCTATGTTGCGCAATTCAGCTCCTCCGGGTCGCACCTGAATTTTTCCACACTACTTGGCGGAGCCGGTGCGGACGTTGGCAACGCGATCGACCTTGATTCGGCTGGGAATGCTTTCATTACGGGACGTACCGAGTCGGCGAATTTTCCGGTGAAGAACGCATTTCAGCCGCGTTGTTCCGGTGGCTGCATTTTTGTGAGCAAGCTGAGCCCCAGCCTCCGTCTGCTTTACTCCACATTCCTCGGAGGCGGGAGCAGCGAGGCTGGGAACGTGAGCGGCACTGGCATTGCAGTGACATCCGGAGGACAAGCTTATGTAACAGGCATTGCCGGACCTAATTTCCCAACCACTCAAAACGCTTTCGAAAGGATCCTCGGCGGTATTTTCATTACAAAGTTCACTCCTACGGGACAGCTGATGTATTCCAGCTTTCTAGGGGGTGGTTTTGGCATTCCACGCGTGGCATTAGACAGCAGCACAAATGCCTATCTCACCGGCACTACGGGCTACCAGGACTCCATCCCGGCGACTCCAGGCGCCTTTCAAGTGGAACGCGGAGCAGAATTGGACGGCTTTGTAGCCAAAGTTGTATCGCTGTGTGCTCTCAGTACAGTGAATCGTTCAGTGACGATCTGCTCGCCTGCGAGCGGAAGCACGGTGGCATCGCCGGTGCGGATCATTGCGGGCACCACAGACGTGACTCCGGTGAAGTTGACCCAGGTCTATCTGGACGGAAAGAAGATCTATGAGGCTCCGCTTTCAGCTATCAACGTGGGTCTGCCGATTGCCGGAGGGACCCATCGGCTAACTGTCCAGGGGCTGGACACGGCGAATGTCTTCTTCAAAAAATCCATATCGGTGAACGTGAGCCCGCACTAGGAAAGAAGACCGCAGGTGTGAAGCGGGGCAGGATTTTTCAGGAGGCGAAAATTCGCTGGGAGCAGGCGGTTGACTTAGGCGGCCATTACATTCGTTATGTTGCAGGTGGTTTTTTGATCGCGTATGCTTAGACGAAGCAGACCACCTTGGAACTAATCCTTAATCTCGGTTGGGCCGGAATTGCGGCGACGCTTTTGCTTTTCTGGTCGAGGCCATGGGCAACGCGTGCCGGTGCGCGCAGGTCGGGAATCGCCCTGCTGGCGCTGTTGTGTGTGATCTGCATCCTGTTTCCCATTGTTTCGATGACGGACGATCTCAATGCCAGCCCGGCCGAGCCGGAGACTGTGAAATCGAAACTGGCCCTGTTGCCGCATTTTTTGACGAGCAGCCGCTCGTGGATGCTGGTCTACGATCCGAATGCGTCTGCGTTTCACCATGAAATTGAAGTTCAGGACGATTTTGGCCCGCCATCGCACGCGTTTCTTTCCTTCTTTTTGACCCGGCGTCCTCCACCGCTCCAGGCAGCCTAGCCCACATTTGCTTCGGTTCAATCAGCGTTAACGACTCCCGCAGTCGTCCCGCTGACGAAGACAAATCAGAATTCATGCCACAAAAAGCTGCGCCAGATGCAATTCTGGCTGGAGGAATTTATGTTTGAAGGGCTCATGCAACCGATGCACCTGCTGGTGATCTTGTTTATCGCGCTTTTGTTTTTTGGCCCGTCGAAATTGGGAGACCTGGGCAAAGGACTGGGCGACGGCATACGCCATTTTAAGAACGCGATGAGGGAAGGGTCGGAGCCGGCGACGCCGCCAGCCTCGGCGGAAAAGCCGCTGGAACAGAAATAAGACCGGGATTCAACGGAATCCAGGAATGGAGTTACTTTCCCTGCGCAAGCGGGAATGAGGTTTCTTTTCCTGGTAAAAAGGCCAGCGTTAGAAGATGCGCTGGCCTTTTGCTATCTGGACCGAAGACGGTGCGGCTTTTGCTTGCTTGCAGTCCGGCTATTTCTTGCCCGGCGCGGGTGTTACATCGGATACAGGCAGGTCCCAATGCGCGAGCAGGATTTCAAAGCGCCGCTGTTCTTCTTTCTTATAAGTGTTCTGGTCCGGCCAGAGCTGGCGGGTCATGGCGTCTTCATCGGGATTTGCCGTGGTGGCGACGGTTGAGTTCTTGAAGCGAATGGTCACGCGATAGTCCCAGCGCGCATCCTCCGTCATATGATTGGAAGGCGTCTCGATTTTGACGGAGAGCATGCGCCCACTTTCCACTTCTTTCCGGAGCAGCGGGTAATGGTTCTTAAGGAAGAGCTGGAGAAATTCCTGCTGATGTCCCCACTGGACTTTGTAGTAATACTCCATCACGTAAGGCTGGTCAGCGGCGTTCTGGGGCGGAGCGCCCTGGGCGAACACGGGGAGCGCGAAAAATACAAACAGCAGAGCGAGCAGCATGTTCTTCATGGAATCTCCATTCAGGTACTGACGTTGAATCTTATAAGAGCTTTGCCCAAAAACTGAACCTCACCACTGATTACACTGATACCACTGATCGGAATCGCCCTAACCACCGAGGCACGGAGAAAAGCCAAGGATTCTTACCGCGGATCAACGCTGATTCACGCGGATTAAGATCCAGCGGTTGATCCTGGAAAGTCTAAAGTTTGCATTTTCGTGATTCGCGATCATCCGCGCAAATCCGCGATAAGATCTCTGCGATTCTGACAATTCCTTATTTCGAAGGTTTCTGAAACGCCGAAGGAACGAATCGTCCGCTCAAGGTCCGCGATTATTCCTGAGCGAATCGTTGGACCGTGACACGCGACAGAGGCGAGCTCTCAGCTCGCCCTGGCGCCAAAATGGAACTCAGGTCCTTAACTCCATGCAGTCCCACAATTCTTCAGGTTCACTGTCTTTGTAGGAGCCGCACTGCTTTCACGGTCCACTGCAGTAATGATCACGGTCACCGGGCTGGCATTCGAGCCATTTACGCATCCAGGCAAACCGTCCTGCACTTCAGGATCTCCCACCGGCCACGTATAGCCAATATTAACTTCAACAGTCCCGCTGGGTGAAGCCTGTGTTTCGTAGATACGCCATGAATCGGGATGACCCGGGCTATGTCTGGCATAAAAAACAACCTGCCCTCCGGGTGTAAATCCAGTCCCTGAAACATGGACTGTTCCGCCGGTTTGGTTCTCAGTATTGTAGGCCTGCTGTATCGAAGGACAGCCGGTCAACATCAAAACGATGGCCAGAAGCGGGAGCAACTGCATACTTGCGCGAAACCCGCGTCCTGGATTGTTCAAAAAGGTGGAAAGGGAATCAGCGACTTTCATTATGTACTCCTTGCAAACTTATGTAAGTATGGGGAGCCCGGGGAAAAACCAATGGAAAGTGAGTACCTGTTATTTAGTGATTCAGTGGGTTGAAAAGTTTCATCAGCTTGTCGATTTTCCAGGCCTGTTGAGAGATCGTTGGTAAGCCCTGGACTGGCCGTCGGTAGGGAGGAAGTCGTGCACAACCGCAACAGTTACGAACTCGGTCAGCAGGGAGCGTGGAAGGTATAATCTCCGCAAAGATTCGTTTGTCTAAAACACTGATTTTTGGGGAGATGAACATGGCAGGCTCCGTAAGGCTGTTGGGACCCGTGGTATTGGCATTTGGGTTGTTCCCGCTGTCAGCGGTGGCGGCCACCGCTCCCGTGCCAGCTAAGCCGCCGGCCGGACCGGTTATAACCGGAGTTCAGTTAAGTCCCGCCTCCACCCTACTGCAGCAACCTTGCCCCGTAGTACTGGTTTTTCATGGCCATATTACTACCACCCGCTCTGCTTTAGTCACTTATACGTGGGTGGATTCCCATGGCCGAACCTGGCCGCAACATCGGAGGAGGTTCTCGCTGCCTGGCGTCAACGGTGTGAGCCATAAATGGAAGTTGGGAAGGCCGGGGAGAACCGTGGATGAATGGGTGCAGCTCAAGGTGATCTCGCCGGAGCAGAGATTGTCGAATAAGGTGCCGGTGCACTTCACGTGTGTGAAGTAGAGTGTCCGTGGTTCTAAGCGGGCTTGATGTTCTGATTGATTCTTAGCACATTGTCTGGGTCGTACTTCTTCTTGAGCTTCATCAGGCGAGCGTAGTTTGGCCCATAGGCAGTCCTGACAAGGTCTTCGCTGGTTTCGCCCAGCTGGTTGACGTATGCTCCGTGCGCAAAGGGTTTCAAACTATCGCGCAGAGCCTTTACCCACTGTACTGAAGTGGCCTTCTCCGCGGGAGCGCTCCAACTGCTCAATATGTCCACCTCAAAACCCGGGTGCCGCAAGGGAAAAGCGGTGTCACTGACACCCACACGCGTAATCGCGCCAAAGAACGGCACGAGGAGGACCCTGAACTGCGCGGGTGCACTCTTCACTGCGGTGGCGATCGCCTCAGCCGCGGCTCCGCTGAGTTCCGGCAGAAACACGTTCGTTTGAAAATGCGCGAACGGCGCAGGGCGAAATCCCCCGGTCTGAGCTTCCAGATATGACATTTCACGGACATTGTCGTCCTCTGGTTTCAGCGGCGATCGCACGGACCTGAGCAAGTCATTGCCGGTGCGCGGATCGCCCGCATAGAGAACGTGATCGACGAATCTCGGTCCCTGTTCTGATGGCAACAATTCGCCGAGGGGAACCATTTCATCCGGCGCAGACGCGGTGAATCTGGCGAACCCGTGCAGCAGGTCGACTATATGGCCAGGCGGATACGTCAGCGCTCCTGCCAGCACGTTGCCGATTGAATGGAGCCTGTACTCAAGGGCGGTCACCACACCGAAGTTTCCGCCGCCACCGCGGATTGCCCAGAAAAGATCAGGATTGGAATCGTGACTGATTTCAACCTGCTTGCCATCCGCCAGCACAACGCGCGCCGATAGTAGGTTGTCACACCCCGCTCCGAACATCGACATCAAGAGCCCCTCTCCGCCACCGAGGGTGAAACCGGCAAGACCTACATTCGGGCACCCACCGGCGGTGGTCGCCAGTCCGAACCGGCATGTTGCTTGATCCAGATCGCCAACCAGCGAACCTGCTTCCGCCCGTGCTACACGTTTATTTGCGTCGACTTCAACTCGCTTCATGCCGGAGAGATCAATCACGACACCGCCATCGCAAACCGAGAAGCCTGCGCGGCTATGGCCTCCGCCGCGCACCGCCAGCGGCAGATTTCGAGTCTGGGCAAAATTGAGAGCTCGTGCGATATCAGACGCGCCAGCACAGCGCACGATGAGCGCCGGACGCTGGTCGAATGCGCGATTGAATACCAGTCGTGATGATTCATAATCGGGCGCCCCCGGCGCGATCAGGCGGCCCTTGATTTCCGAGGCAAGTCTTCGGATGTCGGCGGGATCGACCGAAGCGGCATGATTCTCTGCCGATGATTTTTGTCCTCCGGCAAGCGCCTGAATCGGATGCCAGTAGAGCGCCGCAGCGGCGAGTGCCGTTTGCTTGACGAACTGTCTTCGGGTACTGAGTGTCATTGTGTCCCCATCCACTATGTTCTTACGCTGTTCGCAACAAGCCTGACGGCAATTGACTGACAAAGCCTACCCGCAGCACTTCCGTCAGTCAAATTCATCTCAGCCACGCTAGATCGCAAATCCGACCGCAACACAGGCGTATTTCGCTTGACTTTCGTTGGGCTTTATGCTAACTTAAGTCGTTTTATTGCAGCGGTTTAGGCTGATCCGGGGTGGCGATCTCGAGGCTGGGATGACTTGGGATCATGTGCAATAAGTACTTTGAAATCCTAGTTGAGGTGGAGGGGGAGGGTGGCCGCGAGATCGGGTGATCTGGTGATCGCGCGTGATCGGATGATTGAAGACCTGGATATCCCCGGGGTTACATTCCGTAAGTCCCTTAGATTCGTAATTGAAGGGGAGGGGGGAGGGGTGGCGCGCCAATCGCCCGACATCGTCGTAATCGTGCGTCATCGGGATGATCGGGAAGACCGGTAACCCTACGCCAAATGGAGCCCAATCGCTGAAGTGTACGCCAATCTGGGATGACCTGGGATGCGGTGGGATACCAAGAGAGGGGGAGGAGCCAAGATTGCCAAAATCGCCGGACTTCCACCCCAGCAAGCCAAAGTCGGGCTTGCCGGGGGGCCCCGGAATTGCCAAAATCGGTAATTGAGAACCAAACCTTGCCGCAGATTAACGCAGATATACGCAGATCAGGAATGGAATCGACAGGACTAATGAGAGATAGAGGGTAAGGCCGACGCATAACCCTTACAATAATTGGCAGCGGGAACCCTGCGGGGTCTCGACTGAATGACGATGAAGCCTTTTCTAGAGACAGTTCGCGAGCGCGTCGTTATCTATGACGGTGCCATGGGCACGGAGATACAGGAGCGCCATCCGTCGATGGATGACTTCTGGGGCAAAGAGAATTGCTCTGAAGTGCTGGTGCTGAGCCGGCCCGACATAATAAGAGATATTCACGCCGCCTATTTCAAGGCCGGGGCCGACGTGGTGGAGACCAACACGTTTGGCGGCACGCGCATTGTGCTGGGCGAATTTGACTTGGCGGACAAAGTCCATGAGATCAATAAGCGAGCGGCTGAACTGGCGCGCGAAGTGGCGCGGGATTTTTCCGCCAACGGCAAGCCGCGATACGTTGCGGGATCAATTGGGCCGGGGACGAAGCTGCCTTCGCTGGGACAGATCACCTATGACGATATGTTCAATGCCTATCTTGAGCAATCGCTGGGATTGATTGACGGCGGGGTGGACATTCTGCTGATTGAAACCTGCCAGGACATTCTGCAGACAAAAGTTTCCGTGGCTGCGGCTTTCGAGGCCATGAAGCAGCGGGGCAAACGCATTCCGGTGCAGGCGCAGGTGACGTTGCAGGAGTCTGGCACGATGCTGCTGGGCACGGAAATTGGCGCAGCGGAGACGGCGCTGGAGCCTTTTGATTGCGAAATTATCGGCCTGAACTGCGCGACGGGCCCGAAAGAGATGAACGATGCGGTGCGCTACCTGGCGCACAACGCTCCGAAAGAAATTTCCATCCTGCCGAATGCGGGATTGCCGGAGAACGTGGGCGGTGTGGCGCATTACCGGCTGACGCCGCAATCGCTCGCCGAGTGGCACAAGAAGTTCATCACGGAATATGGCGTCCGCATTGTTGGCGGATGCTGCGGCACCACGCCGGTCCACATCAAGGCCGTTGCCGATCTTTGCGCAAACCTGGAGCCGGCCAAGCGCGAAGTGCAAGTGACTCCTTCCGCGTCAAGCGCCTACAGCACCATGCCGCTCGATCTTGATCCCAAGCCGCTGATCGTAGCGGAAGAGATGAATACCACCACGCGGGTGGAAGCCTTCAAGAACATGGTGCGCGAAGGCAAGTATGACGACATTCTGGCGCTGGCGAAGAAGCTGGTGGCGGAAGGCTCACATATGCTGGACCTGTGCACGGCCATTGTGGGCGAAGACGAAAAGCGCTACATGACTTCGATCCTGGAGAAGGTGGCCACGCGCGTGCCTGCGCCGGTGCTGGTGGATTCAACCGAAGCCGACGTGATTGAAGAGGCGCTGAAGCGTATTCCGGGCAAGGCCATTATCAACTCCATCAATCTTGAGGATGGCGAGAAGCGCACCGCCAAAGTGCTGCCGATGGCCAAGAAGTACGGCGCAGCGGTGATCGCCTTGACGATTGACGAAGACGGCATGGCGCTGACAGCGGAGAAGAAAGTCGCAGTCGCCAAAAGGATATTCAAACTTGCCACGGAAAAATACGGCATTCGTCCAATCGACCTCATCTTTGACGCGCTGACGCTGCCGATCTCCACCGGCCAGGACGACTATCGCACGGCAGGCATGGAGACGCTGAACGCGATCAAGGGCATCAAGCAAGAGCTGCCGGACGTGAAGACGATCCTGGGCGTGAGCAATATTTCATTTGGGCTGAATACCTACGCGCGGCGGGTGCTGAACAGCGTCTTCATGAAGGAAGCCGTGGATTACGGGCTGGATATGGCGATTGTGAACTACGCCAAAATCTATCCTTTATATAAGATCCCGCAGATTGAAGTGGACCTGGCGCGCAAGCTGATTTATTACGACAAATCGGCGGGCGATCCGCTGCAGATTTACATGCAGCATTTCACCGGGCTGGACAAGCAGCCGCAGGTGGAAGCAGCCCCGCTGGAATCGCTTTCGGTCGAGGACAAGCTGAAGCGCTGCATCATCAATGGCGAAAAGGCACTGGGCGATGGCGCGCAGAAGCAGACGCTGGAGCAAATTCTCGACGATGCTCTGCAAAAATATTCGCCGCTGGAGATCATCAACACGGTCCTACTCGACGGCATGAAGACGGTGGGCGAATTGTTTGGCGCGCGCAAGATGCAGCTGCCATCCGTGCTGGATTCCGCCGGCGTGATGAAGCAGGCTGTGGCCTATCTTGAGCCGAAGATGGAGAAGAAAGAAGGCAACCAGAAGGGCACGCTGGTGCTGGCCACGGTGAAAGGCGATGTCCACGACATCGGGAAAAATCTGGTGGACATTATTCTTACCAATAACGGCTATAAGGTCGTGAACCTGGGAATCAAGCAGCCTTCGGACTCGATCATCGCCGCGGCGAAGAAGCATAGCGCGCATGCCATTGGGTTGAGCGGACTGCTGGTGAAGTCCACTCTGGAGATGAAGTATGTGATCCAGGATTTGCAGGCGCAGGCTCTGGACTATCCGGTGATCTGCGGAGGCGCGGCTTTGACGCGCAAATACGTGGAAGACGATCTGCGGCGCGAGTATGCGAACTCAGTGTTTTACGCCGACGACGCGTTTACCGGCCTGCACCTGATGGACGATTTGACGTCGAGCAACGGGGAGCGGGAAAAGCGCTTGCAGGAAGGCAGGACGGTGAAAGAGTTCGCCAAGACCACGATGATTGCCGGAGCGGAAAGCTCTACCAGCACGGAGCGGTCGTCGGCGGTGCAGCCTGCGCCGAATATTCCGGTGCCGCCGTTTTATGGCGTCCGCGTGCGCAGGGACTTTGACCTGAATGAAGTGTTCAAGTACATCAACCACACGGCGTTGTTCAAAAACCAGTGGCAGTTGAAAACCGCGTCGCAGGCCGACTATCTGCGGATCGTGGAAGAAAAGTATGTTCCGGTGCTCTCTGAACTGCAAGAGGAAGTGATCGCCAAGGGTTGGTTTGAGCCCAAAGTCGTGTATGGCTATTTTGGCTGCTATGCCGACGGCAACGACGTGTTGCTGTTTGACATGCCGGAGACGCGCAACGTGATTGCGCGGTTTACCTTCCCACGCCAGCGCGAAGGACGCAAGCTTTCTATTGCAGACTTTTTTGTGCCCCAAAACTCCGGCAAGTACGATGTGATAGGGCTTTCGATAGTCACCGTTGGCAGCCGGGCTTCAGAGGAGACGAAAAAGCTGTTCGATGCCGGTGAGTTCACCAAGTATCTCTACCTGCATGGCCTGAGCGTGGAAACGGCAGAAGCGCTGGCTGAGTTGTTCCACAAGCAGATCAGGGAAGAGCTGGGAATCGCCGGAGAAGACGCGCCGCGAGTGGGAGACCTGTTCCACCAGAAGTATCGCGGGTCGCGCTATTCATTTGGATATCCCGCGTGCCCGAACCTGGAGGACCAGACCAAGCTGTTTGCGCTGCTGAAGCCCGAAGAAAACATCGGCGTGCTGTTGACCAGCGGTTTCCACATGGAGCCGGAACAGTCGACTTCGGCAATTATTGTTCATCATCCGCAGGCAAAGTATTTCGTGGTGTGACCTCAGCTGCGTGTCTGCAGGGACACAGGCGTCTATGTTTTGACACGCATGAATGCAGGT
>DASSXL010000026.1:0-7053 GCA_035703825.1 Candidatus Angelobacter sp.
CGCTGGTAGAACCAGTGGGAGCGATCGTCAGGCTGAGCAGAGCGGGCGCTCCAGCCTGGCTGATCGTCCAGGCAAGCGGCGTCGCCGGCGGCACATTGGGATCAGAGCCGGTGACGTTGAAAGTGCCTGCCGCTCCGGAAACCACTGACTGATTGGGAATAGGATTCACGGTCGGAGCCGACGCTGCAGCGACGGTCACGGTCGTGGTCGAGCTCGAAGCGCCGCCGCAATTGGTGGCCGTGAGCGTCAGGCTGAACGTAGTCGAGACAGCCACTTGAGGCGCTGTCCAATCGGTCACGGGCAAGCTGGGATTTGCGAATGTTCCACCTGTCGCCGTCCAGGCAAAGGTGATGGGCTGTGTTCCGATGGCGGCGCCGCTGACGGGGATAGTCTGCCCGGAGTTAGCTGCGTATGGCCCTCCAGCGTTGGCGACTGCCGGTGTGCAGGTTATGGTTGGAACAACGTTGCTGGGCCAGGGATTGAGCTGGCCCACCAGCGTACCCGCCGATGAGCTATATCCGCCCTGAGCCAGGAATGGCATGGTGTTGAAGTTGTTCTCGGGAATCGCGGTGCCGGGAACGTTCTCCGGGAAGATGTATTCCAGAATCGGAGCGTGATACTGGCCATAGACGATTCCGTTGGCCGATCTGGGCGACCCCGGGCCAATCGGAGCGGTAAACGCGCCCTGAATCACCGCTCGAACTTCGCGCGGCGGCGGCAGGAAAGTATCCGCAGCATTCATCACGCAGTTCTTGACCGTGGCAACTTGCCCGTTTGGCAGACACGGCGGACGGAAGCGCCAGCGGCCCTTCACCGCGCCCAAGCCATTTTCCGGGCCCGGATCGACGCTGATGGTGCCAAAATCACGGTCGGTCGTCGCGCCGGTGAGGGGGTTGAAATCGACCCCATACAGATGGATGATCCTCTGGGCCGCTCCGGTCGGATCGGCATCGGTCGTCATGCCTTCAAAGCGGGTGCGCGCGGTAGCTTCGCCGGCGCCCACCACCGTCAATCCTCCAGTCCCGACGATGGTCACCTCGGTCGCGACATAAGCCGGATTGGTGCCCGGAGCTGTGTAGATAGCAGCGTTATTGCTAATCGTGTGGGCTGAGATATAAGTTCCAGCCGTTCCAGCCGCCGGCCAGGGGCCTGCGGTTGGACCACCACCCGGACAGCCGGTGATAAGGCAATCCTGCACCAGTGTTCCCGCATAGGTCACCCAATCGCCAACTTCGAATGGCGCCTGAATGGTCGGATCTGGCGTGCCGCCTCCCGGAACGCGCATGGTGAAGTTGGTGCATCGCGCGCCAACCGTTGTTGGGAACAAACAGGTGATCGCCGGATTTCCGACCAACGGTCTCTGCGTCACAGGGCATGCCGCATCATCGGGGTTGCCGGCAATATTCGGATCGGCCAGAACACGGGGCACGCACATCGGAAAGCCGGTGGCGGAGGCGATGGTGGGGTTGTCCTGGTCCACCTGGAACCGCGCGTCGGGCGTTTGTCCCCGGCTGTAACGTCCGGTGCCAAGCGCGACATCTCCGGCGGTGGTAATCACCGGATCATTAATTTGCACCCTTGCGCCGGTGGCACAATTGCCGATTAGGCCACCTACGCGCAGCTCGCCGGTCGTGTAGTTGATGCAGTTGATGTATCCCGCACCCGAGTTCAAGGCTTGCTGGGAAATGTAAATAAGCCCGGCAATGTATACGTCAGCGCCACCCGCGCCGCCCAGCACGCGGTTGCCGATTACGTGCGCTTCGTAGGTGGTCAGAGGCGCTGGAACATCGTTCAGGGCCATACCCGTAGCCGCCCCGGTATAGGGGGCTGGTGACAGGGCAAAAAGCTCCTCCCATGTAAGGGCATTGGCAGGCAGGATCACGATGGTTTCTGAAGGCACGGTGATCACCTGGTCATTCACGGTGATAAACCCGCCCTGATGCGCGCCGGAACCGGTGCCGCTACCGGGGCCTCCCAGCGTGGCGGTTTGAAGAAAGCCGGTGACGTCAAACTGTGAAGATGGAGGGACCGGCAACTGCGCTGCCGCAAATACAGGCAGCAGAATTATTAGCAATAAAGTGAGTAGAATGTTTCGGGTCGAGGCCCCGCGCCGCTGCGTTGCGCCTCCGACCCGGGCGGTTTCGATTTGCTGGCGTTCTGTTTTTGTCATGAGAGTCTTCTCCGTCATGCCGGCATTTCGTAGATTTTCTTTCGGCCTGATACGCAGCAACCTGGAATGCTGCTATTGTTCGAAAAGCGGCAAATTCACAGTGGCAGTGTGAGGGATAGGTCTCTTAAGCGCCATCCCGTCATGCCGGGAGATTCGGGTGGTTTTGTGCCGGATAAGTTGGGGGAGCGAGAGGGCATCTACGGACCACTGATTAAGTCCGGACGGGAATCTGGCGCGGATAGACGGGGATGCTCCGTGGCCAGGGCGCGGGGCAGCTTCTCCTTATTATTATGGAAAGGGGCTTGGTTTACTGGATCACGCCATTGCGCAGCGCGTAACGAACCAAGCCAGCAGTATCGTGGATGTCCAGCTTTTCCATCAGGTTAGTGCGGTGGGACTCTGCCGTATTGACGCTGATACCCAGCAGCGATGCGATTTCCTTGTTGGTCTTTCCTTCCGCAACTAGTTGCAAGACCTGCCGTTCGCGATCGCTCAGCGGCCGCTCCGGAAGAGAGTCTTTCGTCAGGAACGCCTGGACGACGGTTCGGGAAATGCTTTGCGTCAGATACATCTCTCCGCGGCAAACCGCGCGAAGAGCGTGCACCAGTTCGCTTGAAGCCCTGGTTTTGAGGACATACCCGGTTACCCCCGACCGCAAGCTCTCCAGGACCATCTGGTCTTCAGTATGTTGGGTAAGGAGCACGACCTTGGTCCGCGGATTCGATTTTATGATCTCCCGGGCCGCAAAAATTCCATTCAACAAGGGCATGCCAATGTCGAGAATGGCAACCTCAGGATGGTGCTGTTCACAGAGTTGCACCGCTTCGCGGCCATTGGACGCTTCCGCGACAAACTGGAACCCTTCTTCTTCCAGAAGAACGCGCAACCCCTGGCGGAACATTTCATGATCGTCCGCGATTAACACTCGAACTGCCATTCATACCCCCTAAGACCCGGAATCCAAGGGAATCTGCAACCGGAAGTTGGGCATAGCAAAACCCTGACTGCGACAAAGCTGAATTTACAAATGTGGTCCTGGGATAACGAGCTGCAGCAATAACGGTGCTTAGCTTACACTGAACTTATCAATCTTTTAATCATGAAAAACGACTTCATTCATTAAAAGTTCTAATGTTGCGTTAAGCGTTTTTTAAGTTCGCCCGAGTATAATTAGAGGAAAATAGGGCAAGCGCGGAATTTTGAAAATCGCCAGGAACTGGCTCGCTCTCATCATCTGCCAGTTAACTCGGTTATAAGACACCCCCAAACAGGAAGCTCTGCCATGAGCAGAATTCGGAGAGCTTTGCGTCTTACACTGTCGCCTGTCGTGCTGACGGTGATGGCAGGTACTGTCATTGGGACATGCGCGGCCTGGTACTTCGCCAAGATCAATGAGCGCGATCACATCCACCGCATGACCCGGTTGGCAACTTCTGCCATCTCGGCGGATTTGAACTCTGACATGGAATCATGGCTCCTGGGTCAAGTTCGCCTGGCAAGAATGTGGGAGTTTAGAGAACCCACTTATGTGGAATGGTCGACCCTTGCCAGCCTCTATCTGGAGCATCATCCTGGCTGTCTCGCCATTGAGTGGCTCGATCCTAAATACCAGGAGCGCTGGACATCGCGTACTCCAGGGCAAAGAATTCCTTTGGCGGGAGCCGGGCCTCGGGAACGCCTGCTAAGGGACGCAATAAATTCAAAGGAGGCCGTGCTATCGAACATTGTAGTTTCCTCTGCCGGCGAAAAGCAGTGGATATCTGCAGTGCCGATTTTCCAGACGGGCAGGTTCCGCGGCTTTGTTCTGGGCTACTTTGATGCTTACCGGTCTTTGAACACCATGTTCAACGATATCGAAAAGCTTAATTTCTCTGTAGCTGTTGAAGAACAGGGTACTCAGGTCTTCCGCCTGGTGGGAAGCAATAACGAGAATCTTGCGGAGTGGGCGCAGGATACCAATGTCCACATGCCGGGCACCACCTGGCATCTGCGTGTGTGGCCCAAGCCGGAGGCCATGAACGAAATGCGCTCCAGCCTGGCTGCGGCAACGCTTTTCTTCGGTGTGGCGGCAGGCTTGATGCTCATGGCAATTGCGCGCATCGGCGAATCGCTGCGCGTCTCCCAGCGCCGGTTTTCCGGGATCCTGGCCATTTCCGCGGAGGGCGTAATCTCCATGGATGCAGGCCATAAGATCACGCTTTTTAACCAGGCGGCTGAAAATATTTTTGGTTACACCGCCGCGGAGATTCTGGGCCAACCCATGGAGTTGCTGATCCCCGAGCGTTTTCGAAAGGCCCATGACGAGCATGTTGCCCGCTTCGCCCGCTCGGACAAAAACAATCTCTTGATGTCGGACCGCCGGCGCGTTCTTGGCCTTCGCAAAGACGGCAGCGAATTCCACATGGCTGCCTCCATCTCCAAGTTAAGCATTGCCGGTGAAACCATCTTCACCCTTATCTGCAGCGATGTGACGGATGCGGTTCGCGCCGAAGAGCAGCTCATGAAATCACACGAGGAACTAGAAGAGCGTGTTTACGAGCGCACGGCAGAGATTGAGACGGCAAACCAGTCCCTGCAATTGGAAATTGTGGAACGCAAACGGGCGGAGGAAGAGATACAGGACCTCTCCCGGCGCATGATGCGTGTGCAGGAAGAAGAGCGCCGCAACCTGGCCCGGGAGCTGCACGATGGCGCCACCCAGAATCTGGTTACTCTGTCGTTGCATATGGGACGCATGTCCCGCGACCCGAGTTCCATCTCACCCGCGGTACTGGAGGAGTGGATGCGCCTGGCTGAGCAGGGCGCCAATGAATTGCGAACGGTCTCATACTTGCTACATCCGCCTTTGCTGGAGGAATTGGGCCTCGGCCTGACGCTGCAAGGATATATCGAAGGTTTTGCCAGACGGACGGGAATTCAGGTGACCCTGAATCGTCAGGGAGAGCTCGATAATCTGGGATTCGATGTTGAACTGGCGGTCTTCCGCATCATGCAGGAAGCGCTTTCCAATGTTCAGCGTCACTCCGGCAGCACCACAGCGGCGATTCAGATTTCCTATGATGGCAGCATTCTGCGGCTGCAAATCGCCGACAAGGGGCGCGGAATCTCGCCGGGCCTGGACCGCAACGGCGTCGGCTTGGGCTCCATGCGCGAACGGGCAAGGCTCCTCAAAGGCCGGTTGGCCATTGAGACGGGCAGCAACGGTACAACAATCCAGGTCGAATTGCCCGTATCCCGGCCAGAACGTTCTTCGGCCCGTGCTTTGGCCTAAAGGGTCTCCCCCTTTACCGTGCAGAAAGTCACCTTTTCACCCGATGCAATCTCATGCAACATGTAGTTATCCTTGGCGACAGCATGTCTTTTTCAGTGGCGCGCCGCTTTCCGGGTAGGCAATCTGGTAGCTTTTGAGCGGCCTCCCAGAACGGCCAAAGGATCCGATGATCAAGATCAATGATCAAAGATCCATGACCGGGCTCCACTGAAGTTAGCGGAAGTCCCGTTGTGTGGCAGGATAAGACGGAGGAGTCTAAGGCTGAAGGAGCAATCCAAAGATACCTGGCGCCGTAAGACACACCCGAGTACTTGCAATCGACGACTCCCCAGAATTTCTGTCCAGTCTTGAAGCGTTTTTTGAGACTATACCCGGCTTTTGTCTGATCGGCACCGCACGAAGCGGGCTTGAGGCGCTCGCATTGGTCCCGGAACTACACCCTGACCTGGTGCTCATGGATCTACAAATGGAAGGAATGAATGGATTGGAAGCCACTTCGAAAATTCGACAGCGCTTTCCCAGAATGGCGGTCGTGATCGTCACAGCCCATGAAATTCCAGGCCTGCGGCAGGTATGCCACGAGAACGGCGCCTGCGATTTTTTAAGAAAATCCCGGCTGTACCAGGACCTTCAGGACGTGCTTGCTAGATTTCTCATCTCTCGTGCTTAACAGGCAGAGAATCCCTTATAGGTACGTCTCCCAGACGCACAGTAACCTATAGCTTGCTTCTTTAGATGGTTAGAATGGTGGAGCTAGTCGGGATCGAACCGACGACCTCATCGTTGCGAACGATGCGCTCTCCCAGCTGAGCTATAGCCCCACGAGTGGGAAGAAACTGCCTGTTTAGATTTTACCAGCGATGAGTGATTGCACAAAATGGCAGCGCCGGTATCGATATTCTGCAAATGGATCGCAATGAGCGGACTAGCGAGTCGGCGGGTCGCGTTCCACCAGCAACATGCGCTTGACCTTGTTTCGATCCATGCGCTCCAACGCGCCGCCAACGCGGACCACAACCTCGGTTGCGGACATTGACTCTACGTCGCACACCAGAACGCCGCCGTCCCGGAGTTCAACTGTGTCATGGGCCAGCGTACCCAATTCATAGCTCACGCTGCCGCCGGAGGCGTCGTCCTGGCTGATTTCCAGCGGAAACTTGCCTGCATTAAAGCCTTCTTTATTGAACTCCAGCACATGTTTTCCGGGAGTGACGTGCACGATCTTCGGCGTTGTTCCCGAGTCTTCTCCATCTACTTTGAGCGCCGCACCCTGCGGAATTGAGTTGACTGTAATGGCGATCTTCCGGGGCGGCGCCTGGGCCCGAAGCTCAGGAGGCAATGTCTGCGGAACCAGCTTAAGCGTTACCGGAACTCCAGCCGCATGGAACGAAGTCTGAAACTTAATTATTTCTCCAGGCCCTACGTTGCTGACCTGCACATAGCCCTCGCCTATGCGGACGTTGCTCTTATCAAATAAGTACAGTGAAAACACCGCATCGATTTTCTTGCTCCAGAGATTTTCAGCCGTCGTCTCGCACGTGTAGTTGTGCTCGCGGCCATAAGCCGGACCTTCCTTGAACTTTCCAAACACAAAGCGCAAAACCGGCTGACC
>DASSXL010000090.1:0-41546 GCA_035703825.1 Candidatus Angelobacter sp.
AGGAGATAAGAACTTGGCCCGGGCGTATGCCCGACTGAAGGCCAAGAAGCACCACGGCGTGGCCAAAGTAGCAGTGGCCCGTAAGCTGGCGGTGCGGTTGTACTGGATGGCGCGAACGCAGAAGCCCCATCCAGAGGTAGTTCGCATGCAGGGGAGCCAGAGTCTTCCTGTGGCCGAAGTTAAGGCCGAGCGCTTGAGTAGGCCCCCTGCCTCCCGTCAGTAGGTGAGCACGGCGGGAGTTTGCATTCAGGAATCATGGTCGCAGGTTGGACCGAATAGATGGTTGGTGGAACTACCGAAAGTGGTTTTAGCAAAACTGCGAGTTCTTGGTCATGAGCACAAAAAGCAAAGGCAAAACCTTTTCAGCTAAGGTTGGAAGCTCAGCTAAAAGCAAAGGCGCTTCGCTTCCAACCTCGCTCGATGGTGGGGGCGCTGGAAACGCCGTCAAGGGTCAAGATGAACGCCAACACCGGGCGCCCTTGACGGCGTTTCCAGCGCCATACCCCCGTACGCCTTTTTTCCGGTTGACACCGGCCGTTGTCGTCATAGACAGGAAGACAGAAGGAAAGATTATCGTTCGGTCCAGATTTTTTATCCCGAGGGGACCCCAAACGTGCAAGGCATGTTCACCGGCTGCTGCGGCGGAGAAGGCGGTGTAGCCCAGGGCCCTGTAGTGGTTGAAAAATCGAAGAACTCGGTCATATCGGGCATGGCAGCATCGCGCGCGGTCAGGCTTGGTAAATGGAAGCGCGTTTCAATCAGTTTGAGCGCGGCAGTGTAGTCCATGGGGGTATGAGACACGAAGTTCTTTTTGGCAAACGGCGAGATCACGATCAGCGGGACGCGGAAACCGGTCAGGGTAAAGTCGCCCGGCTGGTTTGTGGACGGCATGATCGGGGCGATGCCGTCAGGACTTGGGACAGCGACTGGCCCCACGTGGTCGTAAAGGCCGCCGCCCTCATCGAATGTTTCAATCATGACACTGTCTTTCCATGACGGGCTGTTCATGAGCGCATTGATCAGTCTGGCCGCAAATTGCGCGCCCAGCTGGATATGGCTTTTTGGGTGCTCATCCACGCCGCTGCTGCTTGCCTCGTTCACTTCGATTCCGGTTTCGATATACGCAACCTGGGGAAGCGTTCCATTTTTGACGTCGGTAAAGTATTGGCTTAACGGGACCACATTAGCGTGATGACCGTTGAAGTAAGCGAAGTATGAGAAATAGGTATGTCCATCCACGGTGTAGATTTTCCAGGAGATGTGGTTGTTGTCCATCACCTCAAAGATCGTCTTCGCGGTGATCTGCTGCAGTGGAGGCACTACAAGGCCCTGCGAAGTGGCCGCCATCCAGTAAAAGCGGTTAGGATGCGTGCGTGTGGGAGCAGGAGAAAACCAGCGATCGGACGTGGCAAAGTTTGAGGCCATGAAGTAATAAAACGGCAGGTCCGTGTCGTCATAAAAGCCCATGGCGCGTTTGCCGGTGAAATCAGTGAAATTGGGCTGGCCATTCACAAACTCATCATGAGCAAATTTTCCTTCAATGAAAGCGAAGCCATCCATGGTGAAGACCCCGCTGCCCGTGTGAAACAGGTTCCAGATGCGATGGGTCTCATTCCATGAGGGCGTCAGGTTTTCCGAGCACGCGCTTTGCATGTGGAACGCTTTAATGGGCGGACCAGCTTTTCCTGTAACCGGATCGTAGCCGGGAGTGGAAACATTTGCCGGGGTCTTGTCGGTCCCCGAGGTCCACGTGTCCACGTCCTGCGGGAGAGGAGGCGTTTGCTTTGCCCGGTAAGCATTCAGTTGGCCGAAATAATGATCGAAGGAGCGGTTCTCTTGCATGAAAAGCACAATGTGATTTATCGACGTGGTCAGGCTTCCGGCAATTACCGGTGTGGGAGTCGGCGTGGGAGCAGAACCGCCGCCAAGGCCGGCACAGGCGGAAATCAGCAATGAGAGAGACAACACACAACAGCTTCCTGCCAGACGTGAGAGCGACATGGGAACTCCTGGGCCCCAGGCCATCCGCGGCGCAGACGACGGCCTGATCTGAGCATGTGATAGCTGCTGCTGGAAGCAGGTTGCCCCAGCAGTTCTGGCCCAGCAGTTTCCCTCTGAAATTAAGTTTTTGAAGAGGTTTCACCGGCAATGCGGAGCGCCTTAATACTCCCGCTGAATTAGACTTGTTGGGTCTGAAATTCAGCATGAAAAGGTAAGGATGTGGAGGGACGGGATGTCCACTTTGCTACAGGAAATTAGCTATGCGATGCGCCAACTGCGGAAGGCGCCGGGATTCGCGGCTCTGGCAGTTGTGACCCTGGCCCTGGGTATTGGCGCAAACACTGCTATGTTCACCGTGATCGAAAGCGTGCTTCTGCGGCCACTGCCTTACCAGCACTCGGACAGATTGGTTTACGTTGGGTCGCCGGAAGGGGAGGGATTTCAAGCCACGTCATGGGTTACCTACCGTGACGTACGTCAACAAGCACAGATGCTGGAGAATGTTGCTCTAGTTTCTGAAGACGTGGGCGTGGTGCAGGGCAAGGAAGGTTCCGTGAGTGTGGTTACGCCCGGTGTCACGCCGAATGTGTTCAAACTGCTGGGCGTTCAGCCGCTGCTGGGCCGCACGTTCACTGAGGATGAGGGACAAACCGGCGGTCCGCAAGCTGTCCTTCTCTCAGAAGGACTGTGGCGGCAGGCCTTTAACGCCGATCGCGACATCGCGAACAAGACCATACGCGTCAATGGCAAGCCCAGAACGGTTGTAGGCGTGATGCCTGCGGGCTTTCGTTTCCCCGAATCCATGGGGCAGGATTTATACAAGGGACTCTGGCTGCCCATCCAGGCGACAACAGAGATGCAGAAGGACCGTGGCAGTCACTTCTTTTACATCATCGCTGGGCTCAAACCGGGCGTGACTCTTGCCCAGGGGCAAGCCGAGCTGGCGGCCATTGCTCAGCACATCCACCAGATCGATCCTGAAAAAGGGAAGGACATTGAGTTTCGAATCGTCAATTACCAACAGATGATGGCCGGGTCGGTGCGTCAAGTTTTTCTGGCGCTGGTGGTCGCGCTCGGCCTGGTGCTGTTAATCGCTTGCGGCAATGTTGCCAATCTTTTGATTGCGCGGTGTCTCGGCCGGCAGCAGGAGTTTGCGGTTCGGGCTGCGTTGGGCGCGGGCCAGTTCAGGCTGGTGCGGCAACTGTTTGTTGAAGGCGGATTGCTCAGCGCGCTGGGATGCGCCGTTGGATTTGCCCTGGCCTGGTTTGCCATCACCGCTCTCCACAAGCTGCCCCAGGATACGATCCCGCGCGGCGAGACCATTGCGTTGCACTGGCCGGTGGTGCTGATGCTGGCGGCCATTGCGACCATTACAACAGTTTTGACCTCAATGCTGCCGGCGCTCTTTGTGGCGCGGACCGATCCTCAGCCGGCATTGCAGTCTGCATCGCGCGGCCTGGGATCGCGTTCCATTGGCTCGCGCGTGAGCGGCTGGCTGGTTGCGCTGGAAGTTGGACTATCGGCGGTGTTGCTGATAGCGACAGGATTGCTTTTTCACACGCTGTGGAACCTGGAGCACAGCCGGCTCGGCTTTGATGTGACCCGTGTGAGCACCTTCACTGCTATGCCTGCTGATGCCGCGGGCTTCGGCAACATGAGCGTGTCACGGGTCACCGAGAAGACCCCAGCCTCGGTTGCAACGCTCTTCTATCAGCCAACATTGGAACGCATGCGGCATGTTCCCGGCGTCCAGGAGGCAGCCTTGATTTCCGCGCCGCCTCTATCGGGCATCAACATGAATACCAGCTTTAAGATTGTTGGCCGGCCCGATGACCCTGCCCATACCCTTCAGGCGCGTATTGCGGCGGTGAGCAGTGGATATGAACGGCTGATGGGAACTCCGGTCATCCGAGGACGGATGATCAGCAACGACGACAGCGCAAATGCCCCTTACGTCGTGGTGATCAATGAGACGTTGGCCCGGAAATATTTTGTGGAAAAAGACCCGCTGGGGCAGCAGATCGACCTGGGCGGCGAAGGTACCGGAGCCGTCAAACCTTACACGATTGTTGGAGTCATCGGCGACCAGGTTGATTCTGCTGTTTCGCAGTCACCAAGGCCGCTGCTGATGGTGCCTTATGAACAGGTGCCGGCTACCTCTCTCTATTATCAGCTTCTGATAAAGACCGTTGTCTTTTTCGCGGTGAAAACGCATGGAGACATTGCCGTCGCGCCGCAGATGCGAAGTGTTTTTAAACAGACCGCGCCGGACTTTGCCCTGGATAACTTCCAAACCATGCAGGAAATTGTGGACGCGAGCAATTTCAGCCAGCGGCTGGGACTTTACCTTACCGGCTCATTTGCCGGCATGGCCGTGCTGATGGTGATCGCGGGACTCTACGGAGTGCTGGCGCAACTGGTGAGCTACCGGAGGCGCGAAATTGGCGTGCGTATGGCGCTGGGCTCCACGCGAGAGAGGATTCTTGGCATGTTCCTGAAACAAGGTCTTGCGCTGGTGGTCGCGGGCCTGGTATTGGGCGTGATATGCGCGCTGTGGGCAGGCAGATTGGTGAAGAGCTTTCTCTATCAAGTGCAGCCGTTGGATGGCTGGACCTATGCCGGGGTGGCGCTCCTGTTGATCGTGGTGGGAGCTCTGGCGGCAGTGATTCCAGCCCGGCGGGCCGCGGCGGTGCAGCCGATAGAAGCTCTCAGGGACGAATAAGGCTGCCATTTTTCTCGCGCCGATGTTCTGCCTGGGAAGTGTGGTGGTACTCTATCCAGTCAAAAAGGAGGCCACCATGCTTTCCATCAGCCGCTTCAGCGCTCTAAGGCTTACCGCTTTTTCAGTGTTAGTTTTATGTCTGATCGGGGTTGGCGCGTTAGCGCAAAACTCGCCGCTCGATAAGCAGGTCAGCTCAGTTCTTCCCGACGCGCAGACCTTATACGTGGACCTGCACGAGCATCCGGAACTTTCGTCGCATGAGACGCGGACTGCCGCGGAGCTTGCCACCCGGCTGCGCACGCTGGGGTACGAGGTTACGGAACACGTTGGCGGGACCGGTATTGTCGCCATCATGAAGAACGGTCCGGGGCCGACGGTGATGTTACGCACCGAACTTGATGGCCTGCCGGTGGAGGAGAAGACCGGACTTTCCTACGCGAGTAAAGCGCACAGCAAAGACGACAACGGGCGAGACGTTGCTGTTATGCACGCCTGCGGGCATGACGTCCACATGGCGGCGTTGTGGGGCACCGCAGCCATCATGGCGCGGAGCAAAGATTCATGGCACGGAACGCTGATGCTGGTGGGCCAGCCGGCGGAAGAAACCATTACCGGCGCGGACAGGATGATTAAAGACGGTCTGTTTACGCGCTTTCCCAGGCCCGACATAGGCGTTGCCATGCACGACACGAATGGTCTTCCCGTCGGAAGAGTGGGAATCACGCCGGGATACGCAAAGGCCACCGCCGACTCTATTCGCATCACCGTCTATGGCAAAGGCGGGCACGGGGCGCAGCCGCAGACCACGGTGGACCCGGTGCTGATCGCCGCCAGAATCGCGGTGACGTTGCAATCGATTGTGGCGCGTGAGATCAAGCCGGGCGACGCCGCCGTGATCACTGTTGGATACATCCAGGCTGGAACGAAGAACAACATTATTCCCGATGACGCCCAGATGGGGCTCACGGTGCGCTCCTATAAACCCGAGGTGCGGCAGCATCTGCTGATGGCGATTGAACGTGTGGCCAAAGGCGAAGCCATGTCGGCTGGCGCGGAAAAAATGCCGCTGGTGGAAAAATACGAATCCACGGGCGCGGTCTATAACGATCCTGTACTGACACGCCATCTGGCAGAGACGCTGGAAGGCGTGTTGGGCAAGGGAACTGTTGTGACGGAAGAGCCCGTCATGACCTCTGAGGATTATGCGGTGTTTGTGGAGCAGGGGCTTCCATCGTTCTATTTCACGCTCGGGGTTGCCGATCCGCAGAAGCTGGCGGAGGCGAAGGCCGCAGGCCGACAGTTGCCCAGCAATCATTCACCGTTGTTCGCGCCGGTGGCAGAGCCCTCACTCAAGACTGGCATGACGGCGGAGGTGACCGTCCTGCGTGATCTGCTGAAAGGAACGCCGGCAGACGTGAAGAAATTTACCGAGAAGCAGGCTTCAGGGAACTGACCAAGAACCTACCACGGAGACACGGAGAAAGACGAGAAAAACCTCACCACGGATTTCACGGATCACATGCATGGACGTGCTTTGATCTGCTTCATCCGTGGTAAGGTTTTGGATCGCCCGATTTTTCATCCAGGAGCCATAGTTGATGCCATTTTCACGCCGCAGCTTTCTGCAGAACGTTGGACTCGCAACCACAGTCGCACTGGCACAGCCCGGCAGCGCGTTTGCCATCCAGGGCGAGAGCGGCAGCAAGCTGCCTGATCCGATCGCCAACTTGAAATCGCGCAAAGCGGAGGCGAAGCCCATTACCACGGCCGAGCGCGAGCAGCGGATCGAGAAGGCGCGACAACTGATGGCGGCGAACAAGATTGACGCCATCATGATCACCGGCGGAACGTCCCTGGTGTATTTCACCAACATTCACTGGTGGATGAGCGAGCGGCTGTTTGCCATCATCCTGCCCGTGAAAGGCAATCCTTTCTATGTGTGCCCGGCGTTTGAAGAAGACCGCGCGCGGGAGCAGATTGCCGGCGGTCCCGGAGGAAACAATGCCGAGGTGCGCACGTGGCAGGAAGATGAAAGCCCGTATCAGCGGATTGCCGAAGGGTTGAAGGACAGAAAACTTAGCGGCGGCAACATGGGTATGGAAGAGACGGTGCGCTACGTCTTCAGCGAAGGACTGAGCAAGGCGGCGCCGGGGCTGCATTTTGTGAGCGCGACGCCGGTCACAGCAGGCTGCCGCATGATCAAGAGCCAGCACGAACTGCAACTGATGAAGCTGGCGAATGAGGTGACGCTGGCGGCTTATGAAGCGGCGTATCTTTCCACCAAAGAAGGCATGACACAGAACGATTTTGGCGCCATGGTTCAGGCCGCGCACGCGCAGCAGGGATTCCAGGGCGGCGCGAGCATACAGGTGGGGGAGAATTCGGCTTTGCCGCATGGATCGGCCAAGCCGCAGGTGATTCGCGAAGGCACCATCCTGCTGATGGACGGCGGATGCGGGGTTGAAGGGTATGAATCCGACATCAGCCGGACGGTGGTCCTGGGCAGGCCGACAGACAAGATGAAACAGGTGTTTGAGATTGTGTATAAGGCACAATCAGCGGCGCTGGCGGCGGCCAAGCCGGGGGTGCAATGCCAGGCTGTGGATGCAGCCGCGCGCAAAGTGATCACCGATGCGGGCTACGGCCCGGATTACAAGCACTTCACACATCGCGTGGGACACGGAATCGGCATGGATGGCCACGAGTGGCCGTATCTCGTGCGCGGAAATACGCTGCCTCTGGCTCCCAACATGACCTTCAGCGACGAGCCAGGGATTTATATTCGGGGAGAATTCGGCGTGCGTTTGGAAGACGATATGCGAATTACGGAGAATGGGGCGGAGCTGTTTACCGGCCAGAGCAAGAGCTTGGATGAGCCTTTTAAAATCGGGTGATCGCGCGTGATCGGGTGATCTGGTGATCGGAAGAGCCGAGCTATGTCTTCGCGGTGCTCCGAGACGCTGAGAAAATTAAGAGCAACTCGTTGGCTTCATTCAATAGTTCACGCAACTTATTGGCTTGTACAATTCCGCTGTCCGCAAGAAACTCGAGCCACAGGACAGTTTCGTCAGCCTCCTCAATCACGATACCCAGCTTCGAGATGAATTCAGCCTTTGATCGCGCTCGCCCCGCTGCTCTGTAGTTTGCAGCTATTGAAGTGGAGGATCGGAGTAGCTGTTGCATGATCACATTGGCTTCACGAGTTTTCGGCAATGCGTGCGACATCTTGATTACTCGCAGCGCAAACGCTTTTGTTCTGTCCTTGAGTTCCTGATGCTTGTCTATGCTCATCGAACACTGGTCACCCAATTACCGCTCTTCCGATCACCAGATCACGCGCGATCTCAAGCATCCTCCGATCTACTTCAGCGCGTTCTGCATAAACGCCCCCACATCCTTCTTCAACTCCGCTAACGAAGAATCCTGGATATACATCATGTGTCCGGCGCCGTAGTAGCCGAGGCTGACTTTTGCGTGCTGGGACTGGTCCAGATTCATGTGGTTCAGCGTGTATTGCGTGGCGAAGTACGGAGTGGCCAAATCGAAATAGCCTGAGCCGACAAAGAGTTTCATGAAGGGGTTCTTGTCGAAGGCGTCCTTCAGCGACCTGGCGGTATCGGGGAAGCCGCCGCGCTGGACGCCCCAGTCCCATTCATCAAAGCGGAAGCCGCCGCCCAGGATGTAATACTCCAAATCTGATTTGTAGCCGAGTTCGCTGCGCACATATTGATTGAACATGGAGGTGTAAGGCGGACGGATGGCGCTCATGCTGGGATCAAAGCTTGCAGTGTCATCGACGTTGGAGCTTGACGTGCCGGTAAAGCGGCTGTCGAGCCGGCCAACGGTCAACTTTTTGTCGCGAAGGAGCTCCTTGGTGAAGTGGGATTCCTCAATGCGCAGATTGCTCTGGTCGATATAAGTCTTGCTCAGGCCGGTAAAGCGCGCCAGATGGTCGATGACGTCCTGGCGCTCCTGCGGGCTGAGACGATCTCCCTTGGCCAGCGCGTCAGCGTAGGGGCCCGCGGCCCACTGCTCGACTTCAGAGCGCAGCTTGTCAAAGTTCTGCTCGAATTCGGGCCCGAGTTTTTTGTGATACCACGCAGCGCTGGCGTAGGTGGGAAGAAAAAGCACGTATGGAAGGTCGTTGCCTGGAGAGCCGTCCGTGGTCTGGAAGTTGAGGATGCTGGAGATCAGCATGATGCCGTTGAAGGCAACCCCGTGCTCCACCAGATAGCCGGAAAGTCCTGCGGCGCGCGTGGTGCCGTAACTCTCGCCCACCATGAAGAGCGGCGACGACCAGCGCTCATAACGGCCGAGATACAGACGGATGAACTCACCCACGGATTCGATATCGCCGCGCAGGCCGAGAAATTTTCTGGTCTGGTCGCGCTTCACTGCGCGGCTGTAGCCGGTCCCAACGGGATCGATAAACACAAGATCGGTCTGGTCCAGCCAGGTCTGTTCGTTATCGATGAGCTGGTAAGGCGGTGGAGGCATCATGCCGTTGGGCTGCATGCGCACGCGCTTTGGCCCAATGGCGCCGAGATGGAGCCATACTGAAGCCGAGCCAGGGCCGCCGTTGAAAGAGAAGGTGAGTGGCCGGTGCTCGTTCTGGCCGTCGAGCGTATAGGCGATGAAGAAGATGTGAGCTTCCACCTCGCCGGTGTCATTGTTCTTCAGCGGCATCATCCCGGTGGTCGCTGTGTAATGCAGAGTCTTGCCTCCGACGTGGATCTCATGGTGGGTAACGATTGGCGGCGCTTCAGGCGGTTCCTTTTTTGCGTCGGCTGCCGGGGCGCCCGCAGGCTTGGCTTGTTCGGCGGGGCTGGCTGCCGGGGCGGGCGCGGCCGGCCTTTCACCACGATTTCTTTGGGCGAAAGCAGAGAGTGAAAAAAGGAAAACAGCAGCGGTCAGGAGAGACAAAGCGCGAGGCAGCATGGATGACACTCCACCATTCAGTATTCAAGAGACGTGATCGTTAGACGTCCGGTACGAAAACAGGTGAGTGTAGCTGGCGAGAGTTAAAAGGGCAAATCAGGAATGGAAAAGCCCCGGCGGGCGCTGCGGCAGCGGCTGGGAACTCTCATGGCCTTTGAAGTACCAAAGCAGCAGGACCAGGAAGAACACGATTGCCAGCATGAGAAGACCGAAGTTGTGGCCTTCGGTATCAGAGCTGCGACGCACTGGAACACGCGGTGTCATGCCTAGTTAGACGCAGATTTTCAGGTGAATCTTCGCGTCCTTATAAAACTTAGGGAAACTTTGCTCTTATAGTTTTTTTGATAATTCCAGGCAACACGCCGGGCCAGAAAGGCGGGATGCTCTGTTTGCCTGCCTTTCGTGGCCCAGCCTGCGGTACAAACTTAGTGCGTGGGAACAACGAGGTCGCGATCAAGCCGGACTTCAAGCTGCGTGCCCTTTTCCAGCTTCATCTCGCCGCCCTTGAAGAGGAATGCAGTCCCCGTGCCCAGGCCGGCACCGGCCGCCGCGCCAATCGCGGCGCCTTTATGGCCGCCCGCCACAGCCCCAGAGGCCGCGCCAACCGCTGCGCCTACGGCCGCATTGGTTATCACTTTCTTCTTGTCTGGACCCTTGCGGTAGACTTCGCCCTCTTCACCTGTGGCCTTGATGGAAGGATCGCCGGGAACGCCGGTTACGGTCGCAATTAACGGAACCCATCCATTGCGGGTCTCAATTTCATCCAGGGCCAACTGCATCTTGGAGCCGGTAAAGCCGTGTTCGAAGCGGCCGACGTGGCCTTTCACCGTGCGGCCCTTGGGGATAACCAATCCGCTGGGCGTGACCAGTTCTTCGCGCAGCTCGGCCTTAAAATGCTTGCCTTCCTCCATCTTCTTGGTGTCCAGGGTATCTTTCAGCTTGATGATGAAGCGGGAGCCGTCTGGAATGGCGTTTGGAGGCGCGCCATACGGGGCAGGGGAACCGATCCGTCCGGAGTTGGGCGCAGGCCCCTGCGGGGGAACGGTTGTATCTCTGCTATCAGCAGGGGGGCGAGTCTTAAGCACTGGATCGTTCGAGTTCCCGGGTTTCTGGCTGACAGCAACCAGACCCAAAAGCAGGACAAGGGCACACACGGAAGCCGCCCATTTTGCCTTCATGGCGTTACACCTCAATGAGATTTTAGAAAAGCTTGACGTGTGAGATGCGATTGGAGTCCAGAAATGCTGCTTGGCGGGCAGGTGAATTTTTTAGCTCGAATCCGTTTCTTAAATCCAGGAATCCGGACATTACCAAAGTAACTGTCCAAAAGGCCAATTCAGGGCGATTTTGGAGCATCATATTGTGAGTACGTTGATGCCGATTCCCCGGAAACGGAATATGACATGAAGAACTGGTTTCTGCCTGCAACTGTGCTTGGATTAAGTGGTCTGGCCCTGGTATTTGCCAGCGAGAGAGGCCGGGAGCGCGTTAGCCGCTTCCTGGACGATCTTCTGGAACATGGCGATCCTCTGGGCGAATTTAATAAGTTTTGTGAAGACCAACTGGAGACGATCCAACAAAACCTGGACCGCCTATCCAAAGCCCTGGAGGAACCGCAGGCCGGTTAATCTGCGATTTTGTTGATGGTGGCGGCCATCCGCACGTCGCGCTGGGTGACGCCCCCTGAATCATGCGAAACCAGCGCCATGGTGACCGTGTTGTAGCGGATATCGATGTCCGGATGATGATTGGCCTGCTCTGCCGCCTCCGCTACCTTATTCACAAACTGCATCGCAGCCTTGAAATCAGGAAAACGGAAGACGCGCTGAATGGCGGTTCCGTTGCGTTGCCACCCGCTCAATGAAGTTAGTTCCCGCTGGATCTCAGCATCGGTAAGCACAGCCATAACGAACCCTTTCCCCTTCCAACGACCAGAAGAGATTCTAGAGCGTCCGCGAAAAAATTGCAGCACGGGCACACCTGACTCCAATTTCTCTCTTGAGAAGGTCCCGAGCGCGGCAGGCGTTTACGTTATCTTGCCGGTACTGGCGGCGAGCACGGCAACCTGCTTCACAGGATAGGTGAAGTGATCGATCTGCGAGTTGATTTCCTTGCGCAAGTCTTCCCAGATCGTGTCCGGCATGTCGAGAAATACACGCACCACTTCAGGATCGAACTGCCGGCCGGAGAAACGCTCCACTTCTTCGCGGGCGACCTGAATGCTTTGAGCGGCGCGATAAGGACGATCAGAAGTGATGGCATCGAGCGTGTCTGCAATGGAGAAGATGCGGGCGCCCAGAGGTATGCTCTGGCCGCTTAAGCCGCGGGGGTAGCCGGTGCCGTCAAAACGCTCCTGGTGGGCGTAAACGATTTCAGACGCTTCAGAAAGGAAGGGGATCTTCTTAAGCATCTGGTAGCCGCGGAAGCAATGCTCCCGCATGATTTCTGTTTCGGCTTCGGTTAGAGCGCCGGGCTTGCGCAGAATGGCGTCGGGAATCGCCATTTTTCCAATGTCATGCAGGAACGCGCCACGGGCGATCACACGGATCTTGTCGCCAGAGAGCCCCATGGCGCGGGCGATGGCGATCGTGAAAGCCGTGACCCGCTTGGAATGGCCTTCGGTCTCGGCGTCCTTCAGATCGAGGGCGTCGCCCAGCGCTTCCAGCGTGATGTCATAGGAGCGTTCCAGGTCAGTCATGGCCTGGCGCAACTGCTCAGTACGGGCCGCAACCAGGGACTCCAGGTTCGACTGGTAGGCCCTGTTTTCCAGCTTCAGGCGGCGGTGCTCAAGTGCGCGGCGAACCATGGCCAGGAGCTGTTCGCGCTCAAAGGGCTTCAGCAGATAATCGTAAGCGCCATTGCGAATGGCCGCCAGTGCGACAGAAATATCGTGAACGGCCGTCACCATGATGACCGGCATGTCAGGGTATTTTTCCTTGGACCGCTCCAATAGGGCGATGCCGTCAAGCTCAGCCATCATCAGGTCAGAAAGCATGAGCTCGAACTCGCCAGTGGAGTTCAGAATGGCGAGCGCCTCCATGCCGGAGGCCGCCTGGCGGGTCTTATAACCTGCCGCGCTAAGCATGGAGGAGATGATCTCCCGAATCGGTTCCTCGTCATCGACGACCAGAATGCGCTCTGTAGCCATTTGGAAAGTTTACCTGCTGGGGGAGCCTTAATGTAACCCAGAGTTTTGCGAAATACAACGGTACTTGTACCCAAAAAAAGGGTAAAAAACGGAAAAATTCGTGGTATACAGGGTCTACCCCTACTTTCGTTTAAGAAAACCCAATTTCGAAGTTAACCATGGACTTGAGCCTCCCAGCATTTCTGGCTGAAATGTCGACACTGCTGATCCTGCTGGCAGGCGCGGTACTTCTGTACAGCAGCTTCCGCGAGAGGTATCTGGTTCCCTGGATCGCCGGTTGGAGCGTGTTCACGTTCTCCAAGGCCTTCATGGCGTTAGGCGCCTCCCACCCCCGGGCGCCCCTATGGATCATCCCGGCTTACGCCTCTTACGTGCTGGCGATAGGGTTGTTTGCGACGGCGGTCTTTTTTTACGTTTCCCAACGCAAGCTGGTGTGGCCCGCGGCCGTGGTCCTGTGCCTGGCCTTGCCGCCGGAAATTGCGTACTCCCTGTGGAGACCTTATCCAGCGCTGCACTATGTTGCCTTTGCGCTCTGCTGGCTGGTAAGCGTGGCGGCGGCAGGACAACTGGTCCGCTTTGCCTGGGGAAGAGTGAGTTTTGGCCGCTGGCTGCTGGCAGGAAGCCTGCTTCTATTGCATCTGGATTCCGCAGGCAGCGTGCACCAGGTAGTGGTGACCGATGTGATCGTCGAACTGCTCCTGGGCATCAGCATGATGACCATTGTGATGGAAGACTCGCGGATCCAGATACAGCGGCTGGACGCCTTGAACACGATCACACACCAGATCTCCGACTCCCGCGAATTTGAACCCACCGTCGGCACGATTCTGGAAGAGCTACGCAAAATCACGCAGGCCAAGGCCTCATGGTTCCGCATGCTGGAAGGCGAGAAGCTGACGATGGCGGCGCACCGGGGAGTATCCGAGGAATTTGCCGCCAAAGTGGCGACCATAGAGACATCGCGGAGCGTGAGCGGTTTTGCCATGCGTGAAGGCGATGTTTACGTGGTGCGTACGGCGGAATCGACGCCCAACATCCGCGAAGCACTTGCCGGCGAAGGCATCCATCACTTGTTGCTGGTGCCGGTGGAAGGCAAGCACGGTCCGGTGGGAATGTTCGTGCTGGGGATGCCGAGCTATCGCGCCTATACCGGACGCGAGAAGAAATTTCTGAAGGTGGCCGCTAAACAACTTGGGCTGGCCGCCGAAAATCGCAAGCTGTTGCAGCAACTGGTGCACTCGCGCAACGAGTGGGCGAGCACCTTTGATTCGATTCCCGACTACATTCTGGTCCACGATCTGGATTACCGGATCCTGCGGGCCAACAGCGCGCTGCTGGGGCGGCTGCAACGCCAGCGCGAGGACGTGGTGAACCGCCCGTGCGAAGAAGTGCTTCCCGGCGCGGCCACCAACTGGAAAGGATGCCCTTATTGCGCGCACGCCGACTGCGGCGGCGAAGAAGATCCGTGTTTTGGCGGTTATTCCGTGGTCTCGACTTCAGCCTATACGGGCGAGAACCAGTTACGGGCCGGAACAGTCCATGTGATCAAGGACATCACGGAAGCAAAAGCCGCGGAAGAGCGTTTTACCTCGCTGTTTAATCACATGCACGAAGGCGTTTTTGTTTCCACGCCGGACGGCAAAATCCTGGATTGCAATGAGGCGTTTGTACGCATGCTGGGATACGACAGCAAAGAGGACATCCTGAAGCTGGATGTGGCGCACTCGATTTACGTAGACATGGAAGACCGGAACAGGTTCCGGGCCGAGATGGCGCGCCAGGGATTTGTGAGAAATTTTGAGATCCTGCTGCGCTGCAAAGATGGACGCAAAATCCACGTGATTGAAAGCAGCGTGGCCACGCGCGCGCCCAGCGGCCAGATTGAGCGCTACCAGGGCGTGGTGCTTGACGTGACGGAGATGAAGCGCGCGGAAGACGAAATTCGCCGCCGCAACCGCGAGCTTTATGTGCTGAATAACATCGCGGTCACTTTCAACCAGTCTTTCGATCTGGACGAGATCCTGCAACTGATCATGCTGCAGATGGTGGAGCTGTTTTCCACCGACACGGCGGCGGTCTACCTCTTTGACGAAGAAACCAGCACGCTGGCGAAGAAATCTTCTTACGGGCACCGCACTGAATGGGCCGTGGAGAGTGAAAGCGTGGTGCTGCCGGCGGAATTCATTACCTCCGTCAAGGCCAATCACGCCGAAATCATCGACCAGGAACATTTGCCCCAACTGCCGCAAGTGCTGCAACGGGCAGTGGAACTGGAAGGCCTGCGGTCCTGGCTCTGGGTGGTGCTGTGGCGCAAGGAAAAAATTCTGGGAGTGCTGGCCACCAGCAGCCGCACGACCCGCGAGTTCTCGCGCTCAGAACAGGGCGTGATGATCGCCGTGGGCCGGCAGCTTGCCACCACGATAGAAAAAGTGCAGCTCTACAACGAAACCAGGCAGGCGTATGAAGACCTGCGCCGCACGCAGGAGCAGCTCTTGCAGAGCGAGAAGATGTCCGCCGTGGGGCAGTTGATTTCAGGTGTAGCGCATGAGTTGAACAACCCGTTGACGGCCATTCTCGGTTATACACAGTTGCTGGAAAGCGAGACGCTGGAACCGCGTGTGGAAGAGTTCATCCAGAAACTGCGCAAGCAGGCGCAACGCACCCAGAGAATCGTGCAGAACCTGCTGTCGTTCGCGCGCCAGCACAAGCCCAAGCGGGTGCATGTTGACCTGCGCAGCGTGGTGGAAGATACAATCGCGCTCCGCGACTATGACCTGAAGGTCAACAACATAGAGGTTGTGCGGGATTTTGAGGCTGTGCTGCCTTCGGTGGTGGCCGATCCGCACCAACTCGAGCAAGTCTACCTTAACATTATCAACAATGCGGCTGACGCGATGATGGACGGCGGTCGCGGAGGCCGTCTGCGCATTAGTATTTCTGCCGACAATGGCAGCGTTGTGACTTCATTTCATGATTCCGGTCCTGGTATTTACGACCCGAAGCATGTCTTTGATCCGTTCTACACAACCAAAGGCGTGGGCAAGGGGACAGGTTTGGGTTTGAGCATTTGTTACGGCATTGTGAAGGAGCATGGCGGCGAGATTTCCGCGCACAACCATCCGGAGGGCGGCGCGCTGCTGCAAGTGCGTTTGCCGGTTGCCGTGGGCGAAAAACCCGTCTCTGAGCGCGACCGCATTGTGGCGCGGCGCGAATCGCGCCTGGAAGGGAATATCCTGCTGGTGGATGACGAAGAGGCGGTCCTTGACTTTGAGAGAGAAGTGCTGACAGCGGCGGGATTGAAAGTTGTTACGGTCAGCTCCGGCGCCGACGCGGTCGAATGCCTGAAGCAGGAAGACTTCGATGTGCTGCTGCTCGACAGCAAGATTCCGGGAACATGGTCGAGCGAAGAGGTGTTCCACTGGATTGAACAGAACCGTCCGGAACTGGTGCCGCGGACGGTGTGCGTGCTTTCCAACGTGTCCGACCCAAGAGTGCGCGCCTTTGTGGATGCAACTAAAATCTTCTGCCTGGTCAAACCTTTTGAGGTCTCTGACCTTCTTGCGGTGGCACGCCGCGTGTTGCGAAGAGTGAAAGTCGCGTCGCATTCGCACTGAGCTTGCCCCGCAAAACCGATATCTGTGTTTCTACAAGACGAGAATGGCAGTTTGCTTATCCCTCGGCAAGAGGGAGGACACGCCGCGATCCATCGTCGCCAGTCTAGCTTTCCTGCGTATGGCCAGGCCTAGCAGGTAAGCGTCACTCACTTGCTGATGTCCTTGCATCTGCTTTAGTACCGGCCCGGCCGCTTCAGGAAAACTTATATCGTCCGGCCAGAAGAGATGTGACGGATGGTTGAGATTCGCGGTCAATAATTTTACAGCTTCTTGCAGAGTGAGGAAATCGCTTGAAAATGAAGGATTTGACAAGAGCCGGACGCACCCGGCTTGGGTAAAAGGACACGATGCCCATCCTTTCCTGGCATTTTCGGCGAACCAGTCTTGAGCCAACTGGTGGCCTTGGTGCGCAGGCCACATGAGCGCCACGAGCACATTCACATCCAAAAGATGCACCGTCATTGCTCTTCTGCTTCCAGTTCGCGGACCTTGCCTGTCGTGACGCGCGGCGAGTCCGGAGGCAGGTCGACAACAAGCAGACCATTCACGGTACGCGTAGGACGCGATGTATTAATTCCACGCCGCACCAACTCAGAGACGGCCTTACCTAGCGCAAGTGACCGGCTTTCAGCATATTGCCTGACAATCGAAGCTACATCATCATCGAGATTGATCGTTGTTCTCATTGTAAAATAATGATGGCACTACTCTTGTATGATGTCAATAACCCATTAATGATGTTCTTAATCGAATAATGATGACATAAATTGCTAACCATGACGCGCCCGCGTTCCTCGCACCATCATCTTACCCACACCCGGTACGCCTGCAAAAGCCCATGCGGCGCTACGGACCCACTTCGGTGCAATTAGCACGGAGCGTAGGCGGGACGCGTTGCGGAATGCCGGAGTGAAGCGCTTCCGGTAAGCAATGCGGTATTGCCGGTGAACTAGCTCAAGAGAACAGCTCCCACGCAGAAAAGGAATGATGGATTCCGCGGCCAGCGATCCGCTTTGCAGCGCGAGCGAGATGCCGTCACCGGCGAACGGATCGATAAAACCGGCTGCGTCGCCGGCCAGCAGCATGCCTTCACACTCGGTTTCAGGTTCGCGAAAATACAGCGGTGAAGTTGTGACGGTGGCAAAAAGCGGCTGCCACGCGCGGCTGCGCTGCCAGAGGCGCGGCTCTTTGGCAAACACTTCCTCCAGCGTGTGGGCCACATCGGAGCGGACCATGGCGCAGGCATTAATGGCGTTCGCGCTCACCGGGGTAACACCACAATAGCCGCCCGGAAAAAAGTAGAGATCGACCGATTGCGGCGGCGACGATTCAGTGAAATGCGCTTTCAGACCGAGCCACTTGTCTTTTCCGGCGACGTCGAATTGCGTTAACCTCGACCAGCGTCCGGTGGCATTGACTACGGCGCGTGCAGTATAGGTTTGCTCAGCGACAACAACTTGAAAGAGGCCGTTGCGCCGCACCTCGCTGACCGCGACGCCTTCCTGCGCAGCAACGCCCGCGTTCTGTGCGGCGTTAAAGAGCGCGGGGTCGAGATCGAAACGCGGAATGCTTTGCGCGGGCGGTGCGACCGGAAGCGTGAGGGATTTGCTATCCAGGAAAATGCGCGACGAAACGACTTGCGGAGCCGAAGCACAGAGATCGTGCTCCAATAAGCCGTTTTTCAGAAGCCCATGCAATAATTCCAGAGACTCAGGAGAGACAAATTCGCCGCAGACTTTCTGGCGCGGGAAACGGTCTTTTTCCAGCAGCAACACCTTCGCGCCCAGGCGGGCCGCGGTGATAGCGCAAGCAGAGCCTGCGGGGCCTCCCCCGACTACGATCAGATCATATTGGGCTGCTTCCAAACGATCACTCCCATACGGAACAGGTAGAACGTATTGATTTCGATGTCATCCGCGGTGGCCACCGGCGCGAGCATCTTGCGCACCTCCTCCACAGTGTAAGCGCGGCGGACGGAGGCCAGCGCATCATGCCGGGTGATACGGCTGCGGTAAAGCGGCATGCCCAGGTACCCGAGCGCCAGGTGCACAGGATGGCGCTGCAAGTCATGAATCAGAAAAGCATGGCGGGCCACGCGCAGGCCTTCGCGGGCAAAACGGACAATTTCTGCCGGCTCCAGATGATGCAGAAAAAGGGAACAGCCAACGGCGTCAAAACTATTGTCGCGGAAGGGAAGCGCCAGCGCGTCGCCGCAGACTCGGGGTTGGCGCGTGCTTAGGTGCGTTGGCGCGCGGTCAAGAATCACGGGCCGCGATGTGATTCCTGATCGGGCCAGCGATTTCTGCGTTCGCGTGGCCACGTAGCCTTCGCCGCCTGCAACGTCGACCCAGGAAATCTCTTTCAGTCCGCGCTGTTGCGCCACGCGCCGCAGCAGGCTTGCCATGGTGTGCACGCCGCCAAACCAGCTATTAAACATGCGCAGGTCTTTGAGCGATCCTGCGACTTCACGCGGCGTCCCGGCGTCGGTATCTAGCAATTCGGCGACCACGACGCGCTTCATGCTCAGACCCGGGCCAGTTCTTCTTCCAGCAATTGCTTGTTGTAGAGATCGGTATAGTAGCCGTTACGCGCGAGCAGCTCTTCATGCGTGCCCAGTTCAACCACGCGCCCTTCATGCAGCACGGCGATGCGGTCCGCGCTGCGGACGGTGGAAACGCGGTGGGAAATAAAAATTGTGGTGCGGTCGCGCATTACTTCGCGCAGATGAGTGAGGATCTTTTCCTCCGTATAGGTGTCCACGCTGGAGAGCGCGTCATCCAGCACCAGGATGCGCGGATCGCGAATAATGGCGCGGGCAATTGCGCTGCGTTGCTTCTGCCCGCCGGAAAGCGTGATGCCACGCTCGCCAACCATCGTGCTGTAGCCTTCGGAAAAGCCTGCAATGTCGCTAGCGATGTTGGCGGCCTCAGCGGCGCTGCGCACCTGTTCTTCGCTGGCGGTTTCCACGCCAAAGGCGATGTTCTCGCGGACGGAGTCGCTGAAGAGAAAAGTTTCCTGGGGAACAAAGCCGATGTTCCGGCGCAAGGTTTCCAGCGGATATTCGCCAATGGGGCGGCCATCAATCAGCAGCGAGCCGGGCTGCGCGTCATAAATGCGGGGCAGCAGGCTCACCAGCGTGGTCTTGCCTGAGCCTGTAGGGCCCACAATCGCCAGGCTGCTCCCCGCCGGGACCGTTAGGTTCACGTCTTTTAGCACGGGCACGCCGTCATAGTTGAAATCCAGATGGCGAAATTCGATTTCTCCGCGCAGCGTCTGCGTTTGCTTGAGATCGGGCGCCACAGCGGCGTCGGTGATTTCAGGCTGCGCCACAAGAATTTCATTGATGCGTCCCATTGAGGCCGTGCCGCGCTGGAAGATATTGATGACCCAGCCCAGCGCGATGATCGGCCACGTGAGCATCACTATGTATGTATTGAACGCGACGAAATCGCCCAGGCTGATCTTGTGCGTCAGCACTTCACGCCCGCCTAGCCACAACACCAGCACCAGGGCAAAGCCCAGCAGCATTTCCAGTGTCGGCCACAGCATGCCGGTCAGGCGGGCCAGCGGCAGGCTGCGTGTCACGTATTCCTGGTTGCTGGTTTCGAACAGCGCGATCTCGGCTTCTTCCTGCGCGTACGCCCTCACTACGCGTGCGCCGGAGAAGTTTTCCTGCGCGCGCGCGGAGATATCGGAAAACTGCGCCTGAATTTTTTCAAAGCGCTCATGGATCCTGCGGCCAAAATACTGCACCACAATGCTGGCCAGCGGCAGCGGCGCAAAAGCATAGAGCGTCAGCCTGGGGCTGATCTGCCACATAAACACCAGCGCCACGGCGGTAAACACCAGGGTGTTGGCCGTATACATAATGGCCGGGCCCAGCAGCATGCGCACGGCATTCAGGTCATTGGTGGCGCGGGCCATGATGTCGCCGGTGCGGTTCTTCTGGTAATGCGAGTATGAAAGCGACTCCAGATGGCGGAAGAGATCGTTGCGCAGGTCGTATTCAATCTCACGCGAGACGCCGATCACCAGCCAGCGGGTGAGGAACTGGAATACGCCTTTGCCCAATGCCAGTCCGATCAAAAGAGAGGAGAAAATCAGGATCTTTTGATGCGTGATGCCGTTGTGGTTCAGGTCGTCCACGGCGCGGCGGACCACCTGCGGCGAAAGCACCCATAAGCCGTTATTGAACAGCACCGTAATCGCGCCCCAGAAAAGCGTGACGCGATACTTGCTGAGATAGGGCCAGAGCGGTTTGAGGTTTTTCCCCATGAAAGGTAATAGATGATTTTAACAGGGAGAAGGAAGCAGGAAATTGGAAGAGCCCAAACCTTTGAAACACAGAGGAACGGAGGAAGCAGAGGAATTCAAAGGAGTACGCTTGCGGCCTTGACAGAAAAATTCAAATCGATCTTTCACTGCTTGGACTCCTATTGGTGATCCACCAGACCCCACAAATGGATCAATAACCTTTCATCCTTAAAATGCTTGGCAAGGTGGATGCCCAAAGACCACATCACAGCTTCCCTCGCAACCAAAAGCCAAGGATCGTCCCCAATGTCGTGAAGGCCCAGTGTTTCTCGCGGGCCTGATAGCGTTTCGACAACACCACAAAGATCGCGGGTGACCCAAATAAGAAACTGACTGCAATTTGTGTCATAAGCACTGTGTCCATCACATCAACTCCCTTCTGCCCACACCATACAGCACGATCACGAACTTAGAAATGTACGACTGATCGAATCGCTCAATTTGGTGTAATTTCCTGTGCATAACCAATGTTGTCTGTGGATAAAGGTGGAAAAGTTTAAGCCTCTTTCTCCCTCACATTCCGCCACATCCTAGTCTGAATCGATGCCCCTGAACATTGCATTGAAAGCCATTACAGCAATATCGCACCAATTTGTACCAGCCATGCAGAACGGGCTTTTCAATCAACATTACCAGCAGGCCGAACGAGACAGGCTGATAGCTAGGCAAATGTCTAGCTAGAATTTAGAGAAATCGGAAATATGGGGAGAGCTAGGAAGGGTTCGGCTTTGTTCACGGGTTTGCTCCTTAAATCAAAAGCAAACCCAAAAAGAATATGGGGCAGAGACAGAAGCGTGTCAAGGGGGTGGATTGGCGTTTTTGTACTACTGGTGCAGTTTGGGAACGAAGCATTTCCCCGGCCGTTTAAGAATAATGTGCGTTTTGGTAGTAGAAAAAATAAATTTTTGTTCAGTATCTCCTGCGAGTTCTATGGCATACGTGTCATCAAAATGTGCAAGTAAGGGAAAAACGTGAAAAAGCAGCAATCAATTGCCATCATTAAAGCTTGCGACCCCCAAAAACAAACGCATTGCTTCCTTAGTATCCACTTGCGATAGCCGAACCAAGGCATTTTTTTCGCATAATTCCTGCTTGCGAAAAAATTCATCAACGCTCATGTGTGAATTGCTTTTTCGCTTGAAAAACTTGCGCTCTCATTCTGCTGCGCAATAGGTTTGAACGTTTGGTAGTGGTCTCAGCTTGCCGAAATCTTTCAGATTTGTCATGCTGAGCGGCGCGCGAGTCCCGGCGAAGCCGGGATCAGCGCAAGCCGAAGCATCCCGAAAATGTGTCCTTTGCCATGCAGCTTCAGGGAGTTCTCTTCCAGGCATTTTTGCCTTGAAAGCTGTTGGGGTAGCAAAGGACGCTGTCTCGGTAGGACTCCCTAGCGCGGCATGGTCAAGGAGACATTCTCGGGATGGATTCGACTCGCCCTCGCGCTCCCACTTCCCACCCCAGCCCGCGCAAAAGCGGCGCGCGCAGGGGCCCCGGCTTCGCGGGGAGCGTTCGGCCTTCGCTCACCATGACAGGGGGGAAGTTGTAATTTTCCAGTTGTAATTTTCCAAACCGGGAAATGACCTTTTTCGTCATTGATTTATAGGCGAAGAAAAGGTAGAGTGAGACAAGCATTTAGTCGCTAGCAATGGGCAGCTAGCCAAACTGCCAAAGCCAACAGCCAATGACAGGGCGGTCAAACCATAAAAAGGGCAGTTTGAACGCGATTTGGGACCAGACTGACGTGATTCGACCCCGGTTCAACGCGAAATTTCCGGGGTTGATTGAAATAACTCTTTTGGAATCATAGTTGAGGCCAAGGGGGGTGGGGTAGGCAGATTTGGTAATTGGGTAAATTGGTAATTTGGTAATTGAAAGGCCAGATCAACTTTACTTTATGCAGTTCAGCGCATCATCAGCGGCGTCAGATCCAAAGCCAGATCGAATTCCGGAGGCTCGGTACGCCTACTACCGGCGATGCCAAGTGTTCCGCAAGGGCGGCGAGCAATGCAAGGCCCCAGCGGAGAAGGGGTCGCATATCTGCTATGCGCATGCCGGGCAGTTGGCGATGGCGTTACGCAGAGACCTGGAACGGCGGGTGGTGTTGGCGGAGGCCGTGGCGGAGATGCGCCGGCAAGGCTATACAGAATGCGAACTCGAGAATCTTCTTATGGATTTTAAAGGCATTCAGGTAACGCTGGCGGTAATGGCGCGGGCGATAATTGAGGATAGGATTGATTGCAAGACAGCAGGCAGGCTGGTGGTGCATCTGCAGACGATATCAAAGCTGTTGTGGGCGCTTCACAAGAACAAAACCTTACCGCTGATAAACGCTGATAGCGCAGATTGCAAAGAATTGCCTGAAGCATTGGGAGCGAATGCAGCAAATTTGGCCGCGAATGAACGCGAAAAGACGCGAATTGTCTTAGTCTCACCACGGTTTAAAGCTAAAAAGGCTGAACCACAGGCCGGAAAATACCGATCCCCGTACGGGATCGTTGGAGTCGATGAAGATACCGGTGCGAAAATTAGCTTGGAAGAGCACATATATAGAGATCGCTGCCGGGCGCATGGCCCACCAAGATTGAGAGCGGCATGAATTGGAAATACAGAAGTTTTTAGTGATCGATCTGGCTGATACCAGCCAGAATAGCGGCTCTTTGACAACCGAATAGGGTACTCACAGGTCGGGAACGCTCACGACGGCGTCTTCATAATCAAGTACCCGCCCGCCAGCCCAAAGATCAAATCAGGCGACCACGCCGCGATCAACGGGGGAAGCTGGCTCACGTTGCCCATGGCTTCAAACAGGCTGGAGGTAAGGACGTAAGAAACACCAATCACCAGCGCCACCACCACGCCGCTGAGCGCGCCGCGGCGGCCGCCGGAAAGCGCGAATGGCACGGCCAGCACCGCCATTACAAGCGTGATCAGGGGGAAGGCGATCTTCTTTTGCAACTGCACGCGCAGGCGCACCACGTCAAAGCCGCCCTGCTGGAGATCATAGATATAGCGCCGCAATTCTTCGTAATTCATCTCAGAGGATTGCAGCACTTCTTTCTTAAAGTACGTGGGCGGCTCGTTGAGTTCAGCGAAGGTGCTCACGTCGAACTTGCGCAGGTCTTCGTGCAGGTCAGCGCCGGGCGCGTTGTTCCATGTGCGCTGCCAGCCGTTTTCAAAAGTCCATTTTTGCAGGTGTTCCGCCCAGCGGGCGCGGGCGGCATAAACGCGCTTTACCATCTGGAAGGAATGGGGATTCAGCTCGAAAGCTGAGATGCTGCCGAAGGTATTTCGGTCGGGATCAAAAGCTTCGTAGTAATAAATCTTGCGATTTTCCGTGGCGCCTTCGCCGCGCTTTTTGCTCTCGCCAAAGATCCATTTCCGGTCAGGACGCAGGTAGGTCTGCGCCGGCTTGCCTTTGATCATGTTGCGCAAAGTTTCCACCCGCTTGTTGGCGTATGGCAGGTACCACTGGTCCAGCACAAAAAGGCCCCCGGCCAGCGTGGTGGCGATGACAAGAATGGGAATCACCGTCCGATAGATGCTCACGCCTGTGGCCTTCATGGCCGTGATTTCGTTGGATTTCTGCATCAGGCCGAACATCACCAGCACAGTCAGCAGCACGGCCAGCGGCGTGACCTGGTACAACACGGAAGGCACAAAGTTCAGCAGGTATTCGAGCTGTGTGAGCAGTGGGATCTTTTTTCTTACAATGTCAGACAGCAGCTCAAAATAAGTGAACACCAGGAACAGGACCAGCAGGCTGGAAAGGATCAGCACCAGGTAGCTGACGAAGCTGCGGAGAACGTAGTCGTCGAGAATAAGAGGGAAGCGCGTGCTGAAAAGGCGGCCGCGCCTGCGGTTGCCATTCGTCGCAGGCTCTTCAACCTTGGAGTGGAAAATCCTGGCGATGGAGCTTTTGAACTGGCCGAGCAGCATCTCGCCCAGGCCGAGTTCGATGGGGATCTTGTCGGTGCGCCAGAGCAGCACAGTGCCGATGAGCCCAAAGAGGATGTTGGCCATCCACACGCCGAGCACCGGAGACATTTTTCCGCCGCGCGCCAGTGACACGCCGATGATGGAGACAAAATAATAAATAAAGACCAGGACGATGGTGAGCACAAACCCCGCGCCCTTGCCGCCCTTTTTGGCGGAAAGGCCCAGCGGAATTCCGATGAGCACCAGGACCAGGCAGGCCGTGGGCAGGGCCAGGCGGCGGTTGAATTCGATCCAGTACCAGCGGGCAAACTCTTTGTTGGGATTGTATTTTTGCCGGTAAAGCTCCCGGGTGCTGAGCTGCGCCACGGGGACAGTTTCCTGGGCGGGCTTGGCCACGGGAGGCAGGCTTATGGCGATATCGGTTTCTTCAAAAGACGTGATTGTGTACTGGTCGGGCGTGCGCGCATTGGTTTCGTGAGTTTCACCGTTGATCAAGTGAAGCCGGATCGCCTCAGGGCCCGCCGCGCTCACGACGGCCTCTTTGGCGATGGTGATTTTCGGAGCGCCCGGAGCACTGATATCGGCGTCAAAAACGTTTTTCCAGACTGCCGCGCCGGAAGCGCTGCTCACGTCTTCCACGTAAAGCACATGGTTCCTGAAGCCTTCATAAAAAACATGAGGCTGCACTTCAAAGGAAATCTGCGTGGCCGCGAGCTTGTTTTGCAGCCCGGCCAGCGCCGCGGCGGAGCGGGGCTCGATGATGACCGTATTGATCAGCGCAAGCACCCATGCGGCAGCGCCGAACAGAGAAATGATCTTAAGAAACTTGCGCACGCTCACGCCGGAGGCGCGCATGGCGGTGACTTCGCTGTCGGCGGCCATGCGGCTCAGCCCCAGCAGAATTCCTACCAGGACTCCCATGGGGATGGTGACTTTCAGAGCTGCTGGCAAAGTAAGGAAGAAAATTTCAGCAACGCTGGGAAAAGGAGCGCTGTTGCGCACCACGGCTTCAAGGATCCGCGTGAGTTCCCGCATGAAGATGACGAAGGTAAACACTGAGGCCCCAATGAGCCCGTGCCACAGCACTTCCTTCAATATGTAGCGGGTAAAGATGCGCACGCGTTTATCTTCTCAAAGTCTAGCAGAGCCCGCATGTGTTATTAATGGATAAATCAATGGAACGCCCCGCGATCCATCTTCTATTCCTCTGGCACATGCACCAGCCTTATTACAAGGACCTGGTCAGCGGCGAATACCGCCTGCCCTGGGTACGCTTGCACGCCCTCAAGGACTATTACGGCATGGTGAAGCTGCTGGATGAGTTCCCGGGGCTGCACCAGACGTTCAACCTGGTGCCGTCACTGATCACGCAGTTACAGGACTACGTTGCCGGGACCGCCGAGGACCCTTTTCTGGCAGTGGCTGCCATGCCCGCGCCGGAGATGGACCTGGCGGAGCGGTTGTTCGCGATGAAGTACCTGTTCCAGGCAAATGCCGACAATCTGATTGGGCGATATCCGCGCTATCGCGAGTTGTGGGAGGAATTTCACGGGCCGCAGGACGCCCATAACAACGGCCAGCGCATGAGCGACGGCGAACTCACCGACCTGCAGGTGCTCTCCCAGATTGCCTGGATGGACGAACTTTTTCTCGATGATCCACTCATCAGCGAGCTGATCAGCAAGGGCCGCGACTATTCCCTGAAGGACCAGCAGCAGGTAATTCAGATTCAGCAGGATTTCCTGGCCAAGGTGCTGCCGGCCTATGCTGCCGCAGCAAAGCGTGGCGCAATCGAAATATCAACCTCGCCTTTCTACCATCCCATCCTGCCGCTGATTTGCGATACCAACGTGGGTGCGGTGTCACACACTGGGCTTCCGCTGCCGGCGCAGCGCTTTTGCCATTCTGAAGACGCGCGCGAGCAGATTGCGCGCGGCCTGGCGCTGCATGAGCAGGTGTTCGGTGTGCGTCCGCGAGGCATGTGGCCGTCAGAAGGGAGCGTCTCCAATGAGGCGCTGACAATCGCGCACGAACTGGGCGTAAAGTGGCTGGCCACCGACGAAGGAGTGTTGTGCCGGTCACTGGGAACCATCTTTTCTCGCGATGGCGCGGGAATGCTGGACGCCGCCAGCGCAGGCCAGCTCTACCAGATTTTCCGCTGGGAGCAGGGCCAGGCGGAGATGAACATGGTCTTCCGCGACCATTCACTCTCTGACCTGATCGGCTTTGTCTATTCCGGCGTTCCGGCAAAAGAGGCCGCGGAGGATTTCATCCGGCGGGTGAAGCAGGCAGCCGAGCCGGCTCTGGAGAACGGCAAGACAGCGGTTGTCCCGATTATCCTCGATGGCGAGAATGCATGGGAGTTTTATCCGCAATCCGGCCGCGAGTTCCTGCGGCGGCTCTATGATGGCATTCAAAAAGATCCGTCGATCGCGGCGTTGACCGTGTTGGAGGCGATTGATCGCGAGCCGGCGCCGCAAAAACTGGCATCGATTGTTCCGGGCTCGTGGATCAACTCCAACTTCGATGTGTGGATTGGAGCGCCCGAGGACAATATGGCATGGGACCAGCTCTCCGCCGCGCGGGATTACTTTACGGAAAACGCGGACAAAGTTTCAGCGGAGCAGAAAGCGCTGGCTTACGAAGAACTACTCATCGCGGAAGGCAGTGACTGGAACTGGTGGTACGGCCCGGAGCACCACTCTGCGAACGATCGCGATTTTGATGAGCTATACCGGAAGCACCTTTCCAACGTTTATCTTGCTCTCGGCGGAGCGCCGCCTGACGTGCTGGCGCAACCCATCGCGGGCGTACATGCCAAGCCGCAGTTCACGCCGCAAACCACGTACATCCATCCGGCGGTCGATGGAAGGAATATAGGCTACTTTGAATGGCTCGGTGCGGCAGCTCACGTCGCGGACCGCCACTCTTCCGCCATGCACGGCAAACTGTTTCTTCTGGATACGGGCTACGCCGGCATTGATGAAGACAGCCTTTACTGTCGCCTTGATTTCATCGAAGAGCCCGCGGCGTGGGCCAACCAAGATACGCGGCTGGTTGTAGCGATTGAAACCGTGGCTACGGAAGGCAGCAGTCCCGTTCGAGTGGTCCGCCTTGAAGTGGATATCGCGGAAGGAAAACTTCAGGGATGGACGCTGACCGAGGGCGCACAGCCGCTGGGGCAGGGCGATTCCAGCCGTGTGGGCTTTGAATCGATCTTTGAATCCCAGATTCCGCTAAAGCTGCTGAAGGCCGGACCGGGATCAACGCTGCGCGTGCGCTTTTCATTGTGGCGCGATGGCCTGCCCCTGGACGCGCTGCCGCAGGAAGGGGCCCTTGACGTTCTTGTTGCAGCAGAGAGCGAGTTAAGCGCCCTGCCCTATGCCAAGCCGTAAGGACCAATAGTTGGTATTTAGCATTTAGCTGTAAGCCCGCAATAGCTTCGTCAACCCTGAAACGCCCGGATCTTCCAGACAAGGCCAAATACTAAGTACCAACTACCAAATACTGAATTGAGGGCGAGCCCGACTTGCGTGGCGAGTCCGCTGTTTCAGAGCTGACAAATCTTACGTGGAATTGGCTCCACAGCGGTTTGGAGCGAAGCGACACAAAGAGGCATCGAGGGGGCGAGCCCGGCTTGCGCGGCGAGCCCGCTGTTTCAGGAGCTGGCAAATCTTACGTGGAATTGGCTCTATAGCGGTTTGGAGCGAAGCGACACAAAAAACGAAGGCCTGCGGGAGCAGGCCTTCAAGGTTTGAGGGGTAGAGGAGCTTTTTAGTGGTTATCGTCGTCGCGGACAGCGATCATCGAGTAAGCACCGGCGTTGACGAACACCAGACCGCGTACGCGGATGGTGGCCCCGGCAACCGGCGTTGTCTTCAGAGTCGCTCCGTTGGCAAACGTGACCGGAACAGTGGTTGCGCCGCTCAGCGTTCCAAAAGCGGACGTCGAGCTAATGTTGAGTGTGAAGCCTGAAGTGGTGGGCGCGGGTGAAGCCGCAACCGTGCCGATCAGGGCCTGCTCACGCAGTTTGACCTTGTTGGCCAGGATGGCAGGAGCACTGGTGCTGGAATCAGCCTCAATGCGCTGGCCTTTGCCAATGTGGGTCGCGTCAAATGCCGGAGCGGTGATGTTCAGCTTGTCAGTCCGTACGCTGTAAACCGTGCTGGCGTTCACGCCGATATCGACCGTGACCGGCGAGTTGGACGTTCCGGTTGAATCCTGCTGATGGATGACTGTGATCTTGGTCAGCGGGTTATCCAGCGCCGAGATCAGGCCCTCAACTTCTTCGCCTGCCTCGGGGCCTTCTCGCTCGACTTTCGTCGCGAGCTTGGTGCCGTCAGACTTGGTGATGCCGTCAACTTCCACAATGTCGCCGACCTTCAGGTCAGAGAGCTGCGTGATGCCGTCCCTGAACCGGGTGTTTGAGTCGGTGGCAAAAGTGATGTCAGTAGATTTGGTGGTGATGGTGAAATTCGGGGCGCTGATGGATTTCACGCTGCCGTGAACGTCGTCCAGTTCGCCGTTGTCGTGGTCTTCATTGCCTTCGTTGCCGGCTGGCGGCGTGGTGGCTGAAGTCACGTTGAATTTCGGAGTGATCGTGGCGGAGGTGATGGGCGTTCCATTCAGTACAACCGAGTTCGCCAGGTCAAGATCGAAATTCAGGAACAGGGGCGTAGAGGTAACCGTGATGCTGGCAAAGGTCACGGTCACGGGGCTTCCGGAAACAGTAGCCGGTACTTTGGTGGGCACGCCGGCATTCAGCACAACAACTTCCGCGCCGGAAATCGTGACGGTTGCGCCGTTGTAAGTGCCGGGCGGCAGGTTGGCAAGAGTTAACGGTTCAAACGTTCCGGCCTGGTGGGTGAATTCCACTTCGCCGGGCTTTGAAAGCAAATTCGCGGTGGTGGCTGTGGGGCTTACGCCTGTAAGAGTTATTGAGCTGATGGTCAGTTCCAATTTCGCAATCTGGTCATTGACGGCGTCGCCCGTCTGCACGACAACCTGACCTGCTCCGGTGGAAACTACGTTCTTAGTTCCGCCGCCGCCGCAACCCGTCAGCAAAAAAGCAAACACCACGCTTAGTAGTGTGAACAAAAAAACCCGTTTCATTGGGCCTCCAAGAATGAAATTTCTGAGGTATTCGATCGAGTGGCGTTGTGTTAGTAGAGTACTGCCAGCATCGTCCTGATAGAGGGGCGACTCCGTCTTGTCATCGCTCCCTTGTACATGCCCCACGCATCGGCTAGACAACGGACCTCCGGTCTTTCCTTCCTTCATGCAACGCGCGGAGAAAGGCGCCGTGTCCGGGATTTTGCTGATGCTATTCAAGCTGTACATGTTTACTTTTCAGGGCGAGTGAGCACAGGGGAATCTATGCTGACCTGCGATGGCTAATGCAGTCGCAGTGCCAATCAGAGCTGGACCGTAAGTCTTTTTTTTTCAATCGATACGGTACGTCTTGGCGCGACGGCCGGGGCAATCTAACCCAACGGGTGTGTAGTGCCGACACAAGCGGCTTTGGGCCTGGGATTCCAGCGTGATTTGTTCCAACAAGGAAGGGTTTCCCGAGGCGCGCAAGGCAGAGTGGGGCGAGCTTTGGGAGCAATAGTGCGAACGATGAAATCGTTGCACACCAAGATTAGCTTTGTTTGTCGATGCCGCGGCGGGTAACGAGATACACGGCGAAGCTGCCCAGCCAGTGTCCGCCTTCATAGTGCTCGCCGGTCACGGCAGCCAGTCCGGCGCTGCGATGTGCTGCGGCACAGGCCGCCAACGACTTCAGGCGCGGATCGTTCGCGGGAAGTCCTGAGGCGATGCCCTCGAGCATCCAGGCCCGGCTCAGGTTCAGGCCATCAATGTGGGCGAGCTTGGGGTCAGAGGGATCGGTAGATTTCTGCGTCGGCAGCCAGCCGGCAGAGCCCTCGCGGGGAATTTGCGGAAGAAATGTCTTTAGCCACGAGGCAAAGTCGTTTGGAGAGAGCACGCGGCGCATGACATCGGCTTCCGCCAGGCAAGGCGAGAGAAAGTCTTCGCCGGAAGGTTCGTAGGCGAGAGGGCAATCTTTATCGGCCAGATAAAACTGACGTGCCTTGGCGAGAAGGAGTTTTGTGAAATCCTGATCGTCGACGCGGCGTGCGTAGTCGATCATCAGGCCCATAGCGAAAGCGGTCTGATTGTGCTCGCCGATACGGACCGGATAGGAGAGCTTGGGCAGCCAGACCTTGAGGCGATCCACGGCGCTCTGCTCCAGCGGAAGCAGGTTGACATAAAACGCGTGCACGGTCTGGTTGTGCGGATCGTCGGCCGCCCAGTCGCGGAGTTCCACGCTGAGCTGCAACAGCCAGGCGAGGCCATACGGACGTTCAAAGCTGGCGCGGCCTTCAGCTCGCAGGTATGCGGCCTCCACTTGCAGGTTCTCTGCGGTCAGGCTCTGCTGTAACGCGGCGCGCGCCTGAAGCGCGAAAGGCGCGTCAGGAAACGTGCGCGTGAGGCGCGCGAGCAGCCAGTGTCCGTGGACCGAGGAGTGCCAGTCATAGCAGCCGTAAAACGCGGGCGTGAGCCTGCGCGGGGGAGCAACGTCAGCGTCGCTGTTCATCGAGTGCGATATTTTGTTGGGATATTCCTTCTGCACGCAGTCGAGCGCCAAACGGGCGAAGCGGCTTGCGGCTTCGATATCCAAACCGCTCTGCGGAGATGGGCGTCCCTGCTGGCCAGACATGTGTGTGGCCGCGAACAATAAAACAAAGGAGAGTAGAAGTCGTGGGTTTTCCATTTGCGCGAAGGTAAGGTTAGCAGCTTCTTTGGTCGAAGGACATGCCTGGCTCGGATTCTACCCGGGCGCTCAGCCTTTGCAACGGAACTACTGGCGCGCAGTGTATCCTCTCCCACTCTGCACGCGCCTGGCGGCGCTGGCTTTATCGTTGCACATCTACTGCTTAGTCTGGAACGATCAAGATTACGGGCAGTGGGTTAGTTTGAATTTCCACAGCTTTTTAAGTTCGATAAAAATTCTTATCCTCTGTCATCCTGAGCGACTCCGAAGGATTCCCGCGTAGCGGGAGACCGAGGGGGAGTCGAAGGACCCCGAGAATGCGTCCTCTGCCATGCCGTAACAGGGAATTCTACCGAGGATCTGCTCGGGTTTCTTATAGCCCTGCCCGCCAACAGCTTAGGATGCAAAACGCATGGGTAGAATTCCCTGAAGCGACCTGGACAGAAAATGCATCCTCGGGGTGCTTCGACTTGCGCTTATCCCGGCTTCGCCGGACGCGCGCGGCGCTCAGCATGGCAAGTCCGAAATAGCTTTGGTAAAAATCAAATTATAAAAACTGTGGAAATTCAAACTGACCCACTACCAAAAATTACGCGGCGATATTCGTGTCACGAACATCGCCGCGGTTTCTAACTAAATTAGCTCCGGCGGTCTGGTGCCTCCGTGATCGTGGTGGTCGCCGCTGCCGGAACCTCCGTCGGAGCCGGACGAGCCTCCGTCCGACGAAGAGCCCGACGAATGATCGCCGCTGTCTGAACCGGAGCTGTGGCTGCCGGTATCTCCCGAGCCTGAGAGATCGCCGCCGCCGTGGTGGTCGCCCGGATCGCGCTGATCAGAAGCGCGCAGACTTTTGATGGGATCGTTGTCATCGTCGATACTGGAACCGCTATTGTCGCGGCGGCTGGGCCGGTCAAGCTGCGGGCGCAGGTCCTGGGTTGGGCGAGGGACTTCAGGGCCGGTCTCCATGCCCACGCGGCTGGAAAATCCAGCGGTAATCAACACTGCTTCGCCTCTTCCGGTTACGGCTTCAAGTTCAACCACGCCTTCGTCCACGTCGACTTCAGTAAAGCCGCGGCGGTCAACCTCGACATCAAACTTGGTTCCGCGCACGGAAATGACGGCGCTGGGCGTGCCGATCTGAAATGCGGGCGATCCGCCCATACGCTTTTGTATTTGCGTGCGAACGCGGCCAATCATGAGCTGGAAATATTTCCAGCCGCTGGCTTCAGGCTGCTTCAGGAGCAGCTTGGTATGCGGACGGACTAGCACGTCGCTGCCGTCAGAGAGCTTCAGCAGCAGGCGGCCTTCGTCGGTGTTGACCGTCGTATCGGGCGGCAGCACCTCACCGCGCACAGGGGCGGCGAACGCCTGCGCGGGAAGCTGGATGCTGACTTTGCCTTTGAAATCAGAAATCGTGGCTCCGGCATAGGGCGCGCTGGCGGCGGCAGCGGGAGCTTGCTGGGCCGTGGCGCAGGCGCAATACATGAGCAGGCCAACGATGGTTAAAGTTAATTTTCTTTTCATGGTGTCACCTCTGAAACTTCACAGGCGCCTCGCGGCAATGTAAACGCGAACGTGGTGCCTGACGATTGATTGCTTGTAACCTGGACCCTTCCGCCGTGTTGCTGTGAAATGCGGCGGACAAAACTAAGCCCCAAGCCCCATCCGGGGATGGATTCACTGCGGGCGGGACGATAAAAGCGTTCAAACAACTGCTCCAACTCGGCTTCCGGTATCACCGGCCCCGAGTTCTGCACCTCAAACTGCACTTCCTGATCAGAAGAACTTACACGCACCAGGACTTCTGTCCCGCCTGCGCCGTATTTGATGGCGTTGCTCACCAGGTTGAGCAGCGCGCCGGAAATCAGCGTCTCATCGCAAAGGACAAATCCATTGTCGCTATCCAGTTCTACGCGCACTGTGACTTTGGCGGAAGCGGCGAGCGGCTGCACCACTTTTTCCACGTGCTCGACCATGGTGCGGAGACTGGTGCGGGCCAGGCGCAGCGGCCGCGCTCCCGCGTCGAGGCGCAGCACTTCAAGATAAGTGTTGATCATCGCCACCAGGCGGTTGGTTTCGCGAAAGATGGTGGAGGGAGCTTCGCGCGTGGCGGGCGAATTTGGATACCGCATCAGCAACTCAGAGAAGCCCTGAATGGAAATGAGCGGCGTGCGCAACTCATGCGTGACGAAGCTCAGCGCCTCAGAACGAGCCTGGTCGCGCTGGCGGCGGGCCGTGATGTCTTCAGCGATCAACAGCAGCGCGCCTGCTTCAGCAAAAGACGTCCACGGCAGGCGGACTGCGCGGAAAAGCCACAGCTCTTCGCCCAGCGGAACTTCATTTTCGGTCCACGATGCGGCTTGAGGCGGTAAATCAGCCAGTTCCTGCCAGCCTCCGGCAAGCTGCGCCACGTTGGAGAGCCTGTCCATGGCGACGGACTGGCGCGCGCAAAAATTCTTCCAGGTTTCATTGCTGAAGACTAGGGCGCCATCCGCGCCGTAGACGGCAAGACCTTCACTCATGGTCTCCAGCAGCGTCTGGTTGAAGGAATAAAGAGAAGAGAGCTCTGCCTGTAGCTGCTTGAGCGCCGCCAGCTTCCAATGCAACCGTTCAGATGCAGGCCAGCCGCTGAGTTCAGAGCCAGGCTGGGCGGGTTTTAACGGCCCATAGTGTGGACTGATGGCAAGACGGAGTTGTTGCAGGCGCGAAGTGACTTCGCGATCGACAATGAGAAGATTTTCCAGTTGGGCGATAGGCGCGGCGAGCACGCCGGCAACCAGCAGCGGTCCGTACGAGAGAAGACGATGAAACTCCGCAAACAGGAAATAAGCAGCCAGGTAAACGCCGCCCAGCATGCCCACCAGGACCAGAAGTCCACGGACGCCCGGATAGCGGACCACCACCCAGAGCGCCACGGCGCTCATCAAGACCACGAGAGAGAGCTGGCTGAGGTTTCCAAGTTGCGAGAGCATCCTGCCGCTCAGGGCCATGTCCGCGACGTTGGCGTTGATTTCCACGCCCGGCATCGGCAACTGGTTGCTCACGGGCGTAATGAGGCGGTCGCTGATATCGATGCCCCCAAAACCGATCAGCACGGTCTTGCCCGCCAATTGTTCGGCGCGCTTGCCGGCCAGGAGATCGCCCGCGGAGACCACTACGAATGGCGAATTCGGCTCTTGCGGCTCAAACTGAGGCCGGTAATCGATGAGCAGCGGCGGCAGTGAAGCCAGCCGCTCGACGCCCGGAGAATTCGCGTCGGGAACATTTTTCTTTGCCACAGATCCCGGCTGCGCCAGTTCAGCCAGCAGGAGCGCGAATGCCGGACGCAATCCGTCAGCGCTTGGTTCCTGCACAGGAATGCTGCGGCACAGACCGTCAAAATCAATGATCGCCTGCACGTGTCCCACGCCTTTGGCGGCCTTGGCGAAGCGAGGCAGCGGGTCCATCCACAAATTGCCGGTAGGCGAGGTGGAGATTTTTGCCGCCAGCACAATGTTGGGCGCGGATTGTATGGCCGCAGTCAGGGCGGAATCGTTGGCTTCGTCTTCAATCTCGGGCAGAAGAACATCCACGCCGATGGCTCTTGGATTCTGCGCGCTGACGGCGCGGATCAGTTTTGCCAGCTCCGCGCGCGGCCATGGCCAGCGGCCATGCTGTTCCAGCGTAGCATCGTCAATCAGCACCAGCGCGACCTGGTTTGAAACAGGAAGAGGTCGGCGCACGCGGAAGAAAAAGTCATTCAGCTTCTGGCTGAGCGTGGAAACAGGGAAGCTCAGGCTTACCAGCAGGACGAGCCCCAGCAACAGCACGTTGAGCCTGATCCATCGGCCCCAGGTAACGGGCCGCGCGGGCTTCGAACTCGAATTGGAGAAGAGCTTCATTTTTCCAATCGCAAAACAGCTTCGTCGTTCAAACGATCAACCGACCATCAAATCAATTCCCAGCCGGCGCGCCTTCTGGTAAAGAGTTTTCCTTTCGATGCCCAGAGCGCGTGCCGCCTTGGACTTGTTGCCTGCGTGCTCCTGCAGGACGCGCAGAATGTGTTGCCGCTCCATGTCTTCCAGTGATGAGGGCGGAGTCTTGTCCGGCAGGCCGTTGGCGCGGACGGTCTGTCGTTCACGCTCCACGTCGGCCACGCCGATCTCGCCCGACGAGCAGAAAATGCCCAGACGCTCCACCAGGTTTTCCAACTCGCGAACGTTGCCAGGCCACGCTGCGTTCGTCAGCATCTTCACAGCGGAATCAGTGATGGTGATGTTGCGCTTGCTTTTCTGGTTGGAGCGCTTCAGGAAATGCTGCACCAGCAGCGGGATATCTTCGCGGCGCTCTTCCAGTCCGGGCAGATTGATCACCACCACGCTCAGGCGATAGTAAAGATCTTCGCGGAAACGGCCTTCGGTCATCAGCTTGGTCAGGTCGCGATTGCTGGCGGCCAGAATGCGGACGTTGATCGAAGTGTATTTGTGCGAGCCTACGCGGCGGATCTGCTGCTCCTGCACGGCGCGCAGCAGGTTCACCTGGAAGCCGGGCTTGGTTTCTGAGATTTCGTCGAGGAACAGCGTGCCTCCGTGCGCGGCCTCAAACAGGCCCGGGCGGCTGCTGTCTGCGCCGGTGTAAGCGCCTTTTTCGTGGCCGAAAAGCTCACTTTCCAGAATGTTTTCCGGAAGCGCGCCGCAGTTCACCGGGACAAACGGCTTGTCCGCGCGCGAACTATGATCGTGAAGCGCCCGTGCGACTAATTCCTTTCCCGTACCGCTGGCGCCCAGAATCAGCACGCTGGCTTCAGTGGGAGCGACGCGCGCAATCGCGCGATAGACCTCCAGCATCTTAGGCGTGCGTCCGATGATCGAGGTCTCAGGGCCTTCGTCCACGGTTGCGGTAGATTCGCCATTGGCGCGGCGGCTGGCTTGCACGCGGCGCACCAGCGCCAGCAGATCGTCAATGAGCAGCGGCTTGCCCAGATACTCAATGGCTCCCGAGCCCAGCGATTTGGTAACGGTCTCAACGCTGGTATGGGCCGTCATGATCACGCAGGCGCACTGCGGCTGCAAGACCTTGATCAGGTCGAGCACGTTGAGTCCGTTGGCCGTGCCGAGATAAAGATCGAGCAACGCAAGTTGCACCGGCTCCTGGCGCAAGATCACGTCGGCTGAAGCTACGCTATTGGCCGTGAGGCACTCATAGCCTTCAGCCGCCAGAACGGAGCTGAGCAGGCTGCGGGTGGAATCATCGTCATCCACCACCAGGACCCTGAAGTTACGATTTTTTTCGCTGCCGGACATGCGAAAGCCTTTCTACAGCCGATAAAGACTGTGGCCAAAACTTGTGCGAATTAAAACTTGTGCCATCAAAACTTGTGCCATCAAAACTTGTGTCGTCAAAACTTATACCCCAGCGTCACGTTAACGGCGTTGGCGCGGAAAGCGCCGGTAGTCTGAATGAGATGGAAGTAGCTATAGTCCGCGGCAAGGTCCCACGGCCCAAAGAGAAAATCATTTTTCATGACGGCCACGCCGGCGGGGGAGTAACCGGCAAAGTCCTCAAGGTTTTCAGCGCCGCCATAGCCCAGATACTCGCCGCGATAATGTTTGCCCAGGCGCATGCGGAAGCCGGCCGCGCCAAGATGGCTGCGATACTGGTTGGGGCTGAAGTAGCCATGGCTCAGGTCCTTGGTGAAATGAATGTGGCGGAAAGCGTATCCGCCACCGACGGCAAACTTGTTATCGTCCCAGGGGAACCAGCGCATCACCTCGCCCCATTCGCGCTCGCCATGATTGCCGTCAGAGTAATGAGCGAAAGAAAGGTTGCCGGTAACGGAAAAGTTATGGCAATGGTAATCCACGTGGCTGTGCCAGCCTTGCGCCAGCAGGTCAAAGGTAGTGGAGTCAAACGTCGGCGAGACGGGATAGCGCGTGAAGCCGCCGGAAAGAGAAAGACCTTTCAGCGGGAAGAGTTCAAGATCGCCGCCATAAAGAAGACGGCTGCTGGTATCGGCAAAGCGCACGGCGCCAAGGCTGGTGCGCACGGCAACATATCTGCCGAGCCGCAAGCGCGCTTCGCCCACGCCGGAGAGCACCGTCTGAGTAAAGGTGCCAGTCTTCCACAGCGAAGTTTCTTCCAGGCGCATGCGTCCAGTGAAACTCCTGCTGAACTGGTAGACCATGCCCTGGTTGGAATAGACAGACCTGTTGCCCGAGGTGTCAGTAAAGAACGACTCCGAATTTTGTACGCGATGGATTTTTCTGGCCTGGCCTTCAACGGGGTCTGAAGCCAGGTAATCGCTGTACTGCTGCAACTGGAGACTGGTGGGATGCCGCGCGAATGCCTGCTGCAACTGCGCGCGGGCCTCAGCCCGCTTGCCTTCCAGCGTGAGATTGTGGACCAGGCCCAGCGCCGCGGCTTCATCATCGGGATTGGCAGTGAGCAGCTCGCGATAGAGCCGGTCAGATTCTTTATAGTTTTCGCGATAGCCGAAGATCTGCGCCAGTTCCAGCCTGGCGTTGCGGCTATCGGGATTGGCCAGCAGGATGGAGTTCAGCAGGCCAATCGCCTGGCGGTCGCGCTTCTGCTCGACGTAAATGCGCGCCAACTGGATGCGCAATTCCTCATCGTTGGGGAACTTGATCAGGCCATCCTGAATGAGCGAGAGCGCTTTCTGCTCATTGTGATCGCTCAGCGATTCCTGGCTTTGCGCCACGATCTGCGCGACTTCCTGGGCGCGCGATGGCGGTGAAACAACTTGCTGTGAAAAGAGGTGCGTGCCCGCAAAAGCGAGCAAAGCGGAGACAAGGCGGACGATGGTGGCTGGAAATTTCATGTGCGGTGCCCGCTGTGGATGTTCACTCATTAGGAGCAACTGAACGACCGAAACCTGTTTTCAACGAGATAGACAGGCCAGAGTTACGGGTTGAGCCAGAAGTGTATCCAAACGACGTAGTGGGTGTATCAGATTTCACCACATTTGGCGGGTTAATACAATCCAGAGCTGGATGGCAAAGGTGCTAGTACCAGGCGGGGGCTATTGTGCTGATTCCGCTATCTTCTTCCAGTCGGGCAACCCGACTTTGTTACCGGGATAGAGCATGAGATACCCGGACCTCAGGTTCTGGGTGATGGACTGCTTGATGCGCTGCGGAATGCCCGCGCCCTGCGCGTTCAGGTCGCGGACCAGCTCTTGCCTGTTTACCGGCTCGCCGACGCTTTGCAGGTGCGTGATGATCGCGTCCAGAATTTGGGGACGAAGCGCGAAACGCAGTTCCGGATCAACGTCTCTCACAATCTCCTGCCATCGCGCCTGCGAAAAGCCCAGAGCTTTCAAGGCAAGGCGGCAGCGCTTGGCTTGTTGGAGGGCATTGCGCAGATCCAGCAGCACTGCCCCAACGTTGGACGCCAGGGCGGCGTTTCCGCTCTCAAAAAAAAATGCCGGCAGTTTCGGTCTTTCTCTATCTCTATCCATAGTCCTCTCACAAGGCCGCCCGAAGCACGCCAAAGCCGGAGCCCGGGACAGCGAGCTGGTACAGCAGGCCGGCCTCAATGCGGAATTGCTCATAGTTTGCGGCGACCTCAATTGCCGCCTGCCGCCATCCTTCCGGACCGTCAAAAGACTCCGGTAGGGCCGTACAAAGGTTGCGCATGTGTGCCGCTTTCACCTTCAGGCGGTCCGCCGCCCTGGAGATTCTCCGGTCAGCCGGCCGATAGCAGGAGAGGGCGTCCATGACCTCATCCAGGTTGCGCAGCACCAGTTGCACAGCATCCCTGAATTCCGTCTCATTGCGGCATTCCTTCAATTCCAGGTGGTACACCCTCACCACAAGATCATCCAGCGGCATCTCGCGGCGGGTGATGGTTAGGGCTGTCATCTTTCAACGCCCTCCCGCGCCGACGCTGGCTTCTATCCGGGCGAAGGCCGCTTCTATTTTCTTCAGGTCCTGCTCGGTCATCTCGCGTTCGCCCCAGGGCGAGAGGATGACGACGATCCATGCTATGACTGCAAGGATGTTAGCGATTTGCCGGATTTCGCGCACCAGTGCGACAAGCGCGGAAGGGTAGTGGCCAATCATAGCGCCAGTAACGCCTTCAACCAGATACAGCAAGCCAAGGGTGGCAGTTATTCCCGCCAACAGCCGTGACCAGTAGAGTCCAAGGTAGCGCGAGTAAGCAGCGATAAAGATGAAAACAGCAGCAATCCCCAAGTAGGCGCCAACTTCAATTCTTCTTTCTTGGGCGATAGACGGGAGCGGCCATACCACGGTAAAGATCAGCACAGCCGCAAGAGATGCACCCAACCATGCAAATGCTTTTTCCCTTTGCGGCAGGTTAAGACCAGGTAGTATCTGACGCCCACATTCGATGAGCGTAAGAAGAACCAGCGCTGATTCGATGTAACCGCCTATATAAAAGGTGTAGTAATAGGTTGCATATCTGGCCCAGTAGGCAAGTGCGAGAAGCAGAAAGCTCTTGACACTGTAGGCAAAGATAAGAGCGGAAAACCATGGCAGCCTGCTATAGAAGCGCTTTTTCAAGATACACAAGCAAAGAAATAGCTTGCCGACGATGATAGCTACCCACATCGCCAGATCTACAGTGCTTAGATAATTTTTCATAGGACCACAGACGTTTCCTTTCCGCGGTCCCGAGCAACATGGTCCGCAGCGATTATCTCGGTATGCAGGGTACGTCAGGAAGGCAGGGAGGCGTTGGATCGCCACCACTGAATCCCTTTGCCACCCCGAACGCCGTGCCCAGCACTAACAAAACCCCCAGCATGATCTTCGCTCTCACGTGCCTCTCCATGCCGCAGTAGCGGCTTGGCACGGATTCTAAGCGAAGATCAGCCCCGCAAAGCCCTCAAAAAGACCATCCTATATGCCACAATTTGAGGCCAATTTGGGAAATGCCCGGAAATAATTCATGCTTTCGGAACATGATAACGATAGCCGCATAAATACTGCATGAAACTGCATTTTTGGAGTTTTTCAGGAACTTAAGGCAGAAAAATTCTTTCGGGCGCGGGTCGGGCGGCGCGCCTGTGGGCCGCCTGGAAACAGATTTCGGGTAGAACTCCCTGATGTGGCGTCGTGGAAATGGGCATCCTCGGGATGTTTCGACTTGCGCTCGCATCGCGGCGCTCAGCTCGCGCAGCGCTCAACATGACAAGTTTAGCGGCGGTATGGCCGTTTGTGTATTAGTGCTCCTTATTGTCGTGCGCGGAAGCGGGCATTAGTACGACGGATCACAACCGGGCTTTAGCATCGATTACAATGGAGCAGAATGTCCAGCTACCAAACAGGGCGCTTCGCCGAATACTCCACTGAGTTTGTTGACGTCGCAGACAGACTGGCAAACCTTCTTCAGCAGCGGCAAACGGCAAAACCTATAGCGCGTTTCGAGGGCAGCTACAGCATCATCAGTCCGAATACAGGCGAGACCTCCGCGAAAATCTTGATCTTTCAACAGGGCGTTGGCAGGGAAAATCCCGGCCCACTCGCACTGCGGAACGAGGGCGTGTATATCCTTACTCGTCGCAACGGAACTATTGGGCCTACTATTCAAGCATCCGGTTTTCAAATGCTATCCCGAACGCACCCTGTTGACAATATCGGTGTAACTCCAAAGCGCGATGAGCGGTTTGGTTTTTTTCCTGTAATGGCAGGTGAGAATTTCCAGAACATTGTGGATTTTCTTGCTCAAGTATCATTTCTATGACTCGTTGGCGTTCGTAACGCAATCTGAATTCTCAATTTAACGGGAAGTGGTCAAAATCAGCAGCGCCTTAATCTTGCATATTGGCTTCTTCGGTCAACTCGAACACTCCGCAATGCAAACCAGCAACCGTGCGGCAAAATCCTAAGCGACACTGGGGATTGCCGAAGCGGAGTCGAAGGATTTCTTGTGCCTTGATTTGTCCCACGAACGATGTCGAGATTATAGGGATCCCTCGCGGAGCTCGGGATGTATGAGAAATGGTGCGAAAGGGGGGACTCGAACCCCCACGGTTTTACCCGCCAGATCCTAAGTCTGGTGCGTCTGCCAATTCCGCCACTTTCGCACGCTTTGCAGAGTCAACGACCAACCTGATGCTATGGGTATTGTAAACGGAGC
>DASSXL010000199.1:0-28958 GCA_035703825.1 Candidatus Angelobacter sp.
CGGCCGGGAACTCGGTCGAGGCCGTCCAGCCTGCGACAACCGCGCGACTGGATGAATCAACTGCGATCCCCGTCCCTTCCTCGCCCTCATCACCCCCGCCGGTGATATAGCTGGCATACCGCAGCACAGGATCGATCACCACTGCGGCCTTGCGATCGTAGCTTCCCAGCCGGAAGCCAACCTCGTTGTTCTTGCTGTTGATCACGTAGTCGCCCGCGATGGCGACAAGGCTGGTCCCTTTGCGCTGGTAGATCCTGGGCTTCTGCTGAATCACATCTCCGGCAGCGGTTTTCAGGACCAGGTTGCCGTCCCCGTCAATACGCATATTCTCCGCGCCGGAAATCCCGAGCTTGATCTCTCTGGGATCAGCCCCCGGCGACACCACCAGGTCATACTCCAATTCACGATTGTTGCCGTAATACACGAGATCGATTCCGGGATAGAGGCTGCTATAGCGCACGCGAGAATAAACGGGGATCTTCGTCCGCCACTGCTCCTGTTTTCCCATGAAATAGTTGACCGTACCCTGCTGCCGCGATTCGCCGGTGATCTTCGGATTGACATTCGCCCCCACAAACTTCATGCGCAGCACCGCCGGCGCGGATTCATTTGCTTGAAGTGATTTCTCTTCTCCCCTGCCATTCGATAGATGCGATCCTGACCGCCGCCCGACCGCGAGCACCGCCTCATCATTCGTAAGCCAAAGCGTGTGATGGCCGGCATGAGAGAGAAACTTCACCCGCGAATCCGTCTGGCCGCGGTTTGGCTCAAAGCTCAGCGGCAGATTGCCGAAGCTGGTTTCGACTTGTAGCCGGGTTGAATCTGGGACTTTCGCGGGGCCCGCGTTCGTCGTGGTTACTTCACGCAAAATGGCTGGTGCGTTTTGCGGTTGGACTTGCTGCGATGACCTGCTGTTCCTGGGGATGTATTGCACTGCAATCAGGCAAACCAGGACAAGTATGGAAATGATGAAAATAGAATGCAACGAAACTTTCTTGGCGCGAAACATGGGGACCCTCCTGAACAAAACGTATGGAAACGGTACCGCCGCGCTTGATTAGTGCGGGCTTACTGTGATCGATATGGATTTTTTGAAGAAGACGCTGGCCGTGTCCAGTCCCTGGACTGTCAGCCGATGCGTTCCTCCTGTTATGGAAAGATTTACGTTGATAGCGGACAGCGGCGTCTCATAGATCTTCTTGCCGTCCAGGTAAACCTGCGTCAGTCTTACTGGTGTCACGTCCGTTGTGCCGGCTACGATGTTCACCGGCGATTTCACTGTGCTGCCGTTGGCAGGGGAGCAGATCGTCACTGTTCGGTTCACCGTGCTGAGCGCGCAGAGAGACACAACTTTGGCGACAAACGCATCGCGCTCGCCGCCTCTGAATGTCGTTTGGAAGGCACTTGGGGTCGTCGGAAAGGAAAAGCCGGTCGTGCCCGTGACATATGCGTTCGCATCCCGATCGAGAGCCACCGCAGGACCAGTTCCGATGATTCCACCCGGCATCGTGCTGTTCCCTCCCAGATAGCTCGAATAGATGAGCCTTCCTGCGGAATCAAACTTCGTGAGAAATGCGTTTATATCTCCTCTCAGTAATCTTTGAAAGGCCGTTTGCGTGGTGGGAAAGCTGGTCGAGCTAGTTAAGCCGATGACAGCGGCCGTACCATCCGCCGTAACGGCAATCCCTGTACCTCTGCCTGCCAGGAGAGAGGGACCAAGCGGGCCGCCCAGGTACGTGGAATAGACTAGTCGGCCATCGGGATCCAGCTTGCTCACAAAAGCATCGAAGCAGGCAGTGGACGTGGCGCAATGCGGCTGAAACGCGTTCTTCACCGGAAAGTCCGTGGAGCGGGTGGCTCCGGTTACGAAGGCGTTTCCGGAGGAATCCACAGCGATGGCTCTTCCTCCGTCATCCACTCCGCCACCCAGGAACGTGGAGTAGACCAGATGCGATCCGGATGAGCTGAGTTCTGAAACGAATGCTGCGGGCCTCACGGGAACCGATTTGTCCCCGGGAAAGACCGGCTGCGCCGTCCCGGCAGTCGTGGGAAAGTCGGATGACGAGGTAACACCGGTGACGAAGACGTTGCCCAGGCGATCAAGGGCAATACCCTGACCGCCACTCCCGCTCCCGGCGGGCTCAGCCCCACCCAGGAACGTGGACCAGACAAGATGCGATCCATCGGGGCTCAGTTTGGTTATAAAAGTGGTTGAACAACCACTTACTGCAGAAAATTTGCAGTTCGGCTGGAAAACGCCGCTAGTCGTAGGAAAGTCCTCCGAGGTAGTATTCCCGGTAATATAGGCGTTGCCTTGGGAATCAGCGGTGATGGCGTCACCCTCTTCGCGTGCGAAGCCGCCAAGAAATGTAGAGTACACAAGGTGCGATCCATCGGGGCTCAGCTTGGCGACGAAGGCGTCGAAATCGCCATGAAGGGTCGGTTGGAACGCGCCGGGAGTGGTGGGGAAGCCCATAAACTCCACAATACCCGTGACGTAGCTGTTCCCTTCCGAATCCAGGGCCATGGCCGCGACGTCGAACACGTCAAACGCTGACTCACCGATAAAGGAAGAAAAGATCAGGCGGGACCCGGTGAAATCAAACTTCGTGATAAAAGCTGCGCACCCCTGAAACGACGTGGGGCCTACCGTTCGCGGAAAGTTGAGCGAGCATGCCTTGCCCCCGACAACCGCTCGGTTCGAGGAATCCACCGCAATCCCTCTTCCTTCATCGAAGCTGTCGCCGCCCAGAAACGTCGAATATCGCAGCACCGGATCGATCACGACCGCCGCCCGCGAATCATAACTTCCGAGGTGGAAGCCAACTTCGTCCTTGCCGGCCATGACATAACCGCCCGCGACTGCTGTCAGTGCGGTTCCCTTGCGCTGGTAGACCTTCGGCTTCTGCTGCGTCACCTCGCCTTGAGAAGTCCTAAGGACAAGATTCCCCCCATCATCAATCCTGATTTCGTCGGCGCCCGTGACCTCCAGTTTGATCTGCCGCGGATCGGCGCCCGGCGCGACCACCAGGTCATATTCCAGCTTCCGATTGTTGCCGTAGAAAACCAGATCAATTCCGGGATAGAGATTGCGGTAGCGCACCCGCGCAAAGGTGGGTATCTTCGTCCGCCACTGCTCCGGCTTCCCGACGAAATAGTTCACGGTGCCCGGCTGTTTGGTTTCGCCTACAACGGCCGCATTAGGATTTGCGCCGAGAAACTTCATCCGCAACACTGAGGGCATCTCTTGGTTTACCTGCCCCCCTGTTGCTGCCTTATTGGGTCTCGGGTGCGAGGGCCGGCCCACCGCCAGCACCGCTTCATCCTTCGTCAGCCACAGAGTGCGATGTCCTGCGCGCGAAACAAACTTTACCCTCGGATCGGTCTGCCCACTGTTCGGCTCAAAGCTCAGCGGCAGATTGCCGAAGCTGGTTTCGACTTGCAGCCGGGTTGAATCTGGGACTTTCGCGGGGCCTGAGTTCGTCATGGCTACTTCACGCAAATTGGCTGGCGCATTTTGCGGTCGGACTTGCTGCAATGACCTGCTGGGCCTGGAGATGTGTTGCGCTGCTATCAAGCAACCAAGGACAAGAATGGAAACCACGAAAATGGGAGCGAGAGGAACTTTCTTGGCGCGAAACATGGGGACCCTCCTGAACAAAACTTGTGAAAGGACCACGCTTGATTAGTGCGGGCTCACGTTGATCGATATGGGTTTTTTGAAGAACACACCGGCCGTGTCCAGGCCCTGGACTGTCAACCGGTGAGTTCCTCCTGCTATGGGAAGGTTTACGTTGATGGCGGAAAGTGGAGTCTCATAAATCTTTTTGCCGTCCAGGTAGACCTGCGTCAGCTTCACCGGTGTTACGTCCGTTGTGCCGGCTACAATGTTCACCGGCGATTTCACCGTGCTGCCGTTACCGGGAGCGCAGATCGTCACCGTGCGGTTCACCGTGTTCAGCGCACATAGCGCCACTACCTTGGCTACAAAGGCGTCGCTCTCTCCTCCGGCGAACTTTTGCTGGAAGGCTCCAGGCGTCACAGGCAAGGTGGAGCCCGCCGTCCCCGTAAGATAGGCATTGGTGTCGCGGTCTAAAGCAACGGCGCCACCTAATTCATCGCCGCTGCCTCCAAAATAGGTGGAATAGATGAGTTTCCCTGCGGGAGTGAATTTCGTGAGAAATATATCGTTCGCTCCCAACCCAAAGGCGATGGCTCCTCCTCCTAATACCCGCTGGAATGCAGTTTGTGTCGTGGGAAACCCAGCTGAGGTTGTGGTCCCCGTCACATAAGCCTCGCCGCCCGGCGTAACAGCAATGCCGCTGCCCCCACCAACGCTCAAATAAGTCGAATAGACCAGACGCCCGCTTGCATTCAACTTGGTAACAAAGCTGTCCACGCAAAAATGGACTTGAAAGATGCACTGGGCCAGAAATGCATTCTTGACGGGGAAATTGGCGGAGCCGGTGGTGCCCGTGACATACGCATTCCCCAATGAATCCAAGGCGATGGCTGATCCGCTGTCAAAGCCGGTCCCGGCTACGCCAATGCCGGTCCCACCTAAGTATGTGGAATAGATCAGGTGTGAACCGGAAGAACTGATCTCCGCCACGAAAGCATCTGACGCGCCGCCTCCAAAAACCGGCTGTGCAGAGCCTGCCGTAGTGGGAAAGTCAGATGCATCGGTATCGCCAGTCACAAAAGCGTTGCCGTCTGAATCCACAGCTATGCCCCGTCCAGCCTGCACACCATTGGAACTGCCTCCCAGGAACGTGGAGTAAACCAACTTAGAACCATTGGAATTGAGCTTGGTCACGAACGCAGCATTGCAGGACACGTCAAATAGTTTGCAGTGTGGTTGAAAGGCTCCGGCGGTGGTAGGAAAACCCGGGTCATGGGTCTCACCGGTCACATAGGCGTTGCCGTTGGCGTCAACCGCAATGGCATGTCCTTCGTCATGAATGCCGCCACCTAAAAACGTCGAGTACACAAGCTCAGATCCGTTGGCGCTGATCTTGGTAACGAATGCGGCGAAAGGATCTCCCGGGCCCAGCTCGGTCTCAAAGGCGCCTGCTGTTGTAGGGAAGTTTCGGTTCTCGGTGATCCCAGTGATATAAGCGTTTCCGGCGGAATCAAGCGCCATTCCCCCTACGTCAAAGAATTCAAAGTTGGACTCTCCGACAAAGGTCGAAAAGATCAGGTGCGAGCCGGTGAAATCGAACTTGCTCACAAACGCCGCGCATCCCTGAAACGATTTTGGGCCGGTGGTACGCGGAAAATTGAGCGAGCAGGTGAGCCCGGTTACGACAGCACGCTTGGAGGAATCAACCGCGATGCCTCGGCCCGAGTCCAGCCCGCTGCCACCCAGGAAGCTCGAATACTTTAACACCGGGTCAATCACCACCGTGGACTTAGGATCGTAGCTTCCCAACCTGAAACCCACTTCGTTTTTTGCGGTGATGACGTACTCTCCTGAGACCGGTTTGAGCGTTGCGCCGCTACGTTGGTAGACCTTGGGCCTTTGTTGGATTACATCGCCTGCCTGGGTTGCCAACACGAGGTTCCCTTCTTCGTCGATCCACATGCTCTCTGCGCCTTGCAGGGCAAACCGGATCCGCCCCGGATCGGCACCCGGCGCGACTACCAGGTCATACTCCAGCTCCCGATTATTGCCATAGAAAACCAGATCAATGCCGCGATAAAGACTGCGATAGCGTACTCGGGCATATGTGGGAATCTTCGTCCGCCACTCATCAGGTTTCCCCGCAAAATAATTGACCGTGCCTGGCTGTCTGGCTTCGCCTTCTATCATCGGGCTGGTATTCGCGCCCACAAATTTCATCTGCAAAACAGCTGGCGCCGCCTGATTTTCTTTCACCGCAGCCGCTTTCTTCGTGTCGGGTCCGTCCGGCCGCAACGGCCGGCCTACCGCCAACACAGCCTCATTGCTCGTCAGCCACAGGGTGCGATTATCCGCCCGTGAGAGGAACTTCACCCTCCGATTGGTCTGCCCGCGATTCGGCTCAAAGCTCAACGGCAGATTTCCGTAGCTAGCTTCAATCCACGACTTCGTCTGCTCTTGTGTCTCCGCAGAATTTGCACTCGCGGATACCGGAGCCGCATTTTCCGTTGCGGCCCCGGCCCCTGAATTCTCGCACTTTGACAAAGATGAGTATGTGATCAGTCCTGCAAGAGGAAAGGCCAGGATTGAAAACGCGTAGAACGCATGCAATTTGCTTGGACGATGCACAGGAAGGGCCTCCATAAGCATTGCGACCCTCAGCGCTCGAGAAAGAAGATGGGTGGTTCCGCCCGGCGCTTTCCTGCCAGCCCCGGGGTTGCTGCTCACCAGAACAGATGCGATGTTGATGAGGGAACGATGGCCCGATTTTTTTTAGAACTTGCTTATGCTGAAACAAGAAGCGAATGAATGTGACGTTTAAGAATTCCAGGATGGCACATGCACTTCATTCTAGTCAGCGGTCACGTAGCGGGACACTACGTGTATCTCAGCGCAATCGGCGCAAAATCTTTGATGCCGGTGGAAAGCTTCGTCCGCTTCCCTGTGGCGCTCACCCAGCATCTCAATGCGCTTCATTTCCTGCTCGTCTTTTTTCGCGCTGGAAAAGAACTCAAGCAGCCGCGCCTTGAATAATTCATCCGCCTGGGACGCACTTTTGAAAAGTTCCCGGCCACGCGTACATAAATCTTGGGACATGGCGGTGATTTTCGCGCCAGTCGGCCATGAAGTCCATAGGCTTTACAGGATTTTTACATCGCTGCCGCACGGAATTTACCGCGCAAATTGCGGCTGGCGGCTCTCAGGCCACAAACTTATATCCCAGGCCGGGGACCGTGATGATCATGGCCGGTTGCTTGGGATCTTTTTCCAGCTTCTGGCGCAGGCTGCCAACGTGAACGTCCACGGTGCGCGTGAAAGTTTCTTCACTATAGCCCCAGACCTCTTTCAGCAGCACTTCGCGGGAGAGCGTGGTGCCCGGGTTCTGCGCAAAGTAGCGCAGCAACCGGAACTCGCGTGCGGAGAGCGGCAGTACCTTGCCGTCGCGGGAAACTGTTGTTCCTTTCAGGTCGATTCGCACAGGGCCGAATTGCAGTACGTCAGCTTCTTTCGGCTGCACAGCGCCGCGCCTGATCTGCGCTTCAATTCGCGCCAGCAGCTCCAGCACTTCAAAAGGCTTGGTCACATAATCATCGGCGCCAATCTTCAACCCCAGGACCTTGTCCACGAGCTGGCCGCGCGCCGTCAGCATGATGATGGGCGTTGCAATCCCTGCTTTGCGGATGTCCCGGCACACGTCATAGCCGTTCTTTTTCGGCAGCATCACATCCAGGACCACCAGGTCATATGCGCCTTCAACCGCCTTGCGCAAGCCGGTCTCGCCATCGGCCGCGGAATCCAGCGCGTACCCTTCAGCCTTCAACCGGTCGGAAAGCGTCATGCGCAGGTCTTCTTCGTCTTCCACCAGCAGAATGCGTTCGGTCATCGGGAGAAATCCGGCTCCACTCCGGCCGGCTTGTCGGTCGCGCTCTGTGTTTCTTTCAGCTTGCTCTCCCTGGCTACCGGAAGGTGAATGATAAAAGAACTTCCCTTGCCTAACTCGCTCGTTGCCGTGAGCCGGCCGCCCATGCCTTCAACAATGGTCCGTGCCAGCGGCAGCCCCAGCCCGGTTCCGTGAATCTGTGATTCGCTCACCGCGGGACTGCGATAGAAAGGCTCAAAAATATGTTCGATGTCGTCTTTGCCAATACCGATTCCCCGGTCTTCGACCGCCAGCTCGACTTCCTGGCCTTTGTCGGATGCCGCCCGGGCTGAAACCCGCAGCCAGCGCTGCTCGCCTCCATATTTCACGGCATTGGTAATCAGGTTCTGCAGGCTTCGCACCAGCGCCGTAAAGTCGGCGTTCACCGGCGGCAGGCCCGGCTCGATTCGCCGCTCCACCGTGAACCCGGCGTCGGAAACCATTGAGCTTGTGCCCTCAAGCGCCGCGTCCACTACCTCTGGAATGCTCACCCGCCCAAGCCCCTGGCCTCCCTGCGGCTGCTGCGTGGCGGCAAATTGCAGCACCTGCTCCACCAGTTGTGTAAGCTGCCGGCTCTGCTTCACGATCGTGTTGCCATAGCGTATGAGTTGCTGTTTATCTTCCACCACGCCATGGGCAATGTTTTCCGCCGCCGATGAGATCACCGCCAGCGGCGTCCGCAGCTCGTGCGATATTCCCGCGACAAAATCCATCTGCAATCTGGCCAGCTTTCGCGCGCGCTGGCTCCCTACAAGGATCAATCCCATCGTGATCGCCAGCACTCCCAATACGCCAAAGCTGGCCATCAGGTTTCGCCGCCGCAGCGCGCCCACTGCCGCTTCCACTGATCCGCTCTTGTGCTTGGCTGTGACCTGCCAGGGACCCGGACCGTCAGCATAGTGAAATGGCTCGAACCTCGGCGTCCGCTCCAGGGTCGAAAGGTGCTGTTCATACGCCTGCGGGCCGTGGTCGCCCGGCGGCCGCATCGGCGGGGAGAACAACTCCAGGCCAGCATTCCGCGGCCCGCCTTGGCCAAACGGAGGCCCAACCAGGTTCAGCGTGCCGTCCACCGGCAAGTTTTTCTCCTCGCTGAACCCGCCGCCGGATGAATACAAAACGCTCTCGCCGTCTTTGCCGGGGGCGCGCACCGCCACGTAATAATCCATGCCGGAAGCGCCGCCAAAATACTTTTGCGCCAGCTCGGGGAAGATCTCTTTGCGCAGCACGCTCGGGTTGAGTTCGATAATCAGCCACGTAATTTCAGGCGGCCCCTCCTGTTGCCGGCCCGTGGAGGCGCTCCGCCGGATTGGATAAGCAAGCGCCGGTATGGATTGGTCGATCGCCCATGGAATGAGCGCCTCAGCCATCCGCCCGCGCATGCCGCCTTTGCGGTTCGCGCCATTATCACGCCGCTCACCGAATTTGTGCCGTGGCGTGAACTCAAAACGCCGCCGGTCGCTGCGCCGCGGCCCCGGCCCGTCGGCTGCGCCCGCTGGCGGATGGTGCGCCGAGCCCATCTCCTGCAGCCGCTGCTGCATCTGGTCAAATTCGGCCGGCCATGCCACGCGCTCAAACTGGCTCGCCGCCGGATCGAACTTCACCGGCTGCTGGTGCGCCGGATCCTGCCAGAGATAGATATGTGTGACCAGGTTGGGGTGGGCCGTTCTCTGCTGCAAGTTGTGAAATTGTTCGTTCAGTTCGGCAGGTTTCATTGAGTCGGACCGCTCAACCACAGAACGGATTTCCACGGCAACCGCACCCAGCTCCATGGCAAAGTCCTGCCGGAACCCCATCAGCGAGACATGCAGGTTTCCCAGCATCTGTGAGCGGGTTGCATCGCTAACCTGGCCGCTCCAGCGATATTGCAGCACTGCCAGCCCCACCAACACCGCTGCCAGCGCGGGCACGGCTACCCAGCGAAGAAGGCGCTCTCTGGTTTGTGGTCTGGTCATGAATTTCAAAATGCGGGCCGGGCAGACGTCATCGCGCCAGCGATGAGCCTGTGGACAAAACTGTACCACTACCGAATACCTTGGCCCCTTCCTCATCGATTATAGATTCCGCGCGCCTCTAAAAGCGGGCCGCAAGACTGGTGACACGCAACGGCCTTTGCAGCAATGTGCTGAGTTCCCGCAAAAATCTTGGCTTGTAGATCACCGCGTAAGCGCCGCATGCGGCACACGCCGCGCGAAACTGCCCACTCGTGTCCATAGACATCAGGACCACCTTGGTCATGGGCGCCACCTGGGAGAGAAGAAGAGCCGCTCTCAGCCCGCTCATTCCCGGCATGTCCGCGTCGATCAGGGCCACGTCCGGCTTCAGCTCGATCACGGCATCGATCGCCTGCGGGCCGCTCTCTGCCCGCCCGGCCACGTCTACCACGTCATGATGTTCCAGCAACGTGCAGATCGCGTGCAGGATCGTCTCTGAATCGTCCACCACCAGCGCCCGTTTCCTGGGGGACGCCAGAGGGACTGGCTTGCGGACTGCGGTATTCAGCGCTACGGTTCCCAGGGACATAAAGACACCTCGGCCTCACTTCACTTAAAGCTTAGTCAGAATGCTGCTCGTCGCGGGTAAACAAGCCGACAAGGGTTTGTAAAGTTTTTGTAAAGCGCCTTAGATAAGTAGGGTTTGCGGGTGGCCAACCCGGCTAACTGCGATAAAGCAAGGACAGGAAAAGCCCGTGGAAAACCAGGAGAACGTTTTTAGCCTCCCCTGTCCTTGAGTCGCTACGCGACTACCTAGAAAGAAGCGCCAGGGCCCGGAGGCGGTCCACCCGGCCCACCGTGTCCAAAGCCGTGCCCGCGCATACCCATTCCATGATGAGATTCCAGGTCATTCATCTTGGCCTGCTGTTCCGGCGTGAGTATCTGGTAAAACGCAGCCTGCGCCTTGGCATGCGCCAGGATCATCTGCGTGTTCAAGCTGCCAATTGTGTTCGCGGCCTGCTCAATTCCGGCGGTATCGTTCTTCTGGATTGCAGCTTTGAGATTGTCGTGCGCCGCGCGCATCTGGTCATGCGTGGTTTTCGCGTTGTTGGCGATCTCGCCAAAGATTGAGGTCGCCTGCTGTTGCTGTTGCGCCGTGAGAGAGAGCTGCTTCGTCAGAAAGCCGATGCGATGCTGCGCCATCTTTGCCGGGTCCGGCGGATTTCCGTGTTGCGCCATGACGACGATGCCTGTCAGGGCAAGAAATGCGGTTACTTTCAAGAGGGTTGTTCTCATTAGGGTTCGTTTCTCCGTTGGAATGCTCTACGTAAAAACTACAAATAAAGCCTGTTTTTACTGCTCAATCATCATGCTTATGAATCAGCGCAAAAGCGCTGCATTACCGTTCCAAACTCTTGCCGGAAGTTTTCTTTGTGCACAAAATCGAACGCGCCCGCCGCTTCGCACGCTTCGCGGAGCTCGGGCGATTCATCGGTGGACATGAGCACCACCCGCGCTGACGGGAACCGGTGCGCAAAAAACCAGGCCAGGGTCAACCCGTCGAGATAAGGCATGTGTACGTCCATCAGTACCATGTCGGGTTTCGTTTTCATCACGATCTCAATGGCTTCGCCGCCTTTTCCGGCGCGCGCCACCAGATCAATCACCGGATCCAGTTCAAGTAGCTCACAAGCAACTTGCAGGAACGTTGGCGAATCGTCGACCACCACCGTTCTGATCCTGCCTGAATCCTCTTGGCGCAAAAGCCCTTGCGCCGTTTCATTTCTCAGCATCACTTGCGTGGGTGCTGCCATTCCGTTTTCACCTCCATAAAACGTCCTGTAGCCATAGGAACACTTTTCCTCTCGCGGCTGGGTAAAATGGCGTGCAATGTGCTGTAAAGAAGGTGTAAAGAGAGATTTTTGTCTGGGACGAAGGAGCTTAGAAAAGGGTCCGCAACATTTGAATGGGTTCTTATGCGGCGGGTCTAAAGCGACAGAGCCATACGCAATGCGCGATTAAGTTCCGCAATTTTTGCTAACGGAAGTTGTGACACGTAGTGGGAGAGCTCGGCTTTTCGCATACTTACTAAGTTGTCGCACATGATCCAGCTTGCATGCTTTATACCCTCATCTGGTCCGATGGCAACTTGGGTTGCGAGTGCCTGTCCGTTGGAAAATACGGGTGCGCAAATCACCGTGGAGAACCTGGAATCTATCAGCACTTGCCGGCTCACTACGACAAATAGCCGGTGCCGCTTGGGGTCGCCGCCCGGCTTGTTCACTCTATAAATTTCTCCTCGTTGCATTGAGGCCTCACTCATCTCCGGCCTGATAGTCCAGAACGTCTGCAGCCTCCTCATTGAGACTGTCCGCCGCATCATTGAGAAGAGCGAGGTCGCGCGCCTGCGCAGCAGCCTGTGCTTTTTCTCTAAGATAGCGTTTCAAAACGCGTTCAATGACCGCCGAACGCGAATGCTTTGTTCCCGCCAGCCGGTCGATTCCCGCCAGTACTTCCGGAGAGAGAGTGACTGAGGTCTTTTCTTTCATGGTAGCATTATACTACTTACTATCCTACTCAAGTAGTATTTCTCCCCTGCTTTCCGTAACGGCCCGCTCATCATTGCGATCACAAACAGATGTGATTTCCGCTGTGGGCCTTCCCTTTCGTGCATTTGTAATGGACAAAGGCAGGGTGATAACATCGCTAGCTTGTGGAGGTCGTCTGATGTCCGATAGAGATAACAGCAACAGTTTCCTGTGGTTCCTGGCTGGGCTTGGCTTTGGCGCGCTGATGGGCGTGCTGTATGCTCCGCGCTCCGGGCGCGAAACCCGCGATGCCATCAAGAACACCGCTCAGGAAGGCGGCGAATACCTGAAGACCCGTGGCCGCGAAGCCAAAGAGACCGTCAGCCAGTGGGTCGATCGTGGTAAGGACGTTGTAGGGCAGCAGAAGGAGAAGATCAGCGCCGCCATTGATGCCACGCGCCAGGCCTATCGTGAAGCTTCTGAAGGCAAAAAAGGTTCTTAAGGAAGCTCGATACTCAAGTGGATAATCACATCATCACCGTCTTTGTGGTCGTTGCCGCGGTCGCCATTCTCGTGCAAATGGGGATTTTGTTTGCGTTGTACAAGGCGCTGCGGCAGACCTCAGAGCGCATGGAAGGCATCGCCGGCCGGCTGGAACAGCAGGCCACGCCGGTGCTGGCCACCGCCGCCGCCATTCTTGACGACGCGAAACCAAAGATCGCGGAAATCACCACCAATCTGGCGGAGACGTCAGCCTCTGTGCGCTCGCATGTGACCGAAGTCGGCCATGCCACCAGCGAAATCATGGAACGCGCGCGCCTGCAGGCTGCCCGTATCGATGAATTTGTCATCAGCGCGGCGCAAAAAGTTGAAGCCACCTCTGAGCTTCTGCAGCATAAGGTCCTCTCGCCCATGCGACGCGTCCGCGCCGTCGTCACCGCGCTCAACGCCGGCCTGAGCTTCTTCAAGTCCAACCGCCCGCCCAGAAGAAACAGCTCCGGTGAAGTGGAAGACGAAGAGATGTTCATCTAGCATCTTTGTCGCTTCGCTCCCAACCGCTCTAGACCTCTTCTCCACGATAGATTTTTCTGCGCCTGATGCAGGGCGGCTCGGCGCGCTAGCCGGCCGCGCCGCTTAGGCGACCTCGTCCGTAAATTGTTTTATCAGCGTTTATCCGCGAAAATCTGCGGCGACGTCATCTGCCGAAGTGTACAGAGACGTGTCCGCCGGGCGGAATTCTTGATCCCGCCGCCGGCGATTGGTCCTGTCCCACGCCGCTTCCGCTGACCTCAAGTTCCAGTCCCGCGGACTCCGCTTCTTCCAGCGCTGTTCGCAGCGACTTCCCGCGAAAATCGGGCACCAGCGTTCCTCCTGCGACATCAAGGACCACCGTCCCGCGTTGCGGCTCTGGGGCCTTGAAGCTGGCTGGCTGCACCGTCGCGGCTGGAGTGCTCGCAACGGATGACGTAGCAGGCCCTGGCGTCGATTTGCTGGCCGCCGCAACGGTCCGCAATCGCGGGTCCTGCGCTGGCAACGGAGCCACCGGAGTCTGCATTTGCGGCGACGCTGCGGGTGCTGGCGTATCGCCATGCTCCTGTTCGCTGGCGATGTAATCCGGCGCGGCCTCATACACCTCATCTTCTTTGGTATGCGCCCGCAGCCACATGCGTTTGGGATCTTGCAGCTCCACATCGTGCGGCACGTTCATGTAGGCCAGCACCTGTTGCGCAATGCGCGCAAACACGGGAGCGGCAGCTTCCCCGCCGCCATCGCGGGGATATCCGCCAGCCGGCGAATCCAGCACCACCAGCACGGTTACCGCAGGATCGTTCACCGGTGCGAAGCCCGCAAAGGACGCTATGTGCTGCCGATGCGAATACCTGCCGCTGGCATCGATCTTCTGCGCCGTACCTGTTTTGCCCGCGGAGCTGTAGCCGTCAAGGATCGCCTTCTTGCCCGTTCCCCGCAGCACCACGCCTTCCATCATGTGCTTCATCTCCGCCGCCGTGAGCGACGAGATCACCCGCCGTCCCAGCGCCGGATGAAACGCGATCAACTGCGGCGTGCTGCGCGGCGCCGTGGTCCCGGCAACGATGCGCGGCGGAACGTAAAGCCCGTCGTTCGCGATGGTCGAAACCATCGACGCCAATTGCAACGGCGAAACGCCAATCTCCTGCCCCATGGAAATCGCGCCGATGCTCACCTTCGACCAGCGGCTTACCGGCTTGGTAATGCCGCGCGTCTCGCCCGGCAACTCAATCCGGGTCTGCGTGCCAAAACCAAAAGCGCGGATGTAGCGGTCAAAACGGTCCTCGCCCAGCCGCAAAGCGATCTTGATGGCCCCCACATCGCTTGAATGCTCAAGGATCTGCGTCACCGTCAGGCCCGCATAAGGATGATGATCGTGAATGCGCAGGCCGTTCAACACGATTGATCCCATCTGGCAGTCGACCACCTCGTCCGGGTTCGTGATTTTCTCTTCCAGCGCCGCGGCCAGGGTCACCAGCTTGAAGGTCGATCCCGGTTCGTAAATGTCGCTCACTGAGCGGTTCTTGAGCGCCTGCGGATTTACCTTGTTAAACACGTTTGGATTGAACGTGGGCCAGTTCGCCAGCGCCAGCACTTCGCCGGTATGCGGGTTCTGCACGATGACCGTGCCCGCCTCGGCATGCGTCTCGTCGATGGCCCGCGCCAGTTCCCGCTCCACGATGTACTGGATCTTTTCATCGATGGTGAGCACCACATTCTCGCCGGGATCAGGTTGCTTCTCCACGCGGCCCAGCCACCGCCGCTTGTTGTCCATGGTGATCAGCATCTTGCCCGTCTTGCCTGTCAGCTTCGATTGAAACTCGCGCTCCACTCCGCCGAGCCCGTCATCATCCAGTCCTACGTACCCCAGGACCTGCGCCGCCAGTTCTCCCTTCGGGTAGAACCGCTTCGATTCCTTCTGGAAATAAATGCCCTTCAGATTCAGCGCGCGTACGCGAGCGCTGGTGGCGTTATCAATTTTGCGCGCCACCCAGGCAAACGCGTGCGAGCCACGCATGCGGCCCTCGATTTCAGAGGCATCGGCTTTGAGCACCCGCCCCAGCACCTGAGCGGCGGAATGAACGTCTGGAACTTCGGAAGGCACGGCAAAAACCGAATCAACGCTGACCGTCATCGCCAGCTCGTTGCCGCGACGGTCGTAAATATTGCCCCGGACAGGCGAGACTTCAATGCTGCGCTGCTGCTGCTTGGCTGCGCGCTGCGTGTAGTCGCCGTAATTCATGATCTGCAGCCAGACCAGCCGCCCACATATAACGAGAAACCAGAATAAAAGGAAGCCAGCCAGAACGTAGAGTCTCTTGTTGGCGATTTGATTGGACTGAGCCATTGCTCCCTGGCAATTTTCTTGTGATCTAACCAAATCTCTTCAGCGGCGAGCCCGACTTGCGCGGCGAGCCGTCTATTTCAGGTGCAGCAAAAACTCGGCCCGGCAATGAACGTCGAGCGGTTTGGAGCGAAGCTACAGAAACATTAGCGGCGGGCCCGACTTGCGCGGCGAGCTGCCTGCTCCGGGTGCACGAAAATCTAAAGTTGGCGACGCTCTTAAGCGGTCTGGAGCGAAGCGACAAAAAAAATGACAACCCCGGCTGTTTTTCCGGAGTCGCCATCAAGCGCCGGAAATATCCGGAGCAAGGTCCACCAACCAAAACTCATTGCGCCGCGGCGATGACGGCCACGGGCGATGCCTGCGCGATGATCGGGCCGCCCGCGTCTTCCGGATTCAGGCGGATTACCTGTCCCGGCTGCGTTGACTCAAGTCCCATCTGCCGCGCCAGCGCGTCGATCCTGCCCGGATCGCGGAGCGAAGCCGCTTCCAGCTTGAGCGTGCGGTTCACCTCCACCAGGCGGTCGCGCTCGGCCTTCTGCGCCTCAATGCGGTAGCCGTATTCAATGGAGCTGAAGTGCTGCCAGGCATAAAACATCATCACCAGAAAAAGCGCGGCCACGCTGGCGGAAAACATTCTCAGCTCGCGCCGTCGCTGCGGATCGCTCACCTTGACCAGCCGGGAATTATCGACCGTCTTTTGAAAGTAAAATTCCGGCGTGATCCCGGCGACGCTCCGGCGCACCGCTGCGCGGGAGTCCACCGGCGTGATCATTCCCGTAATCTGCATTGCCGTCGCGGCCATTTACGCTACCTCAACCATTTCCTGGCGCCATACAAAGCGGCGCAGTGGATATTGGCGCTCGAGCGCCGAAGCTTGCATCTTTTCCTGTTCGCGGGCGTGCTCTTCCGCGCGCACCACGCTGTTGATCAGCTCTTCAATCGTTGTTCCTTGAAACATCGTTTTGTCCTCTGCTTTTCTCGAGGGATCTTTTATTCCGAGGCGGCGCCGTTATATGGAAGGTGTCAAAATTCGCCCAAGTACAAATGGAAGGCAGCGCCTCCCCGGAAACTTTTTGCTTCGCCTGCCTACCACGGCCAGACGAAACCAAACTCTATTTGCGCTCCGCGGCCCGCATCTTCGCGCTGCGCGACCGTGGATTGCGATCGATCTCTTCCTGCGTTGCCGTGAGCGGCTTCTTTGTCAGCACCTCATAGATGCCCGCCTTGGCGCCGTCCCGCAGCGCGTCTTTCACGATGCGGTCTTCCAGGGAGTGGAAGCTGATCACCACCAGCCTGCCTCCCCGTTTCAGGACGTCAGGCGCCGCGTCCATCAGCGCCTGCAAGTCCTCCAGTTCGCGGTTTACGAAGATTCGGATTGCCTGGAAAGTCGTGGTCGCTGGATGAATCCTTTGATGAGCCCCGGTATTCATTGACCGGAGCGCAGCCGATATAACTTGTGCCAGATGAGCGGTTGTTCTTATCGGCCGCGCCCGGACAATGGCTCTGGCGATTCTCCGCGACCTCCTTTCCTCACCGAATTCGTAAATCACATTCGCGAGGTCTTCTTCGCGCATGTGGTTTACCACTTGATCGGCGGTGCGCTCTCCCTGCGGGTCCATTCGCATGTCGAGCGGCCCTTCCGCCTGAAAACTAAATCCGCGCGCCGCGTCGCCGAACTGCAGTGAACTTACGCCCAGATCCGCCAGCAGTCCGTCGGCGCTGGCCGGCGGAACATGCTGGGGGAGATCGGCATAAGAGCTGTGCAGCAGGGTAATCTTCGGATTGCTCCCAGGACGGTTATCACCTCCGACCCCAGAGAGCCTCTGCCGCGCCAGTTCGATCGCGTGGGTGTCTTTATCGAAGCCAATCAAATGACCCTGTGGGCCGAGGCGCTTTACGATTTCTAAACTGTGCCCGCCCAACCCCAGGGTCGCGTCGATATAGGTCCCGCCGCGCCGGATTGCTAAAAAGTCGATCGCTTCTTTTAAAAGAACTGAAACATGGCCAGCTTCCCCACCGCCATGCGCCCCCTTGGGGGCTTCGTCTTGCCCAAACTCGTCCGCCACTAGATGCCCAGTTCGTCGAGAGTTTTCTCATCGTCCTGCGTGAACGGGTTCTCTTCTATGTCCTTCTTGTAAGCCTCGATGCTCTGCACTTCGAGGTAGGTCAAATTGCCGACAACGGCCACTTCGCCCTTGATCTCCGCCGAGTCGCGCAGCAATGCCGGTATCAGCACCCGGCCCTGCCCATCGATTTCCACCAACTGACCGTAATAGTTGGTGCGGTTCAAAAACTTTTTCTTGGTCGGATTGAAATTGGAGAGCTTCGCCAGCTTCTCCTCGATCCGCTGCCACTCCTCGAAGGGATACACTTGAGCAACCTTCCCATCGAGCGATGTGATGTAAAATTGCGTGCCGTACTTTTCGTCGATCAGGCGCTTGAATTCCGCGGGGACCTTTAAACGTCCCTTCTCGTCGACCCGAGTTGGATGGTTGCCGCGAAACATTGTTCTTTCTGGCTGCTAACCCGGTTACAACCGGTAATAAGGAGGTGAAAACGGTAAGTTCTAGCTTTATTTCTGGCTCGGTCACGGTAATTTGGGGGCTTTTCAGCTTCATTTTCCCTTTGGCTACTTTTGACCACTTACCCCTTGAACCGATCTAGCTCTTACCACTTTCAACCACTTTAGACCACATCCTACGCCTAAACAGTTGTCTGTCAAGGGCTTTTTTTAAGGTGAGGTGTGGAAAACCGCTTTAGGGGTGTGGAAGACCGCTTTAGCTGAAGCCGGGGCTGGGGCTTGTGGATTCAAGAAAGAAAAACACTAGCTATAGTGTTTACGAAAAAGGTTCAGCTACTCTGGTTCGTACTAAGTATTCCTTCCAATGAGAAAAGCGCACAACGTGCTGAACAGTTCTGAAGCGGTTCCCTTCACTCCCGAACAGATTCACGCCTTTCGTCTGCGCCGTCATCACCTGCTCGATCAATCCGCGAAAGGCCTGGTAACGATTTGCCGAGACGTTTGCGGCGTGCAAGCGCAGATCATGTCCGCGGCGCAGCTTCAGCTCTGGGCGCGCAACCACGCCATCACGCCGGCTGCGGTGAACGATGCACTGTGGAAGACTCGCTCGCTGGTAAAGACCTCACTTATGCGCCAGACGCTGCATCTTGTTCCGGCGGATGAATTCCCGCTCTATATCGCGGCGCACAAGAGCGCGCGCGCAAAAGCCGTGCTCTCCATCATGGCAAGATGCAAGATCACACGGGACGAAGCTGATGCGCTGAGCGCTTTGATTCTGGAAGAACTCAAGGCAGGTCCCGCGCCGCGCGCAGCGATTACGGCAGCCGTCCGTCCCAAGGTTAGCAAGCGGCTGCGCGTGTGGATGGATAAGGTATGGAGCATTGTGCGGCTGCCAGTGATCGAGGGCCTGGTCTGCTACGGCCCGGGCGAAGGCAATCAGGCAACGTTTATCCGCACTGAGCATTGGCTGCCCGCCCAGCCCAAGGTAGATGAAGTGCAGGCGCAAAAAGAACTGTTCCGCAAATACCTGCGCGCGTATGGCCCGGCGACGCTCAGGGATTTTGCCCACTGGTCTCTCATCTCGATGGCGGAGGTGAAGACGTTGCGTCCGCTGATGGACGCGGAGGTTGTTGATTATGACGGCGTACTCGTGCTGCGGGAAGACGTGAGGACCTTACAGTCCGCTTTTTTCACTCGGAGCTCAGTCCACCTGCTGCCTTATTTCGATGTCTACCTGCTGGCCCACCGCTTCAAAGAGCATTTTCTGAAACCGCAGTTTTATAAGCGCGTTTATCGAAATCAAGGCTGGATTTCGCCAGCGGTGCTGATCAATGGAGAGATTGCCGGAGTCTGGAGTTATAAGATGTCGCCAAAGGCCCTCCAGATTGAGGTTGAACTCTTTGCGCGCGTGGACTCGCGCGCCCGAAAGCAGATAAAAGAGCGCGCCGCAGAGCTAGCGGAACTCTTTCAGTGCCCGCTGGCATTTTCTTTCAAGAATTAAGCGTACTAAGCAGCTTCAGCAGACTGACGATCCGCAGGAATAATTAAGGTGCCTCGGCTCGGATATTTTTTCTCACCCGCCCGCGCCATCCCCTGCTCACTCCGGAGCTTCTACTTAAGCAAGAGCTGTACTCGCCATTCCATCGGCAAATCAGTACTCGCCACTTTCGTCGATTTGCACAAAATCAAATCCTCGGGAGTCTTCGTTTGAAGAAAATAGCCCTGTTGTTGATCGCTACTTTCATGCCCGCGCTGCTGACCGCGCAAATACCACAATCGAACCACGTTGTTGTCGTACTGGAGGAAAACCAAAGTTATCCGGCTGTCATTGGCAGCCCGTCCATGCCATACCTGAACAGCCTGGCATCACAGAATGCGCTGGCCACGCAGTATTACGCCAATGTACATCCTTCCATCGGCAATTACTTTATGCTGACCGCGGGGCAGCTTGTGACCAGCAATGACTCGTTGAACACAACGGTGAACGTGGATAACATTGTGCGGCACCTGCTGACCGCCGGCAAAACCTGGAAGAGTTACGCTGAGAGCCTGCCTTCCGTGGGCTATATTGGCGGCGACCAATATCCGTATATACGCCACCATAATCCGTTGTCTTATTTCACTGACGTGGCCAACAGCAGCGTGCAGCGGCTGAACCTGGTTCCCTTCACGCATTTCGCCGCAGATCTCAGCAACAACCAGCTGCCGAATTATTCCTTTGTGGTGCCCAACCAGAACCACAACGCGCATGACTGCCCCACGTCGCCCACCGGCTGCACCAATGACGTGAAGCTGGCCACCGCCGACGCGTGGCTCAAGAACAACATTGCGCCTTTGTTCAACAATCCCGGGTTCAAGCAGGATGGCATCCTGATCCTGGTTTTTGACGAAGGCTTCAATACAGATACCGCACACGGCGGCGGACACGTGGTTGCTCTCGCCGTGGGACCGGGAGTGAAGAAGGGCTTCAAGTCCACCACGTTTTACCAGCACCAGAATGTCCTGCGCACCACGCTCGATGCGCTGGGGGTACACAGCTATCCCGGCATCGCGGGCAGTTCGGCGGATATGACAGATATGTTCGGCACAGCGCCTCCGCCCAGCAGCTGCACGGCCACTGTTACGGGAGTCACGGTATGCTCACCGGCGGCGGGAAGCACAGTGGCATCGCCTGTGCATTTTGTGGCCGCCGCAAAGTCCACGCAGCCCATTACGGCGATGCGGATTTATGTCGACAACATTTCCAAGTTCACTGTCAACTCCAGCTCGCTCGACACATCGCTCGCGCTTGCGACCGGAACGCATTCGGTGGTCGTGCAAGCCTGGGACTCCACCGGCGCTGTGTTCAAGACGCCTCTGACCATCCACGTGCAATAGCCGTCCCGAGCACCTTAAGGCATTTTCGCCAACGGTTAAAACGCAGAAAAGCCCCAGGAAAGTTCTTACAGAAAATCCTGGGGCTCTATTCTTTCCTGGAAACCGGGCTTACTTGCCGTGCCTGTCGCGATGGAGATCGCGCCGGTCGTGGCGTATGTCCTTCTTGTCCTTGCGCGCGTCTTTGCGGTCCGCGTGCAGGTCTTTCTTGTCTTTGCGAATATCGCGATTGTCGGCCCGCAAGTCACGCCGGTCCTTAGAGAGATCGCGCTTGTCGTGGTTGATGTCTTTCTGTTCCGCGGCTGCGCCGGCTTTGTCACCGTTCTTCAGGTCCTGATTGCGCTCACGGCGATCTTCGGCGATGTCTCTCTTGTCCTTGTTGATATCGCGCGCATCTTTGTTGCGGTCAGCGCGGTCCTGGTTCAGGTCGCGCTTGTCCGAGCGGATATCTTTGCGGTCGTTTTTCAAGTCACGCCGGTCCTGCCGCAGGTCCTTGCGGTCCGCATGCACGTCACTCGCGTTGGCGCCTTCTTGCGCCCACAGGCTGGCGCCCAAACCCATTACCGCCAGAGCCAGAAGATAACCTAGTTTTCGTCGAATCATGGAAACTGCTCCTTTCACACCCTCCAAGGTAAGTTGCTCTGCGGGTATTAACCCGCGCACGAGGATTAGTTGCACTCTGGATTTTGAGCAGAATCATTACTTTAGATCAGCGTGAATGCTCGGGGGTCAGCCTTTTCAGTTATCGGCCAATAGTCGGGCGATTTGCGGGCGATAGGCTATCGCGAAAAAGTCTCATGCTAAAACGTCGCACCTAGCATGGTCCCAACTGGTGTGGATAAAGCACAAACATCGGCGGTGAATGCTTTTGCACTTCCGGATTCACGGCTAGGCTCCAATCCTCGGGACGCGAAAGTTGCGGCGGGTCCACTTGCATGCGGTAATACGCGGAGATCATCTTGGAGACAGACAAGGCCTTCTGCCGCACCGCCTGGAGCACCTTGGGATCGTCCAGGTGATAGTTATGGTAGCTGTCACCATTTATTACGCCCAGCACCAGGCCGCCGCTGTTCACCGTGAGCGGGAAAAAATTGTCGTCGCCCGTGGTGTATGCCACGTCGCCCACCGCCGGCCTGCTATATGCGAGGCCCATGGACGCGTTCATTACGGTTTCACCGGCAACGCTGTTTTTTGTCGTCACCGGTCCCAGCGCCAATCCGAACATGCGGATATGTTTTTCTTCCAGCGCATGGGCCACGAGCCTGGCATTGGCCTTATGGTTCCCTTCCATGTCCGCGGCCATCACCACAACGGAATCGCCTGATTGCGGGGTCCCAAACCAGTCGATCCCTTCCATCACGCCATCGAGCACGCCAAGTTCTTTTTCCTTTCCGTTACCTGGTGTGCTGTCCCATCCCAGCGCCATCCTAATGGCGGAGCGGTCTGCCGTGAACTTCACTTGCGGGCCGTGGCCGTGGGTGGAAATCAGCGCAAAAGTATCCTCAGGACGGGAATTGTCCAGAATGATCCGAACCATCTCGCCCTGGACCTTGCGGGCGTCGGGCGAAAGTTTCTTGTTCACATCCACCACGATCAGGACGCGGCGCGGGCCATCGTCAAACGTGACAAGTTTTACGGTTAATGGCTTCTTCTGCAGGTGGCTGACAAAATCCTCCGCCGCCAGGCCGCGAAAGATATCTCCGCTGGCGCTTATGACGCCGATGGGAACCTCAACGCCCTTGCAGGCAGCTTGCTGGCCCAGGCCCAGGGTGGAAAGACCGGGAATGATACTCAACGCCAAAAAAACGCGCGAAAGCATAAAGAAAACTCCAGCGGGGGACTTTGCAGAAAAAGCGACACGATTATAGCAAGCTCATTTCCCTGCCAATCGCCCAATATTTGGATTGGACCACAGGTGTTCGGCAGTAGGCCTCAACTTACCAATCCACGTCCTTGATGTGATCTTTCGAATCCAGGGGCATATTCGAGTTCCAAAATGGAACTGGCCGGCTTCCGTTTCGGCGTGCCGCAAATATCAGGTGCGAATTAAGACGAAGAAAATAAGAATATTGCTGGCGACGGGTCCGCCACTAAAAAATCGCTTTATCTTCGATTTGTGTTTTTGCCGAGGGCATTGGCCACAAGGACAGTGGCCACAAGGTCACAGCCCCTATGAGGCATTTGGCCCTTGTCCGGAAACGTAAATCTCTGAAGATTTTTGCAGTGTGATCAAACAAATATAATTGCTTTGTATTCTTTGTTTTAGTGGATATTTCACTGGGCGCCTCTAAGGGCTGGGTTACTATGTTTTGGTACAAAAGTTCACTCACATTCGTTACTCCCATTGGAGCAAATTCTGACCCCGCCACGTCAGCATTTGCGGATGCGCAATGTGCAGTGACCCAGGAGAAAGTTGTTCGAAAGCGCGCTCGGTTTTTAGCTCGAACAATCGTAGACGGAGAAGGCAGAGAAAACAGTGCAAGCAAGAAATAAGTCGGGGGAAGCTTGCGCCTTGCAGGCTGGATTCACTCTGGCGGAAATGACCGTCGTGGTCGCCATTGTGCTCGTGGTGGGTGGCCTATCCATTCCGGCCCTCTCCAGAACAATCGACGTTTCCAGAATTAAAGGCGCCACGCAGACACTGGCGACGGCGTACCAGGACACCCGGATCCGCGCAACCCAGGACGATACTTCCTATGAGGTGCTGGTTTCGACTCCTGGTATTCAGCCAGCCCAAGTTTGCATTGATTTGAATGGAGACGGAATCTGCGGCGCTGGCGAACCGGTGACCATATTCCCCGCAAGGGTAGTCCTGAGCAACGTCGGGGTGCCAGTTCCGCTGGACATCACGCAACTCAAGTACCCCGTTGCAAACACTGAGAGCTCGACCATGCATACCCAGCAGGACAAGTCCGCACCGGGTTTGGCGTGGAATGCGCGCGGCTTGCCTTGCCAGCGAGACTCGGCTGCTTCCCCGTGTTCTGCCACGGGATGGGTGCAGCACTTGCAGTTGCAGCGCTCCAACGGCGACGTTTTGTATGGAGCGGTCACGGTAAGCCCCACAGGCAGAGTGAAGACGTGGATATTTATTCCGTCAGGAAACGGAAACGGTCAGTGGCTCTAAAGCACTATATGCCGGGAATGATTCGAACTCGGAGACGGGAAGCAGCGAACATGTCGCGGGGGTTCAGCTTGGTGGAGCTGATGATCGCCATGGCCGTGCTGGCCGTGGGGATTCTTGGCGGCATCGTGGTGATCGCCGTGGCTACGGCCAATGACGGGCGATCCAAGCTGCATACCACGGCCGCGGCCCTGGCACAGAGCACGATGGAGAGAATTATCGCGATCCCCGCAAAGGCCGCAGGAACGGCCGCCCAAACCAAAATCACCGACTGCGCCGGCAGCACTTTTACCATTGAGACGGCCCTGGGCGGCTCACCATTGATTACCAGCGGAGCGTTTGCCGGATCGGTCGACTTTACCCAGCCCCCTCAGCCGAACTATTCGATGAACTATGTAATGTGCTCGGCCGGCGCCAGCGTGCCCTATGACGTCCGCTGGCGGATTGATCCGGGCCCCACTCCTTCTACTCAGTCGGTAACTGTAAGTGCCAAGCCGGCGATCGTCAATGGGGCCGCTGCCGCGCAATTTACGCTGCCTTCCACGCTGCGCCAAACGAGAGGAAACTTCTGACCATGAAGGGTATTTCCAATCGCGCGCATGGTATGGCAGCAGCCAATGGCCCCAAGAGGGGTTATACCCTGCTGGAGCTTTTGATCGTCCTTGTGATCCTGGTTACGGTTACGGGCGCGGTCTTTCAACAAATTAATGCCATGCTGAAGAAAGCCGGCTCAGAGGCGGCGAAACTGGATATGAACCAGCAGGCGCGGGAGTTCCTTGACCAGACGGTCCGCGACCTGCACATGGCGGGATATCCGGGAGCCAGCATGTATTCCAATCCTTCTCTGCATCCGTCACAGGTGGCGGCAGGGCTGGTGAGGGTTTCTCCGACGGAGATTTTGCTGGAAGGCGACGTCAACAATGACGGCAATGTCTATAGCGTAGACATCACTTACGTGGCGAATGATCCCAACGATGCCACCTGCCCGTGTATCAGGCGGAGCGCGCAGGCCAAAGTGGACGCCGATTCGTTCAGCCAGCCTTCCAATCCGAATTACACAGAGACCCAGCGTGTATTTCCGCCGGGCACAGGAGCAGGGCAATCCGGTGAAAACCTGTTCGCGTACTACGACCAGAACGGAAACGCGATCGACGTGGGGAACGGGGTGGATATTCGCACTGCGCCGACCTTGATCGCCACCATCAAGACCGTAAAGATCAATTTGAGTTTGCTTACCAACCAACGGGACCCGGCAAGCGGCGGTTTTATCAGCACGTCCATGTCAGCAACCTCGAGGTTGAACCAATAAATGGTGAAGGTCACAGTCAAGGCGGGATGGCAGAAAGAACGCGGAATGGCGTTGTTGCTGGCTTTGTTCGCTCTTTTGCTGCTCTCCGCCATTGGATTGGCCATGGTGCTGGCCTCTTATACTGAGACGCGCATTGACACGAACTACAGCGGCGGCCTGCGCTCTTATTATGCAGCGCGCTCCGGGCTTGAAGAAGTACGCGATCGCATCAGTTTTCGCTTTACCACGGCTTCCCCTTCAGGCCTTGCCGATCAGCTTCCCCAGGACATCGCCGGCAACGCGAAAGGCGTGCTGTATGTGCTGAACCCGGCGGGCGGAGAAGTCATCGACCCCACTGACCCAGCCAGCCCGTATTTCGACGATCAGCTTTGCCATGACTACGCTTCAGGAGTTGCCGCAACGGATTCCAGGTGCACGGTTGTTCCGAGCACACCAAACTGGAACCTGCCCTGGCAACGTTCGGTGGCCGCGGCCACACCGATGGGCTACAAGTGGGTCCGCATCAACATGAAGACCAACCGCGTCGCAGCGCCCTATTATGTCGATGGAAATGGCACAAGCGCCGCGCTGGACACCCGCGTTTGCTGGGACGGCAAGACCGAACAGCTCACACCCGGCACTACCAGCCCAGCCTGCGATGCCAATGGGATGCAGCAGGTCTACATGCTCACTTCACTGGCTGCAACCGCACAAGCGGGCGGACCCAATGGATCGCGCAGGCTTCTGCGGTTTGAAGTGGTGGCTCCGTCGATCCGGCCTCCCGGCGCCGTTACCATGGAAGTGGGAAGTTCCACCAGTTCCAGCCCGATTCCGGCAACGTTTAATACGGTCGTGATTCCGGCAACAAGCATTGATGGCCGGGTGCATGGCCTTGATCTTTCGCTTTCCGCCGCTCCTACCTGCTCGTCGGTGGCCGCGCTTGCCTCCAACAGCACCCAGGGCACGGCATCATTGCAAAACGGATTGAATAACCTTCGCTTCTCCATTGTGCAGGCAGCCAACAATTCCTGTAATGCTGACGGAACCAGCATCGCGCCGAATACCTGTATGCCGCCGCTGGCGTGGGTGCGCGGAACAGGAACCAATCCACGCTTCACCACAACGTCAAGTTCGTCAGCCACATCGACTCCTTCGCCTACGCCAACACCTACACCGACACCGACACCAACACCATCTCCCACGCCCAGTCCCACTCCAACCAGCAACAGCGGCCATGATGGCCACGGAAGCGATCACAACCCGAGCCCGACCCCGACGCCCACGCCGACGCCGATACCCTCGCCAACACCGACTCCGACACCAATCTCCACCAGCGACTGCAGCACATCCACTCAAAGTTGCTACACGAGTCTGGACCTATCGGCAACACAGCTCAATCCGTCGGGGCTGTTTGTCGGCAATCCAGGCAACTCAGTCGATCCGGCGGTCTATCAATCGCAGAATCCAAGCGTTGTCGTGAATGAGAACCAGGCCGTCCTGGACTACATTGCAGCCAGCAAAAGCTCCGGCTCTAATTATTTCGAGGTTGCGTCAACCGGCCTGGCCGCGACCTATGGGTCTTTAGCGCAGCCCGCGGTCGTAGTTATTACCGATAGCAGCCTGAAGCTGACAGGGCCCGGCGTGAGTCTTACCGGCTACGGCATCCTTGCCATACCGAATGATTTCGAGATACAGAACGCTACTTTTCAGTGGACTGGGATCGTGCTGGTGCGCTCGTCATCCGGACAGTTCCTTATCAATACCGGGGCAGCCGGTTTCATCAATGGGGCCCTGATGCTTCAAGCGGGAAACCAGTTCACCCTGACCACCAGCAGCGCGGGCGCCAATGCTTTTAAGATCGCCTATAGTTGTGACGCGATTGACCTTGCTATGGGCAATCGGCCTGTAAAAGTCGTTGCCCAGACCGAAAATTCCTATTAGCAGGCTTCCTTGCATCTGCAACTTACGGACAAAGCGCAATTTCGTACGTTCAAAATCGGCGAAAAACCTTCAGCAGTCAAACAGAGCTGCTGCTAGAATTGGTTATTGAGAAGAGCGCCCCTCGTCTAAGCCGGCTCTGCTCATAACCCTCGTCCTGCAACCGATTGGCAGAGTCGCATGAAGGACTTCTAGCATGCGTCGGACTGTTTGTATTGCTCTCATCATCCTGGCAGCTTTCGCTGTAGCTATTTTTCCGGCGGGCTGTGGCAGCGGAACACACTCCATCTCAATGACTGCCGCCTCGGTTAATGTGCACGTGAGCGATCCTGCCACTTGCGGAGCGCCGCAGGGCCAGTTCAGCCACATCTTCTTCACCATTACTGATGTGCTTATCCACCAGAGCGCCTCTGCCGCTCCGAATGATGCTGGATGGGTGGACCTGACACCGAACCTGAAGAACGCGCCTATGCAGGTGGATATGCTGGCGCAGGCGACGAACCAGTGCTTTCTCGCCACGCTGGGCTCTTCGGGCATTCAGCCCGGGACGTATCAACAGATCCGCGTGATCCTGGCAGATAACTCCGCGACGATCGCGGGCAACAAGTGCGGCAGCGCCACCAATTGCGTGATGTTGACCAGCGATCCCAGCAACACGCCGCATCCTCTGCTGCTTTCCTCGGAATCCAAGACGGGGATAAAAATCCCTTCCGGACAGCTTGCCGGCGGCCAGTTTATGGTGGCGGCGGGGCAAGTGGTGGACTTGAACATAGATTTCAATGCTTGCGCGTCCATTGTGGTCCAGGGCAACGGCCAATTCCGGCTCAAGCCGGTGCTGCACGCGGGTGAAGTCTCCCTCACTTCGGCTTCCATCTCAGGCACGGCGCTGGACAGCGTGACCAGGCAGCCTATCGCGGGCGGCAATACCGTGGTGGCGCTGGAACAAAAGGACTCTCACAACGTTGACCGCGTGATCATGGAGACGGTCGCCGGAGCAAATGGCAGCTTCGTTTTCTGTCCTGTGCCGGCAGGCATGTATGACGTTGTGATCACAGCGATCAACGGAGCGGGCACGGCTTACGCGGCCACGGTGATTACCGGCGTGCAGCCGGGCAACTCGTTGGGCAACGTTCCTCTTACCGCTGCCGCGCTTCCTGCGTCCTTGAAGGGACAGATCACAACCAGCACCGGCGCCGCTGCCACTTCGGCGGACATTGATCTGTCTGCTCTGCAGCCGATCACTGTGAACAGCACGACTGTGATGATTACAACTCCCCTGGCGCAACTGCCCGCCGCCACTGCAACTCTGGCGACCGCTCCGGCGGTTGCTCCGGCCACGTGCCCGGCGAACACAGACTGCGTCAGCTATACGCTGGCTGTGCCGGCTGCCAATCCCAGCGTCGGCGTATTCAATACAACGGGAAACCAGACGCCGGCGCCGCCGCCCGCGGGCACGGTGAATTACACCATGGATGCGCTTGCTTCGGTACCCGGCTCGGCGGGCGTTGCCGACTGCACCCCAGCCAACATGCAAACCAGCCAGACCAGTACAAGCACACCGCTGACTGCAACTCCTGCGATTGCCGTTACCGCGGCGACTCTTGCCTTCAGCGGCTGCCAGTAAGCGGCTTGGCTTGGCCAGGAAAAGTTTGCAAGCAAAAGGAAGGGGGGCCTGACAGCATCAAGGCAGACGCCGAACGAAGCTCGTGAGTACTTGGGCCGTTCCTCGTCCACTTTTACTGGAACTTTGTCGGCATGGGCGGCGTATTAATACACAGGGGAACCATGACCTTCATACTATGGTGCATTCTGTTGGTGCTGTGCTGGCCTCTGGCGCTGC
>DASSXL010000119.1:0-36194 GCA_035703825.1 Candidatus Angelobacter sp.
CAACAGCACCAGCACTGGAACCTCAACTTCCACCACCACTCCGAGCAGCACGTCCTCAACCGCCACTCCCGGCTCATCAACCACCAGCAGCGGCACCAGCAGCAATTCCAGCTCGACCGTAGCTTCAGCCAGTCCCTCGCGGCCCAGCGGGACATCAGCCACGGTAGCCAACCCCTGCATACCGGGCAGCAGCACGACTCCGGCCGGAGCCAATTCAACTGTTCCAAGCAATCCACCACCGCCGAGCGATCTGGGAACAGGAACTGCGACTCAGCCATCGAAGCCTCCTCGCAGCTAGGGAAATATTCTTTAACGGCCTCTGAATTAACTAAAACGGCTGCCTTCCACGGCAGCCGTTTTGCTTTCTTAAATCACGAATGGCAGTCTTAATAATTACACGCCATGAATGCTCCCGCAGCCGCGCAGCCGTCACCATCCTCTCCCAAGCTTATTGCTCCGCTTTGGCATACGGCGCTGTTTCTGCTTGCCGTAGGCGGGATTGCGGCCTGGGGCGCGTATCGGCACGGCTTGGCCGCCTTTGGATCGTCACGGGCAGTAAGCTACCTGCTCACAATTGCGTGGGAATGGCTGTTGTTTGCGCTGGCCGCCTGGGGAATACGGCTGGGCGGAGGTACGATTCAGAGCGTAATCGGCGGAAGCTGGTCAACAGCAAGACAATTTTGGCGCGATATGGGGATAGCACTCCTGTTTCTTGTGGGATCTAACATCGTTGTGGGACTCTTGCAGGCAATTTTACGTCCCGGTCCGAATGCCAATATAAGCAGGCTGCTTCCCAGGAGCGCAACCGAGATCACACTCTGGATGTTCTTATCGCTTTCGGCGGGAATCTGCGAAGAGTTCACTTTCCGCGGATATCTGCAAAAGCAGCTTCACGGCTCCCTCAAAAATGCCACTGCCGCTGTAGTGGTCCAGGGCATGATCTTTGGCGCAGCTCACGCGTATCAGGGACTTAAGCTTGTGCTGACGATTGTTGTACTGGGCAGCCTGATTGGATGGCTGGCGCAATGGCGGAAGAGTACCAGGCCGGGAATGATCTCGCATTTTCTGCAGGATGCGCTTGGAGGGATTGTTCTGGGACGGCACTGAAGCCCAGCCCAACATAAACCCACCCAACATAAAAAAGAGCGGCGAATGCGCACGCCGCCCTTTTTTAAGGGGAGAAAACTTATTTCTTCTTCAGCAGGAACCCTGCCGCAAACATAGCCACTGCGCCCAGCAACCACTCAATGCGCCACAGTTGCACGGCTTGCCAATCGAGCAGGGTTGTGGCCGTGAAGACAAATCCGGTCACAATTGCCGCGATAACACAGGCGAATCCCAACACTAAGGCAACCAACGAGGCATTACTTTGCCCCAGGGCTTCACGCAGGGAGGCAAAATCGATCCAGGCACGCAGCCCGGTGAGCGGAGTTGCGGCAAGGTTGGCATTTCTGTCAGCCCCGCAGACATAGCAGAAGCGCGAGCCCAGCACAAAATCAGTGCCGCACTCCTGGCACACGTGACCCGTGGTGTCAGCCGCCGCAGGCTGCTGCCTCGGCGCGACCGCAGGTTTCCAGAACTCCTGACGCTCCTCGTAATTCGGTGCCAACTGTGCCATGGAAAGACCCCTGGTTTCAGTTTATTAGGGGCAAATCACATGCCAAAGGCAGGCAGCACGTAACCCGAATCCATTCAATAACTTCCAGAGCACCCTTGGCCACTTGGACAATGTACCCGGAAATTCTTACGTTGTAAAAGCTTCAGGCCTCGCGTCGGCGGGGCATCCGCAGGACTTTGGGGTTGTCCCTGGTTTTGCTCCAAAAACCCAGGAGCACAAGGTCGGCTTCGCAGAATGTGAGGTCCTGTGGGCGCGGGCTGCCGTCGTTAAAAATGTACTCGTCCAACAGCATGTAGAGTTCACTCAGAGGAATGTTGAGATACCCAGCGGCTTCGGGCTCTGTATAGAACTCTTTCACTGGTTTGAGCGGTCTGGTCATAGGTTTCTTTTCCGTATCCCTTCTTGCTTGAGGATCCGGGGGAGCAAGATTGTTGTACCGTTTCCGTTGCAGTTTAGATATCAGGTAAACTGCCCGATAATAGACCACATCCACCTTACCTGCTTGTTCCCTTTCCTATTACGTCGGTAACTCATTTGGAATGTAAAGGATCGCCTCTTTCACGGCGTCGACGGCTAATTGCCGGTAATCGCCCAAGGAGAGCGCCCGATTTCCGAATAAGGCAGCAAGAAATCCGGCAGTTCTCCTTAGCTTTGCATTGGATTTCCGGCTATTGAACTTCAAAAGCCGGGAATGCGTATCATGGAATGGAAGAGGTCGCGATTTCCTGAGCGGCAGGGGGTTGGTGCCTTTCCCCGGACCGGCTAAGGGAGGAGAAAACGATGTATTGCAACTACTGTGGCAAGGCCATTCAAGACGACGCAAATCTGTGTGCTTATTGCGGCAAGCGGGTGGAGGGTGTAATAGCCCGCGAGCGTCTGGTGCGCCCCCGCCAGAACCGCAAAGTCGCGGGCGTGTGCGCTGGATTTGCGGAGTATTTTGACCTGGATGTCACTCTCATCCGTATCGTTTGGGCCCTCTGCGTGGTATGCGCGGGCGTTGGCGCTTTGGCGTATGTCGTCTGCTGGATCGTGATACCGGACGAGCCGTTGATGCTGGCTGCGCCCCCGCAAGCGACTCAAGATAAAGTGGCGAGGAGCAGTTAGCGATTGGTAGATTTGGACCTGTTCAGTTGCCGCTGGATGCCGGCGCTGAGTACGTTTTCAACGACGCAATGGGAAAGCTGGAAAAAATAGTCATGGTCGTGGCAATGGCGGCTGTTCTGGTGGCCCAGAGTGACCGGCCGCCTGATGTCACGACGGTTGCCGCCGCGGGGTCTGTAACCAAATTTGGATACACGAACTCCTATTTTAAGCTTTCTATCCTTGCGCCCAGTGCCACCGTTAACCTGAACCCGCTGGTGAATGCTTCTGGCAGTCGTGCTCGGCTGGTACAGGTGCTCTCCGACGGGAAAAACTGGAATGAGACTTACACTTTTGCGGTGCTGGCCGATGCGCTGGCGAATTACCACCCGCCGCTTGAATCAACCGCAATATATGTGCGGAGCATACGGCACAACTTGGAAAGAGAAGGGCTTTCAACCGTGAAGGAGGAATTCCCTGTCACAAATTGCAGGGACCCAGTTTACAGGAGCCATACTGCAGGAACAAACGCCCGAAGGACGGAAATATTTCCGGGGAATGTATTCAACATTCCGCAACGGCTATGCGCTTTCGTTCGACGTGGAAGGCGCTTCCGAAGCCAAACTCACCGAAATGCTCGCGCATATGGTCGTGTTTCCCAAACACTGACTCTGCAAAAAATCTATTTGCGTTTGGCCATAAAGGCCTGCGCCTGCTCCATCATCTTCTGGGCCTGCTCCGCGTTGACACCCCTGGGATCTTTTTGCAGGAACGCCTGCAAGGCCGCCATCGCCTCCGGGAACTGCTTCATTGAGAGAAGCGCGTGCGCCCGCAGCAGATAGATCAGTGGGTATTCTCCAGTAGAAAGATTCTCCGCCCGCTCAAGCTGGCGAAGGGCCGCCGGATAATCGGCCTTGCCGATATAGGATTTCCCCATTTCAAAATGTGCCTGCCAGTAATTGGGCGCCAGGGATTCTCCCCGTTGCAGCGCGCGGATGGCTTCATCGAATTTTGACTGCATGTTCAAAGCCGAGCCCAGGACCATGTAAGCCATGGCATAGTTGCCGTCCGCCTTGATGGCTTTATCCAGGTCGGCGACCGCGGCCTGTGAATCCTGCTGGTTCAGTTCCAGTACACCGCGCAGCGTGAGCGCTTCAGCGTAGTCGGGGCAGATCTCCAGGGCCTTGGCCAGATGCTTGTTCGCCTCATCGATTTTTCCTTTTTCCACCGCGCTGTGCGCCTTGCGGTATGCCTCGCGCGCCTTGGCCGGAACGCGATATTGGGCCACCGAAATGGAGTTCCCTTCCACACCATCCGCCGGCTTGCCGCTGCCTTGCAGGCGAATATTCACCATGTTGGAAAAACTGGTGGCATCCACGCGCTCTGTAGCCTGTTGCAGACCCGAGGTCGCCACCACTCGGTAAGTGCCCGAGGCGACGCGGGAAAATTCGTAGCGGCCGCTGGCATTGGTATAAGCGGAATTCACCAAGGCGCCGTTCCCATCGGTAAGTTCCACGCGAACATCTTTCAGGGGATTGCCCGCCGTGTCCTGCACGGTCCCGGAAATCGAGCGGTTGTCCGCTCGCGCAGGATTAGTGACTGAATCCTGCCGGGAAAATGGCGATTGTGACGGATCAATGCCCATTCTTTGTGCCGTGAGGGAGAGAGTGCAGCCAGCGAATGCAAGCGCGAGAACGACCACCCGATGAGTTTTCATACCAACCTGCTAATCTTGAATTATCCGAAGAGGAAATCCTGGGAGAGCAGGGCAGTCTGGGGCCGGGAAGTACCTCTTGTTAGCATCGCGCTTCCGCGCGAGTGCTGACAATGAGATGTTCCTGAAATATGGGAGTTGTACTTAGCGGAGCCGCTGCCGAATAATATTTTTCAACTCGCTCGGGCAACTCCGAGTCCATTTTTTCGGCAGGAGCAAGCACGTTGATCATACGTCCGGCAAAGAACATACTGGGAGCGCTGCGGATTCCCGGCGACAAATCCATCTCGCATCGTTACGCCATGCTGGCGGCCATTGCGCAGGGCACAACACGCCTGGCGAACTTTTCTACCGGAGCGGACTGCGCTAGCACGCTGGGCTGCGTGCAGCAGCTCGGCTGCACGGCGCGCAAAAATTCTGACGGCGTGCTGGAGATCGAGGGACGCGAAGAGCTGCAAGCGCCGCGGGAGAGCCTTGATTGCGGCAATTCCGGTTCAACCATGCGCATGTTTTCCGGCATTCTTGCCGGCCAGGATTTTGCTTGCGACCTGCACGGCGATGAGTCGCTCTCGCGGCGTCCCATGGCGCGCATCATCACGCCATTGCGCCTGATGGGCGCGGAGATCACCGCCGCGGCAAACGACCGGCCGCCTTTGCATATTCGCGGAGGGAGACTGCGCGCGATTGACTACACCACGCCGATGGCCAGCGCGCAGGTGAAATCCGCGGTGCTGTTTGCCGGGTTATTTGCCGAAGGCGAAACTACCGTCGACGAGCCGCACCGCACGCGCGACCACACGGAACAGGCGTTGCGCGCATTTGGCGTGGAGGTTTCCCGCAGCAAAAATCGCGTGACCGTGGCCGGCGGACAGAAACTGACGGCCATCCAGGCGGCGGTGCCGGGCGACATTTCCTCCGCCGCGTTCTTTATGTGCGCCGCTGCGCTGTTTCCCGGATCGAACCTGGTGATTGAGAGCTTGCTGCTTAACCCCACGCGCGCTTCCCTGCTCGACGTGTTAAAGCTGCTCGGCGCTCGGCTTTCAGTGATCAATCTGGAAGAGCACCATGGAGAGCTGGTGGGGACCGTAAAGATTGAACATAGCAAGCTGACCGGAGTTACCATCGAGGGAGCGCAATCCGTGGCCCTGATTGACGAGCTGCCCGTGCTCGCCGCCATTGGACCGTACACGCGCGACGGCATCGAGATTCGCGACGCAAGAGAGCTCCGCGTAAAAGAGTCTGACAGGATTGCCCTGGTCGCAAAGAACCTGCGCGCTATGGGCGCTGAATGCGAAGAGCGCGATGACGGCCTGCGCGTCCCCGGCAACCAGAAGCTGCACGGAACGGAGATCGACTCCGGCGGCGACCATCGCATTGCCATGGCATTCGCCGTGGCCGCGCTGCGCGCTGAAGGCGAAAGCCTGATCCACGGCGCGGAGTCGGCCAGGATATCGTTTCCGGAGTTTTTTGAGATGCTGGAGAGCGTGGTGGAACGCTGAGCATTCAGCCGTCAGCACTCAGTCCCGAATCAGAACACCAAATTCTCCCGCGACAACTTCAACCCATCCAAATTTCCCAGCACCGTGACCGCGATTTTGTCCGGGTGGAAAAGTGCGCTGGCCATTTCGCAAACCTCTTCGGCAGTGACAGATTCGATCTGCGCGATGGTTTCGTCCATGCTGAAGAAACGATGGAAGTACATCTCCTGGCGCGCCAGGTTTGACATGCGCGAGGTGCTGGATTCAAGGCTCAGCATCAGGCCGCCCTTCAACTGGTCTTTGGCGCGGCGCAGCTCGTCTGCCGGAATCGGATCGGACTTTAGCTCGCGGAACTCGGCCAGGATGTGGTCCACGACCTTCCGCACGGACTCCACCGACGTCCCGGCATAGATGGCCATGCAGCCGGTATCGCGATAAGGATTGAGATCGCTGTAAATGGAATAGACCAGACCCTGTTCCTCGCGGATCTTCTGGAAGAGCCGCGAGCTCATGCCGCCGCCCAGCACCGTGTTCAGGATGTACGAGACGAAGCGCTTCTCGTCGGAGATGGGGTGCGAAGGCACGCCCAGGCAAAGCTGCACCTGCTCCAGCGATTTCTTGTTGCGGGTAATCACCACCGGCGTAACCGCGGGCGCGGGCAGATGGAACCCGTTGGGCACGCGATCAAGAGCGGCAAAACGCTCTTTGATGAGCTGCACAAAGGCGTGATGGTTCAGATTGCCCGCCGCCGAAATGATCATGTTGTTGGGAGAAAAGCGCTGGCGGTAAAAGTCGAACAGCTTTCCCTGCTCAAAGGAGCCCACGGTCTCCTTGGTCCCCAGGATCGGCTTGCCCAGCGGATGGTCTTTCCAGAAACTCTGCGTGAAGATTTCATGGACAAGATAATCCGGATTGTCTTCATCCATTTTGATCTCTTCCAGGATCACGCCCTTTTCGCGCAGAATGTCCTTCGCGTCAAAAGTAGGATTCAGCACCAGATCGCTCAAAATGTCGACGGCGACGGGCAGATGCTCGTCCAGGACCTTGATGTTGAAGCAGATGGTTTCTTTTCCGGTGAAGGCGTCCATGTTGCCGCCGATGGAATCCACCTGGCGGGCAATGTCGCGCGCGCTGCGCGTCTTGGTGCCTTTGAACACCATGTGCTCCGTAAAGTGGGAGATGCCGTTCAACTCAGGCGATTCATCCCGTGAGCCGGTCTTCATCCATATGCCTATGGCAATGGAGCGGATGTGCGGCATCTCTTCACTCAGCACGATTAAACCGTTAGATAAAATCTCGCGCTTGATGTTGCGAGGTTCGCTTATTGGAGGACGGGTTAGAACGGCAGTTTCCATCTCAGGCTCATATTTTGATTCTTACACACTGGAAATGGTCGCACGGTTAAATATATGTTTATGTAAATCAATTAGTTAGCCAGATGGCCTCACGTTGACGCGTGTTTTTGACTATCCGTGTAGAATTTAAGGTGCAAGCGACGTTCCACATGCCTGAACAGCTCCAAGACGGCCTTCTTGGCCTTGATTATCAAGAGCTTAGCACGATTGCACAAAAACATGGGCAACCTGAGTTCAGGGCACGCCAGCTTTTTGACGCTCTTTACCCGCAGCGCCTTGCCGATTTGGACTCGATTTCGACCTTGCCCAAACAGTTTCGCGCGGCGTTGAGAGAGCAGGGACTCGAGATTCGCCATCCCCGAATGGAGAAAAGCTTTCAATCTGTCGATGGGACCATCCGCTACCTGATCGCCATGGCCGACGGAGAAACCGTGGAGACCGTCTGGATGCCCGAAGGCGATGACGGCGAATCCGGCGACGGCACTGAAGCCGGCGACTCAGACTGGCATCGCGCAACTATCTGCGTTTCCAGCCAGGTGGGCTGCGCCGTGAACTGCCAGTTCTGCCTTACGGCGTTGCTCGGGGTAAAACGCAACCTGAGCGCCGGCGAGATTGTGGGCCAGGTCATCGCTGTGCTGAATGACCGCGGGGTTGATATGGAGCGCCAGCGCGTGAACATCGTCTTCATGGGCATGGGCGAACCATTTCTCAACTATCCCCAATTTATGAAAGCCGTTGGGCTGTTGGTGGAAGGCGTGGGCTTTCCCGAATCGCGCATGACGGTTTCCACCTCCGGCATTATTCCGCGAATTCACGACTTTGGCGCTGAGCCGGTGCGGCCAAAGCTGGCCATATCACTGAACGCGTCCAATGACGAGGTCCGCGGCCGCATTATGCCCATCAACAAGAAGTGGAACCTGGAAATGCTGATGCAGGCCGCGCGCGACTTCCCTCTCCGCAACCGCGAGCGCATTACCTTTGAATACGTGCTCCTCGACGGCGTCAATGACAGCCCTACGCACGCGCGTGAGCTGATTGAGTTACTGCGCGGCATCCGCTGCAAGGTGAACCTGATCGCGCTCAATCCGGGGCCGGGCATACAGTTTGGCACGCCGTCCGAGCAGCGAGTGCAGATCTTCAAAGACCTGCTGACCAAGGCCGGTGTACCGGCGTTTGTGCGCCGCCCACGCGGGCGTGACATTTACGCCGCATGCGGGCAGCTCAAGCGGACGGTGGCCTAGACTCTCAGCCCCTGATCATCCTTTTTCCGCGTAGTTCTACTCTGTGCTCGCGTCTTTTATTCTGTCCATGCATCCAACGTGCGCCGCAGGACCACCAGTTCGCCCAGATGATAAGAGTTGTGGTCCGCCAGCATCAGCAGTTTGCGCAGAATGGTTTGCCCTTCAATGCCGTGCAGCAGCGCGAGCAGATCTGCGTTCTTGGCCATCTCTACCAGGGTTTGAAGGTCGGCGCGGAATGCCTCAGCACTCTTGCTCCAGGCTTTATCATTCGGCGGCGCTTCAGTGCTGGGCCAGTAGCCTGATGGAAATTCCGGAGACTGATGCGCAGCGTCACGCAAGTATCCAAGGATGTCAGCCTGACTGATGCGAAGATGCTCCAGCACCTGCCATGGAGTATGGGCCGCGCCTTTGGGCTTTTTGCCACGCAAGGCAGCAGGCATGTCTTTTATGGATGCGTCAAAATCAAGATGAGCGCCATCGCCCTTGAGCGCATAGACTGCGTGCTCGCGCAGGGCCGGATCGTATTGAACTATGTGCGATGCGTTTTTAAGAAGAGTTGCGTTGCTTGTCATCAGGTAGTCCTTTTTTATTGTTGGAATTTTGTTATGAATTTAGCGTGTTCGCCGTGCCAGAAACTCCCCTTCCAGACGCCAGGTGTGACCGTCGGCTTCCATCACTTCGCCGGTCCAGCGAAACGAATCAGGCGTGATCTGAGTAAACGTCCAGCGGATGGGCGTTCCATTGGCGCGCGCCCCGAGCTGAACGATGTCCTTGCCGCTCCAACGTCCGATGAGTTCGTCACGACCGCCGGTAACAGGGTTGATCCAGGTAACGCGCCAGGCCTGAAGAGCTGCGTCCCAGACGCGGAGCGTGGCGCCATACATGTTGCAGGTTTTATCGAGCTGTGGCGTGCGCTCAGAGCGGCGGGGCATGATCCAGACATCCTGGACAGCTCGGCCTTCAAGCGCCCAGGCAAAGTGGACCTCACCTTTCAGGTTGCGAGAAGAAACGTCCACACCGTACCGGCGAACATCTAATTCCCAGCTGCCAATCAGCCAGCCGTAAACATCGTCGGCCGGCGCGATTTCCGGCGACCGGCTCGTCGCCGAAAGCGTTTCCATGAACGGATCCTGCGATATGATTTGAGTTGTCATACAAGCGTTATAGTTAAGGGAATGGCGGGAAGACTTGGGGAAAATTGCTAACAATCTGCTGGCCAGAGGGAGCGACTGGAGCGTGACCGATGTGGTCTGCACTTCAGGGCCGCAGGATCGTCCATTTGAGGAGCAGCACAGCTCGGTCCTGATTGCCGTGGTGATTGAGGGCTCATTCCAGTACCGCTCAGCTCACGGTTCGGAGATCATGGCTCCGGGTTCATTGCTGCTGGATAATTACGGCCAATATTTCGAATGCGGGCACGACCACGGCACTGGCGATCGTTGCGTCTCCTTCCAGTATGCTCCGGAGTTTTTTGAGCGGGCCGGAGTTTCAGGCCAGTTCCCCGTTCGCCGTATACCCCCGACGCCGGCGCTCTCGCGGCAGGTAGTGGAAGCCAGGCTGGCTGCGCAGTCGCCCACGATCGACTTTGAAGAGCTGGCCCATGGGATGGCCTCGGCGGTGCTACAAGTCCTGGGTAAGACCAACTATGAAAAGGGAGTCGCCACAGCCGCCGACGAGCGCCGCATCTCAGCCACTCTGCGCTTCATCCAGGCAAACCTGGGCGAGCCCTTGCCGCTCGACAAGCTGGCTTCTACAGCCAAGATGAGCGAATTTCATTTCCTCCGCATGTTCAAGCAGGTAACGCGCGTAACGCCGCACCAGTTCATTCTGCGTGCACGGCTGCGCGAGGCAGCGGTACGGCTGAAGACCACACGGGACGAAGTGCTGCAGGTTGCGCTCGATATCGGCTTCGGGGACTTATCCAACTTCAATCACGCCTTTCGCGCCGAGTTCGGCATGAGCCCGACCCGTTACGCCCGCCGCGCGTAAAAGTAATAGTCCGCCGAATAGCTGCTCTTAAACTCAATTTCCCCGCTTGACGCGTTGCACTCCGCAGCCGCCGGGGGCAATCCGCTCACGGTATTCACCCGCTGGATTGAAGTCACGCGACTGAGTCCTCCCTTGCCGGAATTGCTGGTGACGGTCACCAGCAGCCACGGAATCGCCCTGGGATCAGGTGCGTCCACCTTGGCGACCATTCGGCCGGTAATCTGACTGCCACCATTGAGCTGCCAGGTGGGGCCACCAAAATGCCGGCCGATGACCTTCCCTTGCTCGTCGAATAGCTCTGCTTCTGGGGCTTTCAACGTCCAGGCCGGATTACCCTGGGCATCGGGGCGGCAGACGTAGATCTGAAAGCCCGTGGCGCGCGCCATCAGAACTAATTCCTCATCAGCGGGAGGCTGGATGGCATCGGGAACGTTGGGTTTTTGCACAACGCCCATTCTAGCATTTCGACGTTGATGGTCCTGCCCGGTTAAAACGTTAGAAATTCTAATCTGCAGTTAATCTTGGTCTAATCCCTCCCTTGCACACTAATAGCCGGTCATGGTGCGGGAAAGCCCAAGCCGCGCCACGCCCAGGTATAAGGGATTAATGGCATCGTTTCTTCACAAGTCTCTTCGCTTCGCGGTACTGGGGCTGATGTTCCTGCTTGCAGGCACAGCCAACCTGGTCTGCGTGAGCTATGACACTGACAATGACGAAGATACGCCGCCCATCACGGTTGAGCTCAGCATTGTTGCTCCCAGCAAGAAAGACGTTCAGGTAGCAAGGCCTCAGGCTCCCACACAAGGTTTCCGCCTTCGCGACGAAAAGCCCCTGGTCCATGAAGCGGCTTCCGCAGCCCTGGCAACTCCCACTCTGCTCGACCAGAAAGTCCCTGAACTCCAGGTCCCTCTCCGGACCTAAAGTCCGTTCCTCTCTCTTTTTCGTGTCAGCACGGCAGGATTTCCGCGCCCATGCTTGTTCGTTTCAAGCCGTTTTCAAGCTAAGCCCGGCGGTGAAAATCGCGAAACATTGATTCGGTTTTCTCCGCGCAACTTAAAAGTCCTTCCTGCCCACGTTAGCTGACCCGAATTCCGCACCGTTCAAATCAACCAAGGCAAGACACGTTTGCACCGCGCGAGTTTAGGCGCTTTCAGTATCGAAGCGGTCCCGCGTTCCCGGGGGAAAGCTGGTTTGGATCCAGCGCTGCCCTGGCAACACGGAGCCCGCAAAGGCAAGCCGCGTTGTTTGGAATCTCCGCCCAGAAAGGCGGGCGGGCAAAACTTCATGGATGAGCTCCGGTGAAACCGGCAGCTTCAGAAAGGAGGGTCCTACTGAACAAGTGAGCTTTAAATTTTTTTCTCCTAAATCTTTATCGCCCTCTGGGCGGGCCGGACTTCTCAAAAGTCTGGCTTTTTTTTTGCGTGTGGTAAACGCGAGGCAGCCTGCTGACTCTGCTCGTCAGGCAATTCAGTGAAGTAGATTGCGGAAAACGTCAAAAGAACTTCCCGCAATTGTAATTTTCGCATCTGTCAGTCGTCTCTTAGTCAGCAGATAGAGCATGCCTACTCGACGACAAATCATCCGAACGCTGCTGGCAGCCGGAGCAGGAGCAGCCTTCACGGGACTTTACACATGGCGGGTGGAGCCGCACTGGCTTGAATTCACTCATCCCCTGCTGCCGTTGGCCGGCCTGCCGGCGCAACTTGAAGGCAAAACGCTGGCTCAAATCACGGACCCGCATATTGGGCCGCTGGTTGACGATACTTACATCATCGACTCATTCCGCCGGACCCAGGAACAGAAGCCGGATTTCGTTGTGATTACGGGCGACTGGATCAGCTATCACTGCCTGGAGCAGTTTGACCAGTTGAGGCGCGTGCTGAGACACATCCCTCATGGCCGTTTAGGCACCGTGGGCATTCTGGGCAACCATGATTATGGCTGGCGATGGCGCATGACCGAGGTAGCGGAGGAGGTGGCCGAAATCGCGCGGGAAGCCGGAGTGACGGTGCTGCGCAACCAGTCGGCGACGATCGGCGGGCTACAGTTTGTTGGCCTGGACGATCTCTGGGGACCATTCTTTGATCCGCAGGCGGCACTGGCTCAAGCCAGCCCGAAAAAGCCGACTGTCGTCTTATGCCACAATCCAGACGCCGCCGATCAGCCGGGCTGGGACAAATATAAGGGCTGGATCCTGGCCGGCCACACGCACGGCGGACAATGCAAGCCGCCATTCCTGCCGCCTCCGGAGTTGCCGGTAAAGAACAAGCGCTATACCGCCGGAGAGTTTGCGCTGGATGGAAACCGGAGAATGTATATCAGCCGAGGCGTTGGACATTTATTGCGGGTACGGTTTAACGCAAGGCCGGAAATTCCCGTGTTTCGGCTGACAGCAGGTGGTGGGTGAAACAAGCACCGCCAGCCGCGCCTATCGGCGTTGGGCAGCGAAATGAATGCTCGGGTAATCCACAGCTTTGCCTGATTCGCTATTTATTCTTGGCGAATAAACACGATAAGATGGGTTGCGCCTCAGGGCGTGAGCAGCAAGAGATATTTGAAAACTTAGCCTTTCGCCAAACCAAAACCAAGAGGCAAGGAACTGCGACCCTCTGCCGATTGGGATTGCGTTTGGGACTGGGATTGGGTCACCCAAGGGTCACGCCTGGATCACGCTTGGGCCACCCAAGCGTCACGCAAGGGTCACCCTTGGGTCGAATTGAATAAGTGGTTTTGTTTGCAACAAAAGTTAAAAAAAGGGGGGTGGGGCGCAAGATTGCCAAAAATGCCAAAACCCCAAGGGACCGCCGTTATCGCGCGTCATCGTCGTGATCGAAAGGCAAAACCTACCACAGAGGCGCGGAGATGCGGAGGACAGCTAGGGTCGGAAAAGCCAAGGTCAAAAGCTAAGAGCCAAAGGCTAAAAGCCAAAAGCCGAGAGCCGATTCCCTACTTCTCCTCTTCCCTCCTGGTCAAATTCACTGACTGCGCCGTATAGCGCGTGCCTTCAAACGTCGCTCTTACCAGGACGTCCCGGCCCACGCCCAGATTGTTGCGGTCGGTGACCACCTCGGGAGAGAAATGGATCTCGTAGTTCCTGTCGTCGGTCGAGTTCTGCACGGCCAGCAGGCCGCGATGGAGATCGAGGAAAGTGACCTTGCCGGCAAAGGTAAAGGTGGTACCGGGCGCGGCGACGATGCTGACCTCGCGCGCCAGGCCGCGGTTGGGACTGGAAGCGGCAAAGCGGACATGCACCAGCGTTCCGGGCTTTACGTCCTTGAAGGAAGCGGGCGTCTGGCCGTTGCTGATGCGCGTTTCCTGATCGACGGCGAAGCGCACAGGCACGGAGTTGAGCGAGTCACGCAGCGTGAGTTCGTTGTGCTTGGGATCAACGGCAATGATCTGGCCATCGGCATCAGCCGGAAGGGCGGCCACGCCGACGCGTATGTTGCGGGCAAAGATATCGTGCTTGTTGTTGTCGAGCTGAGTGTCAACGTAAACGCGCTCGCCTTTTTTGAGCGCAAGCTGCGTGGTCTCCGCGCCATTGTGGAAGATGTGGGTGCGCTCGTCGAAATTGACGCTCCAGTGGCCGCCGCCGAAAACGTGCACGGTCATGCGGTTGCGCAGGCGATCGACGCCGCTGATGGTGCCGCCGACCATGGTGGTAGTGGTGCGCGGCATGGGCGGCGCATCAAGAATGGGGTCGCGGCCGTCAGTGGTCAGCGCGCCAGAGGTGGCGGAGCTGTCAAGGATATCGGTCTTGGGATTGGCCTGCGGAATAGGCGTTGCAGTGGACGCAGGCTGCGCCGCCCCGGTCTTCTCCGTGGCGGTCGCGCCCGTGCCGATCTTTTCGGTCGCTGTTTTCTCGGCTGAAGACTTCTGCTGGCCGGCAGCATTCTTTTGATCGCTCTGGTTCCCGGGCTGCGCATCGGTTGAAGGCGTGGACGTGGGCTGCGCCGGCGGAGTCGTATCCGGCACTGTGGCCGAAGCCGGTGGCGCCGGGGACGAAGGCGGAGCGGTGTTTGGCGTGATAATCGGCGTCTGCGGCACGCCAGAGCCCGGTTTGGGCGTGGCTGGGTTGGACTGCGACCATCCGCTCACGGCGCAGACAAGCAGAAAGACAACAGCAAGCAAAGCGTTGGGGGAACGATGCATAGAGTTCAGAAAACTCCTAAAGTTCAACACACACTTGGATGCAGGCAGCAGCAACTCAGATGGCAGGCAACCTTAATTCCGCTGCCCAACCTGAGAGGCCGTTTCGCCATCCAACAGACAAGCAGAGCTACTGCCCTGCCCACCTTTGTGTGAAAGCGGCGTAAAGGACAAGGGCCCAAGCGAGGACTTGAAAACTCATGCGTTCCCCACTGGTTTCCGCAACACAAGCAATAGCGCGTTACGTTCTGTCGCCTTCCCTGCTGGCGGTGTCTCTTTTCTGCGGAGCTTCCGCATCGGCACAACAGGTCCGCATACCGCTGCCCAAGAAGAGCAAGTTCACTCCGGTACAGCAGTTGAATCGCGATGGCGTGGCCGCGCTCAAGAAGCATGACATCGGCAAGGCCAAGCGGCTCTTTTATAAGGCCTACCTGATCGATCCTAATGATCCGTTTACGCTGAACAACCTGGGATACGTTTCCGAGCTGGAAGGCAGCCTGGACCGCGCGCAGCGCTATTACGACCAGGCGCGCGCCAACACGTCAGAGGCTGTGATCGACCGCTCGACCGCCGATGAAGTCCAAGGCAAGACCGTGGCCAGCGTTGCGGGACACACGGCCGAAGGCCCAATGAAGGTCAACGAACTGAATAGTGAAGCCCTGGGACTGCTGAATCGCGACCGCGCGCCGGAAGCCGACGTGGTATTGCAGGCGGCGCTGAAGATCGATCCGAACAATCCATTTACGCTGAACAACATGGGCTTTGCCAAGGAAAAAGAAGGCGAGTTGGAATCGGCCATCAGGTTTTACGACAGCTCGGCGGCCACAGGCTCGCGTGAGCCGATTGTGATCGCCTTCAACAAGAGCTGGCGCGGCAAACCGATCAGCGAAGTGGCGGCGCAAAACGCAGACAAGAGCCGCAAAGAGCTGAGCAAAGCGCAGGACATGCAGGCGCGCGTGGCCAGGCTGAACCTGCGCGGCGTTTCCGCCATGAATCGTAATGATCGCAAGACGGCGCGGCAGGACTTTGAGCAGGCTTACAAACTCGATCCCAACAATTCTTTCGCCATCAACAACATGGGCTATCTGGCAGAGATGGAAGGCGACACGGAGACGGCGCAATCCTTTTATGAGCAGGCGCAGCGCGCGGAGCGTGCGCGGCAAAAGGTGATGGTCTCAACGCGTCCGGAAGTGGAAGGACAAACTGTGGGCCACGTGGCGGAGCAGAGCACCACGCTGGTGGAATCGAGCTTTGCCGCGCGGGCGGAAGCCAGGCGGCGAAGTGGCGCGCCTCCGGCGTTACGAACGCGCGATAACCGCATCATCGTAGAGCCCAAGAAGCCGGTTAACCAGAGCACTACGCCTCCGGAATTCCGCAACCCGCCCCAGGACAATGAAGAGCCGTCTGTTCCCGCTCCGCAATCGGATCGTCCGCCGAACCAGACTGAACCGCAGTTGAAGACGAGGCCCCAGCAGCAGCCCGATTCGCAGCAACAGCCGCAGAAAAACAGTCAGCCTCCGCAGAATTAGAGAGGGTTGGAACACAGCTCTGTGACATTACGACGAATGTCTTGTCTGCTGCTGTAATTTGGCGGTCGATGACTAGACGACCGGTCCGATTCCCTTGCCTATCGGCAGCGCTTTGCGCAGAGAATTTTCCACGTAACTCTTGGCGGCCTTGGCGGCGCTCACCAGATTGTGCCCCTTCGCAAGGTTGCAGGCTAGCGCCGTGGAATACGCGCAGCCGGTTCCATGGGTTGAGCGGCCCGGAATTTTGCTTCCGCTTAGAACGGTAGTCTGTCCGTCCTTGCCACTGATCAGATCATCCGGCGGATCCATGTGTCCGCCGGTAATGATGACATTGCGCGCGCCCATCTCATGCAGCCGCAATGCGGCGGCCTGCATTTCTTCCATCGAGGCCACGTTAAGGCCCGTGAGCATGGCCGCTTCGTCTACGTTTGGCGTAATCACGCAGCTCCGTGCGATGATCCGGTCCTTCATTACCTGCACGCCTTCCCCGGAGATGAGTTCCGCCCCGGAGCTGGAGCGGATAATGGGATCGAGCACTACCAATGACAACGAGTAGCGCTTGAGAAAAGCTGCAACGGATTTCGCCCCTTCCGCCGACCCCAGCATCCCGATCTTTACGGCGGCAATATCGAGATCGTCCATCAACTGCTCAAGCGTTTCGGTAATGGTACGGCCTTCGCAGGCGTCAACCCGGCTTACGCCGCGCGTGGATTGTACCGTCAAGGCCGTGACGCACGTAACTCCATAGCAGCCGTGCGCGGCAATCGTCTTGATATCGGCGGTGATGCCCGCGCCCGACGAGGGATCATGGCCGGCGATCGAGAGTACGACCGGAAGTTTTCCTCTTTTCAATGGCATGAAGTAAAACCGAGCCCATCTCTAGAAAGGGTATTCTAAAAGCGAGCAGCAACAAACGCCAAGCTGTCCAGCGCTTCTGAGCGCTTAAGATTTCCCGATACAGAACGTGGCGGCTGGCGGCATCGGTCTCCAGCACGCCACTTGTGCGCGCCGTTGATTGCTGAAACACTTCGGTTGCCGCAACGCTTAGGATTGTTGCAGACTAGAGTTGCGGCCCAAGAATCCCTCTCATGATTATTTTTGGCATCCATGCTGTAGAAGAAGCGTTATCGGCGCGCCAGCGCGGGTTTGAGTATGTCGCCGTGGCGCCAGGGCGCGGTGATGCCCGCATCCAGAAGATTGCCCAGCTCTGCCGCAGCGCCGGCGTTCCGCTGCGCACCATGCCTCGCGACCAGCTCGCCCGTCTGGCCCGCGCCGCCAATCATCAAGGCGTGGTCGCGGTAACGGCGGAAAAGCAATACAACGACGTTGAGGATGTCCTGGCGAACAAGCGTGGCGCGCACGCTTTTGTACTGCTACTCGACGGCATTGAAGATCCGCACAACCTTGGCGCCATCATCCGCACGGCGGAAGGGGCAGGCGCCGACGGAATCATTATTCCTGAGCGGCGCGCCGCAGGCGTTACCGGAACTGTGGTCAAAGCTTCCGCGGGAGCATCAGAATATCTGCCGATTGCGCGCGTCACCAACGCCGGCCGCGCACTGGAGGAACTGAAGTCCAACAATGTCTGGACAGTTGGACTGGATGAGCGCGGCGACAAACTTTATGACGAACTGGATTACAAGATGGACTGCGCGCTGGTGCTTGGCGCGGAAGGCCATGGATTGCACGAGCAGATCCGCAAGAAATGCGACTTCCTGGTAAAGATCCCCATGGCCGGCAAAGTGCCGTCGCTCAATGTTTCTGTGGCTGCGGCCGTGGTCATGTATGAGGTCGCGCGGCAACGAAGAAAGTAAATCCCGTTGGCACACTCTGCCTCGTCCTGCCTCCCCTTACTTCGCTGCGGGCCGCTTTTTCGCCTTGATCACAATTGCAAGATCGCCGTTACGAGTATTGGTGAACCGCAGTTTGATCCGACCTTCTTCATCAAGCGTGATCACCGCCGGAGTGTTTACCGACGTCAGCATCCAACCCGCCGGCAGAGTTACATAGTTCAGCGGACGCCCTAGGGTTCGCGTCCACGTGAGTTCGCTGTCTTTCAGGACATAGCCAACAGGATCGGTGTACGTCTCCTGAACGCGAACGCGCGTCGATTGGCCTTCTCCCACTGCGTGTTCCATGTCCCCTTGCACCGCGACGGAATCAGGCTCAACCGGCTCAGGATAATATCCCAGCGCGTTCACTTCTTTGCCTGTAACCGTTGAAGTCTTGAGCGGCTTGCCCGTGTCCAGATCAGTCATCTTTGCGTCCGGCGACACCACGCTGCCCTTGCGCACAAAGCTATGAACAGACTTCTGCCCCACGCGCGTGACGGTAAAGTCATGCGAGATGCGAAACTGGTGCGTCGCCGGTTCCAGCAGCCAGTAGCTGATCTCGCGGTCTTGCTCGGCGCGATGAAAAGATCCATCCTGTGCCAGCAGCGCGCCTGCCAACAACAGAACGCATGCGAAGGCCATCTTTTTCATGGCAGCCTCCGCGCAACAATCTTCACCGGAAGCTGGTCATCGCGATCGTTCAAAAAACTCACTCGGACGCGGCCGTCTTCATCGATTGAAACAATACCCGGAGAAGCGCACTCCACCAGCTCCCATCCTTTCGGCAAAACCACCACGTTGCGTTTGATACCGAGCGGCCGCACAAACACCAACTTTCCGTCGGTCAAACTATAGGAAGGAGCATCCGTGTAAGTCTTGAAGATGCGGATCCGCGTTTCGCCGCCCTTGGGTACCGGCCCCGGCAAATGCACCTTGATGAACTCGGCTTTGTCGGGCGTCTCTGGCGATATCAGTCCCGTGGCTTTGGCGTCCTTCCCACTCACCACCTCGAACTTCAGCTCTTTACCCGTGCTGCGGTCGATGACGCGCTCTTTCGTCGCAACCGACCCGGGCCGAATCGGGTTGAAGAAAAACGGCGCGCCTTCACGCGTAGCAGTTACGTCATAGGTAATGGCGAACTGGTGGGTTTCCGGCTGCTGTAACTCGTACAGGGTGAACTCATCGGCAGCCATGGCCGGCAAAGCGGCCAGCAGAAAGAACGTAATGATTCGAAAGTACATAACGGCGAAGGAGTGTACCACAAAGCCCCCGGGCAAGTTTCTTCAATATCCGACGCTGCGGCACAGCGTAGTGCAACTATGCAATGCAGAAGATCGCAACGTCATAAAGCACACTGGAGAACTCATTTTTCTTATTGAGCGGTTGCTTTCGGTTCCAGCGCTCCTGCTATTCTCCACGTCTCAGCGGTGAGATTCTTGCTTTCCCCGATCCGCGCTCATCCGCGCAAATCCGCGGTGAGATTTTACTTTCACACCAGCCCAATCCTGCGTATCAAATCTTGAAATCTTGGATCCGACCGGACTTCATCGAGCATCGGCTCAACATTGAGCCAGGTCAAACCGTCAGCGCGGTCGGAAAAAGCCTTCTCCAGCCATATCATTGCCTTGTCCTTGTCGCCCAGCCCGGCAAAGAGCATGCCAAAATACGTCGGCGGTATGTAGCGCTTTTTTGCGGCGGCTTTAAACGCTTCAGCCAGCTTCATCGTCTCCGTCTTCTTTCCGCTCACGGCATAAGCCAGGCCCAGCGCGGCGTCCATCAGCGGCATCTCACCGGTTTCAGTCCGCGCTTGCTTCAGGTGCGCAATTGCTTTGGCGTGCTCATTCAGGCGCATGTATGCGCGGCCGGCGATGAAGTGCAGCATGAAATATTCAGGATCCAACTGCTCGGCCTTCTCGCACTCTTCCACAGCGCGCTGGTACTCGCGGCCAAAGTAGTAAGCAGCGGCGCGCGTTGTATGGACAGCCACCAGCCTATGCGGGTCTGTCTCCTGCACAATGCTCATGGTCTGCTCAATCTCGTCAAAAGCCGCATCGCGCCTGCCCAGCGCCAGCAGCAGCCATGAGTACCAGAGATGTGTGTCGGCATGGTCAGGGTTGAGCTCGATGGCGCGCTCGTAACCCGCTTCAGCCTCCTTCCACTTCCAGTGGTAATGATGGTCAACCAGCGCCAGCGCCGTGTGCGCTTCTGCAAACGAGCTATCCAGTTCCAGCGCTTTGCGTGCGGCTTTTTCTGCCTTGGGCATGGCTTCATGCGGTGGCAGCAAATCGAATGGCGCAATGGCCAGCAGAGCGTAGGCGCTGGCCAGCCCCGCATAAGCCGGAGCATAATTCTGGTCGAACTGGATCGCCTGCTCAAAATCCTCAATGCTCTTGCTGATGGCTGAAGGCGTCATCTGGTGCAGGTTGTAACGCGCTTTCAGGTAGGCATCATAAGCGGCGGGCTGCACACGGCCTTTTCCTTTTTGCAGATCGGAAAGGCGCGTGCTCTCGGAAAGATTCAAGGCCAGATTAATTTCGCGCGCAATCGCCTGCGCGATGTCCGCTTGCACGCTCAGCACGTCACTCAAGTCGCGCTCATAGGTTTCCGCCCAGAGCTGTGTCTGGTCTTTCAATTGGATGAGCTGCGCCGTAATGCGCACGCGATTGCCCCCGCGCCGCACCTTGCCTTCCAGCACGTAGCCCACGCCCAGGTCTTTCTTCATCTGCTCCAGGGATTTGCTGCTGGAGTCATAGTGCTCCGCCGTGGTTCGCGCGATTACCGCCAATTCAGACGCCTGCAGCCGCGTAATCTGCGTGATCATCTCTTCTGTCAGGCCGTCGCTAAAGTAGTCGTCCTCTTTGGCTCCGCTGAGATTGCCAAACGGCAAGACCGCCAGCTTGATCTTCTCCGCTTGCTCGTCCCGCCGCCCGGCCGCCGCGCTTGCCGCCCCCGATTGTTGGCGTGTATTGAACCAGTCAGTCAGTTCATTGCGGTAGGCGTAGATCGACCCCAATTTGTCATGCAGGTGGCGATAAACAGGAAGCCCTTCCTTCTTCTCCCAGCGTTGGACGGTACGGACGTCGCGCCGCAGATAAGAAGCAATCTCCTTCCACGAATCAAGACGGTCAGCCGGATTGCCGGTGGTCATGGTTTGCGTTCCGCAATTCCTTTCCCAATTCCCATCTTACTTCACGACATTCAGCGGCACGCCGCTCTGCCGCTCCTTGCCGCTTGAGAGCCAATTCTAACGGGAGATAGAGTCATATTCGTAGTGAAAAGAGAGAAGCTATCATGATCCGGCTTGCTTCAAAGACAGGTTCCATACTTCTTGTTGCAATGTTGTTCGCCAAACTGGCTTCGGCGCAAGCGGTGCCATGGTTCGACGAGCCGCCGGCATTGCGCAGCCTGGCCACTAGCGCTCCGCAGGATGAAACACCGCTTACTGAACCTATGGCGCCGCAGGTCACAACCATGACCGCTCCTTCCACGGTGACCATACCCGCAGGGACCCGGGTGTTGATGGTCCTCAAGAGCCCGCTGCATACCACATCGGGTACAGCGGGCTCCGGTCTTTACCTTGAAACTCTCTACCCTGTGGTCCAGGGCAATCGCGTGGTAATTCCAGCGCGCACGCAGGTACAAGGCGTGGTTGAAGCCGATAGACGCCCTGGCCATGTCAATCGCGTCTCAGAATTCCGCTTTCGCTTCACTACTCTGATCTTCCCGAATAACTTTGTGGCTCCCATCGATGCTGTGCTGCAAAGCATTCCCGGCGCAAAAAACATTCGCACGCATGACAAAGACGGGACATTGAAGCCGGTGAACCAGACGGAAAAGGTTGTCACGCCGGCGGCGGCTAGCGCTGTGGGTGGCGCGATTATCGGCGCGCATCGTGGGTTCGGTATTGGTTTATTGCCCGGGGCCGGCCTGGGCGCTGCTCTGGGTCTGGGCTCGGTCCTGCTGAAGCGCGGTGACGAGATCAATCTTCCGAGAGGCATCAACGTCGAGATGGTCCTGCATGCCCCATTCAGCCTGGAGCAGGCCCAGGTCGTGGAAAACACACGCTACCAGCCGCCAACCCAGCGGTTGGTGGAGCCTCGGCAAGGCTGCGCTGCGGCCGATGCCAGCAGCGTGGCGCACCGGAGCAAACGATGCGGCGCTGCCAATGGCTCCAGGCTGGCCATCTTTGACGAGTGAAGCTTCAGCTTTCGGGTAGTGGGTCAGTTTAAAAACTGACCCACTAGCAGTATCAGCGTCTAGCGATTCGCTTGCGTGGGGCCCCCGCCACGCGCGATTTTCGTGTGGTGGGGCAGGAATCACGGGCCTTTAGGCAGACGTCATCGCGCCAGCGATGAGCCGTCGACAAGACTGTACCCATTACCAACTTTCGGGCCCTGCAAGGTTTCCCCGGGAATTCTTAGGCAGCATGCAATGAAAGGACAGTGAAAATGAAAGTAAGACAGATTGCAGTTATCCTGGCGCTCGTACTGGGGGTGAATGCCGGCGCTCAGCAACCAGCATCCAACCTCGCCGCCGGCGACAGCAGAAATGACACGCCGCGCTTTGAACTTGGAGTAGCTTTCAGCGGGATCCATCTATCGGAAAACAACAACTTTGGCGTTGGCACTCGCGCCGTATTCAATTTCAACTCCGTCTTTTCCCTGGAAGGGGAAGGTAACTTCTTTCTGAACAATCCGGCGCCCGGGCTTTTGAGCGGTGGGCGCGCCATTCAAGGGCTCTTTGGCCCCAAGGTCGGCTTTAGGACGGATACCGTGGGAATTTTTGCGAAAGCGCGGCCCGGGGTTATTAGCTTCTCCAACAGGGTCAAGGGGGATCACCTTTAATCCCACGGTCCCCTCCGCTTTTACCATCGACACCGGCAGGTTGAGCGAACCGGCGTTGGATCTCGGGACGGTCATCGAAATCTATCCAAGCAAGCACTGGGCCTGGCGCACAGACATTGGCGACACCATGATCTTCTACCGTTCGTCCACCTTCTTTGGCGTCACGGTTCCGGAAACCACGCAGAACAATTTCCAATTCAGCACCGGGTTCCAGTATCGCTTTTGAAAATGAAAGGCCCGCGCAAGTGCGGGCCTGTATCTCTCTTGAAATGAAATGGGGATTTTATTCGTATCGAAGCGCAATCATCGGGTCCACTTTGGCTGCCCTGTACGCCGGTATGTAGCTTGCCAGCAGGGAAACCGCGGTGACCAGGCAAATCACAACAGCGAAGGTGGCGGCATCCGTGGGCTTGGTGCCGAACAACAGGCTGCTGAAGGAAGTGGCAAAACGCGCCGCGACCAGTGACAGCAAGACCCCTGCCGCAACCCCGATTCCCGTGAGCTGTAAGCCGGACTTCAAGACCATCCGCATCACCTGGGAGCGCGAAGCGCCAAGGGTTATGCGCACGCCAATTTCATGTGTGCGTTGTGACACCGCATACGCAATCACACCATAAAGGCCTATTCCGGTAAGCATCAGCGCCAGACCGGCAAAAGCTTCCAGCAGCATGGCGTTGAAGCGCTGCGTGGCCACGGAAGTAGAAAGGTATTCTTCCATCGTCTTCACGTCGTACACAGGAAGGTCGGGGTCCATGGATGAAACCACGTTGCGCACCGCTGATGTGACGCTGTGCGGGTCATTGCTCGTCCTCAGGCAGACTGCCATCGAACCGAAATTCAGTTGCGTTGCGGGGATGTAATAGATCGGCACATCTTCCGCATCCAGGCTTCGGTTCTTCACGTTGCCCACAACCGCAATAATTTCCCGTACCGCGGGCTTGCCGCTATTGGAAGCGCTGGGCGTAATGTGCTTGCCAAGAGCATCTTCATTGGGAAAATACTTATGGGCAAAAGCTTCATTTACTATCACTACACCCGGCGCCTTGCTGTCATCGAGTTCGCTGAAGTCGCGCCCCCGCAGCAATGGAATGTTCAGGGTCTTGAACAGCCCCGGTGTAGCAGCCTCAATGTCCGCCGCCGGCTCTTCTGACTTGGGTACAGGATGGCCGTCAATCTGGAAAGTGATGATCGCGTTGTTACCGCTCAACGGCAGCGGCGTCACGGCGCCCGCCGAAACCACTCCCGGCAGGTTGCGCACGCGGGAAACCAGTTGCGAGTAGAAATCCATCTGCTGCTGGTCGTTGTACTTTGTCTCCGGCAGATCAAAGGTCAGCGTAAGCACGTTGCGCGGGTTAAGCCCCGGATCAACCGAGAGCAGGCGATGGAAGCTGCGCAAGAGAAGTCCCGCGACGACTAGAAGAACAAGTCCGCCAGCGGTCTCCATGACCACCAGCGCGCCACGAAGCCGCTGGTGAGATCCGCTGGCCGTTGAGCCACGGCCTTCTTTCAGAAACGCCGTCAGATTAGGGTTGGAAGTCCGCAATGCCGGCACCAGCCCAAACACAAAGCTCGTGAGCAGCGCGATCCCGGCGGTAAACAGAAGCACAGTGCCATCCAAACCGGCGTTCTGGATGCGCGGCAGGTTTTGCGCGTTCAAGGCAATGAATATCTTGAGCGCCCACAAGGCGATGGGAATACCGATGATTGCGCCGCCCAGGGAAAGGACAATGCTCTCCGTAAGCATCTGCCGGACCACGCGGACCCGCTTGGCACCCAACGCTGCGCGCAGGGCAATCTCCCGATTCCGCCGGCTGGCGCGGACCAGCAGCAGATTGGCCACGTTCATGCACGCAATCAGCAGCACCACGCCCACGGAAACCAGCAGAATAACCATGCGCGGCTTTGTCTTGCCCACCAGATGCTCAAGCTCCGGCTCAAGCCCGACGGCCGTAAATTTACTATTCGTATCCGGATATTGCTTTGCGAGGGCGCGCGCAATCAGGTTCATCTCTTCTCGCGCTTTTCCGATCTCTACCTCCGGTTTCAACCGTGCAACCACGCGCAGAAAATGTGCGCCACGCGCCTCTGGTGATGTGGCAGCCGGCTGGTTTTTGGGGTCTTTAGTTTCCGCGTCGGGTGCAAAGGTCCGCCATAGCTTGGCCGGTTCGCGGCCGTCCAGCGGAAAGGCAAACCCGGGCGGCATTACGCCAACCACTGTATAGCGTTGCTTGTCCATGGTAATGGCATGCCCAACAATGTCCCGGTTGCCGTGGAAGGCCGACTGCCAGAGATCGTGGCTCAACACCACCACGCGTGTTCCCGGTTTTTCCTCGTCCCTGGTAAATCCCCGCCCCAGCAGCGGCTGCGTTCCCAGGATGGAAAAGAAATCGCCGGCAACTGTAAATCCCGAGATATGCAAAGGCGTGTCGAGGCCGGCAAGCGTGAAATCGTCCCCGTGATAGGAGGCCATCGCGGTAAAAGATTTGGCGGTTGCGCGCCAATCAAGAAAGTCAGCATATGAGGTGGCAAAATTTCTGCTGACTCCCTGCCTTTCAAAAGCTGAAGTCATGAACATCAGCTTTTCCGGCTGCGGAAATGGCAGCGGCTTGAGCATCACGGCGTTCACAATGCTAAAGATGGCGGTGTTTGCCCCAATGCCAAGGGCCAGGGTGCATAACGCCACGACCGTAAATGCAGGCGATTTACGGAGTGTCCGCAAGCCAAAACGCAGATCTTGCAGGAGTGTAGTCACACTTCTCCCTCGAATTAAAAATGCTGGTCAAGCAAGAATGAGCGGGCTTCTTACGCCATCTCTGCGGCTTGCTGCGCGGCCTCCGTCTCCTCGACTACCTTGCCGTCAAAGAGGTGGATGGTCCGTTCAGCGTGCTTGGCAAAGCGGGCATCGTGGGTCACCATGCAGATGGTGGCGCCTTCGCGGTGCAGGCTCTGCAATAGCTCCATTACCGCTTCGCCATTGCGCGAGTCCAGGTTTCCCGTGGGCTCGTCCGCCAGCAGGATGGAGGGTGATCCACCCAGGGCGCGGGCCACAGCCACGCGCTGCTGCTGACCGCCGGAAAGCTGAGATGGATAGTGGCGCATGCGGTGTGCCATGCCCACTTTTTCCAGCGCGTCCTGCACGCGCTTTTTACGCTCAGGAGACGACATGGAGCGATAGGTGAGCGGGAGTTCAACGTTCTCGTATACCGTGAGATCGCCAATCAGGTTAAAGCTCTGGAAGATGAAGCCGATTTCCTGGTTGCGAATTCGGGCGCGATCAGAGAAATCCAGCCCCTGAACCGGACGGCTATTCAGAATGTACGATCCGTCCGTGGGAGAATCCAGCAGCCCGATAATGGAGAGCAACGTTGACTTGCCGCAGCCCGAAGGGCCGGCAATGGCGACATACTCGCCTTTCTTGATATCCAGATGGATACCGGAGAGAGCATGCGTCTCGACTTCATCGGTGTAGAAAATCTTGGTTACGTTTTCCAGATTGATCAAAGTTTGTCCGCTTGCCACGTTTGTTCTCTCCTCAGAAATGAATATTAATCCTGGCTGCTTTATTTGTCGATCTTGATTTGGTTTTGCGTGTCAAACCGGGACATATCGGAAAGGATCACCTGGTCCCCTTCCTTCAGCCCGCCCGCTATCTCAATGAAGTTGACCGAACTGCGTCCCAAGTCCACTTTCACGCGGGTTGCGGTCTTTCCATCGGAGTCGATCTTAAACATTCCCACAGAACTCTTTTCCTGTCCAAACGCCGGCCGTCCCACATACAGCACGTTATCCAGCTTCTCCAGCGTGATGGTTCCATCCACGCTCAGGTCTGGCCGCGAGCCCTTGGGAGGAGCGCCATCCAGCTTCACGTCCACGGTGACCGTTCCTGCCTGTACCGCGGGATCGATACGCGTTACCGTTCCTTCCACTACTCCGTTGTGAGTATCAATCTCCGCTTTCTGTCCCGTGATGATGTCTTTAGCCTGGGTTTCCGGTATCTTCAGCTCTGCCTGCAAGTGTTCCGGTTGCACCACTTTAGCCAGGATCGTTCCCTGCGTAAGACGCTGCCCCACCTGGACGGGGACCTCCTGCAAGACCCCCGCAATGCCTGCGCGAACTCTGAGCGCATCCTTCTGGCGATGTTTCAACTGCGCCAGCGCCTTCTTCTGGTCGATGGTGGCTTGCTGGACCGCAAGCTGAGTCTCAATGGCTTTGCTGCTCTCGGCGATCCGGTCTTGCTCAATCTTCAGGCGTGTGGCCAGTTCTTTTTCCTTGCTGAGAGACACCTTTAACACGGACGCAGAAACTACGCCTATTTTGCTAAGCTCTCTGTTCTGGTCGGCCTCGCGCTTGGCATTTTCATAATCTGCTTCAACCGTTGCCGCTCCGGAGCGCAGGCTCATCAGGTCGCTATCAATCTTGGCCTTGGTGTTGTGATATTCCGCCTCAGCCGACCGCAATTCGAGATCGGCATTCAGGGCTTCCTGCTCCACTTGCGGATTCGAGAGTTCCATGATCACGGCATCCGGTTTTATCGGGGTGCCGCCGGGCAAAATCAGGATGCGCTCCACCCGCACGTCAGTTTCTGCCGGGATTAAACGGACATCGTCGGGAATTGGCACCAACGATCCCAGACCGCGTACCTGGCGCAGCATCGAGCCACGCTTTACCGTGTCCGGCCATATGGTTCCGCCGTCAACGCTCTGCAATGCCGGCTTAAGTTTGGAGACGCCAAGGGTTGCGCCCAGAACAGCAATCACAGCCACCACCACCATGGCAGTTTGCTTCTGGCGCTTCTTCTTCTTCACGGATTCGTCGCGTACTATATCCATTGCACTGATAGTGTATGCACAACTGGTGCCAAAATCACGCCCAGCTGCAAGTTATTGAAAAATAACCCTGAATCTTACCCCTCAGCTCGGGCCATCGGATGCCGACTGTCCATTCCCGGTAATAGGGTGTTCGGAATCGCACAGTTTCAGCTTTCTGCCCCGAAATTCAAGAATTCCGTCCATCCTTATAATATATAGACCGGCCCGTGCCACTTTGGTTATGCAAAAAGCTGCCCTTCGCCCCCGGATATTTTCTACCGATCAATATCAGATTACGCTACCCCAGGGACATAAGTTCCCTGTTTCCAAATACGGCATGCTCCGCGATCTCATAGAAAAAGAAGGCCTGTTTCAAGTTGAACCGGCATCTCCGGCCAAGCCAGAGATCGTCGCCCTGGCTCACGATCCTTCTTACGTTGCCGGCTTCATGGAGGGCTCTCTTCCGGCACCGGCAATACGGCGTATCGGCTTGCCCTGGTCACAGATCCTGGTACAGCGTGCCTTTGCTTCTGTTGGCGGAACAATTAGCGCATCTCTTCAAGCCATGGAACTTGGGTGGGGCGCCACGCTGGGCGGCGGAACACATCACGCGTTTCGATCAGAAGGCGCAGGCTTTTGCGTGTTCAATGACATTGCTGTGGCCATCCAGTTTCTCCGGCAGCGCGGCCTCATCCATCGCGCCGCCGTGATCGATCTTGATGTCCACCAGGGTGACGGCACGGCGGAGATTTTCAAAGACGATCCTGATGTCTTCACGCTCTCCGTGCATGGTGAAAGCAATTTTCCCTTCCGCAAAAAACAAAGCCGCCTTGATGTGCCCTTGCCCGACGGCGTTGAAGACCAGGAATACCTTCAGCGCCTGGACGAAGTGCTTCCCGCCGCATTCGGCTTCAGGCCGGACATCGTCTTCTATCAGTCGGGCGTCGATCCGTTGGCCACCGATGCGCTCGGCCGCCTTTCCCTCACTCCCCAGGGATTGATCGAGCGCGACCGCATGGTCTTCAAAGCGGCGCGCAGTTTTGGAGCGCCATTTGTTTTAACCTCAGGCGGCGGGTATTCCCGCCCCATCGAACTCAGCGCGCAAGCCCATGCCAGCACTTACCGCGCGGCATATGAAATGTTCGCACACATCTAGTGATATTCTCAGACTGACCATGCCTTCTCCTGCGAATAAGTCCGCCAGCGAACTCCCCTTCCTCGACCTGGCGGAAGCCAGCCGCGCCGTGCAAAAAAAAGAAGTATCTCCGGTTGAACTCACGCGGGCGTGCCTGGAGCGCATTGAGAGGCTGAATCCAAAGCTGAATGCTTTTATTACGGTCACCGCCGACGCGGCCCTGCAGGAAGCGCGCACAGCCGAAGCTGAAATCGCACGTGGTGAATGGAAGGGCCCGCTGCATGGCATTCCGCTGGCCGTGAAAGACCTGATCGAAACTGCCGGAGTCAAAACCACCGCCGCGAGCGCTCTCTTAAAAGACAATGTTCCCAAAACGGATGCCGAGGTCATTCGCAGGCTGAAATCGGCCGGCGCAATCCTCCTGGGCAAGCTCAACCTGCATGAATTCGCTTACGGCGGAAGCGGCATCATCGGCCACTTCGGCCCGGCGCGCAATCCGTGGAACACCGCGCACGTCACCGGTGGATCGTCTTCCGGCTCTGGCGTTGCCGTTGCTGCGTGTCTTTGCTATGGCGCCATCGGGACGGACACCGCTGGTTCCATCCGCTTGCCTGCGGCCTGGTGCGGGATCACCGGACTGAAGCCGACCTACGGGCTGGTGAGCATGCGCGGCGTCATTCCTCTTTCGTGGTCGCTCGATCACGTGGGCCCCATGGCTCGTACCGCCGCCGACGCGGCTCTTATGCTTCAGGCCATCGCCGCTTACGATCCTCAGGACATCTATTGCCAAAAGTTTCCGCCCGTCTACTACCCCAGCGCGATCGAAGAGAAGACCAGCGCGCTGCGCCTGGGCGTGCCTCGCGATTTCTGGAATGATGTTGACGAAGAGATCAAAGTCGCCGTGGATGCCGCCGTGGCAGCAGTCGCCAAAATCACAGCCGGCGTTCAGGAGATTGAGCTTTCCACGCACGCTGATCGCACTGTGGTCCGCTGCGAACCGTACGCTTACCATCAGAAGTTTTTGCCGCAACAGGAAAATGACTACGATCCGGAAACGCTGAAGCGAATCCGCAGCGGCGCCGACGTAATCGCTATTCAGTACGTTCACGCGTATCGTGAACTTCTGCAACAACGCCGGCAGATCCTGCGCCTGTTCGATGACATCGATCTAATCCTTACGCCCACCACGCCCACGCTCGCGCCTTCTCTGGCTGAACTCCAGGCCGCACCAGACCAGCTTCGCGGTAAAGAACTGGTCATGCTGCGAAACACCCGGCCATTCAACGTTTACGGACTGCCGTCGATCTCGCTGAACTGCGGCTTCTCAAAATCCGGACTTCCCATTGGCGTGCAAATTACCGGTGCTCCCGGAACAGAAGGCGCTGTACTGGCCGTGGCGCATGCTTATCAGCAGCAGAGCACATGGCACCACAAGATGCCTGAACTGTAAATTGCTGCTCTTATCGCCACGCTCTTGTTTCTGAATTTTATTTACAGCGCTCAAAATCCAACGCTGAAATCGCGGAACTCTATTTCGGCGGCTTGTTTTCCGCTCGCTGCTGAAGGCTATCGAAACATGCTTGCCTTCCCTCCATTCAGCGCCGGACCGCAGGCAGCCGACACGCAATTGCGCAGTTCCATGCTCACTCCATGCTCACCCCGCGATTTGACCGCATAATAACGTCCTGTTATTCTCGAAATGCGGGGTGGAGCAGCCTGGTAGCTCGTTGGGCTCATAACCCAAAGGTCGGTGGTTCAAATCCACCCCCCGCAACCAACCTTTTCAATCCCCTACATCGATCAGCAAAATCGCGAGAGAACGGATTTTCGTTCCCCTGAACGGTATGCTCATCTGCGGGTTGGACTAAACCTGGCATTCGACCCGATCGACCTAACTGATCTTCAGTCCTCACTGTTAGAGGAGAGTGAGAAAGAATTGAATGAGCTGGTTCGGTTGTCCCGTGCTCGGGCTGCGGCAGACTTCGATTGCCGGCATGAGGCTCGCGAACTGCTACTCCCGCTCGGTGCTTGGTCCGTCCTCCCTGTCTTCCCAGTTCACTGAGCTGTTCGAGATGGGCTTCCCACCAATAATCGGCGGCCGCTTGGACATTGTCTGGATGGCCAATTGCAAAGCTACAAACAGGGCCTTAAAGACATGCCACACCGGTGTTGAAAGTCAGCAAGGTCTCGAATGTGATCGTTTATCGCCCGAACAACTTGGGCAGCATTCCCTTCCTCGCATATGAGTCGCGCTTCGCACGGAGGTATTGGTACCCGGCTAGAGGGGGCTTTAGTACCCGGGTACTCCTTAGGACGGAGGTATTGGCACCGGGCTGAAGGGGACCTTAGCACCCGTGTACTGTTGTTGCCTTCGGCAGTCTGCCCAATACTCTAGTGACGTCGGAAAACGACTGTCTAAGGGCTGCGTGGGAGTACAGAGATGAAAAGTAGAGCGCATTTATCGGTTATGGGTGCTCTGGTGCTGGCGTTATCGTTTGTGGCTTTCTCGGGATTGCATGCTGCGCCGGCGCAGCAGGGAGACAAGAAGACCGAACGGAAAGACAAAAGCGCCGAACAGGCCGAACAGAAAGCTGCCGCTACCACTCCTGACCAACGGCAGATGAGGGACCTCGACGAACAGGTTCAACAGACCAAATCAGACGTCCTCAGCATTGCAGCGGAGCTGAATCAGCTGGAAGAAAAACTGCTGTATCCGTCAGGAACACAGGTCGCAATCTTCGTCGCGTTGGCCAAAGGCGACGAACTGCGCCTCGATGCAGTGCGGCTCCAGATCGATGGTCAACTGGTTGCGCACTACATCTATAGCGCCAAGGAACTCGAGGCACTGCGCAAGGGCGGCGTGCAGCGGATCTATGTCGGCAATGTGGCCACAGGGGATCACCAGCTCAACGTGCTGGTCGACGGCAAGCTTAAGGGTGGCGCGGACTTCAACCGCAACCAGCACTTTACGTTCCGTAAGGAAGTTAAGCCAAAGCTGGTGGAACTGACAGTCGCCGGACCGGACTCCGGCAGCACTCCGATCACGCTGGGGGAGTTGTAATCGATGCGAGCGATGCGCCGCATAATCGGACTCGGCCTCGTCTTCGTTCTGGGACTGCCTGCTGTTCCCTCTTTCGCTGGGGACAAGAAGCCGGCTGGGAACGAGAAAGATGACCTCTTTTTCGACGAAGCGTTCTATCGCGCCTACCAGGGCCAGTATTTCGAAGCAATCCAGCGGCTCGACACTGAACTTGCACAGTACCACCGTCTGGACGAGCCCGGACTCGATACTCTTCACTACAACATCAACGAGGCCGAATTCTCGGTCGGCGATTTCGAGCTCAACTACCGCATGCACTATAAAGCTGGGCGTGCCATTAAGAGAGTGCTTGAAGGCGCCGTCGATGAAGCCGTACGAAACGAAGCCGCGTTCCGGCTCGCCCGCATTCACTTCCAGAAGGACCAGCTTGACGATGCATTGCAGGCGCTCGGACGCATCCAGGGCACCGTGCCCGCAAAGATAAAGAACGATGTCGAGTTTCTGCGGGCGAACATCTATATGGCGACAGACAAGCCGAACGAGGCCATCGAAGTCCTCAATCACCTTCAGAATGATCCGAGTCTCGCCGGGTTTGTCGCTTACAACCTCGGTATCGCTTTGTTGAAGGCGGGGAAACAACAAGAGGCTGTGGAGCAACTGGACAAGGCCGGGCAGCTGCCGGCCATTGATCCCGCCGGACTCGCGATCCGCGACAAGGCCAACCTGGTTGTTGGATCTCTTCTGTTCGAATCGGGCAACTTTGAGCGGTCAAAACAGGCACTCGACCGCGTCCGGCTCGATGGACCGTTCTCAAACGAAGCTCTGCTGCGGGCCGGCTGGGCCGACACGTCGTCCAAACAGTTTGACCGTGCGCTCGTTCCCTGGAATATTTTGGCTGATCGTGAGCCGACGGATGTCGCGGTCCAGGAAGCCCTGCTGGCCGTGCCGCACACGTATGCCGACCTGAAGCTATACGGTCGCGCCGCGCTCACGTATGGTCGCGCGCTCGAGCTGTACAGCAACCAACTCGAAAAGATAGACGCATCGATCAATAGCATCAAGGAAGGGCGGTTTCTCAAGGCCCTGATCCGTGAGGAGAGCCGGGAGGACCAAACCTGGGTGATCCGCTTGCGCGGCCTCCCCGGCGCGCCGGAAACGTTCTATCTGACGGCGTTGATGGCATCTCACGACTTCCAGACCGCATTGCACAACTACCTCGATCTCGAGGACCTGCGGTCGAAGCTCATCGCCTACCAAGCCAGCCTTGAAGCCTTCGACGATATCATCCGACTGCGCAAAAAGAACTACGAGCCGTTGCTGCCGGAGATCGACGCCAAGTTTCGCGAGCTGGATTCGCGGATGCGCGTGCGACTCCAGCAGCGCAAGAACTTCGACGATCGCTTGCACGCCATGCTTACCGCGCCGCGGCCGGACTACCTGGCAACCACGGACGAGCGGATCGCCAGCGAGCGCATCGCACTCATTGAAAAGCAGCTCGGCGGTTCTGACAGCCCCGAATCACTCGCGCTTCGTCAACGCGCGGCACGACTGCGCGGATTACTCACGTGGCGCGTGGAAACCGAGTACCCCAAGCGGCTGACCGCGGCATTTGAGCACCTCAAAGATTTGAATGCCCAGGTCGACGCTCTCAATCAGCAGCACGAGGCGTTCGTCAGGACGAGGCAGGCGGCGACGCATAGTTATGTCGGATACGACGCCCAGATTGCGCGGCTCCGCGAACGCGTTGGCGGCGCACTGAAGAGTGTGGACACCTTGATGGCCCGGCAGGGACAGATGATCGAGAACGTGGCCATCAACCAGCTTGAGGCTCGCCGGGGACGTCTGGTGGCCCAGCAGATACAGGCGCGCTTCGGCGTCGCCGATAGCTACGATAGAGCTTCGCGCGCCCAGGCTGGCGGAGGGGGACGCTGATGAGTCGCCGCGCTATTCCAATAGTGCTTGCTTCGGCTTTCCTCTGCGGTTGCGCCGCGCAGCACAAGCAGCCCACGCAAGGAACGTTGGCAGACCTGCAGAAAGTGGCTCCGGACGTGAAGGACGCGGAGACGAAGCAGAGCGTCGATCAGGCCATGGAGCACTACCGGAAATTCCTGGATGAATCACCGGAAACCCCGATGACACCCGAGGCAATCCGTCGTCTCGCGGACCTGCAACTTGAGAAGCAGTATGGCATAAACACAGGCGACGGCAAGTCGCGGCCAATGCCGGCTCCGGAGTCCGCTAAGGCCCCTACGAGCAAACCGGCGGGCACCCCCAATAAGGCCGCCGCGGCTACGAAAGCCGGCCGTGGGGAATCCGATCAGGAATTTGAGCGGCGCACGACTGCGGAGAGCCGGATCCCGGCAAGCGGGGACACTAACGCTCCGCTGACGGATGCGGCAGGCGCTGACGCAGCTCCCAAAGGTCCTCTCGAGGCGATCGCGCTCTATAAAAAGCTGCTCGCCGAATACCCCCAGTATAAGGATAGCGACCAGGTCCTCTATCAGATGGCGCGAGCGTATGACGAACTCGGCCGCACCGAAGAGGCCATGGAAACCATGGAGCGTGCGATACGCGCCAATCCGAATTCGGTGCACTTCGACGAGGTACAGTTCCGGCGGGGTGAGTACTTCTTCACACGCAGAAAATTCCGGGACGCTGAGAACGCCTATTCAGCCATCACCAACCTGGGCGCCCGTTCCTCATACTACGAGCTCGCTCTATACAAGCTCGGTTGGACGTTCTACAAGCAGGAACTGTACGAGGAGGCCCTGCAGAATTACATGGCGCTGCTCGACTATAAGGTTTCGACCGGCTACAACTTCGATGAGAAGCACGAGAAAGAGGACGAACGCCGCGTCGCCGACACTTTCCGGGCAGTCAGCCTGAGCTTTAGCAACCTCGGCGGGCCGGACGCGGTCCAGCAGTACTTCTCCAGCACCAAGAGCCGATCCTATGAAGACCGCGTTTACAGCAATCTTGGCGAGCACTACCTGGCGAAACTGCGCTACGATGACGCCGCGAAGACATACAACGCCTTCATAACGCTGCATCCTTTCCACCGTGCTGCCCCGCGTTTCAGTATGCGCGTGGTGGAGACTTTCACCAAGGGCGGATTCCCCAAGCTCGTTCTGGCGTCGAAGCGGGACTTTGCGTCCAAGTATGGACTGCAGGCGGAATACTGGCAGCACAACAAGCCGGAAGAGTTGCCGGAGGTCCTGGCCTACTTGAAGACGGACCTGAAGGACCTTGCGACGCATTACCATGCTGAGTATCAGAGCTCGCAGGAAACGAACGAGAAGCTTACGAATTATCAAGAAGCTCAACGTTGGTACGGCGACTACCTCAACTCGTTCCCGAAGGACGCGGAGTCTCCGACGATCAACTACCGGCTTGCTGACCTTCTCTTCGAAAACAAGGATTTCGGCGAGGCGGCCAAACAGTACGAACGCACGGCTTACGGATACCCGGCAAACGCTCAGTCAGCAGCCGCGGGTTACGCGGCAGTCTACGCATATCGCGAGCGGCTGAAAGTCGTAGGCAAAGAGGGTCAGGAGGCCGTCAAGCACGATACGGTCGCAAGTTCGATCAAGTTCGCCGACACGTTCCCGACGCACGCACAGGCGGCGTCAGTCCTGGGAGCGGCCGCCGATGACTTGTACGAGATGAAGGATTTTCGCGCCGCCGTTGGCTCCGCTCAACGCGTCATCGATAAATATCCGGGGGCGGGGACGCCCATCAGACGCTCTGCGTGGATTGTGGTTGCCCACGGTTCTTTCGAACTCGCCGACTACCCACAGGCCGAAAAAGCTTACACGCAGGTGCTGACGGTCACGCCGGAGAGCGACGAATCGCACGCCAAGTTTGTTGACAACCTGGCAGCCTCCATCTACAGGCAGGGCGAGCTTGCAAGAGATGCGAAGGATTATCGCGCTGCCGCCGATCACTTCCTGAGGATTCGCACGGCAGCGCCCACCTCAACCATCCGCGCGACGGCCGAGTACGATGCAGGCGGCGCGCTGATTGAGCTGAAGGATTGGAAGGCAGCCGCAGGCGTGCTTGAATCTTTCCGCAGCACCTACCCCAAGCACAAAATGGCGGGCGAGGCCACCAGACTGATCGCACGCGCCTACCGGGAGAGCGGCGAGTTGTCGCACGCTGCTGGTGAGTACGAGCGACTGGCATCGGAGTCCACAGATGAGGCAGTGCGCAGGGAGTCACTGCTCGTGGCAGGCGATCTCTACCAGCAGTCCAATGCAAATGACAAAGCGCTGATTGCTTACCAACACTACGTCACAGATTTTCCGAAGCCGATCGAAGCAGCCGTCGAGACGCATTTCAAGATGGCTGAGATACACAAGGGAATGCACGACGATTCTCTTTAT
>DASSXL010000133.1:0-8178 GCA_035703825.1 Candidatus Angelobacter sp.
TAATCGATGCGTTAATGTGCGAGAATCGCTTCCCGTTGATGGCCTGTAAATAGACGCGGGGAGAAGCTAAGCGTGTTCGGATATCAGTTAGATCGATTGCATGTGAGCCGTCTTTGTACCCGGGAGATAGCACGAATGCATAAGGCGACAATCGATATCGCGAGGCCAATGAAAAGATCTCTTCCATTATTAGCCTCTTATTCGTCTTTTTCTTTGGCTGGATCGCAATAATCAATCCTGTGGATTGTGACCGGCTTGCTGCGCTTTTCAACATCCTCTTCAATTCTGTCCGGCTCATCGGTTTCTCTTGGGGTGACGACGCAACGACCTCGATTTCCTTTCTGCTAGTAGGGTCTGTCACGCGCCCACGATACGTCCGTGTCCTGCACCCAGTCAAGCTTTGGATAATCGTGCTCTTGCCCGAGTTAGCATTTCCGATAACAGCAATAAACTTTTTCATTGAAAGCTCCGTTCCCATATTCTAAACGGGCGTCCATGAAATATTTTGTGCCGCACTTACGGCGCTTTGCATCTCTGCTCCACATTTGTCCCAGGGCTTCCGCGCCTGGGCTAAGCTCTTTCGCCTCCTCCGGAGGCTGAGGCTCTGGTGTCGGCGCTCCGCTCCGCTGCGCGCGGGCCTGCGGCAGCAAGGAATAATTATTTTTTGATTCTTACCCGGCACTTGTTCCTCGGCGTGTGCAACGCGCCTTGGAACCGTGACCGGGCTACTATCAGTCGTCCCGCGAGGCGCGGGACTGGATGAGGGCGAGTCGAAGGATCACGTGCCGTATCCCTTACGATGACGATTCATGAAGTTTTCTCCATGCTGTCTCGTGAGAACGCCTTGACGCCGTATTCATGCCGCTAACATCCTCGGGGTGCTTCGGCTGCGCGCCATTGAGAACAAGTTGTCAAAGCAGGCTCACGGCGCTTCGCTCAGCAAGACAGATCATAAAGGCCGTGGCGAAAACTGAGGCGGCAGCGAGGCAGGAAGACAAGGCACAAGAGAAGCAGTCAGCAATCAGTGATCAGCAGCCAAAGAAGACACCGGCAAGAGTGCCGGTGCCACACCACACCAACAAAGCAGTGTTAATCATCAAACTGCACCAGTAAAAACCCTAGAAGAGCTTTTCATCTGCATTAATCCTTTGACATTGTGAGCTGATGAATAGATATTCTCCGCATGCCAGACCAGAAAGCCCTCACGCCACAATCTCTTACGCAAGCAACGCCCGGACCGGACGGCCCGGAAGCTCCGCTCACTTTTGAGCAGGTGCTGGCCCAGGAAGACGCTGTGCTGGGAGGAAAGCAGCGCAGTGCGCTGTGCATCTCCGGCGGCGGCATCCGCAGCGCCACATTCGCGCTGGGCGCCCTGCAGGGACTGGCCGAACTCGGCATCCTGGAGAATTTTGACTATCTTTCGACGGTTTCCGGGGGAGGCTACATTGGGAGCTGGCTCACGGCCTGGAAAGAGCGATGGAAGGGGTTGACCACACCCAAAAAGCTGGGCGATAAGACCACCACTCTTGTTTCGCAGTTGAAGCCCTTTGCGCTGCCTCCACCCGAAGAGCACCCGGACCCCGTCCAGCATCTGCGCGACTACAATAACTATCTTTCGCCCAAGCTGGGCCTCTTCTCTGCCGACACCTGGACCCTGGCCGCCACGGTAGCGCGGAACATGCTCTTGAACTGGCTGGTCTTTGTCCCCCTGCTGATGTGCGCCCTCATGGCGCCCCGGATTGTGCTGTCGCTGGGAACGTTGGGGGACCATCCAGAGTGGTGGGGCCTATCCTGGGACCAGTTTTACCAAGGACGACTGATTGCGCTTCCTCTGGCCGGACTGTTTTTCGCCATCGGCATCTTTAATCTCCTGCGATATCTTCCCGGCGTTGGTCATAAGAACCATACGGAAGGCCAGTTCCTGAAATATTGTTTCGGCCCCGTTTTTTTTGCAGCATTGGTCCTTCTGCTCAGCGAAGCCTGGTTCACAGGCGCCGACTACACAAATGGCAGGAATACCGCGGCAACGTTAAAGTACTGGGATTATTTTCGTGGTATCGCAGTCTCCGGAGCCGCGGGTTACCTGGCATATGCCTTGATTTATTGGCGACGCCTTGGAGAAAAACTGCGGGAACTCAAGGCCAAAAAACTTGTCCGCCGCTGGCCCAGAACAAAATGGATTCTGGGACTGCTGACGGCGGCAACCATCACCGCCTTTTGCGTCGCCGGCGGCGCACGGCTACTCAGTGGCGATGTATTTGGCCATATGAGCTGGGAACAGTACACCACCTTTGCCATGCCATTGCTGTTTACATCGTTTGGGCTGGCAGTGACCATCTTTGTCGGTTTTACCAGCCGGGTGCTGGAAGATGATGACCGCGAGTGGGTGGCGCGGGCCGGGGCCTGGGGCATGCTTTCCATGGCCGCCTGGATGGGGTTTTCCGCGATGACGTTGTTCGCGCCTCTCCTGGTTTTCCTGCTGCACGCCAAGCTCAAGTTGTGGGCTGACACCACATTTGCCACCGCCGGAGGCATCAGCGGAGTCCTTGCCGCCCTGGCCGGTTTCAGCAATAAAGCCAAAAATGGAACATCCGGCAGCAAACAAGGGAGCGCGCTGGACCTTGCCGGCAAACTGGCCGCTCCGGTATTTATCGTCATATTTCTGGCTTCGCTGGCTGTCCTTGACAACTGGCTTTTGTCGAAAGCCCACCTTGTGAAGTCAAACTTGACGTCGCATAAAGAATTCCTGGAAAACACTCACCCCGAACACGCGGTGCTGCTGGCGCTCGCCTGTTTTTTGTTTAGCTGGGTGATGGCCAAATTTATTGACATCAACAAATTTTCCCTTCAGGCCATGTATCGCAACCGCCTGATCCGCACCTATCTGGGCGCTTCTAACGCCAAACCACAGCCTAACCAATTCACCGGCTTTGACCAGACGGACGACTATTACCTGAAAAATCTGACGCCGTCTCTCAAGCCGTTTCACGTGATAAATATGACGTTGAACCTGCTTTCCGGCGAGCGTCTGGCGTGGCAGCAGCGCCGGGCCGCACCCTTCACGGCTTCGCCACTGCACTGTGGCAGTGAAATCCTTGGCTATCGCCCAAGCGGTGAGTATGGAGGCGAAAATGGGATTTCTTTGGGAACGGCGCTTGCGATCTCAGGAGCGGCCGCCAGTCCCAACATGGGCTATTACTCCTCACCGGCGATTACCTTCATTATGACGCTCTTCAATGCGCGGCTCGGCTCCTGGCTCGGCAACCCGAGACGCAAAAGCTGGCGCGATAGCGGGCCGCACTCGGCTTTTAATTCCATCATCCGCGAAGCCCTGGGCCGTACCGATGAGAGCAGTCCTTATGTCTATCTCTCAGACGGCGGCCATTTTGAAAATCTGGGTCTTTATGAAATGGTGCGGCGCCGCTGCCGCTATATCGTGGCGCTGGATGGCGGCGGCGATCCTCAATACCACTATGAAATACTGGGCAATGCGCTACGCAAGATCCGCATCGACATGAAAATCCCCATCGACTTCCTGCCGCCGCATTCCTTACCGGGAGAAACGCCAAAGAGCCGCTGCGCCGTGGCGGAAATCCGCTACAAAGAGATCGACTCGACGCTGGAAAATGGTTATTTGGTTTACATCAAGCCGGTGGTCCTGGCCAGCGATGATTCCGACGTTACCGCCTATCAAGCGGCCAATCCCGCCTTTCCCCACGAGAGCACCGGCAACCAGTGGTTCAATGAGTCGCAGACTGAAAGCTACAGGATGCTCGGCGTGCGCAGCGTGCTGGATACTTTTAAAAAGCCCTGGAACCCGCAGCAGAAATTTGAAGGTGTCATCAAATCGATAGGTGACGGCAGGCCCGGCGCAATGGGCGCGGCAGCCCAATCCGCCTAAGCTTCGGGTAGTGATGCAGTTTGGATGCAACACCGTTCCGGCATTGCCGTCCTGAGCGTGGCCCCGAGCGACGTAAGCGGTGAGGGCGCGTCGAGGCCAGCGGCAGGCAAACGAAGAAGACACCGGCAAGAGTGCCAGTGCCACACAAGACCAAGAAGAAGTAGATCCTAATCTTAATCTGGCCGTATTCTTTTTCGCTATTGATTCCCTGGAGAAGATACGAGAAAATGAGTTGGCCCTCAGGGGTTGAAAAGCGTCTGATCTTTGAAAATTTAGCAATCAGTGCTTCTGCACTCAGCATTCAACCAAATTGGAAGTCCTTTGCGACCCTCTGCTTGATCTCTCAGCCTTCCACCCCACCACGCGAAACGCGTGTCGGGGACCCCGGCCTTGGGTGACACTGGGTGACCTTGGGTGGAAATGGGTCGACATAGGGGGTAGGGGCGGGGTACGACAAATTTTCTCGTAAGTGATTGATCTGGCTTTCAAAGCAGACCGAAACTGGCGTGAAAAAGGGCGTGCCACGGCAAATCTGGAAGGTGGTTGCGACCTTCTGCCTGCCTGAGATTGGGTCTGGGATTGGGTGACCCAAGGGTCACGCCTGGATCACGCCTGGGCCACCCAAGCGTCACGCCTGGGTCACGCTTGGATCGATTGGCGGTCCGGCTTTTGTTTTCAATAAAAGCTCGAAAAGACCGGGTGGGGGCCAGGCTGAAGAACGCAAAAGGACGTTAAGCCAAGGGCCACAAGAACGGGAGATTCGAGTTAGTGTTAGCGAGAAATCCCGAATCGTGTGAACCCGGAGCCATGAGATCTGCGGGGCGCACGACGTCCACACAAGTGGTGGCACGTCACACGCACATCGCATCCCAGCACCTTAATCCCCTGATTACACATAATGGTCGCATCTAAGATTTTCCCACTACTCGCAATTCTTTGGCGTATAGTTGTTGGCAGAGTTGTTTCCCTGGCAGAAAGGCTGCCAAGTCTTGCGCCGCTTCACCAGACGTTCTGAAGAGTCAAGGGGAGCGGTGCGCATGCTTTTGAGCACAGAATTTGCCAGCGAGAGCGATCTGTTGGACCGCGTCATGGAACAGGGAATCGTGGTGGAGGTATGGGACCGCGTGGAACTGGCCGGGATTGACATGACCGGGATGCGCGTCTCCGTTTCATCCATCCGCTTGTTTACCGAAGGCAGAAACCCGCCGTTCCGCGCCGGATACTTCTGGAAAGTCGAACCCTCGTAAACCAGCCATCGCCGGGATCGCGCGGAATCGCCGGAATCGCCGTCTTCTGAAGACCCGAAAATGCTGATCGCGGATAGGAAAAGTCTCGTCGTAAACCGTCGTTCAGCTTGCGCGAATCGGCCGCCGAGCCACCAAAATCAAAAACCTTACCACTGATGACACTGCTCTGCGGCAAAAACCAAAGACTCACCACTGATTAACAGGACTCCGATGACGGCGATTCCGCGCGATGGCTCCTCCGCTTCCTCCGGTCCTCCGTGTTTCAAGGTTTTGGGCCCGGCTTTAATGCGTCTTTTTGCTCTTGGGCGGGGCGGGTTCGGAATCGTCGGGCTGGGCCAGCAGTTTGAACACGACTTCGCGCGAGTGCGCGTTAACGGTTTTGTCGGCATTGGTACCGAGTTCCTTGAGCGTGCCGCGCAGCAGGTAATAGCCGTCGTCAGCCTTGGTTTTCCCCGGGCCACGGTCGAACTTGCCGGTGAATTCATACCAGACGCCATGGAGCTGGCGCGTGGTGAAAGAAACGTCGTGGCCCTGGACATCGGCCCTGGCAAAAAACTGGTCGAGAAACACGCCATTGTCGCTGTCTGAATCGCCCATACGGGAGATGTAGCCCGTAACAGCGTCCTTTTCCAGGGTGATCTGCAGGAACTCGCCTTCCTTGAGGAAGCTGTACATGCCGGAAATATCTTCCGCGGCATGGGGAACAGCGGCCGGCGGCTCCTGCTGCGCGGGCCTGGGCTTACTTTGGGCGCGCGATGCCAGCCCGCCCTGGGCGTGGCAGGCCGCCGTAAACATGACTAAGGCCGCAAGACCAGCGATTTTTGACCGCAAAAGCATAATCTGGGGCACGTTGGCGCTAAAGATATAATCGTTGTAATTACCGGGAAGTCAAGCTAAATGCAGTCGGCCAAAAAAGCGGCTCTAATGAAACGGTTGCAGCGCCTGTGAACGGCCTTCACTTTGTTATTGAGCCGGAGCCGTGGTTGCGGATTTTTGCCCGCAACGTGGCGGACCTATTCCGCGCTGCGCCGCCGCCGGTTTGGGTGAGCTCACCGCCGGGCCAATACTGGGCGGACGCTCTGGTGCATCGGCCCGTGGCCTGGAAGGCTGCCCGACAGTCATTCCTGGGACATGTGCTGGTCATCCTGCTGATTTACGCTTTGAATCTGGCGTGGCTGAACCAGCCGCAGGTCCTGCCGCAAACGCCGCCGAACCAGCCGGTCCTGCACTATGAACTTTCTGAATATCTGCCTGCGGTGAACCCGCACAAAGTGAAGCCTGAGCCGCCGCGCCGGCCGCATCCGCAAAAAGCCGACCCTGAATATGCGCCGCAGGAAATCGTGGTCACCAATGAGAACCACATCAGCACTCGGCAAACGATTGTGCAGCCGAGCACTCTGGTCCTGAAGCAGGATACGCCGCTGCCCAACCTGATTGCTTCCACTCAGGTTCCCGGCGCGCCCATGGCCATGAGCCATCCCATGCAGGCGCTGCCGGTGAACGTGCCGCAAATCGCCGAGCCCGCGCAGCCCGTGGCGCAGAGCAGACTTCGTCCGCTGCTGTTTCCTCCGGCGATGCAGCCGGAAGTGGCTGCGCCCGCCGCGACAACTACAAGCCATCGCGCGATTCCGGCTCTGCCAATGGAAAGTACGATTGTTGTACCGCCCGCTCCGGAGGTTACTTCGCGCCGGTCAGACGCCCTGCAACTTCCCGCGCAATCGCCGACAGTCGCCGAGCCCGCGCCGGAAACATCCGGTGGCCGCGCGCTGCAATCGATTCCCTTGCCGCTCGGTGCTCCGCAGGTTGCCGCGCCGGCTCCCGCGGCGGCCAGCCGCAATCTTGGCAGTGTCGGCCTGCCTGCGCAGAATGTCACGCCCGTGGAACCTGCGCCGCCAGTGCTCAACGGCAACGCCGCGCGAGAGAAGGCGATCGGCCAGCTTCTGGTGCTCAATGCGCGGCCCGCGGCGCCGGTTGATCCCGTGGTTGTTCCTGCGGGCAACCGTCCGGGCGAATTTACCGCCAGCCCCTCAGGACGCGTTGGCGCAACCGCCCGCCCGGAGATCAAAGAAGGCAACGCCGCAGCCGCGCCCGGTCATAGCGGAAACGGCAACTCGCCGGCGGACATTTACGTCTCAGAGCCGCCGACAAAAATTACGGGCAACGTTGTGGCAAGTGCCGCTCTGTCCGCTGCGCGTCCGCTCACGCCCGACCGCGCTGACCAGCCGCGCGACAGCGCTGAGACAAAAGTCTTCGGCACGCGCCGTCACTATTCCATGCGGCTCAGCATGCCCAACCTGGCTTCATCGACGGGAAGCTGGAGCATTCGCTTTGCCGAATTAAACGCCGCCGGCCATGGCGGCTCCGACCTCAGCGCTCCCGAAGCCATCACCAAAGTTGATCCTGCGTATCCGCAAGACCTGATGCATGACCGCGTTGAAGGCGTGGTTGTGCTTTATGCCGTGATCCATGCCGATGGCAGCGTGGGCGACGTGCGCGTGCTCGAAGGTTTTGATGAGCGCTTGAATGAAAATGCGCGCAAGGCGCTGGCGCAGTGGCGTTTTCGTCCCGGCACAAAAGATGGGCTGCCCGTGGATATTGAGGCCGTGGTCCGTGTGCCTTTCAAAGTCCCGCGACGCGAGTTCTGATTAGTTAGCGCGCGGCCACCAGATTGTTTGAGACGCTCTCAATCGCCTGGTAAATCTTTGGATGCGTGCAAACTTCGTAGTAATGGCGGTCAGTGACGTGCTTCAGCGAAAAATCACGCGCATCCACGTGAGTGATACGGCCTTCACGCACAACGATGTGGTGGAATGATCCCTGCCCCAGCGGCACCATCCCGGCATAAACGCGCACCGTGGATTTCTGCCAGATCATGGGCACCTGAAGGTCATAGGCCTGCAAAGAGATTTCGCCGCATAGCTTCTGGAACGCAGCCTGATTGATGTGAATGCCGCCAATGTTGTAGCGCAGCAGAAATTCATCCGGGTTGCCGCCGGTGTCTTCATCTTCCACCGATTTGAAGGAGAAAAC
>DASSXL010000140.1:0-26010 GCA_035703825.1 Candidatus Angelobacter sp.
GATTCTAACAAACTCCTCTGCGCGCTGTTTAGGATAGAATTTTCTATTGGCTACTGACCCCCAACCCGCACAGAAGGGCCGTGTCTTTCTCATGGACACGATGTCCTTCATCTTTCGCGCTTATCACGCCATGGCGCGGCAGCGGCCCATGTCCACCAGGAAGGGCGTGCCCACCGCGGCAACTTACGTTTTTGTGAACATGCTGCGCAAGCTGCGCGCGGACTTCAACCCCGAATACCTGGCTGCCGTGTTCGACGTGGCCGGCCCCACGTTTCGCGACGAGCAGGCAAAAGCCGTTACCTCGGTCCGCAAATTCGACATCAAGACCCAGACCTTCAAGGAAGTGGAGTACCACGGCTACAAGGCGCAGCGCGCGGAAATGCCGCACGATCTGGCGCAGCAGGTTCCTTACATCCGGCGCGCGCTCGAGGCCTACCGCATTCCCATCCTGGAATCGAAGGGATTTGAAGCCGATGACGTGATTGGCACGCTGGGCCGCAAGGCCGCCGCCCAGGGCTACCAGGTCTTTGTGGTTTCCAGCGACAAGGACATGCTGCAACTGGTGAATGATAAAGTCTGCGTGCTGAATCCTCCGAAAGATAATTTGATTTGCAATGCCGCCAAGGTGGAAGAAATTCTCGGCGTCCGCCCCGAGCAGGTGATTGACGTGATGGCCCTGCGCGGCGACTCCATTGATAACATTCCCGGCGCGCCGGGCATCGGCGACAAAGGCTCGGTCGAGATCATCAAGCGTTTTGGCACGCTGGAAAATGCGCTGGACCACGCCGAAGCAGTGGAGCGCAAGACCTACCGTGAATCGCTGCTGAACAATAAGGACACCATCCTGTGGAGCAAGCAGCTCGTCACCATTGACCAGAACATGGACATTGAGCTTGACCTGAAAAAAATGGTCGCCGGCGAGCCCGATAGTGACGCCCTGCGCTCGCTCTTCAGCGAGCTTGAGTTCACCACGCTGCTTAAGGAGCTGGTGCCGGTAATGGAGGTGCGTGAAACCGAATATCGCGAGCTGGCGTCGATCAAGGACTTGAAAGCTCTGGCCAAGTCAAAAAATCCGCTGGCAATTGCCTTTGAGTTCACCGCCGCCGCAAAGCCGGAAGAGGAAGACGAGCCCGAAGAAGGCGACCAGAAATCGGGCGATCTGCTCTTTGATGGCCCGCCGGGGCCAGATGCCAACGCCCATACCCCGCTCAAACTCGCGCTCTCCGCCGAACCCGGCAAAGCCTTCAGCATGGTCTTGGGCGACGACGAACTCTCCAACGAACTGAAAAAGCTGCTTAGCGACGCCAAAATTCCCAAAGCAGTTCACGACTACAAATCCGCGCTGCGTCAACTGGCGGCGCATGGCGTGGAACTTGCGGGCGTCCGAGACGAGCCCATGCTCTATTCCTACATCATCAATCCCACGTACACGAACCACTCGCTGGCGGAGATTGCCGTGCGCAGCTTCAACCTCAAGCTGTCACTGGCTGTGCCGGAAGCGGCGGACGTGACCGGCCGCATCGCGCCGGTCCTGCGCAAAGAGGTGGAGAGCGCCGGGCAATTGCCGCTGTACGAGCAGATTGATCTGCCGCTGGCGCCGGTGCTGGTGCGCATGGAGCAGGCCGGCGTGAAGATTGACCGCCAGATGCTGGGCACGCTTTCGGTCGATCTGGAAAAGCAATGCTCCGCAAAAGCGAGTGAGATCCATACAAAGGCTGGCATTACCTTCAACATAAATTCGCCCAAGCAGCTCGGCAAAGTGCTCTTTGAAGATTTGAACCTGCCGCGTCCGGTGAAGTACGGCAAAGGCAAGACCACCTCCACGGCGGTCGACGTGCTGGAAGAACTTGCCGAGACGCATGAAGTCCCGCGCCTGGTGCTCGACTATCGCCAGCTATCCAAGCTCAAGAGCACCTATGTTGACGCGCTGCCGGTGCTGATCGATTCCGCCACCGGGCGCGTGCACACTACTTTCAACCAGACTGGCACCACCACCGGCCGCCTCTCTTCGACCAACCCAAACCTGCAAAATATTCCTATCCGCACGGAACTTGGCCGCGAGATTCGTGCTGCCTTCATCGCCGAACCCGGCTTCTCGCTGCTTTCGGCTGACTACTCTCAGATTGAGCTGCGCCTGCTGGCGCACTTCTCTGAAGATCCGCTGCTCACGGAGGCCTTCCGCCGCGGCGACGACATTCACGCGCTCACCGCTTCGCAGGTCTTTGGCGTGCCGCCCATGCTGATTGACGCTGAACACCGCCGCCGCGCCAAGGCCGTCAATTTCGGGATCGTCTATGGGCTCTCGCCCTTCGGGCTGTCGCAACAGCTTGGCATCGAGCAGCGCGAGGCCAAGAAGTTTATTGACGCATACTTTGAAAAATATGCCGGCGTGCGCCGCTATATTGACCGCACGCTGGAAGAGACGCGCAAAGAGCAGAGCGTGAAAACGCTGTTCGGCCGCTCGCGTCCCATTCCGGACATCAACAGCAAGAACGCCAACATGCGCGGCTTTGCCGAACGCACCGCCGTGAACACGCCTCTCCAGGGCACCGCCGCTGACCTGATCAAGATTGCCATGATCCAGATCGACGCAGAACTCCGCAGCCGCAAGTTGAAGTCGCGAATGCTTCTGCAGGTGCATGACGAACTGCTCTTTGAGGTCCCTGCGAACGAGCTTGACCTGATGCGCCAACTGGTGCGCGAAAAGATGGAAACGGTCCATGTGCTCAGCGTCCCTCTGCTGGTGGAGCTGGGCGTGGGCCCGAACTGGCGGGACGTGGAATAATCGCTCCTAGTTCGACCGCGGCCCTTGCCCCCGGCGAATCACATCTTTCATATAGCGCGCATTGCGAATGCGATTGATGCGCCACACTCGAATGTAAGGCCGGAGAAAAACCGAGTAGGCGAACCTCACGAGCGCGTAAAACATCAGCGGGAGCATCACCACCGCGAACAGGTACGCCAGAACATAAACCGCGCCGGCGGCAATTCCCGCACCGGCGCGCAGGGCCGCACGCAGCATGGGGATGAACGCGAATGCCGCCAGCAAGACCAGCGGGACAATCACAGCCCATGGCTTCAGCCGTTTTTTGCGCGGAGGCACCAGTTCAAGGGGCAGAGGGCACACCCAGTCCTATGGCAGCTTCCAGCGCTGCCGCAATCTCGCCAGCCAGACGTTGCACAGTCTCTTCCGTTTCCGCTTCCACCATCACCCGCGCCAGCGATTCAGTGCCGGAATAACGGACGTTGACGCGGCCGTTGCCGTCAAGCTGCTGCTCTGCTTTGCGAATGGCGGCAGCCACCTGCGGAATCTGTTCCAGAGGACGCTTCTCTTTCACGCGAACATTTTTGATCGTCTGCGGAAACACCTTCATTCCGGCGGCAAGTTCCGCGAGCGGACGGCCGCTTGCGACCACGATTCCCAGAACCCGGATGGCCGTCAACAGGCCATCGCCGGTGGTGGCTTCACGCGAAAGAATAATGTGGCCCGATTGTTCGCCGCCCAGCACCGCGCCGGTCTTCCTCATCTCTTCCAGCACATATTTATCGCCTACCGGCGCGCGCAGCATCTTGATCGCGGATTCGCGCAATGCAATCTCCAGCCCCATGTTGGACATGGTAGTGGCAACGACCGTGTCATTGGCCAGTTCGCCGCGCTGTTTGAGTTCGCGCGCCAGCAAAAGCATCACGGCATCGCCGTTCACCACGCGTCCGTTGCAATCGGCAAAGAGCGCGCGGTCGGCGTCGCCATCAAAGCAGATGCCCAGGTCAGCGTTGCGCGAGACAACCTCCCGCGCCACGATTTCCGGATGCAGCGCGCCGCAGTTTTCATTGATGTTGCGGCCATCGGGCGTGCGATGGGTAAATTCAACCTGGGCGCCTGAGCGCTTGAATATTTCCGGCGCAACCGTGCTGGCCGCGCCATTGGCGCAATCGACAACCAGGCGCAGCCTCTCAGCTCCGGCAATGGTGCGAGCAAGCCAGTTCAGATAATCGAGGCGCAAGGCGGGATCGCCGGGGAGCGACGGGGCCGCAGGTTCAGCGGTGCCTGGAGGTATTCCCTCATTGAGCAGAGAGAAAATTTCAGTTTCTATTTCAAGTTCCACCGCGTCCGGCAGCTTGAAGCCGTCAGGGCCGAACACTTTGATGCCGTTATCGCGCCAAGGATTGTGCGAGGCGGAGACGACCACGCCGGCGGAAAAGCCATGCGTGTGCGTCAGGTACGCGATGGCCGGCGTAGGGACCACGCCCGCGCTGGCGGTATCGACCCCGGTATCGCGCAGCCCGCAGACAAGCTCGTCTGCCATCCATCCGCTCGATTCACGCGTATCCTGCCCAATGACAACGCGCCGCGGGCCCGCGGGTAGATGATCGCCCAGCGCGCGCCCCACGGCGTACACAGTTTTCTTGTCCAGCGGATATTCGCCGGCCACGCCTCGGATTCCATCAGTACCAAAAAGCTTCCTCAAGTCTGAGCCTTCCGTTTCGTTTTTACCACAGAGGACACAAGAGAAAGCACAAAGACGCCTGGGACTTCTCAGTGTTCCTCGGCGCCCTCTCTGGTTAGTTCGGCTTAATCCTTCTTCGTGGATTTTACTTCAGCGGTGAACCTGCCTCGCGCCACCTGGGCGGAAATTTCAGATCCCGCCGCAAGCTGGGCCACATCTTTCACCAGCGCGCCGCTGGCATCGAATACCAGCGCGTAACCGCGTTCCAGTATCTTGACCGGCGAGAGCGCGTCGAGCTGGGCTGTAAGCCGTTCCAGGTGTGAGCGTCGCGCGGCCAGCCGCGATTGAAAAGCGTGAACTACACCTTCTGTGCGCGCCTCCAGTTCGCCCCGGACCACGGCCAGAGAGCGACGAAAATCATAATGCCGCACGCGTGATGCGGCGAGGTCGAGCCGACGGTGATAGTCATGCAGCAGCGTACGATAGTTTGCCGCCAGGCGATACGTAAGCTCGTCAAGGCGCTGCGAGCGCCGCACCATTACATCCTGTATTCGGGCAAAGGCGCCGTGCTGTGCCAGTTCCTGAAGCCGCGTGCGCGCCATCAACAGCCGGTAGCGCGTGGCGCGGTCCAGCCTCTGATGCAGGTGCGCCAGATGCTCAGCTAAACGGTGCTTGGATTCGATCACCAGTTCGGCCGCGGCTGAAGGCGTGGGCGCGCGCAAGTCGGCGACGAAATCCGCGATGGTGAAGTCCGTCTCATGGCCCACAGCTGAGATCACTGGCAGCGTCGACGCAAAAATCGTGCGGGCCAAAGTTTCGTCGTTGAATGCGGCCAGGTCTTCAATGGAGCCGCCGCCGCGCGCGATGATGATCACATCCACGCTTTTCGCGCGGTTGAAATGCTTGATCCCCGCTGCGACTTCAGCGGCCGCTGTCTCTCCCTGAACCTGCGCGGGATAAATCTGTATGCCCACATTTTCATGGCGACGGGAAAGGATGTTGAGCATGTCCTGCAAGGCGGCGCCGCGCGGTGAAGTCACAATGCCGATCCGCCGTGGCAATGGTGGGATGGGCTTGCGCCGAGTGGCGTCAAACAATCCTTCCTGCGCCAACCGGGCCTTGAGCTGCTCAAACGCCACCTGCAACGCGCCAGCGCCCACGGGCTCAAGAAATTCGGCGGAGAGTTGCAGCTCGCCACGCACGTCATAGATGGTCACGCGGCCGCGGGCAATCACCTGCATGCCGCTTTCCGGGCGAAAGCGCAACAGCCGCGCCTGGCTGCGGAACATCACGATGCGCAGCTGCGCGTCGCCATCTTTCAGCGTGAAATAAAGATGGCCTGACTCTGACGGACGGAAATTGGAGATCTCGCCTTCCACCCAGACGTCTGTATAGCCGCGCTCCACCGTGGTACGCACCGCGCTCACCAGGTCGGCAACACGCCAGATGCGGCGAGTGGGCGACTGATCGAAAGTGAAGCCGAGTTGGTCAGCGAAGGACATTAAGTGAGTTTAACAACAGGAGAGCTGCAGTTCCAAAATGGCTCCGGTCTGGAATTTTTCCGCTCGAGAACGGCGCGGAAAGCCAGCTGCGGCGTTACGATTACTTTTGGATTGTGCCAGGAATACTGACTTTATCCAAAGGAGCAAGTCTTATGGCCAAGAAGCTAATACTCGGCGCGATGCTCACAGCCGCTCTATCAGCGGGCGCGTTATCTCTGCATCAATTGAGGACCGGAACGCAGGCAGTTGTGGCGTGTGGAAGTTTCTGCACCACCGGCGACATCTGTAAACGTCCATGCGGCTGTTGTTTTGGCGCGGGCGGCACCACGGGCACCTGCCAGCCGGAATGCCCAGCACCGGCGAGAAAGTAAACCGGAGGTTTTTACCGCGGATTTTCGCGGATGAACACGGATCAAAGCGAAGTCATCCTGAATGAAAAGGTTCGATCCGCTGCAATCCGCGTTGATCCGCAGTCATTTCCAAGGTGTTCTCTTTTCCGCGAATTTTCTTCGTGATAAGATTCTGCCCGCTTTGGGGAACGTGCATCTCTTCGCTACTCCCTTCCCGGAGGTCTCTATGTTGCGCGGCAGGCCCTTGGTTTTTGCGGCTTTTCTCGTATTTGCAGCTTCAGCGCAGGCTCAGACAGTAAAAAATTGCCTGGCCCACCATCCTCTCTATATTCCCGGCCAATTTGAGGTCACTTACACCCAGGGCTGCACCGGCCATGACGAACCGGAGTTGATGCCCGTTTCCAGCGCACCGGGTTCAGCCCGCGACCTTACCTGGACCGTCGTGCTCCCTACCAACGGCCGTTCCAGCGTATCCGACGTTGGTCCCACTTTCTGGTTTGGCGGAACGGTGACGGATCCACACAGCCTCTTCAACCAGGCTTTTGTGGAGCTGCAGTTCTATCCTGACTCCACCTTGACCAAGTGCTTCAACGATGGCGGCTTCGCCGTGAACTTCACGCCCAACATCTTCACCGCGTGCTCACCGGTCTTCAAGCTGCTGCCCACGCACACCGGGGGCAAAAACTTCACCGAGCCCACGGCCTTCAACGCCATGCTGGAGGATTCGGCTACGCCGGGCAGCCCGCTGATCATGCATGCCGGCGACACTATCACCGTGCACTACTACGTCACGCCCGCCGCGGACGGCTTTCACATCACCGTGACCAACCTGAATACGGGACACGCCGGCACCATCGTTCTCAACTCGACTTCCGACGGCCCGTTGATGCCCGCCTATGACACGCAGCAGATCGGGAACTCACTGGGCTGGGGGAACGTCAATGACGCTCCCAACTCCTTCGTCTGGGAGATCGGCCATGCCTCCATCTTTACCGGCGGCGATGCGTTTTGCGTTCCCGGCCAGACTTTCTGCGACTCTTACAATGTGGACTCCTGGGCGGGCTTTTCGCCCATCCAGATCAAGAGCGTGACCTTTGGCGACGGCTCCGCGCCTAAAAACTTTGCCGTGGTGAGCGATCAGGGCGGCAAGGCCGAAGTCGCGCAGAGCTGCGCCACTTACGGCGGCCCCTTCTGTATTTATCCCTGGTATACGCTGGGCAAGAGCGGCTTCCACTACGGCGTGGATTATCCTGATACGCTGAAAGACTTCGGCCAGGCCAACCAGTTCACACAGACCTTGCAGTGCGGCGGTCCTTTTGGCCCGAATACCACGTTTTGCTCGACCATATTGAGGTAGGAAGGCCGAATGGATAAAACCGACCGCGGATTTTCGCGGATGAACGCGGATAAAACACAAAACATCTACATTAGGTTTGATCCGCAACAGTCCGCGCTGATCCGCGATAATTTTGCGTTTCCGCAGATCACGCGCGATGAGGATTGTAGCAAGAGAATGGTCCTTGGGCAGAACTTAGCACCGGACAGCCACGCTAGCGTTGTCCCCGGCCGAACAGCCACAGGATCAGGGAGAGAACCACGCTGATGAGAATGCACGTGACGATGGGAAAGTAAAAGACGCCGTTCTTGCCGCGATAAACAATATCGCCGGGTAGGCGGCCCAGCGGCAGATGGAACTTCCCGGCGAGCAGAAGCACGGCGCCAACCAGAAAGATCACGCCACCAAGAACCAGCAGAAGCTTTCCCAGATCAATCATTTTTCAGAAAGACCAATGGATTATTGTAGCGGTCCTGAAAAATCGGAGCTGAGGCATGAACACCCGCAGCCCCGATTCGTTGGTTATTTCCAGTATTGGTCGCGCAGCTCCGTCTGCTTGCTTACCAGCGGGACTTCCTGGCCCTGGATGAAGACGTGCTTCACGTCTGTCTTCACGTCCAGCGGATCGCCGTTGGCGACAACAACATTGCCCATCTTGCCTACTTCCAGCGAGCCCAGGTCCTTGTCCACGCCCCACATCTGTGCGGGGTTGATGGTAAGGGCCTTGAGCGCATCCTCAGGCGGCAGACCAAAGCCGACGGCGTATCCGGCGGCGTAAGGCAGGTTGCGCGCCTGGTGCGAGTCATAAGAGGCAAACGCGATCTTGACGCCGCGTTTGGCCAGTTGCGCCGGCACGCTGAACACCGCGTCATAGCGCTCGGACTCCTTTGGCTGTTCGTAGATAGGGCCAACTATCACCGGGAGCCCGGTAGCGGCAACCTTGTCCAGCAGAGCGGCGGAGTGCGTTACATGGTTCAGGATTACCTTGAGGTGAAACTCGTTCGCCAGGTCGAGCGCCGTGAGCAGGTCGTTAGGCTGTTCGGCGGCCAGAACCACCGGCTTTTTGCCGTGCAGGTAAGGGAGAAGCGCTTCAAGTTTCAGATCGCGCTTGGGTGGGTTCCCGGCCTTTTCTTTTTCTTTCTCGTCACTGCTGTTTTTCTTCTTGTCGTAAGCCGCAAGTTTCTGGTCGTAGTCCAGCGCATCAATGAATGCCTGGCGCAGTTGCGTGGCCATGCCCATGCGGGTGAACGGAAACTTGGCCTGGTCAAAGCTCTGGTTGCGGCGTTGCGCGCCGGTAAAGTTGAGCGGCATGGCGATGTCCCGAACCGTGAGCATCTCTGTGGCAGAGGCGCCGGCCAACTGGATAAAAGAATCCTGGCCGGGCAGAGTGTCCTGGCTGGACGGGGCGACAATGGCGTTGGTAATGCCATTGATGCGCGTGACGGGGATTAGCGTGGTCTCCGCGTGGAACGCATCGTAGACATGCATATGCGGCATGATCTCGTCACTCATCTCGATCTCATCATTGGTCATGCGCTCGGCGGAGATTTCGGTCAGTCCAAGATGAGTTTCTGAATCGATCAGCCCCGGATAGACCGTCATGCCGGTCACGTCCACCACTTTGGCGCCGGAAGGAATTGCCGTTCCCGCTCCACCGACAGCGGTGATCCGCCCGTTCTGCATTACCACCACGCCGTTTTCAATTACGCCGTGCGTGATGGTCAGCAGCTTGCCGCCCTTCAGCGCGATGGTTCCATTGGAAGGGGCGGCAGTCGGCGAGGATTTCGGTTTCGTGCTTTGCGCATTCACGCTTTTCGCCGCAATGCCGGCCACAAGGAGCAACGCTATGAAAATTCTTTTCAGCATGGCTATTGGACCTCCTTGTAGTGGGCAAGACCGAAACCGGGAAGAGAGCGATCAAAATAGAGATCGCCATCGATCAGCACCTTATCCACCAGGGCCGAGGACGAAAGGGGATAGCTGTTCCAGATCGAGATATCGGCGTCCTTGCCAACATCAATCGAGCCCACGCGCTCGTCCACGCCGATGATCCATGCCGGATTCAGCGTGATGGCTTTCAGCGCTTCTTCTTCCGTCAGCCCGTAGTGCATGCCTTTGCCGGCTTCCTGGTTCAAGCGGCGCGTCACGTCTTCTGAGTCGCTCTTAAGCGCCACGCGCACGCCTTTGTGCGCGGAGATGGCGGCGTTCCAAGGAATGCCGTCCCACGCTTCATACTTAAAGCCCCACCAGTCCGGCCAAGTGGCGATGGCCACGCCGTTGGCGGCAATCTTGTCGGCGACTTTGTATGCCTCAAGCGCGTGATGGAAGGCGCGGATCTTGTAGCCGAACTCCTTAGCCAAGGCCATCTCGGTGAGAAATTCATCGGCGCGATAGCAATGGATCTGCACCAGCAGCTTGCCGCGAAGAATATCGGCCAGGGCTTCCAGCTTCAAGTCCTTCTTAGGCGGCGTGGCATCTTTGTCGCCTTTCTTCACCTTGGCGTCATAGTCGTCCCATGTGCGCATGTATTCGCGGGCCTCAATAAATGACGCGCGCATCACCTCAAAGTTGCCCATGCGCGTGGAAGGAAGCTGGTTCCTGCCGCCATAAACGCGCTTGGGGTTTTCACCGCTGGCAAACTTGATGGATTGGGGCGCTCCGGGAAAGAGCAGTTCGTCGCGGCCCAGACCGTATTTGTGCTTGATCACGATGGCCTGGCCGCCAATCATATTGGCCGAGCCGTGGAGCAGCAGCGACGTGGTAACGCCGCCGGCCAGCGCGCGATAAATCGCTTTGTCGTTGTAGTCAAAAGCGTCGCGCATCATCATCTGCGGAGTGATGGGGCTGGTGGCCTCGTTCACGTCGTCATCAAGCGCGATGTGCGAGTGCGAATCGATGATCCCGGGCATCACGAACTTGCCACTGGCATCGATGACGGTGGCCCCGGCAGGAGCATTCACGCTCTGGCCGACCGCGGCAATCTTTCCGTTGTGAATGTAGATGCTGCCATTTTCGATCTTGCCGTGGGTCACGGTGAGGATGGTTCCACCCTTGATGACCACATCGTTGTGGATGGCCGGCGAGGACTGCTGCGTGTTCTGGGCCTGCGCGATGGCAAAACCGCTCAGCGCCCAACACAATGACAGCAGCATCACCCGGTACAGATGAGAGCGACGCGCCATGTTTGAACTCCTTAGAACAGGGATGAAAGAACCCGCGATTCTATGGGAGCAAATATCAATTAGCAATTGGCAATTCGGCTGGTGCATTTCGTCCCAGGAGAGCATTCAATACTCAGCAATCAGCTAAACCAATTACCGCAAAGGACGCGAAGGACGCCAAGGAAGAAGAGGTTCTGGATTTCCGACCCTTTGCGACCTTTGCGTCCGTTGCGGTGAAGTTTCTTTGGCTGAATGCTGATTGCTGACGGCTGACTGCTGTCTGCTACATTATCCGCATGCGCGCGATCATCCAAAGAGTGAGCCGCTGCCGCGTGACCGTGGAAGGCAGCGCGGTCGGCGAAATTGGCCCCGGCCTGCTGGTGCTGCTGGGCGTCAGCAAGACCGACAGCGAAGCCGCTGCGGACTATCTTGTGGAGAAGATTACCGGCCTGCGCATCTTTGAAGATGCGGAAGGAAAGATGAACCTCTCCGTGCAGGACTCCGGCGGCGCTGTGCTGGTGGTTTCACAATTTACTTTGTACGGAGATGTCCGACGGGGCCGCCGGCCGTCGTTTGATGACGCAGCGCGTCCGGAAGAAGCCAAACGGCTCTACGAATACTTTGTCGGCAAAATGCGCGCGGCCGGCTTGCGCTGCGAGACCGGGCAGTTCCAGGCCATGATGGAAGTGGAACTGGTGAACTCAGGGCCAGTGACGATCATGCTGGATTCGGAAAAGTTGTTCTAGCTCAACCCAAAATGCCCGCAGGCCGGGGCATTAGCTTATCGACTACCTGAAAAATTTCTCATTTCATCGCTCACCAGCCGCCTTATATTACGTCTGACGGTATAGTGTTCTTTGTGGCGTAGTACTAATTCATAAAAAGAAAGCAGAAAGAGATGGTCAAAGCAAAAGAGCCGGGATCGTATCTGCCGCTCACGGAAGCGACGTTCCACATCCTGGTGGCGCTGGCCGATGGAGAAAAACATGGCTACGCCATCCTGAAAGAAGTTGTACGGCGTACCGGCGGCAAAGTTCGCCCCAGCGCAGGAACTCTTTACGGTAATCTCGCTCGGCTGGAAGAATCAGGCTTGATCAGCGAGTCGGCGCTACGTCCGGATATCAGCCTGGATGACGAGCGCCGCCGCTATTACCGGATCACCGATCTGGGGCGGGCCGTGGCCGTGGCGGAAGCCGAACGTATGGAAGAGGCGGTAATGCAGGCCCGCGCGAAAAAACTGTTCCGCAAGCCGCGACTGACCTGATTTGAGGGTGACTTGAACAAGCAAAATCGATTGACGCAAAGACTGTTTCGAATGCTTGTGCGCCTGTTTCCGTCGGATTTCCGGACCAACTACGGCGGGGAAATGGAAAACGTATTCCGGCAGCAGCACTCCGAGATCGAAGAGGAGGGTAGTCTGATGAAACTCTTACAGTTGTGGGGTGAAACCATCGCAGGCATTTTTGCCACCGCTCCGCGGCAGCACTGGGACATCCTGAAACGCGATGTGGCTTACACACTGCGCATGATGCGTAAGAATGCAGGCTTTACCGTGCTCGCCGTCGTCACGCTTGCTCTTGGCATCGGGGCGAACACCGCGATCTTCAGCGTAGTGCAGTCTGTGCTCCTGCGCCCGTTACCCTACGCAGAAGGCCAGCAACTGGTTGTACTCACGCAGCAGGCAAAGAAGTCTGGCCTTGAGGACATAAAGTTTTCTGTGCATGAAATAGAAGACTATCGCCAGCAGAGCCGGACGCTGGCGGCGGTGGCCGAACATCATGCAATGTCATTCATCCTTTACGGCCACGGTGATCCGGACCGAGTTCGCTCGGCCGTGGTCTCAGCCAATTACTTTGATTTGTTTGCGGTGACTCCGCTTCTGGGCAGGACGTTTGTTCCCGGCGATGATGCGCCAGGCGCTCCGCCTGTGCTGATTCTGAGCAATCAATATTGGAAAACAAAATTCGGGGCCGATCCCGGGATTGTGGGCAAGGTATTTGAGATGAATGACAAGCCGCACACCGTGGTCGGCGTTCTTCCCTCACTGCCGCAATATCCTTCAGAAAGTGACGTGTATATGCCGACCTCGGCCTGCCCATTCAGGTCGTCGGAAAGCTTTATCTCAAACCGTGACGCGCGCATGATGACGGTCTTTGCGCGCCTGCATTCAGGCTTCACTGCCAGCCAGGCCGCGGCGGACGTAGCCACGATTTCATCCCGCCTGAGGGCGGCGTATCCCAGGTCATATCCGGAGACGATGGGTTATGCCGCGGAGACAAGCCCATTGCAGGAGGAACTGACACGGCACGCGCGCCCAACCTTGCTGGTGCTGCTGGCCGCCGCCGGGTTCGTTTTGCTGATTGCGTGTGCGAATGTGGCCAACCTCATGCTGGCGCGCATGTCACGCCGGGAGCGTGAGCTTGCTGTGCGCACGGCGCTGGGAGCGGGCCGCGGGCGGCTGCTGCGCCAGTTGCTTACCGAAAGTTTTGTTCTGGCCCTGATGGCGGGTACGCTGGGACTCTTGTTTGCCTTTAACAGTCTGCACCTGCTCACGGACTTTGCCGCGCGGCTGACGCCGCGCGCCCATGAAATCAAAATCGACGGACCCGTTCTGGGATTTGCGCTGCTGGCGGCCTTTGTTACCAGTATCGTTTTCGGAACCTTGTCCGCACTTGCGGCGCGCGCCAATTTGTCATCGAGCCTGAAGGAAGGCACGCCCGGTGCGGGCACAACGCGGCAAGCCGGCACCGTTAGAAATGTTTTGATTGTGGGCCAGGTAGCTTTTTCCTTCATGCTGCTGGCGGGTGCGGGGCTGATGTTGCGCAGCCTGCTGCAGATACTGCAGGTTGATCCGGGATTCGCACCGCAACATGTCCTGGCGATGCGCACAACCTTTAATTCCAGCGGCCCGCGGCGGGAGTTTGTTGCAGTGATCAACAAGACCCTCGCGCAGGTCCAGGCGCAGCCGGGCGTGCAGTCCGCCGCATTTTCTTCTATCTATCCGCTGGAGCCGGAGGTGGTTGCTCAGGGCGCTCAGGGAATGGCGGCAGAATTTCAGGTGGAAGGCCGGGAACTTGCGGCAGGAGAGGCGCCGCCCGCCGGAAGCTTTACAGTAGTCTCGCCGGATTATTTTCGAACGCTGGGCATTCCCCTGAAGGAAGGCCGCATGTTTACGGAGCGCGATGGCGCATGGTGGCAGGTTAGTTCATCGCCCGAAGGGGCGCTGGCGAAGGGATTTTCCGCGGTCGCCATGATCAACCAGGCAATGAAGCATCGCCTGTTCCCGAATGAAAGCGCACTGAACAAGCGCATTTCTCTCGATGGCGGTGACAGCTGGCTTGTGATCGTGGGCGTGGTGGGAGACGTGAAGGAATTTGGACTGGACCAGCCTGCCGCTCCCGAGGTTTTCTATCCCCAGACGGAAGGCCCGAACCCAACAACGTTGATCGTTCGAACTGCTTCTGACCCCAGCGCCGTGGCTGATGCAATCGTCCGCGCAGTGCATGAGATTGCTCCACAGACTGCGGTGTCTCACGTTCTTACGCTGGAACATGCCAGGGCGGAGTCAGTAGCATCACCACGCGTGACGGCCGGACTGCTCAGCCTGTTTGCGGGACTGGCCCTGTTTATTGCCGGGGCAGGAATCGGCGGGACCATGGCGCTCACGGTGACGCAACGGACGAAAGAGATTGGCGTGCGTCTGGCACTGGGCGCGCCGCCGGGCAACATCCTGCGTATGGTGCTAAAGCAGGCCATGGCGCTTGCGGGACTGGGAGTCGTCCTTGGATTGCTATGGGGCCTGGCGCTGACGCGGTTGATAAAGTCGCTGTTGTTCCAGGTCAAGCCAGGCGATCCGGCCACGTTTTTTGCCGTCGCCGCAGTGCTGCTGATCACGGCAGCTATTGCAAGTTATCTCCCTGCGCGACGAGCGGCCGAGGTTGATCCATTGAGCGCGGTGCGCAGCGAATAACGCCAGCATGGTTCAGATTGCAGGAATCGCCAAAGCCTGTGTACCATTCCGGGCTATGAGAATCTACGCCGCACTTTTCCTGATCGTTACAGCTGCAAGCTTTGCCCAATCCCGCCCGGCCACCTCCGGCGATGATACCCAGCAGCTCCTGCAAGCGCTGGCGGACGCTCCCGGCCCATCCGGCTTTGAGGAGCCGGTGCGCAAGATCATGGTTGAGCGCATGAAGCCGCTGGCGGAAAAGTTGAGCTATGACGGCCTGGGCTCGGTGATTGCCGTGCAAGGCTCCAGCGGCCCGCGCATCATGGTGGATGCGCACATGGACGAACTGGGTGGCGTGGTGCGGCGCGTGACTAATGATGGCTATCTCACCATGCAGATGCTTGGCGGCTGGCTCGACCAGGCGCTGGTGGACCAGCGCTGGACGATTATTGGATCGAAAGGCCCGGTGAGGGCGATTACCGGCATCCGTGACATTCATATTGTGCCTCAGGAAGAGCGCACAAAGGTCTATCCGCGCGAGTCAGTCTTTTTGGATGTGGGCGCGAAGAACGCGGCTGAGGTTGCCGCCATGGGACTGGAGCCGGGCGATCCCGTGGTCCCGGACGCGCCATTTGCCGTAATGAATGGAACACAAAACTATCTGGGCAAAGGCTGGGACGACCGCGTGGGCTGCGCCGTGGTGATTGAGGCGATGAAGAGGCTGGCGCACGCGCCGCATCCCAACCAGATTTTCTGGGTGGCGACCGTGCAGGAAGAGATTGGACTGCGCGGCGCGCATACTTCCAGCGATCTGGTGAAGCCAGATATCGGCATTGCCATTGAAGGCGGCGTCACTCGCGACGCGCCCGGAGTGCATCCAGAAGAGGCGCAGGAGCTGCTGGGCGGCGGCCCAGGGATTTTTCTGTATGATTCCAGCGCGCTGCCGAACCTGAAATTTGTTGCGCTGATCAAGCAGACGGCGAAAGAGAAAACCATTCCGCTGCAAAGCGACTTGATCCAGGGCTATGGCGACGATTCCGCCGAGATACAGAAAAGCAACGGAGGCGCGCCCACCGTGAACATGGTGGTTCCGGTACGCTATACCCATTCACACAACGGCATTATGAACCGCGGCGATTTTGACAAGATGGTGGAGCTGCTGGTGGCGGTGCTGCAAAAGCTGGACGCAAAAACGGTGGCGAATTTGAGGGATTTCACGCCGCAGTAGAGAAGAAAAACTTGGCCGCGAATTGCGCGAATGAACGCGAACCAGGCTAGTTCAGATTCGTGTTATTCGTGTTGATTCGCGGCTAAAAGACTTTGGTTTTCATTTACCCAATTACCAAATTATTCATTTACCAAATCTCAGCACCTCATCCGCGATCTTTACCGCTTCCACCGCCGCTTTCACGTCATGCACGCGCACAACGTGCGCGCCTTTCAGGATAGATGCTGTGGCCGCGGCGATCGAACCATGCAAGCGCTGGTCGGGCGGCGCGTCTTTGCCGTCGACTGCCAGCGTGCGCCCGATGAAAGATTTGCGTGAGGTCCCCACCAGCAGGGGAAAGCCAAGGTCCTGCAACTGGTCGAGCCCGGCCAGCAAGGGATAGTTCTGCTCGAACTTTTTGCCGAAGCCGATGCCGACATCGAGCATGATCTGGTCTTTGGCAATGCCGTGGGTCAGCGCGGACTGCGCATAGCCGCGCAGGTCGGCTTTTACTTCGCCGACGATATCGGCTGAGGGAGGCAGGTCGCGCCACTCCTGAGGCCGGCCGCGAGTATGCATGAGAATCACGCCACAGGCTAGCTCTACCACCGTCCCGGCCATCTGGCCGTCCCAGCGCAGTGCGCTCACGTCGTTGACGATCTCGCATCCGGCATTGACGGCAGCGCGCGCGACCTCGGCTTTGTAAGTGTCCACGGAGAGGATGGCGCCGGGCCGCTCGCGCAGGACGTCTTCTATGACGGGCATGATGCGGCGCAACTCTTCTGCCGCGGGAATGCCGCTTTCGACTACCGGCGTGCCGGGACGGGTGGATTCGCCGCCGATATCGAGCAGGTCAGCGCCGTCGTCGAGCATTTTGAGAGCGTGGGCCACGGCGCGGTCGCGGGCCAGAAATTTGCCGCCGTCAGAAAAAGAGTCCGGCGTAACGTTGAGGATGCCCATGACCAGCGTGCGATCCCCAAGTTCCAGCGCGCGCGTGCGCAGCCGCCACAGAAAGCCAGGTCTCTCCATGGCGGCGATTGTAACTAAAAATCGCCGACATCGCCGTGATCGCCGGCATCGGAAAACCAGAATCTCACCACGGAGGTACCCACCCCACCAAGGGCACGGAGAGACGGAGACACGGAGGAAGACAATCTAAATGTTGGTGCAATCCCTTATAATCACGGCACTCCAATGTGGAACAGACGATTCAGTGCATCTCTAGCACTCATTTTCCTGCTCAACGTTCCTCCATCTCTGGCCACAGAGGCGGACGGTGCAAAAACGGCTGCTACGGACAAAAAAACTAACCCTAAAAAAGATCGAACAAAGGAAATCGCCGCGATTCTGGAGCAGCCGCCGCTCGACCGTGCGCACTGGGGCATTGACGTGGTCGATCTGGATACGGGCAAGACGTTGGTTTCGCAGAATGCGGAGCAGCTTTTTCTTCCCGCATCGAATGCCAAGCTGTTTACAACGACGGCTGCGCTGGCCATCGCCGGGCCGCAATATCGCTTCCGTACGACGGTCGAGGCCGAAGGCGGGATCGATAGCCATGGGCGGCTGCTGGGCGATCTGGCGATCATTGGCCGTGGCGACCCCAACATTTCCGGTCGTGCATTGCCTTACGCGCTGAAGACGCAGCGAACACCGCCGCATACGCAGATACTGGAAGAGATGGCGGACCAAGTGGCGCGCAGCGGGCTGAAGATCGTGGACGGCGACCTTATTGGCGACGACACGTACTATGCGTTTGAGCGCTACGCCGAAGGCTGGGCTGTTGACGACGTGCAGTGGGTGGACGGCGCGCCGGTTTCCGCGCTCACGTTCAATGACAATGTGGTGTTCGTAAATATTCAGCCGGGCGACCTGCCGGGCGAAAAAGCGCTCGTCACCGTGGAACCTGAGACCGGCTATTACGAGTTGGACAACCGCATTGTGACCTCAGTGGCGGGAGTTACAAAGAGGATCGGCATCCATCGCGATCCGGGCTCGAAGAAGATTGTGTTGTGGGGCTCACTCCCGGCGGGCGATGCGGGAATGAAGGAGCCGCTGGCCATTGAAGATCCGGCGGAGTTTGTGGCGCAGCTTTTCCGTACGCTGCTGGAGCGGCGCGGGATCACCGTTCGCGGCAAAGCGCGGGCGCGACATGGAGAAGGCGCACAATTCTTTGATCCGGCTCCCCAGCCACTGATGCTGCCGGCGCCGGGGATCGACAATCCGGCGGCAGCGCCCACGAATCCGTCATCGGGCAGGCAGCAGCCCGGAGCGCCGCAGGGCGAGAGTCCTCTCTCGGGCACTCCGGCACAGCGCGCACCGGAAGCAGATAGTCCATCGACAAACAGAGTCCTGGCAGAGCACTTCTCAACACCGCTGCTGGATGACATCCGCGTGATCAACAAGACCAGCCAGAACCTGCACGCGGAACTGGCATTGCGGCTGGCAGGCAAACTGCGTGGAAGCGGCGGTTCATTCGAGGGCGGTCTTTTCGCCGTCAAACAATTTCTGCTGCAGGCCGGGCTGAAAGAGGATGAATTTACCTTTCTGGATGGCTCAGGTCTTTCACGCCGCGACCTGGTCACGCCCGCCGCGACCGTACAGTTGCTGATTTATGCGGCGCGGCAGCCGTGGGGGCCGGCATTTGAGGAATCGTTGCCGGTAAGCGGAGTGGATGGCTCGCTGGCTGACCGCTTTCAGGGCACACCCGCAGCAGGTTTGATTCATGCCAAAACGGGATCGCTCAGCCATGTGAATGCGCTTTCCGGTTACGGGCAGACGCAAAAGGGCAGGCGGTTTGTGTTTTCAATCTTCTGCAACAACCACAATCTGCCCGGCAGCAAGGCGCTGGCCGCGATTGATGCGGTGGTACAGGTGCTGGTAAGCGAGGATGGTCGGCCGAAAAAGTGATCTAGCGTTCGACGGAAAATTCCACCACGGAGGCACGGAGACACGGAGAAAGAGAATGGTCAGAACCAGCGTATCGGTGAATACGCTCCGAATATCCGTTAGCGGGTCAGTTTGAAAATTACAGCATCCGCCTGTCGTGGTGAGCGAAGCCCGAACGATCCCGCGCAGCGGGAGAGGCGAGGGCGAGTCGAACCATCCTGAGAATGCATCCATCGCTCATGCCGCATCAGGGAATTCTCCCCAGGCTTTTTCTCGGTATGTCAATGCGACTGCAAGACAATAAGTTGCGGCGGAAAATGCTTTTAAGAGAAACTCCCTGCCGCAGCATGGAGAGAAACATATTCTCGGGATGCTTCGACTTGCGCTTATCCCGGCCGCGCCGGGACTCGCGCGCCGCTCAGCATGACAAGTTCAAAACGTTCTTTCCTGAGCTATGAAAATCAAACTAACCCACTACCGAATATCCGTTATGCGCCCGACAAGCTCAGACTTGATTTAAAATCCGGCGATGCCAAGCAAGCTTCCTCTAGCGGGAATTCGCGTCATTGATTTTGGCCGCTTTATTGCCGGGCCGTACTGCGCCATGCTGCTGGCGGACATGGGAGCGGATGTGATTCGAGTCGACCGCCGCCAGGGCAGCGAAGACCGTTACATTGCGGCGATCACTGAGAGCGGCGAGGGCGGAGGATTTCTTTCGCTCAATCGCAACAAGCGCAACCTGACGCTGGATACGTCCAAGCCGGAGGCGGCTGAGATCATTCGCCGTCTGGTGAAGGGCGCGGACGTGGTGGTGGCGAACCTGCCCAACAACGTGCTCAAGAGCATGCGGCTGGATTACGAGTCGCTGAAGGCCGCCAAGCCCGACATTATTCTTGCGCGCATTTCTACTTTTGGTCCCGATGGGCCATACGCAAATCGCGTGGGCTTTGACACGGTGGCGCAGGCCATGTCCGGCGCCATGGGCCTTACGGGATTTCCGGGGGCGCCGGTGCGTGACATCGTCCCCTTTGAAGATTACGGCACCGCGCTGCACACGGCGTTTGGCGTGATGGTGGCGCTCTATCACCGCGCGCGGACCGGCGAAGGGCAGATCGTGGACGGGTCTCTTTTAGCAACTGGCATCTCTTACTTGCAGGGCTTGCTGGCGGAGCGAGCTGTGCTGGGCATTGAGCGGCGGCAACTGGGCAACACAGGTTATTACGCCGCGCCGGCGGACGCTTACAAGACCAAAGATGGCTGGATCGTGGTTTCAGCCGTGGGCAATGACATGTTTGCCCGCTGGGCGCGACTGGTGGGACGCGAGGATTTCATCGGCGATCCCCGGTTTGCCGGCGACCAGCTTCGCGCCGACAATCGCGAGGCCATTACCGAGGCGATGAATGCCTGGCTGGCAACGCGCACGACGGAGCAGGCCATCGCCGAGCTGGAAAAAGCCCGTGTGCCTGCCGGGCCGGTCATGGATTTACAGCAGGTGCTCGACGATCCGCAGGTGAAGGCGCGGGAGTTGCTGAAGTATGTGGAGCACCCGGGCGCGGCCAAGCCGGTACCGTTAGCGGACACGGCGGTGCGATTGTCAGCCACGCCGGGTGGCATTCGCACGCGAGCAGCGGCGCTTGGCGAGCATACGGATGAGGTGCTGCGCGAGATTGGTTACGGAGATGAGGAGATTGCGGCGTTGCGCAGGGCGGAGGTGGTGTGACGGGCACAATCTTGTAAAAAGTGACTATTGCCAAAAAGGGCGGACTCCCGTCGGGCATAGGCTATGCACAATTTTGAAAATTACAAAAATGAGGCGGGAGCCGAAAATCGTCTCCCGCGCTCCACATCAGGAATTCTGCATCCCAAATCATGTGCTTTGGCCAGATACATGAGGCAGGTCGACTCGCAAGATTTCTCTTGGCCGGTCCGGCAACCTTTGTTCTCTGAGTGGTCTCCAGACAGCGAACGGACGGGCCTTAAGGACGGAGATGTTTGAATGCCGTTGATCTCTGGTGTTCCTTGCGTTTAACGCTCCTGTGGGTTCTTGCAAGGGAGGCCGGAGTGTCCCAGTACAGGGTGCAGGAGGCGCTGGCATTTCCGGGGGGCACAGACACTGCCCTTCCGGACCGACACCCCATGGACAATCACAAACCGACCCGTCGGGTGACACTTCCCCTGGAGTTTGGCAAAGAGGAAGAGGCGTCGTCCCTCCTGAAGGCGTCTGTGGGTTCTTGGCGCTGCTCGGCAATTGCGAGCTCCGCGCAGTAGGTTGAAGCTGAGAATTGGGTTGGGTTCTTGGTTGAGGAGTGATAAGCGCGCTGAAAACTGCAAGAACTGCTAGCAGCATTGTTCCTCCTTCAACTGGCGGGCGGGAACCAGTATGGAATCAGTATGCTCTGCCGTGGTGCGAAGAAGACGTGCTGGCAGGCAGAAACTGATTTTCCGAAACCGTAATTTCCTTAATGGCGGGTATTCCTTAGCCGATCTGCAATTTCGGGTAGTGTCCTAATTTAGGACACTACCCAATAACAGTCTAGTTTGACAGGTGCCGGAGCGTTATCGGGCGCAAAAATAAAGTTGGGGAAAAATGTCCCGGAAAGTTGAAAATCGCACACTAGATAAGTAGAGAGAGAATTCGATTATTGGCTTTTGGCCATTAGCTCTTAGCCTTACGTGCTGGGCTCAATAATTTCGCGCCGGTGGCGCGGGTGAAGCGCATTGGCTCTTGTGAGAACTCCCTGATGCAGCCGTCGTTATGCATTCATCTCCGGGATGCTTCGACTCCACCCCAACACGCAAAAAACCGCGCGCGTTGGGGGCCCCGGACGCGTCCTCATTCCTCCGGCGGCGGAACTCGGCCTAGCTCAGTACAACAACGATTAAGAAATTCCATTTGGCGTCCAGCTCTATGCGCGAGCAGGCGCACGCCAAGGCTCAGCGCCTTTCCATCCGCCGGACCGGCACGCATTGCAGCTTTCCTTCATGGTTGGTGATATCGCCGCTGCATTTGTGAGCGTCGCGCAGCTCGGCGGGCAGCCAGCGGTCTTTGCCGCTGTTGCAGGATGCAACCAGGGTGGTGCCCTTCAGCCGGACGTCTTTGCAGGTGGCAAGATAAGAACCGGGCGGCAGAACGTCACTGACTTCACAGTTCAGGACGCCGTTGATGTTGACCACGCCCTGGGCGCAGCGGTTGGCATCGCGCAGCACAGCCGGCGCTTCATGCCCGTCATAGCTCTTGCAGATGGCGTGCAGCGTACCGCCCCTCATGTGAATATCTTTGCAGGTTTGCGTATAAGATCCGGACGGCTGCACGGCGGCCCCGCCTTCACCCTGGGCACAGATCAGAGCGCCGTTTTTGTTGGCAATATCGGCGGCGCAATTCTCATAGTGGGCCAGGCTGGCGTGGTGCGTCTTGCCTTTCTCGTCTTTGCAGCGGGCACGAAGCGTGCCTTTTTTCACGGAAATGTCCGAACAGGTTTGCTGGTAAGAGCCCTGCGGGCTGCCCTCCTGCGCGGAGCAGCGGCCAGCCTGCCACAAAAATACGGCGATAACGAACAAGCCCAGAGTAGTTAACCCCAGAGCATTTAACCTGCGCATCAGCCATTCCCCTTCAGTCCGGCGGTTGTGATGGCCCCAGTATAGAGGAGGTTCGGCGCGTTGATGGAGAGAATATTTCGCCCGTCGCTCAAGCACGTTCTCATTTATAAACAAGATTGACGATGGGACCAAGACAACCGTGACGAACCCGGCCAGTCCAGAAGGCGCTCCACCGACGGCAGCCCACGCCGGAGTGGGACGGCATGCTTTCCTGGTGGCGGCGGGAATTTTTCTGAGCCGCATTGCCGGGCTGGTGCGCGAGCGGGCGATCGCACACTTTCTGGGTAATTCATTCGCCGCGGATGCGTTGCGCGGCGCGCTGCGCATCCCCAATATCCTGCAAAACCTTTTTGGCGAAGGCGTGTTATCGGCTTCGTTCATCCCGGTATATGCCCGGCTGGTGGCGCAGAAGGAAGAGGAAGAATCCGGGCGGGTGGCCGGCGCAATCCTGTCGCTTTTGTCCGTGGCGGTTGCGGCGCTGGTTCTGCTTGGAGTGCTGGCTACGCCGTGGATCATCGATGCGATTGTCCCCGGCTTCAAGGGCGAGACACGCGCGCTGACGATCCGGCTGGTGCGGATTCTCTTTCCGGGCGTGGGCCTGCTGGTGATGTCAGCATGGTGCCTGGGCATTCTGAACAGCCATCGCCGGTTCTTTCTTTCCTATGTCTCGTCTGTGGTATGGAATGGGGCGATCATCGGCGCGCTGCTGCTCTTCCGCCATGCCAACATGTCACAGCTTGGCGTATGGGCGGCGTGGGGTTCCGTGGTGGGCAGCGGCCTGCAGGTAGCGCTGCAACTGCCGGTGGTGCTGAAGCTGGCGCCACGGCTGCGCCTGGTGTTTGGCCGGGCCGATGAAAATGTGCGGACGGTTGTCAGAAACTTTGTGCCGGTATTCATCAGCCGCGGCGTAAACCAGGAGAGCGGCTATGTGGACCAGATTCTTGCCAGCTATCTGCCGACCGGGGCGGTTTCTTTTCTCTCAGTGGCGCAGGCGCTTTACCTGCTGCCGGTAAGCCTGTTTGGCATGTCGATTTCAGCAGCGGAGCTACCGGCCATGTCGAGCGCGCTGGGCACGGACGAGCAGGTAGCAGCAACTTTGCGCCAGCGGATCGCCGCCAGCACCAAGCGGGTTGGCTTTTTTGTGGTTCCGTCGGCGGTGGGCTTCATCGCGCTGGGCGACGTGATAACCGCGGCCATTTATCAGACAGGCAAGTTCACCCACGCCGACTCGGTCCGGGTTTGGGGAATTCTTGCCGGATCGGGAGTCGGGCTGGTGGCTTCCACGGTTGGCAGGCTGTATTCGTCAGCTTATTATGCGCTGCGCGATACCCGCACGCCGGTGAACTTTGCCATTGTGCGAGTCATCCTGACTACGGCACTGGGTTACCTTTGCTCCCAGCAGCTACCGGGGCTACTGGGGATCAATCCTCTATGGGGAGTGGCAGGGCTCACCGCTTCAGCCGGATTTGCCGCCTGGGTGGAGTTTCTGTTGTTGCGGCGCGGCATGAATCAGAAGATCGGACACGGCGATTTCCCGACCGCATATTTTGCCCGGCTGTGGGTGGCGGCATTGGTCGGGGCGGCCGTGGCGTGGGGCGTGAAATTAGCGCTGCATCCCAGGCAGCCGCAGATCGCGGCGATGGCGATTCTGGTCCCGTATGGAGCGGTTTACCTGGGATGCACAGCGTTGCTGGGAGTGGAACAGGCTGGTGGATTATTGAGACGAGCACTGCGAAGAAGTTAGCCGCGAGTGAACGCGAAAACCGGAATCGCCGCAGATTTGCTTTTTCCCGAAGTCCGGGCGGAGCGAGGGATCGCTGTGGTGACGACAGCCTGTCAGTCAATTTAATTTGGTTTGGTCGATTTTTTTGTTTCGAAAAAGATGCGAGAATTTCGCGGCAATCCTATGGATGGTCGTGGGGATAGCGGTCCCTCGCTCCCGCTCGGGATACAAACAGAAGACTTACTCGATCACCCGCATATTCGCCCAGTCATACTGGAACTTGTGTCCGCAGTCCAGGCAGACGACGTAATGCTCACCGGCGGGGGCGGGCATGTCCCAGTCAGAGTTTACGGCGCGGCGGCTGGACGATGCGGCTGCAAACGGCTGGGAAATCTTCTTGTGCGAGCAGCGAATCGAGAGTAATTGGAGAATCTTATTGACCATGGGGAACTTCTTTTCTACCGGCCCGTTCCGGGGCGCTCCCCAAAGGAAGCACCCCTGAATCGTGGCAAATGGGACTACCCTGCCAAAAACTTTATGCCGTGGCGGTTGTCATGCGCGGCGAGTCAGTGATTGAGGTGGCTTCTTTGGAGCTGCCGCCCAATTCCTTCTGGCCGGGCTTGCGAATGTCAATCGAGCCCTTGAACCATGCGCCGTCCTCGATCGAAATTCTTTGGCAAACTACGTCGCCCCCAAGGGATCCTTCGTTGCGAATGTCGACCCGGTCACTGGCTGTGACGTTGCCTTTTACCTTGCCCAGGACCACGACTTCCTTGGCATTGATGTTGGCCTGGACCTGGCCATTGCGGCCGACCGTGACGCGGTTGCCGGGCAGATTGACGGAGCCTTCCACGCGGCCATCGATATAAAGCGATTCCGAGCCGGTGACTTCGCCCTTGATAACGAGCGACTTTCCGATGGTGGCTTGCTCCGTGTTGTTAAGTACGGCATTGCGAGGCGCGGCGACCGGCGTCGGCTCGCTAGGCAGAGTGGGGGTATTGCTCATAACTGGTTTCTCCGGTTCCGCGGCGGGTTTGGGATTGGGATTCGTCGGCGTTGCGGTGCTAGCAGGCTTCCACATTATTTTCTACATCCTTTCGATTCTATGGTAATGCGCAGCCAGCTACTTTTTCGCCCGCTGCTATGACGTACATATTGGCCGTTGGGGGACAACCAAGTAAGGCGACGGCACGTTAATAACCAAACTCCCGGCTATTCCGCCAACTCCAGAAACTCTGAATTGGCCATGCCTTCACGCAGTGCCTTCACACATCCGTCTCCCCGGGCACTGCTTGACTGGTGTAAATATTCCTCCGTTGTTGGCATTTCTTATATCGGGCAAGCCCCTTAGAAGGAAAATCCTTTTCGCGCTAGGATAGGATTAAGAGGATTCGGTGGTTTTCTTGAGCCTCGCACCTACTCCCTCTAGCCGATTCCCCGATTGCGGTTACCAATTTACCATTAACCAAATTGATAATGCCATGCTTTTAACCGATCCCGCACCCCAATATTTAAATGCTGACTGAACAACAGATCCTCCATTACGTCTCCAAACAGCCTAAACACATGGCCGGGTTCAAACAGCTCATCCATGACATGGGCCTCAAGGGCAAGGACCGCCGCACCCTGCAACAGCTTCTTCGCGACCTCACGCGGCGGCGCAAGCTCATCGCCATTGGCAAGGAGCGCTGGGGCTTGCCTACCTCCGCCACTAACCAGGACTTGGTCGTAGGCAGGTTACGTATGCATCGGGATGGCTACGGCTTCGTCATCCCTGAACCCGGATCACTCCCGACCCGCGCCCAGGGCAAGCTCCAGGGCGATATCTTTATTCCTCCGCCTGAGGTAGGC
>DASSXL010000142.1:0-18067 GCA_035703825.1 Candidatus Angelobacter sp.
AGCATCTGCCAGTAAGCCTTGATATGCGGGAAATTATCGAGCACAAGGCGGCTGATGGCAATCTGCTTAATGTCAAGCATGCCGGTGGTCACAAACAAATGGCTCAGCGGCGTGTTCGCCGGATGAAAGGCCAGCGGAATAAACGTCTGGAAGCCGTGGGTCTCGTCCTGCAAGGTGCGCAGACGGATGAGATGGTCGGCGCGGTCTTCTTCGTTTTCGATGTGACCGTAAAGCATCGTCGCGTTGGACTTCAGGCCGATCTTGTGCGCCGTACGCGCGGTATCAAGCCACTGGTCGCCATCAATCTTGTGGTCGCATATCACGCGCCGGACGCGCTCATTGAAGATCTCCGCGCCGCCGCCCGGCAGCGAATCCAGGCCGGTGTTCTTGAGCTGGCGCAAAGTTTCTTCTATCGAAAGCTTGCCGCGCTTGGCCAGGAAGGCGATCTCAACCATGGTCAGGGCCTTCAGGTGGACCTGCGGAAAGCGCGCCTTCAATCCTGAAATCAGGTCAAGGTAGTACTGAAACGGCAGATCGGGATGCAGGCCGCCGACGATGTGAAATTCGGTAATGGCCTCAGAATAGCCCGATGCGGCAGTCTCGAACGCTTCTTCAAGGGCCATGGTGTAAGCGCCGGGAGCGTCCTTCTTGCGCCCAAAGGCGCACAGGCGGCAGGCGGCAACACAGACATTGGTCGGATTGATGTGCCGGTTGACGTTGAAATACGCCACATTTCCGTGCAGGCGCTCACGCACATGATTAGCCAGCCAGCCGAGAGCAAGGATGTCCGGCGAGCGGTAAAGCGCGACCGCATCGTCAAAGGTCAGGCGCTCACGGGCAAAGACTTTTTCAGCAATGGGGTTGAGACGAGGGTCGTCCGTCTGGAATGCATGCCGATTGGGGGCTGAGGTGCTTGTGGCCATGAAACTTCAATCATAACAAAACAAGAAAATCGTTGGCGGGTTTGGGGCCCGGCAACATTCCCAGATGGGCTGCCAGGGACGGACGCCGATCATGCCAAGCGGGCTTAGCGAACGAGATCATCGTATGGCAAACCATATCCGGAGATATTGTTTTTGGAATTTGTTGGCAGTTTCCCGTGCTATGGAATCAGTCGGTAAAGAAATGTAAGTACCTTAGATTCAGATGAATAGACGGAAATTTCCATACCGGAAACGGTTCCGGCATCAAGATTGCCAAGAGAATAGTACAAAGCGAGAACACTAAGAAAAGCGATGCTTTGCCACCGGGGCAAGCAGATTCCGGGCCATTGTTCAGCGACGAGTTAGTGTTCGATTCGTAAAGCCTATTCATTTGAGTTTTTTTGACGGAAGAGAATCAGGCGAAGTGTTCCGTTTTTATTCAGCAATTGTTGACCTGAACGACTGAGCGACCCCTGAAGACCTTGAGACTGTCAGCAAGGCCAGCGAGCGGCAGACCGCAACGTGCCGCTCGAGGGATGAAGAGACCCCGGAAGGCGTCCGGGGAGCAAATTACCACCAACTTGGAGGAGACAAGAGAAATGAATCGCAAACGATGGCTATTGATCGCACTTATGAGCAGCCTGCTGCTATTGAGTTGCGTAAACATGTGGGGGCAGGCGACAGCCACCGCCACCCTGCAAGGAACAGTCACGGACAAGAGCCAGGCCGTAATCAAGTCGGCTGAAGTCACGGTTACCAGCAAGGCCACAGGCGCAAGCCGCACCATCAATACCAACGAAGCGGGCGAATATCGCATTGATCTGGCGCCCGGCATCTACACGATCAAAGCGAAAGCGGCAGGATTTTCGACTGCCGAAGCGAAAGACGTAGAAGTTCTGATCGGCAGGACCGGCACGCAAAACTTCACGCTGCTCCCCGGAGGGGTGAGCGAGACGGTGGAAGTGACCGCGGCGGCGCCTCTGGTGGACCAGACCAAGACTGACGTCAGCACCAACATCACCCCGGAACAGATCACGGACCTGCCGCTGATTGGCCGCGATATCGCCGACCTGGCGTATCTGGCCCCCGGAGTGAAATCCGCTGACTCCTACGATCCGACAAAGAACCGTTACGCGATCCTGTCAGTGAACGGACAGGGCGGGCGCAACGTGAACGTAACCGTGAATGGCGTTGACAATAAGGACAACACCGTGGGCGGACCGGTGATGCAGCTTCCCGCCGAAGCGGTGCAGGAATTCCAGATCTCGACGCAGCGCTTCTCCGCCGTAAACGGCCGCTCCGCGGGCGCAGCCATCAACGTAATCACCAAATCAGGCAGCAACAATTTCCACGGTTCGGCTTTCGGTTTCTTCCGGGATGAAGCCTTCAATGCAGACCAGAAGCTTCCTGACCCGGCAAACAACACAACCACCTCCCAGGGAGTGCCGTACTCGCGCCAGTGGTTTGGCGGCTCAATCGGCGGACCGCTGAAGAAAGACAAGCTGTTTGCGTTCTTCTCCATGGAGCGCCAGCGCGAGCAAACCTCTCTGGCTGAATCTCCAACGGCCCTTGCGGAGCTCAACCTGGCGAAGGCGATCGGAGCACAGCCGGCGGCGGTAATCCCGAGGCCTTTCTATGAAAACCGTATCAACGGACGCATGGATTGGACGATTAACCAGCACCATTCGGCCTATTTGTCGGTTTCCACACAGGCGAACGACAGCTTGAATGACCAGAGCGACGGCACGATGGACCTGACGGAAGGCAACTTCACCGTCAATCACCTGCAGGTTGCAAACCTCAGCTTCAATTCAGCGTTCACTCCCACCCTGGCCAACCAGTTGACATTGGGATGGCAGTACTGGAACAACCTGATTGACAGCAAGACGCGCACACCTCTGATTACTTTCCCTGATGCCCAGTTCGGCACCAACACCAACGTCCCGCAGAACTCCATCCAGCGCAAATGGCAATTCAAGGATGACATCAGCAAGATCGTTGGCAAGCATACCTTCAAAACGGGCATTGACTACATCTGGACGCCGCTGATGGGCGGCTTCTTCGAGTTCAATCCGACCCTGGAAATCGACTTTGGCCAGGACCCCAGCTGTATTCTGGCCACGGTCAGCACGGCGACTTGCGGTCCGGCCAATTTCCCGCAGGGATTTGCAACGCCCGGCGCGGTCTCGGGCAACAATACGGGCGGCGGCATGAGCATCGCGGTCGGCGACCCGACCTTCATCATTAAGGACGCAAAACAGCTGGGATTGTACTTCCAGGACGACTGGAAATTCAGCCCGCGCCTGACAGTCAATCTCGGCCTCCGCTACGACAAGGATTTCGACTTTGTCGGCGGCTCGAAGATTACCGACAGCCGCACCTTCCAGGAATTGCAGGCAGCGGCCCCGTTCAGCCCGCTGGCCGCTTCACTGGTGGCCAAGAAGGCGACTGACTACAGCAAGGGCTTCAGCCCCCGCATCGGACTGGCTTACGACCTGACCGGACACGGAAACCAGATCTTCCGCGCCGGCTTCGGGATGTACTATGACAACACCTTCCAGAACATCCCGTTGTTCATGGAGCAACAGGCGAACAACACGATTTTCCAGACCGCCTTCGCCATCAGCGGGACCGATACCGTGCCAGGCACAGCCATTCCGTTGAGCAACTGGCGCTTTGGCATCGATCCACTGCCGACCATCCCCGCTCCTTCACACAACCTGACGTCCGGATCGACCGGCCGTTTGATGGACCCGAACTACCGCACCCCAGTAACCGAAGAGTGGAACGCCGGTTACACCTGGGCAATCAACCCGAAGTCAGTCTTCGAGGCGGAATACGTTCACGTGCTCGGCTTGCATGAGAACAAGACCATCAACCTCGATCCCAACATTCCGGTCACTCCGAACAACATCACCACGCTTAGCAGAACGGGCCTTCCGGGCGGATTCTTCCGTCCGCTGGACGCCGCATTCACCGCGGCCGGCGTGCCGCTTCTTGGCAGCGTGCGCGATGAAACGGCCGGCGGCCGTTCGCGTTACGATGGCGTAAACTTCAGCTACCGCCAGCGCAACTTCCACAAAATGGACCTGATGACCAATTACACGCTGTCCCGTTCAGTAGGTTATGACCAGGTTGGCGGTTCGTTCCGTTACTATCCTCGCGATCCGCAGCATCCGCTGGCAGCCAACGAGTTCGGGCCTGCGTTCAACGATGAACGGCACCACCTCACCGTGGCGGCCACCGGGCACCTGCCGTATGGACTGGAAGTCTCACCCATCATGCAGGTGGGCTCGGCACGGCCCTATCTGGCTGATGCCGGCACCAACCAGCTCAACCTGGGCGGCGGCAGCTCAGCGGCGGCAATGGTGGTACCGAACGGTCAGCCCACGAACTTCACTGCGTTTAACGGCAACAAGCTGGGCGCAGTGCAGTGCTACTACTCAGGAAACTGCCAAGTGGTTCCGTACAACTCGCTGCGCGGCAATCCGTACTTCAACCTGGATGCGCGCGTGGCGAAGAACCTGAAGATGGGTGAAGGCCGCAACCTTCAGCTGATCTTCCAGGCGTTCAACCTGACGAACCATGCCAATTACGGCAATAACTTTGGCACGTCTTCGAACGATTCGACAACCTTCCGCAAGGCGATTGGTTTCATCAACCCAACCAGCACGTACTTGCCACGGTCGTTCCAGGGCGAGTTTGGAGCGCGGTTCAGCTTCTAACCAACAGATTAACCCTCAACCAAAAGGCCGGCAGCAATGCCGGCCTTTTCTTGTTCTGTGAGTCGATGAAAATTGACCGGAATCTGCCGGTAAAGAAATAGTTGCAGAAGTGGAAGTTCCCTTCCAGGGTCGCGTGAAAAAGTCTGCTCGCGGACCACCCACCTTGCTGGTTCGGATACTATTCGTTGCCCTCGTTGGGGTCCCAGGTGATGGACGCGCCCGAGCCTTCCTGGACGGCGGAGCCGGAGATGCCGCCTTCAAACTGGTCAGGATCGCCGCCGGCCAGCTCGATCTTGCGGCGCTGCACCTCGCGGATCTCGCGCAGGATGGCGGCTTCGGCCTCAAGATATTGCTCTTCGGTGATGGAGCCTTCTTCCAGTTCCACCTGAAGATGGAGAAGCTGCTCTTTGAGCGGGGCGTCGTCTGTCCATTGCTCTTCAGCGACTTTGAGCAGAGTGCGCATGATGAAGTTCCATCCGGAGAAGGGCGCGAAGAGAAGATCGTCGATTAATAGCATTTTGTATTTCTCAGGAGGTGTCGCCCCCTACGGGGCTTGATCTTATCTCTTTCTTACCCACCCTTACGGCTTCGCATTCGCTCGCCTCTGGGTGGGCTAACCTCTTAACGCGCCTTCGGCGCTGAGTACCGGTTCGTCACGCGGCAACATCGCCGTTGATTCCTACGCATGACCATTACTGATTCGCGTGTTTCGCGTTCATTCGCGGCTAAATTTTTGCTCCGCGACCATCCGCGAGAATCCACGGTTGAGTTTTCTGCCTGTTCAGATCAGTGTTCTCAGTGCTGACCAGTGGTAGATTGCTATCCCTGCCCGCCGCGCTCCAGTTTCAGGCGAATGTTCACAAAGTTATATGGCGGCCACGGGCCGGTGTATTTGAAGTTCAGGCGGTCGCCAAATTTCTGGGCGACCCGGTTCACGGCGGCGTCAAACTCGGCTTCTCGGGCTTTCTGGATCAGGAAGGCCGCGTTCATGATCATCTTGTCGCCGATGGGCTTGTTGTCGCGCGAGGCCACGCAGACGGCGCGCAGGCCGTCGTAAATCTCACGCACGTAATTGGCGGCCAGTTCGGCCAGGGCTTTATCGATCATGCGGCCGAGCTGCATGCGGGCGAAATACGTGGATTGCAGATGCTTGCGGGTAAGCTCCTGGTGAAAGCGATGGATTTCGTCGTGCTCGCGTTGCAACTCTTCGATAATGCGGTCGCGGTCCCAGGTGACCTTCAGGCCGAACTCAAGCTTGCCGGTCATCTGCTTGAGCACGTCTTTCAGCGACGAATAGATGCTCTTGAGCACTTCGCGGATATCGTCGTCCGTGCGGAAGACGGTGCCAAAGCTCATGGGAATGATGGTGTAATTCTTCATCACCGATTCGATCACGTGCTCATGCGCCAGCGCGTTATCACGGGTGGGGTCAAAGATGAAGACGGGCGTGCGGCTGACCACCGCCGCGATATCGCCATAATGAACGGTATAGACGTCTTCATTGACGCCGCCGATGCTGCTGCGGCCGAAGCCGACGGGCGCGCGCGACTCGATCACGCCATAGACGTAACGGCCTTCCTGCTGCTGCCCGCTGTGGGGCTGCTCGGCCTTCTGGGCCGAGGGTGGAGGCACGATATCCAGCAGCGCTGTCGCCGGTTCAGCCTTGGTGCTCGCTTTGCGGAGCGGGGTTGGCTTTTTCCCCGCCTTCTTGCTTGGACTCATTGTTTCTCCTCACCATGTTGGAGGTGGTTGAAAGAAATTCCTCAATCTCAATCGGCTTGAACATCACGCCGATGCCCCGGCTGGCGGCTTCATCCGCCGTTTCCTTGGTGGCATAGCCGGTAAGCAGGGCCGCCGGCACCTCTGGATCCAGCTTTCTTGCCGCCGAGATCACTTCAAAACCCGTATGCTGCTCTTCCAGAGAATAGTCGCACAGAACAACGTCAAACCGCTCATGCTGCACGGCGGCAATGGCTTGAACCGAAGTGCCGCAGGCCAAAACTTCATAGCCCTGCCGTTCCAGAATGAGCCGGTAAGTCAACAGGACGGCAGCTTCGTCGTCGACCACCAGCACGCGGTATTTACGATCAGCACTCACAATTTTACGACTGGCAAATCAATCTTAAAAGTCGTGCCGTGCCCCACCCGGCTCTTAACGGAAAGCTTGCCGGCATGGTTCTGAATAATGCCTTTCACGATCCATAGCCCCAGCCCGGTGCCGCGTTCGCCCTTGGTGGTGACAAAAGGCTCAAAGATGGAGCGAATCATCTCCGGCGGAATGCCGGAACCTGTATCGGCGATCAGGATGCGCACCCAGCCGTGGAGATCGTCAGAGCCGGGAATGTGGCGGCTGCGAATGCGCAGCTTGCCGCCGTTCGCCATGGCGTCCCGCGCGTTAATGACCAGGTTGGAAAGCACCTGGCGTATCTGGTCCGCCGCGATCACGGCATCCGGCAACGCTTCCAGCTCGGTCTGGACTTCCACATTGGCCCGCTGCAACTGCCGGTTCAGCAGCAGGAGCGTGTCTTCAATAATAGTATTGACGTTGACCGGCTTCACCTGCTCGGTATTACGGTAGAGCCCCAGCATTTGCCGCACAATGCGGGCCACACGCTCGGTTTCCGACTTAAGGATGTTATAGACAGGAGAGGCGTTTTCCGGGACGGCGCTGGCCAACAGGTAAATCGCGTTCTTGATGGCCTCCATGGGATTGTTGACCTCATGGGCAATGGTGGCGGCCAAGCGGCCGGTGGCGGCAAATTTCTCGATTTCCAGCATGCGCCGCTCGACCTTGAGCTGCTCCACGCGGCGCAGCGCGGTAAGGTCGCGCAAGACCGTGACGGTGTATGAAACCTGGCCACGCTCGCCAAAGATCTTGCCGGAGCGCGCGTCATACTCGATTTCCTGCCGCAACGCGGGATTGAAGAGGCGCAGAGGCGCGGTTTCACGGTCGTTAAACGACGCGGTGAAAGCGTCAATGAAAGCGGTCAGCTTGGTCTGGTTCTGGAACTGGACGGTATCGCGGACGACGTCGGTTTCCGTGCCGAACAATTCCTGGGCCAGCGGATCAACCAGCACGATCTTGGCCTTGCCGTCGCACACCACAATGGGATCGCCCACGTTTTCAATGATCAGGTTGAGGCGGTCGCGGTCCTGGCGGACAACCTCTTCAGCTTCACTCAGCCTTTCATAGTTGAGGCGCAGCTCCTGGTCGGCGCGGCGGAGATCGGTCACGTCACGCATCACGGTCACGGTGCCAAGCTGGATGCCGTCAGGCCCGTAGGTGGGGGCTGAGACAGCCTCAAAGAGCATTTCTTCGCCTTCAATGGCATCCACCAGCGTGAGGTCGCGATGGGAATCACTGCCGGACACCAGCATGGAAGAGAGCGCGGCGGAAAAAAGCAGGTTGTTGAACTCAACCGCGCGCACCAGGCCTTCAGTCATTTCATCGGGGACGCGGAAGAACCGCTCAGCCGCCTTGTTCTGCATGATCACGCGATGCTGCGTGTCCGTGAGGATGACCGGGTCGGCCATGCTCTGCATTACCGTGCCCATTTGCGCGATGGTGATTTCCATATCGCGCATGCGGTTGTAATAGTGCTCCACCTTAAACAGGCGCGAGAGGTAGCGGTTAGCGAGATCGATCAGGTCGCCCAGCTCGGCCACGCGCTGTTCCGTATGGCCCCTGGGCAGTTCCACCACCACGGCCGCGGCGTAAGCTCGCATTTCACAGGTGGAACAGACCTGGTCTTCCAGGCGCATGCGTTTTTCGCGGCGGAAGTTCTGGACCGCGAGGCAACTGGCGGTGCGGATGCGGTCAGCTTCCCAGCAGAGATTGCGGTTGGAATAAAGAATGGGGTGAACATAGAGCGGCCGATGATAGATAGCGCCCTTGTTCAGCACTTCAGGCCGGGCGGCATGCAGCACTCCCACCAGGGGGTTGTCCTGCATCCACAGCGCGCTGTTGAACTTATTCATCTGCGCCTGAGGCCATTTCATGGCAGCCGCAGGCGTGACCTCGCCGCTATCAAGGTTCACGTCCATGACGAGGGCACGAGGATAGCCGAGGGCGATGATCTCCTCCAGCAATAGCGGGAAGATCTCCTCCGAACGCTCCGCCTGGAGCAAACGAAGCACGGCAGGACGGCGAGGCTGAGCCGTACGCCGCCCGTTCATGCGAGCGGAGTTAAACCGGATTTCGGCCGTAGCCATTCGTGACCCCAAGGCCAAGCCCTATCGCCGCCGGCGGGGCGCGCGCGGCCTGACTTCACCCAAATCTCCTTCTTCGCCTTCTGCGCCGCCTTCAGCCAGCGTTGGACGGGACACGAGGCCGGTGAGACCCACAGCGTCAGCATACTTGAGGTAGGTATCAATCGACGCGACGACGACGCGGGCTTCAACCGTGATCAAGTCAATACCGACCAGCGAAATGCGTACCCAGGCATCGATGACGATGCCTTTGTCGAGTACTCGATCCAGAACATCGATTAAGCTTGATCCGCCGGAAACTCTTTCAACGGCCATTCGAGGGCCTCCTTCATTAGTATCGATCAGGTCACTTCACGCGTTTTGCGCGGACAGCGGCCTTGGTGCGGCCCGGCGTTTGAGATGACGGTGGCGCGCCGGGTAACTGGCTCCGCCGTACCACATTCTCAGGCGCTGGAGCGGTGAGATTGGGGTCGTACTTCCACCAGTTGAGACCTATGGCCTCAGCTTTATCAACAGAACAGATCAGCAGCCGGATGCGGACCGTAAGCAACTCCACGTTGGCGAGCGAAACGCGTATGTCACCCGCGATCACGAGCCCTTTGTCGAGCACCCGATCAAGAATATCCAGCAGGTTGGCTGTTCCGGAAACCGTAGGAACTCTTTGCATAAATATCTCAGGAAAATACGGAAGAGAACGGGGACGGGAAGAATTCCCCGCGATCCATGTCACCGCATCCTAACCAGCCTGTTTCAAACTGTCAACTTTTGCCAACTTTTTCGCCGGCCCGGACGATAATCCGGAAGGGGGAGGGGCCAGCTCGTCTCCGTGAGATGCAGACCTGCTGAAAAAGGGTTGGCCGACTGCCTTAAAGTATCTAATTACGATGTTCTCCGCCTTCAGGAAAGAAGCCTATTTATCCAAAAGATTGCCCAGCGGCCCCAGCTCCAGGTTGAGGTCCTCCGGCTTTAAGCCGAAGGCGGCCGCCAGCTCGTTGACCTTGGCTTCCAGCCGCATCAGCGCCTGCCCCATCTCTTCAATTTTGGCTTCCCCCAGAGAGCCGCCCTCCATCCGCCGGATGGCCTGGCGTTCCAGAAGACGCCGCAGCAGCTCAACCAGGCTGAGCACCAGCCGCGCCAGCCCCTGCTCAATGTTCTCCGGCGAGCAATCAATCCGGTCAATGGCTCCTTCACCCACGGCTTTGAGCTCGCGATTCATCTCAGAGACCGCGGCTGCGATCTCTTCCGGAGTGATCTTCCGCACGTCTGTCATTCGGCACCGGCAATCTGCTGACTGGCAATCTGGGGCGCTTTCACCTGGTCGCTCAAAAATTCAGCCGCCGGCCAGGGCCCGCTGATGCGCCGCGATAAATGTTGCGGCAGAGGCAAAGCGCTTACCTCCCGGCGAAAATCATTCTCGCAACCTCTTTGCACCAGCACAAAGATACGGGTCCCATTCTTTCCTTCACGCACACGCACTTCATGGCTCAAGCGGGCCACGGCATCCCGCACCGCCTGGGCAAATCCTTCAGAAGATCGCATGGCTACGGCTTTCTGCTCCAGGTAGGCCTTGCCGGACCTGGCGCCGGCTTGCGCCTCTCCCGGAGCTGGGTAAACCACACACTCCATCTGCACGAAACCCTTTAGCCGTTCCAGGTCTTCCAGGAAACGAGCCTGGTTTTCAGCGGCGAAGGCGGCCAGAGCCTGCTGGTCCTGGAACACTGACAGCAACCGGAACGGGATGACAGCGGTCTGATTGAAAACGTGACGGACAACCTGGTGAAACTCAAGCGCGCTACGCTGCATTTGATCGGGGACAAAAGGCCATTCAACTTCCGACCACAGCAGGCACAGCCCGTTGATCGATATCACCTGCACTGGCCGCGCATTCACTCCCACGGCGGGCAGTGCAACGTGGGGCCGCGCTTGAAAGCCGCAATATGCCAGAACGCGGCTCACTTCTTTCGCTTCTCTTCAATCTGTAGATTGGTCAGCGCGGTCTCCACCGACGTGAGGACGACGTTCAGCCCCAGATACACCAGATCGACCCCGGCCAGGGATATCACCAGCGATCCGTGAATGACCACGCCGGAATTGAGGACGTGGTCCAGGATTTCAAGAAGAGAGACCTCTTCATCCCCTCCAAGGAGTTCTACGGTTTCAAAATCAGTCGGCATCAGAGACAAAAGAATACGGCGGCCATGGCCCATTAACTTCGATGCGCCGCCGCCCGTCCCACCTCTCCACAAAATTTTTCAAGACCTGGTCCCACTGCCTGCGTTTGTCGCGTGGCACCAGAAATGTGGCCTGCCACAACAGGTTGGGTTGCGTTCCGCTGACCTTGCCGCTGGGCGCGGAATCCGTGGCGATCTTCCCCAGCGCCGTCGCAAGCTCTTGCAATTCCGGGTCGCCGCGATCAGGACGCTGCTTCAGCCGCGCGGCCTTCTGCTGCAAATATTCCTTGCCCGACCGCGCCGCAGGCACAGCGACCGGCGCTGCCTGGCGCTCGGCAAACACCTTGACGCCCCATTCGTCGCCACCGGCAACGCGAGCAAAAACCTTGTTGAGCGCGGCCCGCCTGCCGAGCACGTCCTTAACGAGGGCGGGCTCGCCGGAAAAGACGGTCCCAAAACGTGCGGGAACGATCGTCATTTGCCCGGCCACCTCACCCACGACCTGCTGATGGCGCACGCTATGCAACGCCAGCCACTCCAGGTTTTCCATATTGCGCTCAACGGCTTCAGCAAAGCTGGCCTGATCGATCTTGCAGACCCAGCAGAGGAAAGCGCCGCAGGCCAGCGCCTCGACGGCATGAATGCCGTCAATTCCGGCGCTGCCGATCTTTGGAGTTCTTGGCGGAGTTCCTGGCGCAGACTTGGAGGCCGGCTTTTTGGCGTCCGCTCCGGCAGGGTTCTGCGATATCCCATAGAGATAAAGCGCGCCAGGGGCAGCTATTTTTCTGTTTGGATTTGCCATAACTCGCCGGTAAATCTCTTTAGCTTTTCCGCTCCCGCAATTTCCGCGGGAAAATCCCGCACCAGGTACAGCCGATGCCCGCCATATTTCCGCCGCAGAGCCTGCAAGGTGGCCAACTGCCATTGTTGCGCGCGCCGGCAGTGTTTGCAGTGAGACATCTTCTTAGACGGCCCAGACTCAAGCAGCACGCGGTTCACGAACACGGCATCCACGGCGATTCCCAGTTCCTTCATGGCCGCCAGCAGCCGCTGCGTTTGCCGGTCTGGGACCGGTTCCGGCAACATCACCGCGGCAGCACGGCTCTGGCCGGGGTCGCGCATGATCTCCAGCAATTTGCGCACTCTCTGGCCCAGCGCGGCAAGTTCCACGGCAACATCCTGGGCGAGTGCTAGTGTACGGTGCGCAGCCAGGCTTTTCAATAAAAGGCGCGACCACAGAAGGATACGGTCCGGCATGCGCAACAATTCCAAGGCGTGGCCCGTGGGCGCCATATCAATGAATACACTGCCCTGTTTGGCTTCCATGAGATCGAGAATGCGGAAGATGGCAAAGACTTCGTCCACGCCGGGCGGGACCACATCCATCAAGGCGGCAAACACTTCTTTCTCAAACGTGAGGTCCACGTGTAGCCCGCCGGACTGCATGCTGGTTCCCGCGGAAAGTTGCTGCTTGATGCGGGCGGCCCAGCCACGGAACTCAAGGACCGCGTCCATTTCCATGGCCGCAAGGCCTGGATCGCCCAGCACAGAGACCGGCTTGTCTTCGATCTTCTTCTGGAAAACGTCATCCAGCGACGGCGCGGGGTCGGTAGAGCAAACGGTTACGTGAACATCTTGATGCAGCGACCGCGAGTGGAAGGCCAGCGCGGCGGTGATGGTGGTCTTACCGACGCCGCCCTTGCCCAGCGTGAATGAGAGACGGGTCTTAGCCGGCGGCCATGCGGTTTTTGCGAACTTGAGCTTGTGTTTCGATAGTTTCGGCGGCGGCGCGGCCAGGTTAGCCCGGCTATCGCTGAAAACAGCGTCGCCAAAGCGCTGCAACTGAACGGAACCGAGCAAGGGATTGCCGGGATCAGGGGCGAGCAATCTGGGCACGCGCGGAAATTGTTGCTTTAGAAACTGCACGGCCTTTTTTCCCTGAAGCACGCGCGCACGGCAATGCGGGCAGTTTTCCGCTGACGTCATTACTCGATTGAGGACTATGCCGCCCAGGCGCATCTCCGGCGCGGATTCATTCAAAGCATCTATGCAGCGGACGGCTTCATTCAGAGAAAACGTCTCAGGAGAGGTTACCAGCAAGACTTCCGCTTGCTCCGCGCTAAATGCTTCTTTCACCTGCCGGACAATGGCTTGCCATCGCTCAAGAAAAGTATGCGTTGGAGCAGAGACGCGGCCGCCGAAGCGCTGCGCCAGCAGGTCATCGCGGCTGGAAGCGACCTCAAGGAAATTCAGGAAGCGCTGAAAATGTCCCGGCAGTTCAAACAGCCGCAGAGTGTGTCCGAACGGCGCGGTATCCACCACAATATGGTCGTGTTCGCCGCTCTCCAGCATGTCGCGTAGCGCGAGCAGGGCCGCGACCTCAGCCATGCCGGGCAGCGTGGTATCCAGCAGCGGAGCAATTTCTTCACGATTGAAGAACGTGCCATTCTCAACAATCTTGAGAATGCCCTCACGGTTGCCTTCAAGAAATTTCTTGAATTCGCGATCGCTGTCAATCTGCCAGACGGAAACATTGCCTTTCACGCCGGCCAGCCGATGCGGACCGGCTTTGTCTTTCACTTCCAGCATGTCCGCCAGCGAGTGCGCGGGATCGGTGGACATGAGCAGCGTCGACTGGCGAGGATGGCGCGCGGCAAGATGCAGCGCCAGCGCGCAGGAGACCGTGGTCTTCCCTACTCCGCCTTTTCCAACGACAAATGTGAGCCTGGCCACAGATGGGTTTTACCGCAAAGGACGCGAAGGACGCAAAGAAATCTTAGAGAGGCACGCGAGACGTTTTGTGCACAATGCCGGCGGCCGCACCTTAACGGTGTTCCATTTGCTTCTCAATTCCCTTCGCGACCTTTGCGTCCTTAGCGGTAAATCTTTTGTGTCCTTCGCGGTAAATCTTGCTCATCTTCCACCCAGACAAAATTCCGCGACCAGCGGCAGATGGTCTGACGCGACGAGGGCCATGCGGCTGCGATGGAGCACGAACTCTTCCAGCGCCAGCTCACGATCAAAGTACATATGGTCGAGATGCATGATGGGCAGCACGCCGGGATAAGTACGCTTGCGATTGAGATGAAGCTGGATATCGACGCTCTCAAACGAATGCTGCAGCGTTTTGGAAACCAGGCCGCGCGTCCATTCATTGAAGTCGCCGATGATCAGGCGCGGGTGCTTCAATTGCGGCGAGAGCAGGACCTCGCGGCTCATCAGCAGACGCGCCTGCTTGCGCCGCTCCATGTATCCGGTGCCCAGATGGACGTTGAAGAGATGGACAATCTTTCCCGGCGAGACCTCCAGGTCGCAGCGCATACAGCCACGGGCTTCGCGGCGCGAGGCCGTCAGGTCATAGACGCGCACTTCCTTGACCGGGAAGCGGCTGAGCACCACGTTGCCGTAAACGGCGCCGCGCAGCTTGCGCGTCTCACCGATGCGATAGTCGTAGCCGGCGGCGTCCGCCAAGTACTGGGCCTGGTGCTGTTCCTTGCGACCGCCTTTCAGGCTCACCACTTCCTGCAGGGCGATCACGTCAGCCTCAAGCTCGTTCAACACATCGGCCACGCGCGACGGGCGGATGCGCCCGTCAATGCCGCGGCATTTGTGAGTGTTATAAGTGGCTACGCGGAAACGGGGTTCATGTTTCATCGGCAACTGCTGGTATTTGCAGGATAACCCTTGTCACTGCTCGCGGGCAATCAGCCAGCCCAGCCATTCCATCCCGCGTTCCCAATACGGGCGGTGCTCCCATGCTTCCAGCGTTTCTCGATGAGACTTGGCCAAGTCTGCCTCAAAATTCGCGCTCAGCTTGCCCGCCAGCTCGGGATCAAGCGCCGCCAGGTTCACTTCATCATTCCAGCCGAACGACCGGTGGTCCATGTTCGTGGATCCCACAACACACCAGAGATCATCGACAATCATGATCTTGGCGTGGATCATGGCTGGCTGGTACTCATAAATCTCCGCGCCGGCTTTTAAGAGATCGCCATAGGTTCCGCGGCTGGAGCTGCGCGTCATGCTGTGATCGTTGTGCTTGCCGGGAAGAAGGATCTGCACGTGAACATGGCGCTCCTTGATCGCCCGGACAATTTCTTTGCTCAGGCTGTCGTCAGGCAGAAAATACGGTGTGGTGATCCGCAGATTTTTGCGGGCCGAGCCGATCAGCGTCTGAAACAAAATTCTTGCCCGGGTCGATCCGCCTTGCGACGGGCTGCTGTCCACCACAAGCGCTTGAGCGCCGTCATTGTTGTCTTGTGAGACAAAGTATTTTGGCCCGATCAGGATCTGTCCTGAGGATTCCAGCCAGTTCTCCACGAACGTGCTTTGTATCGAGCGCACGGCATCGCCGCTGATTTTGAACATGGTATCGCGCCAGGGCGCGTCATTCTTTTTGCCGTGCCACCAGTGGTCGGCCACGCCCGCGCCGCCCAGAAAGCCAACTTTCCCGTCAATCACGATCAGTTCGCGGTGCGTCCGGTTATTGGCGCGGGGCCAGTTGTACCAACGCAGCGGATGGTACCACTCCACATGCCCGCCGGCCTGGCGCAAGCCATCAAAGAATTTCTTTGGCGTGGAAAGGCTTCCCACCGCGTCAATGAGCAAGTTCACCTCGACCCCGGCGCGCGCCCGTTCAGTCAACGCATTCACCACGCGCTGGGCGATCTCGCCCTTGGCGAAGATGTAGGCTTCCCAGTCAATGCTCTGTGTGGCCGTGCCGATGGCTGCGATTTCCGCCTCATAAAAATTCACGCCGTTGGGCAAAGCCTCAATATGCGTGTGCGGCTCGATCCGCGAGGCCGCCAGCGCTTCCAGTTGTTGCACATACTCGCGTGAGGTGAGATCCGCCGCCGGCCGGTTGTTGAGCTGGTATTTCGGAATCGGCCCAAACAGGTCAATCAGCACCCAGGAAATAATGGCCAGCATGGAGATCACGGCAAACCATCGCAGCGCGCGATAGTGCTTCATGGCACTGGCGATTTCGCTCTGGTCCGGCCTTGCCGATTTGGGCATTTTTGCCTCGGTCAATGTGGCCACGCGATGGATGCTCCTCTGGTCACTGCCTCTTCTGCTTCTACTTACATTTCGATGCTCATTGGAGAAGGCACGCAATTGCTAAACGCCGATTTAGAATGGTCTGTGCCAACTCTTGCAAAATCGCGGGCTACTCAACCACGGAAATCGGCCGGCTTGAAGCTGCTGCAATCTGCTGATTTAAAACGTCTTCCGTGGCTGGTCCACGGATTCACCACGCGTCCCGGCGGCTTTACCACCAGCTATGGCGGGCGGACGCTCAACGCCGGCTTTACCAAAGACGACCTTCGCGCCAGCGTGGAGCGCAATCGCAAACAAATTCTGCTGGCCGCGGGCGCCGCGACCAATAGCAAGCCGTGGCCGCTGATCACGTTGCGCCAGGTGCATTCCGACCTGATTCATGTTGTCCGCTCGCGCAAGGCGGAACGATTTGTGGGCGATGGGCTGGTGACTGATCTTCGCCGCATTGTGCTGGGCATCCTTACCGCAGATTGCTTCCCTGTCCTGCTGGTGGATACCAAGACGAAAGCTGTGGGCGCGTTTCATGCCGGTTGGCGCGGGACGGTGAAGCGCATCGTGGAAAAAGGCGTGGGCATCATGCGGCTGGAATTCGGCTCGCGTCCGGAAGATATTCACGCGGCGATTGGGCCGGGTATCCAGCAATGCTCGTTTGAAGTGGGCGAGGAAGTGGAAGAAGCTTTTCATACGCAGTTTGCATACGCCGCTGAGCTATTTCATCGCGTGCAGGAGTCGGACGCGGTGCGCGAGCGCTATCCCATGCTGTTCATGAACCAGCGCGCGCCGGGCCATGGCGATCCGTGCATCAAGCTGCATCTTGACTTGCGGGAGGCCAATCGCCGCCAACTGCTGGCCGCGGGCGTGCCCGAGGCGAACATCACGGCGCTCAAGGACTGCACCGTGTGCCAGCCGAGGACATTTTTCTCTCATCGGGCAGAAAGAGGAAAAACCGGACGCCAAATGGCGCTGGTGGGCATCAAATAAATCGGGTGATCGGGTGATCGGGTGATCGGGTGATCGGATGATCGGAAGACCTTGCATTTGACGACCGATGTATTCTTTTGGCAGGAATCTTTATGTTGGAATTTTTCAAATTCGACTTCCTCAAGACAGTCAAGTCGCCGGAGCAGCGCAAAGCCTGGTTCATCGCCATCCTGGCCGACGCGATCCAGATCGTGGGCATGCCCCTGTTTGCTGAAGGCGGCCTCTCTCCGCTGGATACCGCGCTGGACGTCGTGGTCGGCGCTATCCTGATCAAGCTGCTGGGATGGCACTGGGCCTTTCTGCCCACCTTTGCCGCGGAGCTGATGCCCGGACTCGATCTTTTCCCCACCTGGACAGCAGCAGTGTTCTTCGCCACACGCCAATTGAACAGCGCACCCGAGCAAGATGTAATCGATCATGACCGTCGGCGGACAACCGAGCCAGAGATCCTTGACCCGGGACCAGCGCCGGCGAGAAGGGTTTGAGGGAATCGCCGGGATCGCCGAGATCGGGTGGAACAACAACGTGCTTATCGCGGATTTACGCGGATGGTCGCGGATCGGAATAAAGATCAAAAACTTACCACTGATCAGCACTGATAACACTGATCGGAAATAAGCGGAATCTCCACCACGGAGACGCGGAGAAAATGCATGGTCGGAGGAAGACCGAGCATGCATTTCGTCCCAGGTGGGTTTCATAACGGAAATGGCGGTCCAAATCGGGCCAGATAGCACGGCCCAGCAGCAGCTTGCCTGCTATAATTTTGGCCATGAAAACTCCTCTCATGCAACGCGTCGTGTGTCTGCTCATGATTTACGTGTTACTTGTCCCGCAGACGTGGGCCACCTGCGGTGGCGGCGGCGGCGGAGGCATGGGCGGAATGGGCGGAGGATCGAGCCAGCAGACCTACCAGGTGCCGTGGAAGCTGATTACGCCGCAGGCGCCGGTGAAAGAAGGGCTGGCCGTCTACTGGTTCCCCACGGGCAAGGAGGAAGTG
>DASSXL010000215.1:0-5582 GCA_035703825.1 Candidatus Angelobacter sp.
CAACAAGAAACAGGCAAAACACGCATTCTCTCAGCATCTATTCCCTCTTTTGCACTTCCAGTACCGTCAGTTTCAAGGGCTGCGAATTGTCCGGCTTCTTTTTTCCTGCGGGCTTCTTGTATAACTGTCCGCGTAGCGTGACCACGGTCGGCGAGCCGGCCAGAGATTCCAGTCCTTGCGACAACTCATTCTGTGCGAACTGGTAAGACCGATTCGGGCTTACCTGCAAGGCGAAACTGCCGGACGGGTCTTTCACCACTTTTCCCCGCGCGGTCACATCCATCTCGGCCACCGAGACTCCGCTGTCATAGGTCGCCTTGAGAAGCTGTGCCGGATCAATCTGCCCGTCTTCTTTGGGCGTAACGTCAACTTTTCCATCAATCAGACTGACTTCAACTTTTTGAACGCCAGACTGGCGTCCCAGGTGTTGTTTCACCCCGTAGGCTCAAAAGTTTCAAGTCATGCCTTCCACGCGCATATCCACGTGCGTGATCTGTGCCCGGGCCAGCGGAGCCGCGAGCATGGAGCCAAGCAGAAAAATCAAACTGAGCTTTCTGATATTCAAGATGTTCCTCCTTTAGAGATGAATGCGAAATTGTTGCGTAATGCCAAAACTGATGTGGCGGCGGACCGGCGAATAGGATGCCCCGCTGGAATGCGCAATGTCCCAATCTGCTGCCACCCACGCATGCAAGCCCGGCCGCAGGCCGACGTAGGTTGTAATGCCCGCCAGCAATGCCGTTCCGCCACTGCCATTCTGGGTGACACCGCCGATGCGGTCGTCCTGTGAATGCAGCAGAGTCAGCGCCGGGCCGATAAACCACTCACGCTCTCCATTCTTTGCTTCATAAGGACGGTAAGAGAGCCAGAAGCGCGATTCAAGATCGCTGCCCAGGCGCGTTGCCTGGCTGCCTTCTGACCGGAGAAGAGAATGGAAGTCTTCATCGGCCACCAGACGGCGCAGGTTGAAGAGTCCTGTGTAGGTCCAATTGGCGGCAAGAAACATGTCAGTAGAGCCGGAGCCGGGCTGCAGTCCCGCAGGCAAACGGAGACCAGTGCGATCGGTCAGTCCCGTGCGGCCAGTGGGAAGTTTCGGGCCCAGCGTTACGGAAGCCTGCGTGGTGCCTCGCGGTGAATCGCGCCGATAGAAGCGGTACTTCACCAGGACCAGCAGATCGCCCAGGCCAGTTCCTCCGACTTGCGACGCTCCGGGTGGCGAAAAATGGCTGGTCACGATGGGCAGGATGAGGGTGAGATCGAAGTCCTTATAAAAACCCCAGGTGAAGTTAATGTCGCCTTCATGCGAGAGCGTGGGGCGCGCAGTAGCGGGGATGCGCCCAGCCGCCAGAGGCGAGGCGCCGCGGGTGGTGAATATGGAGTTGTACGATATGAGTCCGCCGCCGGGGAAAAGCGGCGGCGCGGTTTCCGGGGCCGGGCCCTGTGCCCGGGCAGGGGAAAGACCGCACCAGAAAACAAGAAGCAGCCATGCACCGATTGCAGGGTATGCGGAATTTGGTTTTCGCAATGACACAGATTTTCCTCCAGTAAAGAACAGAGCGCAGGCATACGAGTGCCTGACAACGCTATCGGACCGGAGGAAGAATCAGATACGGAGTTGAAGAGGAGCGGTCGGTTCAAAGATCAAAGGCGGATCATGAAAGCGCAAAACTGCGCGTTCATCCGCACGATCGATAGAGCTGGGTTGCATGGGCGCAGGCGGAGCGGCCAAAGCCAGCGATGTGAACGCAACGCTGTGCATCGATGCAGGCTGGACAAAGGGCGCATGTACGGAAGAACCGGTCTGGCAGCAATCTTTTCCGTACAATCCGTGGGAGCAATCCATGGAATCGCAGCACTCCATTGCCTGATCGGGGGACATGATGGGCGAACAATCAAATCCATAAGCCGCGAAGGCAAAACCCAGTACTGCGATCAGAATTGGTCTGGCAAAGCGCATTGACACCATGATTAGACATGTTTGGAGGGGAGAGAGTCAATCTATGAGCAAAATGTGTATGGTTTCTGAGAGTGGCTGGCGAGGACGACGGACCCAAACGACACAAACTAACACCCTACGAAAACCACAGGTTACATCTGGATGAATACATTTTCGGAACAACACCGATGACACGGATTTGGGAAATTGCCAAAATCGCCGTAATTGCCGGGATCGGGAAAAGCCCAAAACCTCACCACCCATTAACACTGATGACCCTGATCGGCAACAGGCCAGATCCCAGGGCCGCTTTGGGGAGTGGCCTTTATGATCAATGACTTAGCACTCAGGTAACTGTCATTGGCAGAGTAAAGTGGCCTATCCTTGGGCGTATGCGGAGACGATGGTTTTGTGGATGTGGCTGGCTCGCGCTGGCAGCGGCGCTGAGCAGCGCCGTCGCGGCGCAGGAGTCGCTGGGCGATATTGCCCGCAGGGTGCGAGCTGGAAAAGAGGAAGCAGCTCCCTCGGCGGCCGAAAAGACCGGCGCAAAGCGGCAAACTGCTCCCGCCAGCGATATCAATGCCACCATGACCCTGCTCTCCGAGCGCGACGAGGCCGCCTACGCCACCCGCGTGAAAACGCAACTGGGGCAGGAGCACTTTAAAGTCCTGGACGACGCGGCGTCGGCCGATAGGTTTGGCAAGACCCGCTTCCCCGGCGGCGGCTGGAGGCTGTACACGTTTTATTCCGCGGTGGAGTCGCCGCGGGAAAAGGCGCCGGCCACGGAATCGGAATGGGCTGACGAGCTGGACCGCCTGAAACGATGGGCTGTGCAGCGGCCTGAATCGGTCACGGCGCGCGTGGCGCTGGCCTATGCGTACCTGAATTATGCGTGGCAGGCCCGCGGCAACGGCAGCGACTCATCGGTCACGCCGGCAGGCAGTCGCCTGTTTGAAGAGCGCATCAAGCTGGCGGAAGGGGAGTTGCTGGGGGTCCATCCCAATTGCCCGGAGTGGTATTACGTGATGCTGCAACTGGGACGCGCCAAAGGCTGGGAGGCCGCGGACCTGACCGACCTGTTGCAGAAAGCGGCGGCCTTTGAGCCGGAGTTTTATTACAGCTATCAGGAAGTGGCGCTGGGACTGATGCCGCAGTGGCGCGGCAAAGAAGGCGAAGTCGAAAAATTCACTGAGGCTTCAGCCAATGCCGCGGGAGGCAAGGCCGGCGACATTCTTTACTGGCAGATCACGCAGTCGATCATGAGCAATCGCGAGCTGGGAAACATCCCGCAGCATCTCTCATGGTCGCGGGCCATGCTGGGATACCAGGCGCTGGTGGCGCAATACGGCGTGACGCCTGTCCGGCAGAACCAACTTGCGCTCATGGCCGCCCGGTTTGGCGATTACCTGGTGACGGACGAAACGCTTGCGCAGATTGGCGACCGCTGGGACCCGGCCACCTGGGGCAGCAAGGAATATTTTGACAAGATCAAGACCTGGGCGCGGAATACGGCGGTGCCCGTCCGCAGGATGATTGAAGCTTACAAAGCCGTGAACGCGAACGTGGCCACCCCGGAAGGCCAGAAGTATGACAGCCTGATCGCCCGCGAGTTTTCCGCCCGCTACGCGCGCGCACTGAAAGATTGTTCGTCGTCGGTCAGCGGCGGCCCCGCGCCTACGATGCTGATCCTGCAGGTAAGCGGCAAGGGAGCGGTGCAACAGATGATGGTCGTCCCGGAGACGGCCAGCGATGCTTGCCTGCGGCCCAAGCTGGAGAAGGCGGCCTTTACGCCGCCGCCCAAGCCCGAGTACTGGGTCCGGGTGAGCCTGACGGCAAAGCCGTAAAGTCGAAACGAAAAACCCGGGACATTGAAGTCCCGGGCAAAAGGTTTCTTCAGTCCGTCTACCAGTACGTGAGTGAGACCTTGTCGAGCCATGTGGAGTAAGCGGTTTGCTTGCTGTCGCCATCCATCTGGAAGGCCACGTTGATTTCACTTACGTTGTTGGGACCCGCCGGATACGTGCGGTTCACATAGTGCGTAACGCCGTCATAGGTAAACGAGACATAACTTACCTGCGTGGCGGTGCGCTGGAATTGCCATGTGAGATGGTGCCATGTATAAGCGGCCGGAGCGGTGCATGGAATACCCGTGTGGATCCAGTTGCCGGAAGCGTTGCCCCATACGTCCCATTGAGCGCCGTCTTTGATGTTGCATTGCGTGCCGAAGATGAACTTGTAGATGTTATTGGACTGGTTAACGTCAAACTCCAGGGCCTGCGGCGCGGCGGAATTGGTGATATAGAAATTCACGTCGTAGGTGAAATTTTTGATGGCATTGTTGCCGCCCAACTGCTTCCACCAGAGCGCGTCAGAGTAAGGAGTGCTGCCGCCGATGTTGAATTGGGCTGCTTTACCATCGAGCGCTGGAGAGAGCACGTTTTCCGTCATCGAATAAGTGGCCGAAGGGCCGGCAGCGTTGGCTCCGGCGCAGACGGTGCAACTCTCCCAGCCGGGCATCTGGTCAATATCGCTTTTCACGGTGGCGCCGGAAGGAGCAGTTGAGGGGGTCGGCGAAGCCGAGGGAGTAGGAGTCGGCGTGGGGGAAGAGGAGCTTACCACGGTCAAGATCATTGTGTTCTTGAAGACCGTGCCCGTGGAATCCCAGGCCTGGACCACCGTGCTGTGCTGGCCGGGGGCGATGGTCACCAATGTATCAAGGCTGGCGCTCGTGTTATTGAAAACGCTGATTCCATCCACATAAATGCGCATTGCCGTGATGGGATGAGTGGAAGTTGCCGTCGCAACAAAATGGACAGGCGAAGTAACGCTGGTCGCGGATGGCGACTGGACACTGACGCCGGCGAACGACGTCCCAGCCAGCAGCACGATGAACGCACACAAGCACACGGTCTTTTTCGACAATTTTGTAATCTCTCTCTTTTTGAGGTAAGCAGCGAAGTAGAGTGTAGGGACGCATCTACTCTGCTTCCACAAAAAAGAGCTTGTAACTCCAAGGGGTAGGCGACGCATGGCCCAACTTAATACCAGAGAACCAACCAGGCCGGCTTGCGCGCCGAGCGGCGTGCCTCAGGAGCAGCAGAATGCAGCCACGCGACCCAAAGCGTCGAGCGGTGTGGAGCGTAGCGACAAAACAATCGATCGTCGCAAGCCCCGACGCGAGGCCGACGTGCGCGCCGAGCGGCGTGCCTCAGGAGCAGCAGAATGCAGCCACGCGACCCAAAGCGTCGAGCGGTGTGGAGCGTAGCGACAAAACAATCGATCGTCGCAAGCCCCGACGCGAGGCCGGCTTGCGCGCCGAGCGGCGTGCCTCAAGAGCAGCAGAATGCAGCCACGCGACCCAAAGCGTCGAGCGGTGTGGAGCGTAGCGACAAAATAAAAAGACCCGGGAGTGGGGTCGACCGGGTCTTCGAATCAGTCAGCCGGCAGGATGATCGATCAGGCAGATTGCGTGGTTGCTTGCTTGGTCACGCTTTCGGCCTGAGGACCTTTCTGTCCCTGAACAATTTCGAATTCAACGTCATCGCCCTCCTGGAGGCTTTTGTATCCCTCCGACTGGATGGCACTGTAGTGGACGAACACATCAGGGCCGTCATCCCGGCCGATAAAGCCGAAGCCCTTTGCGTTA
>DASSXL010000132.1:0-9843 GCA_035703825.1 Candidatus Angelobacter sp.
ATTATGACCAGCAGCGACAGATTGGACCAGGACGGATACGCAATTGGCACATCAATCTCGAAGGATACGATCTGGGCATTGTCGGTGGCTTTAGCATTAGGATCCACAGTGCCGGGATCAGCTGGGCAGGAAGGGTATGCCCGAACCGGACATCCAGCGACGGACGCGCCGGAGTATTTCAGATCGTTTATCGTTGTGTCTCCGGCGAGATGCCACAGACTATTTTTGGAGGGCTCAGGGTTATTAGGGAAATTGTTCCAGAAGTTTAACGGCAACTCTGGCAATGATGTGTTGAATTGCGCCAAGTAGAGCTTTACTCGGACCGATTCCGCGGTGATGGGGCTGCGGTTGCGTACACGAACATAGACCCATTGTTTTTTTCCAAGAGTGAGTTGCTCGCTGAAGGAGTCAAATGTGGCGAGCGTTGGCGGGACCTGGCTCGTGCCAACCTTGATGTCCGGACTGTCCCCAGGGGCAATAAAACCACGAGTTGGTTCAAGGAGAAAACTGCTTGGCTGAGAGGTGTTTCCCCAATCAAGGTCGTTGTCGCGGACAAAAATGTCTGCACGTGGTTTTACGTTCTTCTCTATTTTCCCGACCGCCAAGGCAGCGATACCCACGGCCTCAACGGCATTGATCCTTCCAAATGCGTGGGTCGGCACTCCTTGTGAGGGACTGTTTTTTGGGGGAGAGCTGAAACCTGTAGTCGGCGAATACGCCCCTACCGAATCTTCGATCTTGTCGGCGGTGTCCTGGAGAAGCCGCTTCACTTGCAACGGAGTCAAACTTGGGTTGGCCGTAAGAATCAGGCCAACCACCCCGGATGTCAAAGCTGTTGCCGAAGATGTGCCGGCAAAACAGTTGGTGTAACTGGGGTCGTCTTGCTCGGGTATCTGGGTACCTTGGCACTTCCCGCCCATCACACCGGGGTTGAAGCCGTCCATTTTAAGAGGGCGAGAAGTCGTCGTTATTCCCAGCGTACCCGGATCTTGATGCCAACTCGGCGCCATAACAGATATACAATTTCCGTACGCATTTCCCCAGAACCCCGGGTTTTTCTGAGCTACAGGACCGAAGCCGGCTCGCTGGTCCCTATTTGTCGAACTGCTAACCGCGATAACTCCTGGCAATGAGGCAAACGATTTGGTACTTGGCTCGCTGCAGACGTCCTCGCTGGAATTGGTGGCCGCGAATAAAACCACCACTCCCTTATCGGTTACATCCTGGATTGCATCTATCGTTTTGGGAAAGTCTCCTGTCTTAACACCAAAACATTTGAACTCAGTTCGAAAATCACACACCCCGTGACTGACGTTGATAATTTTGGCTCCATGGAGTTGGGCGTATTTCAATGCCGCGCTTATCGCCATATCAACTGGAGTGGCCGGGGGGCTTCCAGAAGTCTTGCTTTTTCCGGTTGTGAGCAACATGATCGAGCAGTAGGGGCAGGCTCCAATTATTCCCTGATTATTGTCTCCTTTGGCGGCAATCACACCTGCGACGAGGGTTCCATGATTCCCTGGCGTAAGACTCGTAAGACTGCTGCCACAGCTGGGAGCCCCGGTAGCAGTAATTTTTTCAGGAGTGCAATTTTCAAAATTCCAGCCATGGAAATCACCAAATGTGTTGGCGCCGGGATTCACCCAGAAATTAGGCACAAGGTCAGGATGACCTGGGACCGACTTGCCAAAGAGGACGGGAATACCTACGTCAAATCCACCAGGTTCCACGATGGCGATAATTGTCTGCTTGGAGCCCATCGTGATTTTCCATGCCAGCGAAGTGCGTGCGTCGGCTCCGGCCGTACCGTCCATCCCCGGCGTATCGTCTCCCTGTCCCTTGTTCAGGTGGTACCACTGGTAGGGAAGAAAAAGAGGATCGTTTTGCAGTCCAAATGCCGGGCTGGGCAAACCCATAACGACTGCGAATCCGGCTAGAAGCACGGTTAAGAGCCATCGCCTGCCGCACAAGGTGGCAAACCGGACCAGCGGAAGGGGGTAACCCCACATAAGATGAGCCGGCTTGGCGGATTTTGGCAATCGGATCAGCTCAGGCATGATCATGGCACTTGCAAGTTGAAGAAACATGTTCGAAGGCCGTTTCATCGATAAATCCTTTCTATATGCCAAGCAGTGGTTCCCTCCGCGGACTTGCTAGTTCTCGGCACTGTCGTGACATGTGAATCAAGAATCACCATCTGTAACAAAGGCAAGACTGATTCTGTGAGATCCCTCACGGTAAAATCTGCGATCAAACAGCTACTTTGGTCAATGGCGCGCGTCGGACCAACATCGGACATCCTTATGACATGCCGGAAGTAGTTGGGCTTTCAATGTCTTATGTTCTGTTTGTGAAGGTCAGGATTGGGATGTACACTTCCTCCAACTGGTAATTCCTGGGAGAAAGTCAGATGCCACTTCCCGCCGAATCGCGGCGCCGCGTCCGCTTCGGACAGTTTGAGCTTGATCTTCAGACTCGCGAACTCCGTAACAATGGACGGACCTTCAGCCTTCAAGAGCAGCCTTTCCAGGTCCTGGCGTTGCTACTGGCTCGTCCAGGCGAATTAGTCACGCGTGAAGAACTCAAGGAACGGCTGTGGTCCGCTGATACTTTCGTCGACTTTGACCAGAGTTTGAATAAGGCCGTCAACCGGCTGCGGGACGCTTTAGGGGATTCCGCGGCAGGCCCGCGTTGGATTGAAACGCTCGCCGGCCGAGGCTACCGTTTCACGGCGTCGGTGACGGTTGAGGCCATAGAACAACCTACGGCTCCTGCACCGGGAAAAGCTTCGCGGCCAATTCAGGAACCGTCGGCACATTCCGGTTCTTCCATCCCTGAATCATCTTCTCCGGCTCTTGCCATCGCTGCTGAAACCGCAAAGCCGGAAAAAGATTCAAGGGTCCGCGCGTGGTTCGCCTCACGGACACGGCGCATGGTGACGTTGGGCCTTCTTTTTGTGGTGGCTTCCCTGGGTTTCTTGCAGGTAACTCGCTCACCGCGGCAGGCGACCCAAGCCCCGCCAAGACAGCTCACCAGCAACTCCAGTGAGAACCACATATCGGGAGGCGTAATCTCACCCGACGGCAGGTATCTGGCCTACACCGACAAAACGGGGATGCACATCAAACTCATTGCTACGGGTGAGTTGCAGAACGTGGCCCAGCCAGAAGCAGTCTTGAGCGTCGAGATGACCTGGGAGGTCGTCAGGTGGTTTCCGGATGGCACAAGGTTTATTGCCAATTCCCATCCTGCGGATCAGGACCCCACAGATTGGAGCGCGCAGGATAGCAGCATCTGGGTCTTCTCCGTACTTCGGGGAGATCCTCGCAAGCTCCGCGACGATGCCGAGGCATTTTCTGTTTCCCCCGACGGCGCATGGATTGCCTTTGGAACCAAGCCAGCGCGAGTAATGCCCCTCAGGGGTAATTTAAAAATGGGCGGCACGCGCGCTTATCCGGGACACTTTGGCGACCGGGAAATCTGGCAAATGGCCGCCGATGGCCAGCAGGCGCACAAGCTCTATGAAACCGAGGAGGGCAGCACGATCGTCGGATTGCACTGGTCGGGCGATGGAAAACGTACGCTCTACTTGAAGACAAATGGGTCTGGTGCGGTCATTGAAACAAATGATCTCGAGGGCGGCCTGCCTAAAGAAGTTCTTCGGTTTCCCGTCGCAACGCCGCTGAGGGATTACTTGTGGCTGCCGGACGGGCGGCTGATCTATGTTTTGGACGGGGAGGCCACCAACAGCAACATCTGCAACTATTGGGAGCTTCCCATCCATATCGGAACAGGCGAGATACTCCAACCACCGCGACAGTTATCGAATTGGACTGGAGCGTGCATGAGTTCCACCAGCGCTACGCTGGATGGAAAGCATTTTGCGTTCCTCAAATGGAAGGCTAATACCAGTGTTTATGTTGCGGATTTTCGGAACAACGGAACGCAAATTACTGCCCCGCGGCGACTCACACTGGATGAGAACTACAACAATCCCCTGACATGGACGCACGACAGCGGAACAGTGTTTTTCTTGTCTGACCGCAATGGACCTTGGGGGATCTTTAAACAGGCGATAGATGGGGACAGGGTGGAAATGATAGTCGGAGGAAAGGGCGTTACAGGTGGGGCCCGGATAACTCCCGATGGTTCCTGGATCCTCTATCAAGCCCATAATTGGGAAGGAAAGCCCGGATCCGATTCCTACAAGGCGCTCAAGGTAATGCGAATTCCGTTTGCCGGAGGGGTGCCGCAATTCGTCATTGCCGCCAGTTTTGAAGGATCGATACGCTGCGCCAATACCTGGGGCAATGTGTGCGTCTTCGCAGAGCGGAGCGCCAATGGCAGGCAGCTCATCTTCACCGCTCTCGATCCCATGCGCGGCCGCGGGCGGGAGCTAACCAGATTTGGCGTCTTGCCGGACAAGCTCTATGCCTGGGACCTTTCCCCGGACGGGAAACGTCTTGCAGTTTTGCAGCAACACGACTGGGGAATCACGGTCCTTCCATTGGAAGGAGGGCACCCTCGCAGGATTTCGGTGCGCGGCTGGGTCGTGAATGGGCAGCAATGGCTTGGGGGATTGGTGTGGTGGATGCCGGATCAAAAAGGTCTGTTGATGGGAAGTCCCATGAAGCGGGGTATTGCTGTGGTACATCTAGACCTGCAGGGGAATGCGACTGTTTTGTGGGGGCGAGAAGGCAGCCCGGGCACATTTGCTATACCCTCTCCGGACGGTCGCCACTTAGCCATGGAGGCTTGGGATGTAAGCAGCAACTTGTGGATGATGGACGCTTTCTGAGTTTCATCCGCGCCGACAGAGGCCATCTTCCAAAGGCCCCTCCACCATTTGACCCCTATCGCAACGTCTCTTAAACTGATTGTTTGGGGTACGTGCATCAAAACCTTGATTTTGCCGTGTCTTCCTCCAGCGGCAGTGGATAAGGAAATCACTTGAACAAAGCAGCAAAGAAAACCAAACCGGGCGATCCTGCAAGCCAGCCTGCCGAGGGCCAACCCGCTGGGGGTCAACTGTCTGAAGATCGGGCACTTGAGAGCCCCGCAGTCGAGGGGCAGGCCATCGAAGGCCAGCCTGCGGGCCGCTCTGAAGAAGAGCACAACCACTCGCACGAAGGTCACGGCCACACACATGCTGAAGGGCCTCCGCCGATGGATCCCGCCTGCAAGCGCGAGATCAGCGTGGAGATCCCCGCCGACGTGGTGGCCAGGCAGCAGGAAGCGCTGGTGCAGCAGTACTCCAAACAGGCCCGGATTCCGGGCTTCCGCAAAGGCAAGGTCCCGGCCAGCATGGTGCGCAACCGGTTTTCCAGCGAGATCACCAGTGACGTGGTGGAGCACCTGGTGCCGCAGTACTTCCGCGAGGCCGTGATCAAGGGCGGGTTCCGACCGGTTTCTCAACCTCATATATATGGACTGGAATTCACTCCAGGCGAGCCCATCAAGTTCAAGGCCGCGTTTGAAGTGCTGCCGGAATTCGAACTGGGCGACTACAAGGCCATCAGGGTCGAGAAACCAGAGATCGCGGTAACCGAGGAGCAGATTGACGCCGAGCTCGCCAAGGTGCAGGAGCGCCAGGCCAGCTTTGATCCGGTAAATGACGATCGCGGCGCGGAGAACGGCGAGTTCGTGCAGGTATCGTTTGAGGCGCGGCCTAAGGGCCTGGCCGACGACGAACCCGAAGCGGCTGAAGCGGAGCCCAAAACCGCCGAGGCCGCTGATGCAAAAGACACCGCAACCGAAGGCACAGAACAAAAAGACGCGGCGCAGCCGGTGCAGATGGAAGAGGTGCTGGTGGAGATCGGCGGGGCCAATACCATCCCGGAATTTACTGAGCACCTGAGCGGCGCCAAGGCCGGCGAAGAGCGCAGCTTTGAAGTGTCTTATCCTGAAGATTTTTATGACAAGCGGCTGGCCGGCATGACCTTTGATTACAAAGTGAAGGTCAATGCCATTAAGAAAAAAGCCCTGCCGGAATTGAATGACGACTTTGCCAAAGAACTCAGCCCCGACTTTCAGACACTGGACGACCTGCGGCAGCGCTTCCGCGAAAACATGGAGGCCGAGCTCAAACACAAAGCCGAGCATGACGCAAAAGACAAGCTGATTGAAGAGCTGATCGCCAAGCATGACTTCCCTGTGCCGCGGTCGATGGTGGAGCACCAGATTGATCTGCGCCTGGAACGCGGGCTGCGCGCGCTGGCTGCCCAGGGCATGAAGACGGAAGACATGCGCCGCATGGACTTTGGCCGCCTTCGCGCCGGCCAGGAGGAATTCGCGAAAAAGGAAGTCAAGTCGAGCGTGCTGCTGGCCAAGATCGCCATTAAGGAAAATATCCAGGTGAGCGATGAGGAACTGGAGCGCGAAATCGAAGCCATGGCCGCGCAGATGCAGCAGCCGGTGGAGCAGGTAAAGAAACGCCTCACTGAAGACAACGCCGTGGAGCGCCTGCGCGACCGCATGCGGAGCGAAAAAGCGTTAAACTTGCTGTATACGAATTCAAATTAGTTTTTCTGGCCTGGGGAGATCCCAGCTTTGACGGAAGGAAAAGCGATTTATGGCACTTGTACCGATGGTAGTAGAGCAGACCAGCCGCGGCGAACGCGCGTATGACATTTATTCCCGGCTGCTGCGCGACAACATCATTTTTATCGGCACCCCGATTGACGACACGATTGCCAACCTGGTGATCGCGCAGCTCCTGTTCCTTGAGGCCGAAGATCCTGAGAAAGACATCCAGCTTTACATCAATTCTCCCGGCGGTTCGATCACCGCGGGCATGGCGATTTATGACACCATGCAGTTCGTGCGTCCTGACGTGATGACCATCTGCTGCGGCCAGGCCGCGAGCATGGCGGCCTTGTTACTTTGTGCCGGTGCCGCCAATAAGCGTTTCGCCCTACCCACTTCTAGGATTCTTATTCATCAACCCTTGATGTCTGGCCTTAGCGGCCAGGCCACGGATATTGATATACATGCTAGAGAGATTCTTCGTATGCGGGAAATCACCAGCCAGCTCATTGCCAAGCATTCCGGGCAGAAGCTGGAGAAGGTGGAAAAAGACGTTGAGCGCGACTTTATAATGAATGCCCAACAGTCAAAAGAGTACGGGATCATCGACGATATTATCTACAAGCATAAGTAGCGTTACCAAAGTCAGCTCAGCCGGGCCGCTGGCCGCAGTAAAATAACAAGGTCCGACTGAATCAAGGAGTTCGATTGTGAAGCCCAGGACGCCGGAAGAAACCCTTCGTTGCTCGTTCTGCCATAAATCACAGGACGCCGTTGCCAAGCTCATCTCCTCACCCAGCGATTATCCCCGGGCTTACATCTGCGATGAATGCGTCGCCGTCTGCAATTCCATCCTGGAAGACGACCGCACCGAATCGCATGCCGCTGCCGCTCCCAACCATCTGCCCAAGCCGCAGGAAGTGAAAGCCTTCCTCGACGAATACGTGATCGGGCAGGACCAGACCAAGAAAAAGCTTTCCGTCGCCGTTTACAACCACTACAAGCGTATCCACATGAACCGCACCAAGACCGGCGAAGTGGAACTGACGAAATCGAACATCATGCTGATCGGCCCCACCGGCACGGGCAAAACGCTGCTGGCCCAGACGCTGGCCCGCATGCTCGATGTGCCGTTTGCCATTGTGGACGCCACCACTCTCACTGAAGCCGGCTATGTGGGCGAGGACGTTGAGAATATCGTGCTCAAACTGTTGCAAGCTGCCGATGGCGACGTGGGCCGCGCGCAGACCGGCATCATATATATCGACGAAATTGACAAGATCGGCCGCAAGGACGAAAACCCCTCCATCACGCGCGACGTGAGCGGTGAAGGCGTGCAGCAGGCGCTGCTCAAGATCCTTGAAGGCACCGTCGCCAACGTTCCTCCGCAGGGGGGACGCAAGCATCCGCACCAGGAATTTACGCCGGTCGATACCACCAATATTTTGTTTATCTGCGGCGGCGCATTTGTTGGACTGGAGAAGATCGTGGCCCGGCGCATCGGCAAAAAATCCATGGGCTTCCGCACAAGCGAGCAGAAAGAAAAAGAGTTTACTGAAGCCAGCAAGCGTGACACCGAGCTGCTGCAAAAAGCCGAGCCCCAGGACCTGGTCCGCTTCGGCCTGATCCCGGAATTCGTCGGACGCCTGCCTGTCGTCGGCATCTTGAATGATCTTGACGAAGCCGCGCTGATCGAAATCCTCACCCGGCCGCGCAACGCCATCATCAAGCAATACCAGCGCATGTTTGAATTTGAGAGCGTGAAGCTTAAATTCTCTGAAGGAGCGCTCGCTGCCATTGCGCGCGAGGCCATGCTGCGCAAAGTGGGAGCGCGCGGCCTGCGCATGATCCTGGAAGAGCTGATGCTCGACCTGATGTATCACCTGCCCAGCCAAAAGCGCGTCAAAGAGTTCGAAGTGACGAAAGAGATGGTGGAGCGCCGCGACATATCGCTGCCCGCGATGGAAAAAGCGGGATAGCAGTCCATCTCATCAGTCAACAATTCCAAGCCGCCTGCCGCAAGCAGGCGGTTTGCTTTTGCGGCCGACTGCTAATCCCTTACTCCCGTATCCAGTTTGTCAAAGAACGCTTCCAGCCTCGATCGCTCCGACGCTGGCCCTCATTGCGAGGGTTAATCTGCCCTCAACCGCGGCATTTCGTTTCCCGATCTCCCGCCTTCCGGTCCCCATCATGTTCATCAGTGGTGAGGTACCGGGGTGTTCCGATTCCGGCCGATGGCGGCCATCTACCCCTTCCCTTCCTTCGTGCCCTTCGTGCCTTTGTGGTTAACGGTTTGGTTTTCCGATCACGCGCGATGACAGCGATTCCGGCGATGATGGTTTTGTGGCACAGGCACTCTTGCCTGTGCACCCAAAAAACATGTGGAGCGCAGGCGCCCTCGCCTGCGTCCTTGTTTTCGATACCTGATCACCCCTCCCCTACCCCTCCCGGTTCATCCCAAGGCATCCCAATTTGGCGTGGGTTTGTCCCAATCTTCACATTCGCATCGTCACCACCTGTGACTCCTCCTCTTCATGTTCTTCCAATCAGCGCTCATCCGCGTCGATCCGCGGTAAATCCGATCTATCCGTGTAATCCGTGTTTATCCGTGGTAAGCCTTTTTCGAGCTTTTCCTCCTTTGCGTGACCGGGGCCCCCGGCTAGCCCGGTTTTGGCTTGCTGGGGTGGCTGGGCGTCCTTTGCGGTGAATGGCTCTATCCTCCTTCCCGCTGGTCTGCCTTCCTGACTTTCTACCTTCCTGGCTTTTTCAGCGCGAAAATCGCTTTATTTTGGGTTTTTTCGTAGCTCGGGCCCAGCTTAAGTTAGCGCAATGTTCGTCGCGAAGAAAACACGAAACTGATCATCGCGCTTTTTCCTGGGCGGCGTAAGAATCCGGCCGCACACCACCGCCCAGTTAGCCCATGATTTCCGCCGAACGCCGGCCGAACGCCGATCGTCAGGATGGCCATTTTCCGCTAGCCAGGAATTGGTACATGGCCAAAAAGAAAATCTGCCCTACCAGTTGTCCAGCGCAGAATAGACAAAGCCAAAAGCAGCAGAAATGTGAATCACCCGCCGGTTTCCCGCGTGTTTGGGAAGTGACCTATCATGGCAAGAGCACCTGGTTCGGGACCAGGGGGTCGGAGGTTCAAATCTTCTCTCCCCGACCAATTCTTTCCATGTCCGGTCCTGAGACATAGGTAACAGAACGTACCGGAGACACGGGTTACACTTTTGCCCCGAAGGGGTTTTCGAGGGGCTGCAGGGTTTTCTCCTCCAAGTCTATATAACCAAGATCATAGTTCATAAAGCTGACGAG
>DASSXL010000222.1:0-39493 GCA_035703825.1 Candidatus Angelobacter sp.
CCTCTCTGGCAAAGCGAATGTACTTTGGTCCCACATGATGCAGCAGCAGGCTGGTGGTGGCTTTGCGTGTCTCCACGGCGTCAGAAGGGACCACCACGGTCATGTTGGGAAGACTCATCATGGCGGAACAATCTTCCAGCGCCTGGTGCGTCGCGCCGTCCGGCCCCACGCTCACGCCGCCATGCGCGCCGGCGATCATCACGTTAAAGTTGCCGTAGCAGACAGAGACTCGGATCTGATCAAGATTGCGGGCCGCTGCAAAAGTCGCGTATGTCCCAAAGACAGGCAGCTTGCCTTCGCGGGCCAGCCCGGCCGCCACTGAAGTTGCCGACTGCTCCGCAATTCCCATGCTCAGCCAGCGCTTCTTGCGCTCAGGATTGTTGGCATAAAACTCATTGATGGTGATGGAGCCGCTGATGTCCAGGCCCAGGCAGCAAACGCGAGGATCGTCGCCGGCGGCGCGCAGCGCCGCGCCAAAACCGGCGCGCGTGGGACGCATCTCCGCTTTCATCGACGGGCTGGAGTTCCACCAGTAGTCATCGCTGAATCGCGGCATTTTGTTTTGCAGCTTCTCGTCAACTTTATCCTGATAGTCCTGCGCGGACTCAAGCAATTCCGGCACGGGCAGTTTGCCATGGAGATCGAGTCCCTGCAAAGCTTGATCCAGTTCGTCAATGCTGGGCGCGCGGCCATGCCAGCACGCTTTGTTTTCCATAAAGCTCACACCTTTGCCCTTGACCGTGTAACAGATCAACATGGTGGGCCGGCCGGCGGGATCCTGCTTTACCCGCTCCAGTGTTTCAACGATCTCCTCCATGTCATGGCCGTTCACCCGCAGCACATGCCAGCCAAAGCTGCGGTACTTCTCGTCGAGCGGATCAATGTTCATTACGTCAGCCACCGGGCCATCAATCTGGAGCTGGTTCTGGTCGATGATGCCGATCAGGTTGTCCAGTCGGTAGTGCGCGGCCTCCATGGCCGCTTCCCATATCTGTCCTTCCTGCTGCTCGCCATCGCCCATGATGCAGAAAGTTTTGGCAGGACATCGATCCATCTTCTGCGCCAGCGCCACTCCCACGGCGATGCTCAAGCCCTGACCCAGCGATCCGGTGGAAACCTCTATGCCCGGCAGCTTCACGCGGTGCGGATGCCCCTGAAATGGCGAGCCCAACTTTCGCAGAGTCATCATCTCTTTTTTATCGAAGTAGCCGGAAAAAGCCAGGGCGGTATAGAGCGCGGGAGCTTTGTGTCCGCCGGACCAGATGATGCGGTCGCGCATCTCCCAGTTGGGGTTTTTAGGATCGTGGTCAGCACAGCGGAGATACAGCGCCGCGGTAACGTCCATGATGGAAAGCGACCCACCCGAGTGGCCGGAACCCGCGGCACAGAGCGCCGTAAGATTGTAGCCGCGCATCAGCGCTGCCTGTTCCTTCAATTCTTCGATTGAGTATTCCGCAACCGTCTTGCCATTGGCCGAGTTTATGATCGCCATTCGATTTTGCCCCCGTCCGGCGCGCCATTATCGAGCGCAAGCCGTGAAGGACAATTCTTACGGTTCACCTCACCCGGCGGCAGTGATGGCTATCACACTCACAAACACGCATGAATACTGGATAAAACAAAGGCCAGCGGTGGCCCGGGATGGTTAGTGGTGCCCCAGGACTGGATGCGGGACATAAACCGACTCAAGTTGGGCGATTTCCTGCTGCGTTAGCTTTAGCCCGACCGCGGCCACGGCATCCTGCAGGTGATGCGGCTTGGACGCTCCCACAATCGGCGCGGTAACTTCAGGCTTGTGCAATAGCCATGCCAGCGCAATCTGGGCCGGCGGCACTCCGCGATTCCTGGCTACCTGGGCCACGGCGTCCACCACCCGGTCATCGGCTTCCTGCGTGTAGAGCTTCTTGGTGTAATCGTCTTCCTGGGAGCGCAGAGTTCCGGCCTTGCGGTTTCCCGCAAGAACGCCGCGCGCCAGCGGACTCCATGGCACCAGCCCCACACCTTCCGCCCGGCACAAAGGAACCATCTCGCGTTCTTCTTCGCGATAGACCAGGTTGTAATGGTTCTGCATGGTCACAAAGCGCGCGAGCCCAAGACGGTCAGAGGTGTGCAGCATGCGCGCAAACTGCCAGGCAAACATTGACGATGCGCCGATGTAACGCGCCTTCCCGGCCTTCACCACGTCGTGCAGCGCCGTCAGCGTCTCTTCAATGGGAGTTTCGTAGTCGAAGCGGTGGATCTGGTAAAGATCAACATAGTCTGTGCCCAGGCGGCGCAGGCTGTCATCGATGGCGTGCATGATGTGCTTGCGCGAGAGTCCCTTCTGGTTGGGATCGTCGCCCATGGGGAAGAAAACCTTGGTCGCGATGACCAGTTTGTCGCGAGACGGCCCAAAATCTTTCAGGGCACGGCCAAGAATTTCTTCACTGGTCCCGACGGAGTACATGTCAGCGGTATCAAAGAAATTGATGCCCAGTTCGAGCGCCTGCTTGATAAATGGCCGGGCTTCCGCTTCTTCCAGCACCCACTGGCGCCAGCTCTTGCGGCCATAGGTCATGCAGCCGAGACAGATGCGCGAAACTTTTACCCCCGTAGGGCCAAGGTTGGTGTATTCCATTGAGGGCCTTTCATCGGCAACTCAGGGATGTGCCGTAATGTCGATATTAGATTACTGATTTTCGTGAAACCCGGGCTACTCCACTTCAACTTTCTCAAAGCCCATGCCCAATAGCAGACTCGTCACCGTGGCGCGGGCATTGTCACGCGCGTTGGCCATGATCCCGCCGAGCGACGCTTCCTGCAACAACTCACCTTCAGCTTGCTGGCGGACCTGTGACTCAAGATTGGGATCGACCCGGACCATAATGCCGGTATTGCGTGAATAAACCTTCGTGCGCGAATTGTCCAGGCGCGTGATGAGAATTTGCGGGTTCGGCAGGTGAACGCGCACCTCCCTGCCCTGGATTGTGATGTCGCCCTTCTTCAGCCGTGTGAAATCGATTCCCGCCACCACCTGTCCATGGACGATCATCATCAGGCGGTCACCGGCAATAAAGTCGGGCAAGATAGGATTGTCCTTCTCGCCGGTCACGATCTTGTCCATGTTGAAGACCACGGTCTCCAGCCGTTGCAGCTTCTGGATGCGCTCGATCACGGTGCCTTCACTGCTGATGCGCGTGTTGCGTCCACTCAAGGCCGACCATAATGCTGCCAGCGGGCCTGACTGCACCCTCGCCATGATCACCGCCAGCAACAGCGCCACAACCGCGCCTATCAGCAGGCCAGGCAGCAGCGCCGGACGGCGCGGAGGCAGAGCAGTTTGTTTTTGACTCTCAGTCATGACGACTATTGTAAGTTGCTTGCGGCAGGAACGGTCATAACCAGTAGTGGTACAGTTTGCCAAAAATTACAGTTTCCACCTTGTCATGCTGAGCGACTCCGAACGAGCGGAGCGAGCGAGGGGGAGTCGAAGCATCCCGAGAATGCTTCCCGCAACCATGCCGATTCAAGGCGTTCTCTTGAGGTACTGTCCCCGAAACCGCATTCCCGGCCCCAGTTCTCTGCCAGGTCCATCCATCGTGGATTTACCTTTTCGATCAGGGTTATCTTCTTGTCCCGGCGCCAGCCTTTCAACTGCTTCTCGCGGCGAATGGCGGTCATCACGTGCTCATAGCTCTCGTAATAGACGAGCCGGTGCACTTTGTACTTTTTGGTGAAGCATTCAATGGAATCTATTTTGTGCTGCATGATGCGAGTGCCCAGGTAGCCTGTCACGCCGACATAAAGCGTACCGGTGCGGCTGGTAAGGATGTAAACCCAGAACTGGTAATAAGAGCCGTCACGCACGGCCAAAGATGGTAGCACAGGCATTCTGGAAGAGAACTCCCTGACGCAGCATGGCAAAGGACGCATTCTCGGGATGCTTCGACTTGCGCTTATCCCGGCCTCGCCGGGATGCGCGCGCCGCTCAGCATGACAATTCGAAAACGTTTTTTAAGGAAATTGACTTTTCCTGAGCTGTGAAAATCAAACTGTACTTCTACCGCATAACCAAAGGACGCTGCGGCGAATGGCAGACCGGCTAATGCTGTTGCCGCTCGGGCTTCCCACTTTCCAGTTGCTTGTAGTAGGCTGCGGCGTTGTCCTTGAACGTGGCTTCATATTGCGGAAACTGGCGCAGGTCCTTGTAGGCCGCCAGCGAGAGCCGTTTCTGTATCTGGTCCAGGGACATGCCGTTGCTGTGCATGCGCTTCACCTGATCGCGCAGATCGGCCAGATAGTTGCGAAAATGCCGCAACTCGCTTTTTGTCGCCAGCTCAAAATGGCCGGGGACAATGTGCTCCACCGGCAGCTCCAGCGTCTGGTCGAGCGCGGCGATCCAGTTCTCCATGTCGCCGTCATCCATGGCCGGACATGAGTTGTTAAGAAACAGGTCGCCGGTGGCGATAGCATGTTCGTCAGGAAAGTACACCACCAGGTCGCCGCGCGTGTGCGCGGGACCGGGATGGTAGATGCGGACTTCATGTCCACCAATAAAAAGCACAAGGCCGCCGGGACCAACCGTTTCGCGAACGGCGCTGTCCCACGCCGGGCCTGCGGTTTGAGCGCGGGTGAAAGCCGTGCTGATGATGGCCGCGTCCGGGCCCACAACGCCGTTTCCTCCCCGATGATCGGGATGGTAATGCGTGTTCACAATCCAACGCACCGGGGCCTGCGAGATTTTGCGGAGCTCATCAAGCAGCTTGCGGCCTTCCTGCGCATTCAAACCTGTGTCGACGACGAGGATTCCCTGGTCGCTGATCAGAAAAGTTGAATTCGCGCTGGCGTCGTTTTCTGAGATATAGGCGTAGAGGCCTGGGCCGATTTTGTGGACCGAAGCAGTAGCATGCAGAGCCGGAAAGCAGAGCACGACCAAAACAGAGATCGACAAATAAATTCTTTTGTTCAAGAACATATTCTTGCTAGCTCGGCTGCGAGCCAACTCCTCCGTGTCTCCGTGCCTCCGTGGTGAGATTTGCTGCTAGATTCGCAACTAGCGATACGCCACGATAAACATCCTGCGGAACGGGAACAGCACCTTCCCCTGATCGTTGGGCCGGTAGGCTTCCTGAAAGCCTTCCAGGCAAATCTCTTCAAAAAGCTGGCGCTGCTCGGCGTCGGGCAGGCGATCGAGGTAAGGACGCATGCCTGTGCTGCGTATCCAGTCGAAGATCGCCTTGGGGCCATCCATTACGTGCTGGTATTCCGTCTCCCAGACGTCAACACGGGCGGCATGCTTGCGCAGAACCTCGTAGTAAAAAGCGGCAGGCTGCACGGTGAAGGTGCCCGGAGCGGCAGCCAGCGCCTTGCCCCAGCGCGGATCGCCGCTGAGCGCCACCTCCTGCATCACCGCGTGGGCGGGCGAATGGAAATTGTTTGGCATCTGCGCCGCCAGAGCGCCGCCCTGCGCCACGGCATTGATCAAGCTGCGAAACAGAGTGGCATGGCCGGGAACCCAATGCAATGCGGCGTTGGAAAAAATCAGATCGACGGCCGGCTCCGGCTTCCAGGCTTCAATCTCGCCCAGCACCCATTGCCAGTTGGGATGCTTCGCCTTGGCCTGGGCCAGCATCTCCGGCGAATTGTCCACGCCCGTGATGGCGGCATCGGGCCAGCGGTCGCGCAATTGCTCCGTGCTGTTTCCGGGGCCGCAGCCCAGGTCAACGATGCTGGCCGGGGATTCCAGGTGGATTTGCGCGATCAGATCGGCCGCGGGCCGCGCGCGCTCATTGGCGTACTTCAAATATAGGTTAGGGTCCCAGACGGGCATCTGACTCAAGACTTTAATCGCGAGTAGCGGAAAGAATCAAGGCCACCTAGACGGTAACAGCTTTCGCCTTTTCTGATTCGATGGCCTCCAGCATGGCGTTGTCTTCAGCAAATTTGAACCACAGAATGCCGCGCTTCTGCGCTTCTCTTTCTTCCGCGCGGGCCAGACTTTCAAGATCGGGCTTGGTAACAATTTGCAGCCCCTTGCGCTCAAGAAACTTTTGGATCTCTGTGGCGCCAAAGTTGCTCGCGCGCGCCGTCTCAAGATATTTCAGCACGTGCACCGCGCCGACTTCCGCATCATGCCGTGCAATGCCCACCAGGCCATCACTGGCCTTGCGCGCCCAGCCCACGGCATACATGCCATCGAGAACCTGGGGTTTTTGCGGATCAAACAATTCATACGCCGCGCGCTTGGGGTCCGCCTGATCGGGATTGATGACATAACTGTCACGGCTGTAAGGCAGGCCAACCGCGGGATCGGCCACATCACCGATGGCAAAAATCATGGTATCCACATCAAGGTCCGCCGATTTCTCTGTGGCCTTGCAGGCGATGCTGCCATCGCGCTCAAAGAGCACATTCTCCGCGACGGTAAGCCGGTCAATGCGGCCGGCGGCATCGGCGTGGATGGCCTGGGGCGAGCAGAGGAAGCGGAAGCGGAGACGAGCTTTGCCTTCGGGGTGTTCCGCGGCCGGTGTCGCCAGCACCGGGAAAGTTTCTTCCGCCAGCTTGCTGATGTCCTGGCCAATGGCGGAAAGCTGCGGCTGAATGCGGCGGAGTTCCTTGTCAAACGCCTTGCGGTCCAGAAATTCCTCGATGTAATCGAATTCTTTTTTATCGAATTTCGCTTCAAAAGGTCCGCGCCGCGCCACCACAACAACTTCTTCAGCCGTCTTCACGGGCGCATCAATCAGCAGCCAGCGGGCGATATCCACCATCACGTTGCCCATGCCAACGATGGCAACGCGCTTGCCCGTGGAAAAATCATGCGAGGTAAACGGCGGCAACAGGTTATAGCTGTAAACAAAATCCTTGGCCGCATACACGCCCCTGGCGTCTTCGCCGGGAAGCCCAAGCTTTTTGGTCCCCTGCGCGCCAATGGCAAAGACGATTGCTGATGGCCCAAACTGCTGCAAGTCCGCGATTGAAACCGGAGATTGACTGCTCACCGGAACATGGCCGAAGTAGTGCACGTTGGGCAGGCTCAGCACCTTGGCAAACTGCTTGCGCAGGCCGATCTTCATCTTGTCCTTGGTGGGATAAATGCCGTATTCGGCCAGGCCGCCGGGCTTGATGTCGCGGTTGAGGATGATCACTTCATGCCCACCCTGGGCAATTTTCTGTGCGGCAAACATACCTGCCGGTCCGGCGCCAACCACAAAGACAGTTTTCACGCGCTCTCCCTCCAGCGATCTAGGACTAAAACGGCGGCGCAGGCATCACCCACAGTGTGCCTGGCTGGCTGATGACCTTCTTATTATCCCTTACCATTCAAGCCCATGCTTGCCCAGGTTTCATACATTTTCCATCGGGCGGCCACGTCCTCCCGGGCTTGTTCCAGAAGTTTTTTGGCCTCTTCCGGATGCGATTGGCGCAGCATGGTGTAGCGCGTCTCATTGTAAAGGTAGTCTTCCAGCGGCACCGAGGGCGCCTTGGAATCAAGCTGCAGGGGGTTCTTGCCTTCCGCCGCGCGCCGGGGATCAAAGCGGAACAGCGGCCAGTGCCCGGATTGCACCGCCAGCTTCTGTTGGCTAAGACTGTGCGTCATGTCGATTCCGTGCGCAATACAGGTGGCATAGGCAATGATGATTGACGGCCCGTTATACGACTCGGCCTCATTGAAGGCTTTGAGCGTTTGCATGTCCGCCGCGCCCATGGCCACACGCGCCACGTAAACGCCACCATACGCCATGGCCATCAGGGCCAGATCCTTCTTGGGAGTCGACTTGCCGCCCGCGGAGAAGCGCGCGACCGCGCCGCGCGGCGTGGCCTTGGAAGTCTGCCCGCCGGTGTTGGAATAAACTTCGCTGTCAAGGACCAGGATATTTACGTTCTCGCCGGAAGCCATCACATGGTCCAGGCCACCGTAGCCAATGTCATAGGCCCAGCCATCGCCGCCCACGATCCACACATTGCGCTTGACCAGCGAGTCGGCCAGCACGAGCAGGTCACACGCATCGAAATTGTCAGGGCTAAGCCGCAGGATATTTTTGAGCAGCACCACGCGCTCCCGCCGCTCGCGGATTCCCGCTTCACTCGACTGATTGGCCTCAAGCAGCGCCTTAGCCAGTTCTGCGCCGATGGTTCCGGTAAGGCGCCGCACCAGTTGCCGCGCGTATTCAGCGTGTTTGTCCTGTGAAATGCGAATGCCCAGGCCAAACTCGGCGTTGTCTTCAAACAATGAGTTCGCCCAGGCAATGCCACGGCCATCTTTGTTGAACGTGTACGGCGTTGTAGGCAGGTTGCCACCGTAAATCGAAGAACACCCCGTGGCATTGGCCACGATGGTGCGCTCGCCAAAGAGCTGTGTCATCAGCTTGATATAAGGCGTTTCGCCGCAGCCGGAGCAGGCGCCGGAAAATTCAAAGAGCGGCTGTAAGAGCTGAACGTCTTTCACCTGGCCAAAGGAGAGCCGCTCGCGGTCGAATTCCGGCAGGCCGAGGAAAAATTCCCAATTTTTTGACTCGCGCTGGCGGACCGGAGGCTGGGGGACCATGTTCAGCGCTTTGTGGTTCACGTCAGTCTTGCTCTTTGCCGGGCATACATCCACGCAGAGCGTGCAACCGGTGCAGTCTTCCGGCGAAACCTGGAGCGAATACTTCATCTGGCCCAGGTCTTTCCAGCGGGCCGGAGCCGAGAGAAACGATTCCGGCGCGCCAGCCAGCTTATCGCTCTCATAAACTTTGGCTCGGATGACCGCATGCGGACATACCAACACGCACTTGCCGCACTGTATGCAGAGCTCTTTGTCCCACTCGGGAATTTCCAGAGAGATGTTTCGTTTTTCCCACTGCGCGGTGCCCGAAGGGAAGGTGCCATCCACCGGCATCTTGCTTACCGGGAGAAAATCGCCGTCGCCCTGGATGATGGGACCGAGCACGCTGCGGACAAAGTCCGGAGCCTCGGCAGGCACCGGCGGCTGAAGATCGAAGAGGCTCGACGTTTGCTCAGGGACTTTGACCTCAAAAAGGTTGGCCAGCGCCTGGTCGACAGCGGCAAAATTCTTTTCCACCACGGCCTGCCCGCGCTTGCCGTAGGTTTTGCGGATGGCATTCTTAATGGCCGCGATCGCCTGCTCCCGGGGCAGGACATTGCTGATGGCAAAAAAGCAGGTCTGCATGATGGTATTGATGCGGCCACCCATGCCGGTTTCACGGGCGACTTTGTAAGCGTCAATCACGTGGAACTTCAGCCGCTTTACGATGATCTCCTGCTGGATGGTACGCGGCAGCATGGGCCAAACATCTTCAGACCCGAACAGGCTATTCAACAAAAAAGTTGCGCCGGGCTCGGCGCATTTGAGCAAGTTGAGCCGCTCCAGAAAAGCAAACTGATGACAGGCGACAAAGTTCGCGCGCGTGATGAGGTAGCTGGAACGAATCGGCTTGGGCCCAAAACGCAGGTGCGAGGTCGTCATCGACCCTGACTTTTTCGAGTCGTAGACGAAATAGCCCTGGGCAAAGAGATCTGTGTCCTCACCAATGATTTTGATTGAGTTCTTGTTGGCACCCACGGTGCCATCTGCGCCCAGCCCGTAAAAAAGCGCCCGCACGGTGTCGGGCTCTTCGGTAGAAAATGTGGGGTCGTAATCGATGCTGGTGTGGGTGACATCATCCACAATGCCGACGGTGAAGTGCTTTCTGCCTTTCTCTTTTTCCAGTTCTTCAAATACTCCCTTTACCATGGCGGGCGTGAATTCCTTGGAAGAGAGGCCATAACGGCCGCCGATCACCCTGGGCATCGGCTGTACCAGATGCGTCGATTGAGACTCGGCCTCGCTCAGCGCGGAAACCACGTCCACATAGAGCGGTTCACCGACGCTGCCCGGCTCCTTGGAACGATCGAGCACGGCGATGGACTCCACCGTGGGCGGCAGCGCTTGCAAGAAGTGCTCAATGGAAAACGGCCGGTAAAGCCGCACCTTGAGCACTCCAAATTTGGCTCCGCGGCGGTTGAGATACTCAACCGCCTCTTGCGCTACCTCTGCGCCGGAGCCCATAAGAACAAGGACCTGTTCCGCGTCGGGATCGCCAACATAATCAAACAACTTGTATTGGCGTCCGGTGAGCGCGGCAAATGTATCCATGGCGTTCTGCACGATTGTCGGCGCCGCCAGATAAAACGCATTGGCGGCTTCGCGCCCCTGGAAATAAACGTCAGGATTCTGCGCGGTGCCGCGAATGAACGGATGCTCCGGAGAGAGCGCGGATTTGCGATGCCGGTGCACCAGTTCGTCGCTGATCATGCCCTGCATGTCTTCAACCGAAAGCTGCTCCACTTTGGCGATCTCATGCGAGGTGCGGAAGCCATCAAAAAAATGCACAAAAGGGATGCGCGATTCAAGAGATGCGGCCTGCGCTATCAGGGCAAAGTCCATCGCTTCCTGAACGGAATTGGAGGCCAGCATGGCCCATCCGGTCTGGCGAACGGCCATTACGTCCTGATGGTCGCCGAAAATGGAGAGCGCATGCGTGGCTAGCGAGCGCGCCGCGACATGGATCACCGCCGGGGTAAGTTCACCGGCGATCTTGTACATGTTGGGAATCATCAAGAGCAATCCCTGGGCGGAGGTGAAGGTGGTGGCCAGCGATCCACTCTGCAAGGCCCCGTGCAAAGCCCCGGCCGCGCCGGCTTCGCTCTGCATTTCCACAACGCGCGGCACCGAGCCCCAAATATTTGGCCGCCCTTCCGACGACCATTGATCAGCAAGCTCACCCATGCCGGAGGATGGAGTGATGGGATAGATCGCAATAACTTCATTAGTTTTGTGGGCGACGTATGCCGCTGCTTCATTACCATCGATGGTGACTGTCGTCAGCTTCATCAGGTTTGGCATGGGGCCGCCGACGGGTGCATACGGACGGCCCCATTCCTCTCAGTTGCGTCAGAGGGACGCTTATTACCCCTCATCATCGCAACCCGCAGCACAATTGACTGTGACGAAGATCACGCAATCCAAATCCAGGCCCGGGAATCGAAGGTTCCGCAAAAATGCAGAGAGTAGCATCTTGAAGATCACCCTCTTAGCTGGCCCACATTTCAACTTCTAGCGGCGAACCACAAACTCCAAGCTCTCTCATCTTGTCCAGAGTACTTTTCTCGAAGCATGATCCGAGGCAGCAACCTATGACTTCCTTAGTGTTTGTCTAGTTACTAACTACTAACTTCCCAAGTACCTGCTTTATCATGTATAAGTTTTGCTAACCACACCCCCTTAGGGAAAGTCCTCTGCTTTCTCACGGCAACAAGGTTTGGACCAACTTTCCGTTCAAATGCGCCACAGAAGTCTTTAGCTTCAGGTATCAAGAACAGCTCTGCCCATTGTTGATGGGCTGTTGCGGCAAATCAGATTGAGGGAGAAAGCAAAATGAAAGCAGCCAGGCTGGCAGTGGCAGTTGCCATCATTCTCGGGAGCGCCGCGCGGCTCCATGCTCAGACCGCACCCAACTTTGAAAACGGCTGGAAGCCCTATGGCTCTTATGACGGCAGCCACCTGGATACGGTCAACCTGATGAACGGCAACCTGATGCTGCACGCGCCGCTCTTACCGGGCATTCCTCAGCGCGGCGCCGCGTCTTTGCAGGAGACGCTCTATGTCACGTCTAAAAACTGGCAAACTGTATGCAAGCCCCTGCCTTCAGGAGTAACCGCCTGCTCGTGGCAGAATGGCGGTACCGGCGTCAATATCCTGCTTTCGCCAGCCCTCACAGTTCACAGAACGTTAAACAAACAATACTCGGGCGGACAAGGGATCACAACCTTTGTAGCTTACGGCTATTCCATTGTCGGCGCGGACGCCAGCAGCCATCAGATGCACGGTGTGACGGGCAGCGAAGATTCCAACGGCGCGCCGACGAAGTTTGATTCCATGGACCTCACCGGTTACCACATGGAGATGAGCAACCCCGACTCAAACGGAATCATGAACACCTTTACCATCACTGACCGCCAGGGCAATCAGTATCAGGGGATCATTTCCCAGACGCAGCCTTGCGGACGCGCTCAGGACAACGGGATTCATGCGCCAGGCTCATATCAACCCATGACCGACGACAGCCCCATGGGTGACCAGTACTGTTCCCAGACCGGCTACGCCACGTCTTTTGTGGACAGTAATGGCAACCAGATGAATCTTCGGGGGCATGAAAGCACTACGCTTGACACCATGGGACGGCCAGCGCCTCTGTTTGTGAGCGGCCCGGCCTGGGACCCAACGGATTCCAGCGGCTGCTCTCTGGCGCATCCTTTTGTCAGTTCCACGGTTTTCTATTACAACGCTCCCGATGGCTCGCTGCGTTCCATCAAGCAGTGCGTTTCCCAGATCAACATCCAAACAGCTTTTAACCAGACGTGGGGCGGTGGTCCCATCGCGGAATTTAGCTGCAGCACCCTGGCCTATCCAGGTTGTACCGCCATCACCACCATCATCCTGGGCGATGGCACCAAGTGGAGCTTCGATTACGACACTTACGGGGAACTGGCGTCTGTGGGCCTGCCCACCGGCGGATCCATCACCTACGGCTGGACGACTATCGACTTTCCCAACTGCAATCCCAACAGCGCAAGCGCGGTCAGCCGCGCGGTGGCCACGCGCACGCTCAACGATGGGCAAGGCCACTCTTACACCTGGAATTACTCATGGGGGACACTCGCGAACGGAAGCATCACCAACCGGGTAACAGATCCTTTATTGAACGATACGGTCCACACTTTTACCGCCCAGCTTCCACCGGGATCTCCCAACATTCCCGGCTGCAATCTGTATGAAACCGCCACGATCGAATATCAGGGCACACAAAGCGCCAACCATCCGCTACAGCGTTCGGACACCACTTTTACAAGCACCTATCTGGCCGAAGATACGTTTGGCGCAGGCGGTGGCGTGGGCAACGTGTTCGCGACTGACGTGGTCACTACCGTCTATCCCAGCGGCAAGGTCAAGAAAGTGCATAAAGATCCTGATTCTGGCCTCGGGGCGGGCAAGCCCATCTTCGGCAATGTGAAGAAAGAACTTGAGTATGACTGGGGCCAGGGCGCGCCCGGCGCGCTGCTACGCGAAACCGACACGACGTATCAGTGGGAGACCAACTCCGCTTATCTCACCGCGCACCTGCTTGATCTGCCGGCGTCGGTTGTGGTGAAAGACGCGGGCGGCAACCGCGCGGCGGAAACCGACTACACGTACGATGAACCGGCCTATCTCACCACCCCGACTCCGGCCATCAGCACGCAGCACGTCACCCCGCCGACAGGCGTTCGCGGCAACCAGACCACCGTCAGCCGCTGGCTCAATACCACAAACAGCTTTATCGCCAGCCACACCAAATGGTATGACACGGGAGAGGTCTATCAGACGATCGATCCGCTGGGGCACAGCACCACGCACAGCTATGATCCGTTTTATGTGGGCGCCTACTCCACGCAGACCTGCTCGCCCACGACCAATAACGTAGCCCATTGCGTCAGCGGCACATACGATTTCACCACCGGCGTGCTCACCAGCCTGACCAATGAAAATGCCACCACGCAGGCCAGCGGCAACACGCCGGGCGATGCGGCCCACACCAGCAACTACACCTACGATTTCATGTTCCGCATCACTTCGGCGCAGGCGCCGCCGGACCCGGCCAACAACAGCCTGCGCGCCACAACCAGCTTCAATTTCTCCGCGCCCAATGCCTTCCCCGTCACGGTGCAGCGCAGCAAATCGGTCACCACTGCGCTCAGTGATTCCGTCACCAGCTTCTTTGACGGCCTGGGGCGCGGCTATAAGAGCCAGCACGCGCTGCCCAACGGCACGGCCACGGTCGATACCACGTTTGATCTGGCCGGGCACCCTGCCACGGTCAGCAATCCGTACTTCACCGCCTCTGACCCCACGTATGGAACCACGACCAACGCGTATGACGGACTTGACCGCGTCACGCAGACGACGAAGCAGGACGGCAGCATCAGCCGCGTGGCTTATAACGTAGTCACCGCCGTTGCGGTCCCTGGCGATTGCACTCAGACCACCGACGAGGCCGGCAAGCAGCGGCGCGCGTGCGTGGATGGCCTGGGCAGGCTGGTGGAAGTGGATGAAACCGGAGACACCTTTGCCGGTTCGCAGGCCGGCGGATCGTTCACGGTAAGCGGCACGTTGCAGAGCGGCTCTCGTGCCACCGGAAGCGTGACCATCCAGGGCGCCGAGCAGAGCAAGCCAGTAGCAGGAGGCATCGGCGGAGGCTGCGATCCCGGAATGATTTGTGACGGTGGCGGCGGAGGGACCGCCAGCAACCTCTATGACACAGGCACCGTCACGATCACGGTCAACGGCCATTCTTACGCTTACATCTTTAACGGAAGCGATACATCCACGGACACCACCGGCACTGTGGCCTCGGGTCTGGCGGCGGCCATCAACGCAGACTCCAGCGCGGTGGTTACGGCCAGCGTTTCCGGCGCAATCGTTAATTTGACCGCCAAAGCCCCCGGACCGGGCGGAAACGTCTCGCTTGCCTCCTCGTACACCTGGGACACCGCCGATTTCGCCGGACCTTCATTCACTACGGTGAATTCCGGCTCGGCGCTAACCGGCGGCAGCAATAGCGGCGGAGTATATGACGCAGGCACAATGACGGTTGTGATCGGCACGTTCAGCGCCAGCGTGCCGTATGGAAGCACGGGTAACAGCACGTCTGCGCAAGTAGCCTCGGCCCTGGCCGCGGCCCTAAGCGCTTCCAACTCTCCGGTCACGGCCAGCGCATCCGGTTCGACCGTCTTGCTCACATATAAGACGATCGGAACGGCGGGGAATGTCACGGTGAGTTGCAGCTCGGCCACCAGCCAGGGCGCGTATTTCCTGGGGCCATCGTTTACCTGCCCCGCCAGTACAGGGCTGAGCAACGGGTTCAATCCGCAGTCTCCTTCGCTGGATCATGCGTTTTACGCGACGCTTTATTTCTATGACGCGCTGGGCAACCTGGTTTGCGTGGAGCAGCACGGAAATGTCGCAGGCACCGGCTGCAACGCGAACCCCAGCAATGACGCCAGCAGCCCGTGGCGCGTGCGCCGCTTTACCTATGATTCATTCTCGCGCCTGCTGACGGCCAAAAACCCGGAGTCCGGCACGATTTCTTACACCTACGATAACGACGGCGAGCTGTTGCAGAAGACCTCGCCCGCGCCCAACCAGACCGGTACGACCACACAGACGGTCAGCTATTGCTACGACGAACTGCATCGCGTGATCGGCAAAGGTTACGGCGCACAAAGCTGTCCGCTGGCCACGCCCGTTGTCAGCTACGCCTATGACTCCGGCAGCAACGCCAAAGGCAAGCTAACGTCGCTCACTGACCAGGCCGGAACGGCAACGTATGGATTTGACATTCTGGGACGGATGAACAGCGAGACGCGCCCAATTGCAGGCATATCGAAGAGCACAAGTTACACCTATAATCTCGATGGTTCGGTCAAAACGCTGACTTATCCCAGTGGCAGGGTTGTCACGTACACGCCTGATTCCGCCGGCAGACTGGTTTCTGCCGTAGACGGAAACGGAACGAATTATGTGACTTCGGCCAGCTACAATCCTGACAGTTCACTCAAGAGCTTGTTGAACGGCAGCACTCCGGCACTTAACCAGAATTTCCAATACACGCCTCGTCTTCAGCTCTGCCGAATTACCACTCTCACTTCGGGTACGCTGCCCACTTCCTGCACAGATTCGCAGAACATCGGCAACATCATGGATCGAGGCTACGATTTTCATGCCGGGAATGGAACTGCGGGCAGCGGTGCGGACAACGGCAACGTTTTCGCCATCACAAACTATCGTGACTCCAACCGTTCACAGGCCTTTACGTATGACGCGCTGAACCGACTGACTTCCGGTTGGTCCTCGGCCAACACGGGAACGTATTCCTGGGGCGAGAATTACTCCATTGACGCTTGGGGAAATTTGCAGATTTCTCCCATGGTAACCAAGGCCCACGGTGGCAGTTTCCAGTTGAGCGGCAACGCGCAGAATCGCCCCACAGGCATGGCTTATGATGCCGCTGGAAATCTCATGTCATATGTTTCCGCCACCTACACCTACGATCAAGAAAATCGCCTCTTGTCCACTGCTGGCATGACTTACACCTATGACGGCAATGGCGAACGTGTGATGAAGTCCAACACGAGCACTGGCGCGCCGGTGAAGCGCTTCTGGTCCATGGGCGGCAACACTCTGGCGGAAGGCGACGGAACAGGAAATCTGACCGCTGAATACATTTATTTCGGCGGGAAGCATGTCGCCCGCATTGATCTTCTCGCCAATACAGTGCATTACTATTTGTCCGATCATCTCGGTTCAACCAGCATTGTCGCCAGCGCGGCAGGAGCGATTGAGGAAGAGTCGGATTATTATCCGTTTGGAACTGAGATCGCGGTGACAGGCGGAATCAATGAACTCAAATTCACTGGCAAGAGAAGGGATGCGGAATCACAGCTGGATTATTTCGGGGCAAGGTATTTTGACAATCCATATGGCCGGTTCATGACGCCTGATCCGCTAATGGCCAGTGGACATGCGTCTAACCCACAGAGTTGGAATCGCTACGCATATGCTTTGAATAATCCTCTTCGATATGTTGATCCTGACGGCATGGAAGTGCCTTCTGGTTGTGCGAAAGATAAAAAGTGTACGATTGTCGTAAAAGTTAACGTTGTTTGGGATAAAACAGCAAACAAAGGAAAGGGCTTAACGGATAAACAGAAACAGGATTTTCAGAAAAACCAAATCGATAAAGCAATCAAAGATTATGCCAAATCCAATATCAAGCTGGATGTGACATACACAGAAGGCTCCTTCACGGTCGATAGCGACAATCATCCAAATTTCATTGGTATTCAATCAGATGCTGTAAATATTGTAGCGTCGAACCAAACTCTTGACGGTAGCAATGAATCTTACATGACGAAATCAGGAATCGCGATAACGCTAGTGAACGTTAATAGTGTGCATGATAATGATGCTTTTCCACTGTTTACAAATACGACCGAGCACGAGCTTGCACATCAATTCCTCGGCCATACATCCGAGCCGCCTCCTGGTTTTATTGGAACTCAAGTAAAGGAGTATTCCGTTGACAGCCGGGTACAAGGTCAACATATAGGAATATCGCAGCAAGGATTTCGCGAAGGTCTGGAACCTCGGCGCTATGCTACCCCCACAAACCCTGAGGCCATAAAACCTCAGTAGCATTAATGAGAGAAGGAAACGGATATGCGATTTAAGAAAAACCTACTAGCGATTCTGCTGTCAATTCTTCTGCTATTCGATACTGTCGAACTTTATCGGCTTGTGGATCAGGGATGGCCCAAATATGTAAAAGTGGGCCCTGGAGATGTGGTTCAAATCGTGCGTGCGCCCTTTACGTGGGAAGACTGGTTAATAGCACTTGCAATTGTCGCTCTCCATGTTTGGGTTATTTATTTCTTTCGGAGATTCAGAAAGTCGGAACAAGTTCGGCATTGAGCTTGCAAAGAATGGGCAGCTCTCGCAAGGCCACCTACACCTACGACGGCGACGGCAATCGCGTACGCAAATCGAATGGAAACCTGGCGGCCAACGGCACGCTCTACTGGTACATGTCGCCTGGCGTGGTAGCCGAGAGCGATCTTGCCGGGAACGCTGAAATCTGAATATGTCTTCTTTGATGGCGAACGTGTCGCTCGTAAAGACTTCCCGGGTAACAGCGTCGCGTACTATTTTTCTGACCACCTGAAGACCGCGTCGGTCATTACCGACTCCGCCGGCGTGATCAAGGCCGAATCAGACTATTACCCCTGGGGAGGCGAGCTTCAGTTCGTCAACAACGACTCGAACCATTACAGGTTTAGTGGAAAAGAACACGACACGGAAACCGGTCTTGATTACTTCGGGGCAAGATATTATTCAAATGGGTTGGGAAGGTGGGTCTCAGCGGATTGGAGCGCAAAGCCTGCTCCTGTGCCATATGCGGATTTCGCCAATCCACAATCCCTCAATCTATACATGTATGTGCTGAACAACCCGCTAAGCTTGAGAGATGAAGTTGGGCACGCCGATGAAGACAAGAGAATTGCTAAGGAAGCACAGAAGCAGGCTCAGGCTGGCAGTATGCATTGGGCTGTTAAGAGCTGGAACTTTACTAATGGCCAATTTTTTCGGGCGGGCTCGGATAAATGTAATGAATTCGTAAGCGACACAACTGCTAAAGCGAACGGGCCCGACAATCGCGCGGTTGTTGCAGACACAGGAAAGATTCCGACCGCCAGCCAATACGCTGACCCGAAAGTAACGATCACCGGATTGTCCGCGCCCAGGCCCCTGAACGAAGCCAAAGCTGGAGATGTGATCGCACAAGATCATGGGACCGGTGCAAATGGGAATGCTGAAGGTCATGTCGGTGTCGTGGTGGCTGCTCCTACGGCGAATAGCCCCGGACAAACCGCATCCGCAAATGCAAACCAAGGAGGAAAAGTGACGGTGAACGATTGGGGTTTTCGAAGCCCGACTGGTAATCCTAACAATGGTGAGAGAAACGGTGCTAACTCGCCTGCCCCAGTTGTTAGGCATCCCTTGCCTATTCCTTCACCGCTCCCCTTAGGCACCGTAGGCCCATAGATGAGAAACATTATGACAAAAGTGTGGCTAACACGCATTGTGGTCGCTTTCTCCCTGGTTGCCCTGGGGATGCTTCTTTCCTATGCTTATTTCATCCACTGGGTGAAAGCATATCCATCTGGCTACGATCCTAAGAACATTGACTACGTGCTGTGGAAGCACGGGTTGAACCAGAACATGAATCTGGACAATGCAATCGGAGCTATGACCCATGACACCTGGGCTGTGCGTCTGGTGGAAGGCCAGTCAAAGGAGGATCTGAAAAACCGCTTTGGTTACATTCGAACTCTGAAGGAGGCAAGGCCCTACGACCAACTTTGCTTTACCAATGGATCGGTCGGTGAGCGGGGCATCCCGGCTGCTGGCAAGGAGGTTGTATTCCTGCGCGATAGCGATTGGATGGTGATCTTGGACCATGGCAAGGCGGTAGACCTTGTTCTCTGCAAGGGGTACTAAAACTTTAATTTAGCCCAGGGTTGGTTTGCCAGTCCGGCGTGGTGGCTGAACTTCGCGAAGAATCACACGAACACAGGGCAGCAGCCAAGTAAGGTGGATTGGAATCAAGCGGCCCGGGATAGGCGAGCCCACTGGAAGAAAGTACACGAGGATAAGACTAAAAAAGAATGAAAGAGCTAATGCTAGAAAAGCTCAGATCGGACGGTTTGGCAGCGATTTTTCATGACGATGAAGGGGAAGGATACTTTTTTCTCTATTGGCCGGCGAGTCGAGAAGTTCTCCAACAGGCCCAGCTTTATGCAACTCCCACCATTCCTTCAATTCGAAAGGAGGATGTGGATATTTTTTGGTCTCGAGACGAAGGGAAGGCTGGAATTTCTGTTTGGGGACGTATGCGCGCGATACTCGACGTTGGGGGGCAAGACGAAGAAGTATGCTTGATTGAAATCCCGGATAGTCCAGCAATTCAGGCACCCGACACCGTATCCTTGTTTCCTGAGTATCTGGATCGAAAGAATTTCCTTGAAGCACGCAAGCGGTACTGGAAGAGCGCCTTGCTCGAGGCATGCCCCGATCTCCCGATTCCTGATCAGCCCACCTCCCTACTGGAACCCCGCTTCCTCGTTGGGGCTTTAGATAGCAATGGAAAGCGAGCAGCTGTATTCGAAGACGAGGGGGAAACGGGGTATCTGTATGTCTATTCTGTAGGCGAAGCCGCTGTGCAGGCGCATGTGCACATCTACGACTGCAGTGACGCTTTACAGATTGCAAAGGACAGCGTCGAAGTCCTTTGGTCAACAGACGAATCGAAGTGTGCGGTCCGAATCTGGGGACAGTTGCGCGGAATAATCGATTTGCGGATGAGAAAAGAAGGGCGAGCTTGGTTGGAAAATAGAGATACTCCTGGGATTGATGACGCAGAGTGGCTTCGCGGGTTCGAACTGATGTAATCTGCCGACTCGGGACTAAGCAACTCATACGCGTACGACGCCTCTGCTGCAGAAGACCATCACCAAGTGCGGCGCAGAAAACATCAGCGTCACCGCCGACGCCACAACTGGCTGCACACCTCCGGCACGGACTATCAATACGACGACGGCAACATGACTTACGATGCAACAGCCGCCCTCGGCTACACCTTCGACCGGAAAGCCGCCTCACCGGTACCGCCGGATACACCTACACTTACGACGCCGACGGCAATCGCGTGCGCAAATCAAACGGGAATCTGGCCTCCAACGGCACGCTCTACTGGTACATGACGCCTGGCGTAGTCGCGGAAACGGATCTGGCTGGCACGACCAAGAGCGAATACATCTTCTTTGACGGCAAGCGCGTTGCCCGCCGCGATGGCGCCACCGGCACGGGCGGCGTCTTCTATTACTTCTCTGACCATCTGAAGACCGCGTCAGTCATCACCGACTCCGCCAGCGTGATCAAGGCCGAGTCGGATTATTACCCCTGGGGCGGCGAACTTCAGTTCGTCAACAACGATTCCAACGACTACAAATTCACCGGCAAAAAGCGCGACACCGAGACGGGTCTCGATTACTTCGGGGCCCGGTATTACTCGAATGGGCTGGGAAGATGGGTAAGTGCGGACTGGGATGCCATGCCTGTGCCGGTGTCGTATGCGGATTTCTACGACCCACAGACCCTGAATCTGTATCAGTTTGTCGGTGGGAATCCGGCAACCAAGGTAGATACGGATGGACATGCGACCGCTGTAGCGGCCCCTGTAGCGCGATTGGTAGCTGACAAAACCGTGTCCGAGATGTTGAAAGGAGTAGGCCGGAGAATCTTCCTTAAGGCCGCAGGAAGTGCCATTGCGGGAGTTGCTGGCGCCGTCGAAATCGGTCTAAAGGTAAAGGAGTGCATTGAGATTCAGACGGATATCAACAATACTCTCGCGGATGCGGAATGGCAGGAAAATGTCGCTGCAAACAAGCTGACACAAGCACAGGCACAGCAGCAAGAAACCCAAGAGACTGAAAAGGAGCCAGAGCCTCAGACTTCAACCAGTGGGGCCGGAGCCCGCAAGGGTGGCGGACGTAACGAGCAGAAACAGAACAAAGATAAATCCGCGTCAGCCCAAGACAAATACAAACAAGCAAAAGCCGATTACGACAAAGCGAATAAAATGGCTCCTGGAAAAGATCGCAAAGAAGCAATGGACAAAGCCAAAAAAGACATGAAGCATTGGCAAAAGAAGGCTGGCGAAAAATCCGAAACTCACTCCCGTAAATCAAAGGGCCAGCAACAGTAACTGTATATGAAAAATCGAGACGAACTTGTAGTTGTTTTACCTGGGAAAGGCACTGATTCCCTTATGCTCGGATGTTCCACAACAGTGATAAGGCAGCAATTGGGCAAACCGGAATTGACAAATACATATTCCGACGAAATCTGGTGGTCCTTTTTTCAGGCCGGTATCGATTGTGGCTTTGAGCGAGCTAGAAAAGTCCTCATTGCTGTTAATTTCTTTCGAGAGGGTGTGGCAGGACACAAACAAGCACTAGCATCGACAAAAGAGGGACTTTGCCCGGGCGTACCGCGGATAGTCGTCGTACAGCGGTTTGGCAAGCCAGATGATTCTGGGGAAGGGTGGACGGATCGTGACGGTAAGTGGCACCGTAGTTGGATCAAATATTCTTCAGGCATCGCATTTGAGTTTGGGCATGATGACAAGGCAGATGTGATGACAGTGTATCCGGCGGATACGCCAAAGGGACAATAGAAACAGGGAATGCTCCTACAACACATGGATTGGCTGGTATATGCAGGTAGAGGTTCCCTGGTGCTCTCCATTGGCCAAAAGCCGGGTGATGTCGAACACTTGTTAGGAAGTCCAAATTCGATTGTGTTGAAATTTAAGGGTCACTACTACTACCTCTACCACAAGCTCGGAGTCCAAGTGGATTTTGGATCACCAAATGGCACAGCCCAAGTCCTCTTTTTTTATCGAGGTGCGGTCGAGGGCTACAGCCAAAGTCCGGCCGAAACTGCTGAAGCGCTCGGGCCGGGCGTACGGAAAGCAAGGATGACAGAAGCATTAGGGCCTCCAGACAAGAGTGGCGGGGGGTAGTGTCCTAATTTGGCTTTCAGCCTAATAGATAAATGGCAATTTCGAGAAAGAGAGAAACTCGAAAATTCAATTATCAACAACTGCAATCGCAAGCTTAGCATGTTCCGGATAAACTTGTGGACTGGATGAAAAGTTACGAGTGCAAAATCGGCTTCGAGTCTTTTGAGGCAGGAGTTTGAGAGACAGAACCAAATGCCTATGCTCAATTGAGAAATCGAACAGGAGGAGAGATGGCTGTTTGGGAGAACGTGGCGGAGATTCAGCTCTCTGAAATTCTAACGTGGTGTCTCGAGAACGAACGTGTAGATACGCTTCTGATCACCAGCCGGCAAAGCTTCGGGAATTCAGGAAAGGGAGAATACGAAAAGGGAGCTGAGCGTAAAACCAAGAACCTTCTTGAAAAACACCTCATTGAGCGTTTCGAAGCGAGAGGATGGCCAGGAACAAAACTGACCAACCATAAGGGCCGGGTATATGTCTCCGCGTTCGACACGCAATTGGCAAAGAAGATGGCGAAGGCGGAAAACAACTTGTTCAAATGGAGCAATGTCAGCCGAAAAGCATTGCCGGAAGATGTGTGCCTCTTCAGGCGGGGAGCAAAAGCACCGACACTTATCAGCATTATTCATGAGCGCGAGGCCTGGGTGATCGCTGAGACTTGCCCTCCCGGATTTACGGCTTCAAGCTTCAGCCCTGAAGAGCTTTACATTTGGTCGGGAAAGTACTTCTGCCGCATATGAAAAACAGAACCCGAAGAACTGCGTAACGCAATCCTGAGATTGATTCGAGACACAAGGACGCCTCGGGCAGCCTGACAAACACACACTTCCGCAGCCCGGCTTTGTCAAGATGTCCTAATTCGTGCTTGATTGCCTGATGAAAATGCTCTACCCTCCACCATCGGCCTCAGGGCCGGGCAGCGCGGTTCTTTGAAAAATTGCAACAGCTGAACAAGTTGGCAGGCAGGACTGGATCTGAAAGGCCATCAAACCTACGACAATAACAAGGCAGGTGCGTCACACCTCCGCCAATCTGGGATCACGTTGGGATGACCTGGGTCAAAGCCTTTGGAATCCTAGTTGAGGCCAGGGGGGAGGGGCAGAATCGCCGAGATCGCCGACATCGCGCGTGATCGGAAAACCCAACACCCTCAACCACAAAGGACGCGAAAGGACTCAAAGGGAAAATCTGAAACCTACGCCAATCGACGCCAATCTGGGACACGCTGGGATGATGTGTGTTAAGCGCTTTGGAATCCTAGTTGACCTATGGGGGAGTGGGGTGGAACCTTTGCCGCTCGCGTCAGCTCTTGACCTGCTCGGCAGCAGGCTCGTCCGCCCTGACGGTGGGCCCGGCTGAAACCTGGGCGCGCAGGTTGGGATCAAGCTCCAGCGCCTCCAGGATCGCGCGCGTAACGCGGTTATCGATTTCACCCGCATTGGCCATCTCAACGGGGTAGCGAATCACCACTTCAAGAGAAGTTTGCGTCAGGTGCAAGCGGCTTTCCGGAGCAAACGCGGCGAGAGTGGAATTCAAAGAGCGCTCGACGTTGCGGCGCTGCAACTCCATTTTGTCGCGATAGTCGGCAAAAACCTTGTTGACCGCCTCCATCATGCGCTGCTCCACCTGGCGGTAGTTGGTTTTAGGATCGAGCGTAAGCGTGATCTCATGCCACAGAAAATTAGTTCCGGGGATCTGCTTGAACATCCCGGAGCCGGCCTGAAAGACCACGGCGTTGGAAAAAGCCACGACGCGTCCTGTGGGCAGCGGCGCCGGTCCGCCAGTGACTTCCATCAATTGCAGGCGCACCAGGCCGATATCGACAACGTCACCGGTAACGCCGGCGATGTTGACGCGATCACCCACGCGGACGCCATATTTGCCGATCAGGAAAAAATAGCCGGCAATCGAGAGAATGACATTCTGCAAAGCCACGGCAATACCTGCGGTCATGAGCCCGGCAAATGTCGTTATGGCGCCCAGCTCACTGGCAAACGCCGTGGCCACAATGATGGCGATCAAACTCCACAGGACGATGCGGCGAACCAGCAGAAATTGGTAACGCCGGCGCGTATCAGTGATGTAACGGAACGTCGCCCGCTTCCAGAGCTCGGAAACGCCCAGCACCACGCCAAGAATCAGGCCCAGCGCGCCAAGCCGCAAAAGCAGGCCTTTGAGTTCAGCCTCGTACTGGCCTTCCACGGCGTTGCGCCAGTTGGTGGCGCTGCGCTTGTAAACGTCCAGCAGGATGTTCTGTTTTCCCAGGGGAAGCAGGCTGGCGGAAACCTGCTTGAATTGGGTGGTGAGCGAGTCCAGGTCTTTTCTCTGTTGCGCCAGCACCTTCGGGTCCTGGGAGTCCGGCTGCCCCGCCACGTCGTCGCCCTTTTGCGTAAGCTCTCTGATCTTTGTCACCAGCGGAGCGCGCAGATCTTTGGCGGTCTGGACCAGAGCGTCTGTCTGGCGCAGATTGTCGTCTAACACGCGGACCTTGCGTCGCAGGGAAAAGAGGTCGGTGGCCAGCGAGAGAATGCCGGTTGGAGCTTCTTTGCGCTCACGCGACGCCACCGCAGCGGGAGAGGCTGAGTTGTTGGGAGCCGGACTTGCTTCAGGAATTTCTTTGCCGCTTGCCGACGCCGCCGGGATGGTGCGCGCCAGTTCTTCCACTTGCGACTGTAAGTTGCCCGAGCCCTGTCCGCTCGACGTGGTTGTGGTGGCGAACTGAAGCATGTTGCGCAACGTGTCACGGCGCGTCTGAAAAAGTTCCAGTTCGCCTTCGGTCTCAGAAATCACGGCCTGCAACGTAGTGCGCTTGCGCCCGCTCGCGGTGAGCAGTTGCTGGTGAAAGCCATCGAGCTCCTTTTGCAGCGACTTCACCTGCTGATCGGCTTTGTTGGCGGAATCAATCAGTCTCTGGTATTGCGACGGCGCCGCCTGCGGGTGGCTGCTTCCGCCTTCGGCCGTGCGATTGGCCAGCGACTGGGCACGCGCCCGGGCATAATCAAACGCGAGCCGCACGACCTGGTTGGCCAACTGCCGGCTATCGTTGAGAAACAAGGCATCACTCGGCTCGTTCACAAGCTGCTGCTCGGCGGCCAACTGCCTTGACCAGACAATCGTCTGGTTCAGAAAGGAGATGATGTCTTCCGGTCCGCCCACCGCGGCGTTCTGTGCGGCCTGCCCGGATGCTTTCGGCGCAAACTGGGCGCGGCCGCAGGTCGCGCACAGAGCCAGCAAGAGTGACGCGATCAGGACTTGCATCCGAATTGTGCGCAGTGCGGTTGAGCTCATCGCGGGCACGAATTGAAAATTGTAGTTGAATGGCCGGCACAATTGCATCGGCATTGACTCAACATGAGGGCCAGAAAAACTGTATCGAGTGCTTGTTTAGAGTGCGATTAACCGCGAAAAGGTTGGAAACCGAAACACCTGGCGGCAGCCGACGCTGCTTTAAAGCAAGAAAAAAGGGTGTTCCGATGAACACCCGTCATAACTATTTTCCCTTGGAAATTCACGGAGACTTGGCTCCGCTATCGTGCTACTTTTTCTTCTTTTTCTTGGCTGCTTTTTTCTTGGTTGCCATGAGTTGAACGCCCTCCTTAAGAAGATTTGAGTCGCTTTGGAGCCCGATCTCACTTTTGAAGCCCAACGAATTGTACCGTTGCATGCTTACACACAAGATATTGAGGTACTGCTGTAGCATTGTCAACAAAAAAATGCACAAGCCATGAGATTCGAGACGCGATGGACGCCCGGCACTCAAGAATTTATTTCTGCGGCGGCGCGCCGGTTTCAGCGTAAGCCGTATTTTTATCAAAACAGAAGTTCACAAAGTCAGGAGTATAGCGCTCGGTGACTGCCGCCGGAACGCTTTCCCGCTTGACCTCTTCGAACCTGAAATCAATCTCGCCGCTTTTGTGGACCGTGCCGAGCAGGAAGCCGTAAACCTTGGTGCGCGCTTCCTTGGCGTGTTTCGAATCCGGCGGCAGCGCGTAACGCACCGCTCCGGCGGTGCCGACAATCCAGCCTGGAAGCTCGCCACCGTTCGCCTTCCAAAGCTCTGATTTGAAGATGCCATTCATGTAAAAGTGCGAGTGGCTGGCCAGCAGATAGACCTTCTTGCGCGTCTTCTTCTTGAAATTCAGGAGTTCGGTATAGACGCGGCGGCCGCTTTCGGCACCCGTGGGCCAGTCATTCATGCTGTGGCCGCTGGCCAGGCTGTCTGGGAGCGCGGCATGCATTCCCACCGCCAGGGCGCGCACTTCTTCATTGGACGCAGCGCGATCCAGCACGCCGCTCAGCCAGTTCATCTGCTCAGGCGAGAACTGATCATGCGTGGCGTTATCGAGGTAAATGAAATCCACTCCATCTTGTATCCAGTGAAAATAGGTTTTGGGCGTCGTGTCCTGAGCATTGTCCGCCAGGCGCTGCTTGCTGAGCGCGGGGGCATCCAGCCATTTGGCAAACGTTTCGGCAAACTGCTCTCGCGTCTTGGGCGCGGTGGTTTCATGATTGCCAATGCCAACAAAAACAGGCATGGAGCCAAACGGGCCAAGCTGGTTCTGGATGAAATCATCCCATGCGTCTTTCAGGTAGTCGTCTTTCGCAATGACCTTGCCGCGATGCTCCGGGCTGTGCTGATAGTCTTCATCTACGCCATAGATGGCGCGCAGGTCGCCCAGATGCCAATAAAATGCGGCGTCGTTTGCTGCCGCGGCCGCGGCGATGGAGGGCATCACAACGTCACCGCAGTTGCGTGAATCGCCGGAGACGACGAAGGTCCATGCATCGTTGGTCTTTGGCCGGGCCTTATCCTGCGTAAAAGCCGTGCCTGCAAGCAGCGTTATCAGGATTGCTGATATAACAATTTTCATTTCTGACCTCAAGCGGCGAAAGGGAAGCTCTGCTACAAATACACTGTCAAATCTAATTGCAGCCTTCACTCACGCGCAACTGGTAAAGCAGACCCAATGCAGCCGCCAAAGCGATTGCTGGTCAGGACGAAAGCGCTTATGGGCAACTTGGGCGAGAGGTATTCAGGCGCATGAAGCCAACATATTAGGGATTGATCGCCGAGCCGGTGAGGATCGCGGGGTTGCGGCGAGAGCGGGATGCGGTCTGTTCGCTGAAGCGATATTCGAGGTCGCGCGATTCCATGACGTACCTGCCCTTGAACCGCACATTGGCAACAGCATGCGTAAAGGTACGCAGCCACATGCCATCGACTTCAGCAAAGCTCATGAGAATGTGGAGATCATGGATCCACCAGGAGGGATTTTTGGCCGGCGTGCCCTCCACGCGGCGGATGTTATAGTTCTCCGCGTCCACCCAGATCCTGCCGCGCAGCAGATCCTTTTCTTCGCGCCTGGGATTCATGCGTAGCAGAAAACAACGCCTGCCATCAATGGTTTCGTCGCCGAGCAGTTGGAAATCATAGTTCTCAAGCGAGAGCGCCTTCTGCTGCGCGTCTTTGGGCGACTCAGTCTCTTTGCTCAGTACGTCCCGCAGGACCTTCTCACCCATTCCGCCACTGCTGCTCTCAATGTTGTAATACTTGCTGTCCGGGGGCAAGACAGTAATGTTGGCCACGACCTGGGCTTTTTGCTGGTCCTGCTTGTCGAGAAGAAGATAACCGCGCTTCACCGTGAACGGACGGACGCGCGCCTTGTTTTCCTGCTGCGCCCGCAGCATGCGGTCTACGATGCTGCTGGCATCAGGCGTGGCGTTTGTCTGGGCCGCGGCGATCCCCGCCAGGAGACAAACCAATATCGACGCAAATGTGATTCTTTGGGCCACGCAATACCGCCAAATCCTTATGGGGAGTTAGAAGCAATCTACGCGCAAAAGGAGGGCTGAGGAGCAAATGGATCCTATCTTTCCACCCCACAGGTGCATGTACCGGCACTTTGGCGTGACGATCAGGAATGCTGTGATCCTGAAACTGGTTTCCGCAGGAACACTGGACGGGAAGACAAAACGCTCTCTCAGGCAACTTCAACGGCGGCGCGCAGCTCAGGATAGAGAGGAAACGCCTCAGCCAATTCGAGCACCTGCTTGCGAATGCGCGCCAGCGCCTGAGGGTCTTTGTGATGATTGAGGGCCTCCACGATCCATGCGCCTGTCTGGACCATCTCTTTCTCTCGCATGCCGCGCGTGGTGAGCGCCTGCGAACCGATGCGAATTCCGCTGGGCTTAAGAGGGGGATTGGCGTCGAAAGGAATCGCATTTTTGTTGACGGTGATCCCGGCCTGGCCCAGAGCGTTTTCCGCTTCACTGCCCAGGATCCCGTGGGCAAATACGTCGATCAGCATCAGGTGCGTGTCCGTTCCGCCGGTAATAACGCGGAAGCCCTCATCCATGATTTTGCGAGCCAGTGCCCTGGCATTGGCCACGACCTGTAGAGAGTAATCCTTGAAAGCCGGCTGCAATGCCTCACGGAAGCAGACTGCCTTGGCCGCGATGATATGGACGAGCGGTCCGCCCTGAATGCCGGGGAAGACAACTTTATCCACCGCGACCGCCAAGTCCTGGCGGCAAAGCACCATGCCGGCGCGCGGCCCGCGCAACGTCTTGTGCGTGGTGGTGGTCACTACATCCGCGTGCGGAACGGGCGAAGGATGCGCTCCTCCTGCCACCAGCCCCGCAATGTGGGCCATATCGACCATGAGTTTGGCGCCGGCCTTATCGGCAATTTGCCGCATACGGGCAAAATCGATCACGCGCGAATATGCGCTGCCGCCGCCGATGATCATCTTCGGGCGCTCGCGCAGCGCAATCTGCTCCATCTCGTCATAATCGATGGTTTCAGTATCTTTGCGCACGCCGTAAGGAATGATCTTGTACATCTTGCCGGAGAAATTCAGCGGGTGCCCGTGCGTGAGATGTCCGCCGTGGGCGAGGTTCAGACCCATTACGGCATCGCCGGGCTGCAAGAGCGCCATATACGCGGCCATGTTGGCCTGCGAGCCGGAATGCGGCTGCACGTTGACATGCTCGGCGCCAAAAAGCTGTTTGGCCCGCTCGCGCGCCAGGTTCTCCACAACATCGGCAAACTCGCAGCCGCCGTAATAGCGCTTGCCCGGATATCCCTCAGCGTATTTATTGGTGAAGACGGAGCCCGTGGCCTCCAGCACAGCCATGCTGACAAAGTTCTCTGAGGCAATCAGTTCCAGCCCCTCATGCTGGCGGTTGACTTCATTGGCAATCGCGCGGGCAATGTCGGGATCAGATTCGGCGAGAGGGCGGGACATCCAAGAGTTCTTCATGACAAGAATCTTAAAGCATTCAGCGCTCAGCAGTCAGCACTCAGCCTCTGAAACCGGAGTGGGAAACAAAAATTGAGACAGCCTGCCCCGAAGGATGCGGGATGCGGTCCGCCGAGCCTGAACGCTGCGGCGGACCGTTGGTTTAATCCTGTGTCATATCTCGTGGGATGCCGTTGGGATCCAGGCTAAGGCTGGAGGTAGGTCTTCCGCCCTCGCTGCCATGGACCAGTGACAGCTCGTCCTGGCTTAGCTCGCGCGCGCCTATGCGTCCGAGTACTCTTTGGTTCTGGGGAAGGTCAGTCATGTGTTCTCCTTTAAGAGCAATATGCTGTCGATGACCTGCCATCAGGTCGCCATCAGTATCAACGAAGTCCGCGTCTGGAGTGACGGCCCGACCTGGAACATTCCAGAAAGGCTAATCCTTAAAGCACTCATTTCTTCGCAATCTTCATGATGCAATGTCCCCCCTGTCTTTCAGGTTCAATTGCATGTAAGCGAGGCCGTGTTGCTGAGGTTGGTGCCGTCTCCAACCGGGACCGTTGCGGTGACAGTCACCGCGCCCGCCGTGGCGTTCTTGCAAGTGGCTGTGCCGAAAGCTGAATCCGAGGAAGTGGCGCCGATACTCACGTTGACCGTGTCGGAAACCGTCCAGGTCGCAGTGGTGAGGTTCCCTAGCGCGAACGCGCAACCGGCAGGCGCCGCGGTTTGAAAGGCGTCAAAGTGCTGCGCATTTGCCGGCGGCGCCGCGGTATGGCTCACGGTCGCTGACGCCGGGGAAACACTAAAGGCTGTGATTTTACACATGGTGGTGGTTTTCCCGCCGCAACCAAGAAGTCCCGCAAAGACAAGAAGACTCACGATGGATCCAATAAGACGGTAAGGACGCATAGCCCTCCTCCTACTTCTTTTGCTCGGGGGATGTGCCTATTCTTACATAAACTTCGGGGGCATGGATCTCCATCCAGCGCTCCGGGGCCTTGAGCAGCGTGAAGCCGAACCGCGTGTACAATCCGTGCGCGTCTTGCGTTGCCAGCATCCAGCGGCGCAGTCCCTGGAGATCAGGGTGGCTCACGATGCACTCCATCAGCCACCGCGAAAGTCCACGCCCGCGGTGGGAGGGCAGAATGAATACATCGGCCAGGTAGGCAAAGGTCGCCACGTCAGAGACAATCCGGGCAAAACCGACCAACTCCGTGCCGTGATAAACGCCGAAAGGAATGGAATTCTCGATTGACAGCCGGACGGTTTCCAGCGGAATCCCCTTGGCCCAATATGAGTTCGTAAGGAACTCATGCACCAGGCCGGCATCCACTCGCTCGGGATCGGTGCTGATCTCGTAGTCGCCACTCGACCAGACATGATGCATCAGAGGTCCCTCATGGGTGGTCCTTCATCAGTAACCCTTGGCCGTCCCGGCGGCGTCTTCTTCCTTTTCAATGGCCATGATCTTTTCCACGCGGCGCTCATGCCGGCCGCCGGCAAACTGCGTGGCCAGCCATTTATCCACAATGCGAAAAGCCTCGCCGGCATTGAGGATGCGTGCGCCGAGGGCGAGCACGTTGGCATTGTTGTGTTCGCGGCTCATCTGGGCCTCATATTCCGTGCTTACGTTGGCGGCCCTGATGCCATCAACCTTGTTGGCGGTAATCGCCATGCCAATGCCGCTGCCGCAGACCAGGATGCCGAGATCGGCGCGCTGCTCGCTTACATCATGGGCCACCGCGCGGGCGTAATCAGGGTAGTCAACCGATTCAGGAGAGGACGTGCCTTCGTCGCGAACTTCAATGCCTTGCTGCTGAAGATGCTGCTTGATCTTATCTTTCAGCTCGTAGCCTGCGTGATCGGCCCCCACTGCGATTTTCATGGACTTATTTTACTGAAGGCGGGACTAATGCGGTGGCCGTAAAGAAAGAAGAGCCGGTCGTGGGGCCGGCTCCAGTGTCAAAACTGAGTTTTGGGTGACTTTACGCCTACTTCTTGCCTTCATGCTTCTCGCCGGCTTCCATGCCTTCCTTTACATGGTGAATGGCGGAATCAATGGCTTTGATGGCGGCAACGCGATGTCCGCCTTTATCGTGCTTGGCTTCTTCCAAATGATGCTTGGCCTGTTGCAGGGCTTCCAGCGCAGCCTGCATGTGCGGCTGATCGGCATCGTCATAGCTGGCGACAGCGGTAATAGGAACGCTTAGCAGGCCCAATATAACGGTTAGTGCAAACAACCTGGAGAATTTCTTCATAGTATCGACCTTCTTTCATGTGAGATTTGTGCCGGAGTAAAAACTAATTCTCAAGAACTAAGCTTGTCAACACACAGCAGAAACGCACCCGAAAGGACAGCAACTTCCGGGGTCCGCGGCGGCGCGGCATGCACTTGCGATACCCCGCTTAAGGCGATTGCCCGCTTGTATTTAGCTGCCTTTTCAGCGGATAATCACGCTCGCATCTCCCCCAATGATCCGCGTTTTAGTATCCGTGTCTTAAAGATTCGCGATTTGAGGTGACTATGGCCACGCGGCCCGCGCATGAACCCGAAACCGATTTGACCGGCGACACACGAGCGTCGGCGCCGGTCTACAAATACATCATTTTTGAGGTAGTGGATTCAATCGCGCGACTAACGCTGAACCACGCTCCCCACAACGTGCTCACCGTCCCGATGATGAAAGAGATGGCTGAAGCCATTGAGAGCCTGAATGGCCGCGCCGATGTGAAGGCCATCCTGCTGCAATCGGGGCAACCGGCCTTTTCCGCCGGCATTTCGCTGGAAGACTCTCGACCAGACCGCGTATTCCAGACGCTGGATGCATTCACCCGCGTCTTTCAGGCGATGGTGGACATCTCAAAGCCCGTGGTTGTTGTGGTAAACGGCCCGGCCATTGGAGCAGGATCGGAATTGGTGGGCTTTGCCGACGTGGTGTTGGCCACTCCCAAAGCCAAGTTTGCTCAGCCGGAAGTGAAGTTGGGAGTGTTTCCTCCGTTCGCGGCTGTGATGCTGCCACAGCTCATTGGCACCAAGAAGACCTATGAGTTGATCCTGACCGGCGAAGCGCTTACCGCCGAGGAGGCGCTCAACTTTGGCTTTGTGAATAAAGTTGTGCCGGAAGCGGAGTTGCAGAAGCACGTGGATAATTTGATCGCCAGAATCTCAGATTTCAGCGGCCCGGTGCTGGAAGTTACCAAGCGCGTGATTGGAAGCTCGATTGGACGGCCGCTCAAAGAAGCCATGAAGACCTCACAGGACCTCTATCTCAACGAGTTGATGAACCTGGAAGACGTGCAGGAAGGCCTGCGCGCCGTGATCGAGAAACGCAAACCGGTGTGGAAGAACAAGTAGCGCTCGGCAATCGGCGTCAGCCTGGGCAACTTCCACCGCAAAGGGCGCGAAGGACGCAAAGGAAGGAATATGAATCCTATTTTCATTATTCCTTTGCGCTCTTTGCGTCCTTTGCGGTTTATAGCTGTGGCTGAAGGCTACAAATTTTTTACCAAGAATTTCACCATGTGGTAGCCGTCAAGATATTTGAACGGCGTCTCGCCGGTGGTGTAATGGCCGCAGGGCAGAACAACGGTCTTAAGATCGGCGCCATATTGGCGAAAGCCTGCTTCAGCTTCGCGCGAGAGCTCCGGCAAAAACGTAAGATCATAGCGCGCGTAAATCAGCAGGCTCTTTTTAGGATAGCGGGCAAACTTATCGAAGTACGCCATGGGGCTCACGCACTTCCATGACTGCCGCAGGCTGTCGAGAGTAATGCCGTCGCGCTCCAGGCCTTCGCGCACGTGCCGCGTCGACTGGCCCGTCCAAACCACATCCGCCATGTATGTGGACGCGTGATTAAAGACATTCACTTTGAGCCGCGGATCGTGCGCGGCAGCGAGAAACGCGTAGCACGATCCCAGGCTGGTGCCCACGATGCCTACATGGTCTTTGCCTTGCGAATAAAGCCAGTCAAGGCAGGATCGAACGTCCACCACGGCCTGGCGCGCGGCGTCCAGCGTGCGGCAGATGTTGGGCGAGACCGCGTAATCAGAGCGGGCGGTCTCCTGCGGACGACGAATGTCATGGTAAGGCTTGCTCAGCCGCAGCATGGAGATGCCAAAGCGGTTCAGGATGGGCCCGAGCGCGTTGTAAGCAATCCCGTTGGCGTTCCAGTGCGGCAGCACGATCACGGCGCGGTTCCCTTCCGCCGGGAACCAGCGCGCATTCACCATGTCATTTTCCGGGTAAGGTGTGGGCGCTGCCGAAGTAAAACGCAGGAAGGTGCCGTCGCCCTTGGGGACCTTGTCATTGGCGTTGCTGCCGGTGGGGAACAGCTCGATCTTACGTGTCTCCAGGCGGAAGTCTTGAGGAGTCTGGTAGGCAAAGAATTCGTCGCTGTTGGCGACAATGTGATCATTCAGCTCGTGTAGGTAGCTCTCAAAATGCTCTTCTTCGCTGGGAAAGTTGCCGTTCACCAAGGGCCAGCGGCGGGCCCATTCCATGCCCCATTCCAGCGGGCGCACTACGCGGTTTGTGTCGCGCGTGGTGAGACGGGTTTCCCACGCATACATCCATTTTTGATAAATGCTGGCCATGAATTTATGAAGAGTTCTAGCCGTTTATTCTAAATGATGCAGAGTACTTTTCTGATGCTTGGCCTGATGCGCGGCTGCGGCGGTTAAGTGAAATCCCGTACACTGTGCATACCGGAGCTAAGAGCCTTTGATCCCGACGAAACTTGAGCGTATTGCCCAGGAAATCGCTGGCGAATTGCGGGGCGCTTCTTCTGCGCTTGTAATCGACCGCATCTGCACCGACTCGCGTGGCGCTGCTCCGGGCGCGCTGTTTGTCGCCCTGAAGGGCCTGCAGACTGATGGTCATCGCTTTCTGGCAGATACGTTCCGCAATGGCGCGACCGCCGCCTTGATCGCGCAGGACCGTTCGGCTGGCTCCGCGCTTGATCCCGCGTGGCCGCTGATCGTGGTTACCGATCCGATGCGCGCGTTGCAAGCTCTGGCGCGCTGGCACCGCCGTGAATACTTTCAGCGCGTGCTGGCTATTACCGGCAGCAACGGCAAAACCATCGTCAAAGACGCTCTAAAGTCGCTGCTTTCGGGCAGACAGGCGCTGGCTTCGCCCGGAAGTTACAACAGCCAACTCGGTCTTCCGTTGGCGGTGCTTTCCGCGGAAAGGCCAGAGCCGTTGGCAATTCTGGAAGTCGGCATTTCCGCGCCCGGAGAAATGGCGGCGCTGGAAGAGATTGCGCGGCCTGACTATGGAATTCTCACCAATATTGGGCTTGCCCACGTTGCGGCATTCGGCAGCCGCGAAGCCATCGCGCAAGAAAAGATGAAGCTTTTCGAACGCATCCCAAAGGACGGCTGGCTGCTGCTCCCTGCTATCGAGCTCACGCTTGACGGTCCCGCAAAAAAGATCCAATGCCAGATCCACCGGATCGGCGGCAAGGATGAACCGCTTTCGCTCAAGCCACTCTCGCTCAGCGCGGAAGGCCAGGTCCTGGAGTTGAGTGTCCCATCGCAAGGCGCGCGTAGCGTCACGGTGAAAACGCGCTCGCCTGAGATCATTGCCGACCTGCATTTTGCCGCAACGGCCGCGCATCTGCTGGGCGTGCCGCTGGAAGAGATCGCCACAGGCCTCGACGGCTACGCTCCCACCTCGACGCGCATGGAGCTGTGGTCGTCGCCGCAGGGCATTCGCATCATTAATGATGGTTACAGCTCTGATCCGATCTCCGTGCATGCGGCTCTGCGTTCGGCAACGCTTGGCGCATCGCGCACGGGAAGAAAGATGTTTGCCTTTGCCGGCATGCGCGAGCTGGGCTCCGCTTCCGCCCGTGAGCATGCGCAAGTGGGCGCACAGGCTGCCGAATGCGGCTTCAGCCATCTCTTTCTCGTCGGCAACGGAGAGCTGGCCACTACCGCCGATGGATACAAACGCGTGCGTCCGGAAGGCAACGTCGAACAAGTGAATTCGGCTGACGAATTGAAAGACCGTCTGCTTCCCCTGCTGCGCCCCGGCGACACCGTCTTGTTCAAAGGCCCGCGCAACGCCGGCATGGTCAAGGCAGTGCGCGATCTTTCCGGCGCAATCGCCCAACGCTGTCTCTGGGTCAACCTTGCGGCCATTGAAGGCAACATTGCGCGGTTTCGTCGACATTGCGGCGGCTCGGTCCACATTGTCGCCATGCTCAAAGCGATGGCTTACGGAACGGAGCTGGCGCAACTGGGGTCGTGGATGTCGCAGCTCGGGATCCATCACGTGGGCGTATCGTCCGCCAACGAAGGCGTGGCCGTGCGCAAAACCGGCGCGGACCAGGACATTCTGGTTTTTCTTTCTGAGCGAGAAGACGTGGACAATCTGCTGAGCTATCGACTCACGCCGGTGATTTACTCTGCTGAACTGGTCGATTCGTTCATTGCCGCGCTGCAAGGCAGCGGGCGCACTCTCGACATTCATCTGAAGGTCGATACCGGCATGCATCGCCTGGGAGTGCCGCCCGCAGCGGCAGTGGAGTTGGCAGAGCGCATTCGCTCCAGCGGCGTGATGCGGCTCACCGGCGTCTGCACGCATTTTGCCTCCGCGGAAGACGCTGACTCGGACGACTTCACGCGACAACAGATCGCGGCTTTTAACCAGGTCATCGCCGGCCTCAAGGCAAGCGGCTTCAACGATCTTCAGATTCACGCCGCCAACACCGCCGGCGCGGTCCGATTTCCTGAAGCGCATTACAACATGGTGCGCATCGGCCTGGGGCTTTACGGAATTTATCCGTCTGAGGCAGCACGCAAACTCATCGACCTGGAACTTGCCGTGGGCCTCACCAGCCGCATTACCAGCATTCAGGAATTTGCTCCCGGAGACACGCTTGGCTACAACCGCACTTTCACCGCAACCCGCCGCACCAAAGTTGGAATCGTGCCGTTCGGCTATGATGACGGACTTCCGTGGCGACTCTCCGGCGCAGGACAGGTGCTGGTGGAAGGCCGCGCTGCCCCGATTGTCGGCCGCATCAGCATGGACCAGATGCAGATCGACCTGACGGATATTCCAGATGCCGGAATTGGCGCCGAAGTTCTTCTCTATGGAACGCACAACGGACACACGCTCCGTCCGGAGCAGGTTTCGCAGATGGCTGGAACCATTCCTTATGAACTTCTTACCCGCCTGGGCGAAAGAGTGCATCGTATTTACGTGGAGCCGTAGAGTTCGCGCCACCAAGGAACCACACCGTCGCCAAATTACAGCCCGGCTTTTCCACCTTTATCCACAGACAACGTTTGTTATGCACAGGAAAATCACCGCAATCCTGCGAAGCAGCCAGATCTTTGCTTGCAGTCGTTCAGTCCTTCATTGATATTTTTCATACTCAAGTGTGAATGTTCTTGTCTTGACAGTTGAGGTGACGGCACACTCAAGGGATGTGCTGGAGTTTAATCTGCGTCGGCCTTGGCTGCCGGCTGCGGCCAAAGCCCAATCTCATCCCATAATAAGGACGAGCGTGAGAGAAACTCGCCGGACTGACAGAACGCCGCTCCGGCAACGGGCGGCGGAAAAGAACATCCACCCCGCTAACCCGGTCTGTATGGCTGGTACAGGCCGGGTTTATTTCGTGCATTTCAGGGGCTAAAGCCCCGAGACTTTGGCAATTTGTCCGCAGGTATGAAGGCATGCTCCACCCCGTTGCGATTGCGGCAATCGATGGGGAAGGCCTATCTCAGGATAGGCCGCGCTTCTCTCTGTTTTCGCCAGTTAATTATCGGGTTATTATGGGGGTAGCAAAACCCGTTTTGAGATTTTGAATGGCAACCACTGACCGTATTCTTGATCGCGGAATGCCCGCCAGCATGGACGCAGAGCGCGCGATCCTGGGCGCCATCCTGCTGGACAACTCCGCTTATCCCCAGGCCGCCGAGCATCTTCGCGCGGAAGATTTCTCGCTCGACTCGCACCGCCGCATCTACCTGCGCATGATGGAGCTGGCTGAAACCGGCAAGCCCGTCGACTTTGTCACCCTCACTGAACAACTGGGCCAGCACAAAGAGATTGAGGCCGTGGGCGGCGTGGCTTACGTCACGTCGCTCACGGACGGCCTGCCGCGCGTCAAGAACATTGAGCAGTACGTAAAGATCGTAAAGGATAAAGCGCTGCTGCGCGGGCTGATCCATGCCGCCACCAGCGCCATCCAGCAGGCGTATGAGCAGGAAGCGCCCGCCGAAGAGATCATCGACACGGCCGAGTCTGCCATCTTCAAAGTCGCGGAGCAGCGCATCGGCCAGGGATTTCTGGGAATCCCGGAGATCGTAAAGCAATCCTTCGGGTCCATTGACAAGCTTTACGAGCAGGGCCAGCGCATTACCGGACTGGAAACCCATTTTGAAGACCTGGACGGAATGACCAGCGGGCTGCAAAAGTCCGATCTGGTGATCATCGCCGCGCGGCCTTCGATGGGCAAGACCGCCTTCGCCATCAACATCGCCGAAAACGCCGCCGTGCGCGACAACAAAGTCGTCGGCGTCTTCTCGCTGGAAATGTCGCGCGAATCTCTGCTACTGCGCCTGCTGTGTTCGCAGGCGATGGTCGACTCCCACAAGCTGCGCACCGGCTTTTTGGGCCGCGATGATTACAACAAGCTGGTGACCGGGCTGGCCGCGCTGGTGGAAGCGCCCATCTACATTGACGACACGCCGGGCATCTCTATTTCTGAAATGCGCGCCAAGTGCCGCCGCCTGCAACAGGCGCAGGGCCGGCTGGACCTGATCATTGTCGACTACCTGCAACTCGTCGCCGGCACGCCCACCGGAGGCGGCAAGCGTTATGAGAACCGCACGCAGGAAGTTTCCGCCATCTCGCGCGGCCTGAAAGGGCTGGCCAAGGAGATGCGTTGCCCCGTGATCGCGCTCTCACAGCTCAGCCGCGCCCCGGAAAGCCGCACCGGCAATAACCGTCCGCAACTGGCTGACCTGCGCGAATCCGGCGCGATTGAGCAGGACGCCGACGTGGTGGCCTTCATCTTCCGCGAAGAAGTTTACAAACCAGACGATCCCGACCTTCATGGGAAGGCGGAATTGATTATTGCGAAACAGCGCAATGGACCAACCGGCGTCGTGAAATTATCATTCCTGAAATCGTCGACGAGGTTTACCGATTCCACAAACGAAGAACCGCCAAGTTATTAAAACGAGGCTGAGCTTAGGGGTTGTAAGCGACAGCTGGAGCAATGAGTGCAGAAATGAATGAGTGTCCAGAGTGCCATGGAACGAAACTAAAAATGGCAACCGTTCCCAGCAAGATCCATCCTTCGCGCATGCGTGAGGTCCTTGTCCATTGTGATTGCTTTTACGAACAGCGAACGTCGCAGTTGCTCAAAGCCGCGCGTATCCCGGAGCGTTACACCGGCGGTTTTGGAGATTATCAGATTGATTTTCCTGGCGGCCCCTTGGAGCGGGCACGGTTTACCGCAGCAAAGATGGTACAAGAGTACCCCACAGAAAAAGCCGGGCTACTGTTCGTTGGTCCTGTTGGTATTGGAAAAACGCATCTGGCCTGCGCGACACTGCGTGAGCTAGTACTCGCAGGCTATAGCGGTCTCTTTTACTCCTACGCGGACCTGTTGACGGAGATCCGCAACAGTTACAACGACAATGGCGGTCTGAAGTATTTCACCGACCCGGACGGCAACCGCTGGGAAACAGAAACACAAATTTTAAACCATGTAATCAACGTCGAAGTGCTGTTGCTGGATGAGTTGGGCAAAGTGAAAGCCACTGATTGGGTGCTGGACAAGATAAGAGAGATTATTGGCGGAAGATATGCCAAGAAGAACACGACGCTGATAACCACCAACTATCCATTAGACCCCAAAAAGCCAAAGGACATACTGCTGCAGGAGAAGATCGGCGAAGATATGGTTTCGCGCTTGAGAGAGATGTGCAACATCGTGGAGATGGAAGGGACCGACTACCGACTCATCGTCAAAAGGCAGTGAAACGCGGGATAATAGTAACCGCATTGATGACTTTGTATCAGATGCC
>DASSXL010000030.1:0-28065 GCA_035703825.1 Candidatus Angelobacter sp.
GCATGAGCTGCGGAATCTGGGCAACACGATTCTGGTGGTAGAACACGATCCTGAAGTCATGCGCGCGGCGGATTTGATCCTGGACCTGGGCCCCGGCGCGGGCGAAAACGGCGGCAAAGTGATGGCGTCGGCGACGTATGAAAAGATCAAGCAGATGCCGCAGTCGCTCACAGGAAGATACCTCAACCAGGAGCTGCGGATACAGATTCCGCAGAATCGTCGGACACCGGGGGTGCCGATGATAAAGATTGAAGGCGCGCGGGCGCACAATCTGAAAAATATCAATCTGGAAATCCCGCTCGGCATGCTGGTGGCGATTACAGGCGTGTCGGGCTCGGGCAAGTCAACGCTGGTGCATGACGTTCTGTATCAGGCGCTGGCCGCGGAAAAAGGCATCACCGCCGGCCCAGGGCCGGCAGCGAACGGCTTTAAGCGTGTCACTGGCGGCCAATACATTGCCGATGTGGTCCTTGTCGATCAATCGCCCATTGGCCGGACTCCCCGCAGTAATCCTGTGACTTATATCAAGGCCTTTGACGCGATCCGCGAAGTGTTTGCCTCCGTTCCTGAAGCACACAAGCACGGATACGGCGCGGGCCACTTCAGTTTCAATATTCCCGGCGGCCGATGTGAAACGTGCCAGGGTGATGGCACCGTGACCGTGGAGATGCAGTTCCTCGCCGACGTCGAACTGATTTGTGAAGACTGCAAAGGCACGCGTTACAAGCCGCAAATCCTTGACGTCCGCTATAAAGGTAAAAACATTCATGAGGTGCTGAACCTCACGGTGCGTGAGGCGCTGCAATATTTCGCCGGTCATCCTAAGATCACTGACAAGCTGCGCGTGCTTGAAGAAGTTGGCCTCGGCTACCTGCGCCTGGGACAGTCGGCCACCACGCTGAGCGGTGGTGAAGCACAGCGCATGAAGCTGGCCGCGCATCTTGTCCCCACCGGGCGCGCGCAGGGCTTTGATCCTGCCACGCCGGAAGAAAAAGAGCAGCGTAAGCGTGCCCGTGCTGGCAAAGGCGCGCTCTATATTTTCGACGAGCCTACCACCGGTCTCCACTTTGATGATGTCAGCAAGCTTCTCGCCGCCTTCCGCAAGCTCATTGACGCCGGAGGTTCCGTGCTCTGCATTGAACACAATCTCGATGTCATCAAAGTTGCCGATTGGGTGATTGATCTGGGTCCTGAAGGCGGCGGCCGCGGTGGGCAGATTGTTGTAGCGGGCCCGCCGGAAACCGTGGCAAAATCCAAGAATTCCCATACCGGAAAGTGGCTGGCGCGCATCTTAAAGAGCGAGAACTCTGGATCGAATGGGCATCACTAAAGCCATCGCGGTTGCGTTGCTGGTAAGCCTCGCTCTGCCCGCGCTCGCACAAACGCGCCCAGCACACAAGTCTCATCCAGCAGCCGCCACCAACGACGACCGCGCTGCCGATGCCCTAAAAGACGCCGAGTCGCTCCTGCAAAAGCAGCAGTACCAACAAGCCGAAGAAAAGCTGCAAACGCTGGTCGCCGCTCAGCCAGAAAATCCGCAGGCCTGGTTCGATCTCGGATTTGCGCAAAGTCATCTCGGCAAGACAGCTGAAGCCATCTCCGCGTATAAAAAAGCCACGCAGCTCTCGCCCAAATGGTTTGAGGCGCAACAGAATCTTGGTCTCGCGCTGGCAAAGTCCGGCGACCTCACCGCAGCTGCTTCAGCTCTAAAAATCGCCGTCACTCTCAAGCCGACCATCGGCGGCCAGCAGGCGCTCGCAGGTGCATGGCTCTCGCTCGCGCAAGTCACAGAAGAAAGCCAGCCGCAGGATTCACTTGCCGCCTACCAAAAGGCCATTGAACTCGACCCCACAAACCTTGAAGCTCAACTCGGCGCAGCCCGCATGTCAGAGCGCTCCGGCAACACCACCGCCGCAGAGCAGCAATATCTGAAGCTTGCAGAAGCTGGGAACAATGACAGCATCGAGCAGCTCATCGGCCTCTATCTCAAGCAAAAACGCTTTGCCGACGCCGAATCCTGGCTGCGTAAATACATTTCCGCCAATCCACAGAGCGCCGCCGCACAACTTCAACTAGGCAAGCTCCTGGCAGCGGAAGGCAAGCCGCAAGAAGCTATCGCCATGCTTGAGCCGGCTTACAAAGCTTCTCTCGAGCCCAAACTCGCTCGCGCTCTCGCTGGCCTTTATCTTGAAGCCAGGCAATACCCCGCCGCCGCTGACCTTCTTCGACCTCTGATCGCGCAGAATCCCACAGACCCCCAACTTTTTCTCGATTACGGCTCTGCCCTCATGCATCAACTCAAGTATCCTGAAGCGCAAACCGTATTGCTCAAAGCGGTGCAGCTCAAGCCTGACCTTGTAGAGGCGTATTTCGATCTTGGCTATGCGGCACAGCAAAACAAAAATTATGAGCTCACCATCCGCGCGCTTGATGCGCGCGTCAAGCTTCAGCCGGAAACGCCGGCAACGCTCTTTCTTCGCGCCACCGCTTACGATAATTTAAGGATGTACAAACCCGCCGCAGAAAACTATAAGCTTTTCCTGGCAGTCGCCGGCGGTAAATTCCCCGATCAGGAGTTTCAGGCCCGTCACCGTCTTAAGGCGATCCTGCCGGACTAAAAACATGCGAAGCACCATCCCTCTCACTATCTTGCTCTTGCTGGCGCTGGCTGCCGGCGCCGAGGAGAAGACCGTCGAACAGCTTAAGACTGAAGCCGAACACGCGGAAGCGGGCCAGCAAGGCCGGCTCTATGCGGAGATCGCGGAAAAGCTCGTCGCCGTTGCCGACAAGCAATTTACTGACGCTGAATCGATCAAAGGGCACGCCACCGTGCAGGAGATCCTGCAATACGCCACCAAGGCGCACAATGTCGCCATTGAAACGCGCAAAAAAATGAAAGAGACTGAAAAAGCCCTGCGGGAGTGTCATCGCCGCCTGGAAAACATGAGGCGGACCCTGGCGGCGGAAGACCGCCCCGCAATCGAAAACGTAGAAAAACAGCTGGAAAAGCTGACTGAAGAAGTTCTTGAATCCATGTTCGCTCCTCCTAAGAAGGACAAAAAATGAAACTCGCCGCCAAGATGACTCTTCTTTTGTTGCTGATGGCCCTGCCGTCCGCCGCAAGAAAACGCGATCCCCTCACTGAGGCTGAAGCAGACCAGCTCCGCGAAGTGGCTGTAGAGCCTTATAAGCGCATCAAGCTGATGATCAAATTTACTGAGGCGCGTCTGGTGGCTATTGATCAGATCCGTGTCGATCCTAAACTGGCCGCCGATCGCGGAAAACAGATCCACGACCTCCTGGAAGATTTCACCAGCCTGGTGGACGAAATCAATGACAACCTTGACCAATATGAAGCCCGTCCGCTTGATAAAGACATGGTCAAGCAATACCACAAAGGCTTGAAAGAATTAATAGAAGCCGACGAGCGCTTTGATTTAAGGCTCCGCACGCTTCAGTCAGCCGCGGAAACCGATCCCATAACAAGGAAGGAAGCGCCCGATTTCCGCTTTGTCCTGCAGGACGCGCGAGACGCGCTCAAATCCAACGCGGACATGGCGCGGGAGTACATGGAAACCACACACGATCAAAAAAACAGTGCACCAGCCAAGAAAAAGTAGCCTCGCATTTGATTGTTACCGCGGCAAGTTCAACAATGTTCGAGCCATTCGCGTTCATTGTTGTAAATTCGCGGCTAATCTTGTTCTAACCAGATGACCAACCTCCCACAGATTTTTGAACAAGCCTACCGCGAGCTGCGCCCGCGTACGCCCCTGCCTGAGTTTGAGGTCCGTTTTTATCGCTTCGCCAACATCAACAACACCATCCGCCTGCGCCAGGGACGCATCTTTGTACGCCTCTCTGATCTACTCGAAAGCGCGCCGGAGCCGGTGCTTTACGCGATTCTTCACATCCTCATCGCCAAGCTCCATCGCAAACCCATTGACACTGCTCAGGCCGCCCGCTATCGCAAATTCACCGGCAGCCAGGCCATGGCGCAGAAATCTCACCTTATCCGCCACCTTCGCGGCCGCAAACGCATTGAAAGCCCTAAAGGCCAGCACTATGATCTCGACCAGATTTTTGACAACCTGAATCTCCGCTTTTTCCACGGCCTGATGGCCCGCCCGCAGATGACCTGGAGCGGCAACAAGTCTCTCCGCAGCCTGGGCCATTACGATCCCGCGCACAACACCATCGTCGTCAGCCGCGTTTTCGATTCTGCGCGGATCCCCCTCTATGCAATTGAATATCTCGTTTATCACGAAATGCTGCACCTGCGGCATCCGGTCAAGCTGCGCGGCAGCCGGCGCCAGGTGCATCCGGCGGCTTTTCGCGAAGAAGAAAAACTCTTTCCGCAATTCAGAGAAGCTCAGGAATTTTTGAAACGCCTGGGAACGCTGGACTAGCTCTAAGGATCTCTTCTTAGTTGCAAGCAGATGGCAAGTTCTTACACCGCCAACGGCAACTCTCTCGATCTTCCAACCGCGGCCATATCCTCCGCAATCGCCCGGACCCGATATAACGCCACTGAGTTCGTTGCCAGCCTCATCTTGTACGGCTGCTCGCCCGTCATGTAATCGCAATCCATCCCGCCCGCCAGAGACTGCCGGGTGATCTCATAGATCAGCGCCAACGCCGGAGAATGCTTTTCATACTCTGGCGCGAACCATCCTGTATAAAACCGCCGCCAGCCTCGATCCCGCAGCGTGACTACCGCCGCAGCCATCATTCCACCATTTTGCAGCGTAAAGATCTCGAATGCGTCCGGCATCAAACCGGCAGCGCTTACCAGAAACTCAACGCGCGCGGAATCGTGAAACAGACTTGATTCACTCTGTTCCGCCTTAGCTTTATAGATCGTACGCAGCAGCCAGGGATTGTCACCGTCGTAACTGCGAAACTCAAATCCCATTCTTTCCATCCTGCGCAGATTGCGCGCCAGCCGCGTGTGCGCTGCCGCAAACTCTTCCGGCGAAATCTGTGCGCCACTCACGCCCGGCGCCGCCGCAAATGGCGCTGTCTCCAGTTCATCGATCACGACGCCACGATCACCTTCCCGCAGGGCCACAATCTCCATCGGACGCCCGAGTTCAGATAGCGCTCCCAGCGCCGCGCGCAGGACCTCATGGTCTCCCGCGTGCAGAAACGTCCGATAATCGAACAGTTCTTCCCCGAGCAATCGGACCGTTCCATCTCCGCGCCGCACGACTGCGGGGACAATGGCCGCGCCGCGTTCAGACTCCGCACACACTACATATGGCTCTTCCCTATCGGCAAACCGCGCGGCCGCCAACAGATTCAGGTCAAAACTTTGAAAGACCGTATAGTCGCCCGCCTCACGCAGTGATTTCCAAAGCGGACGAATCCGCAGCATCTCTTCGGCCGATCGGCAAACGATAATCTTGAGCGTTTTCGCCACTAAGGATAAGACGCTGCAAGGCGAGTACCGGGATGTGCGGATTAAAGACGTGCGACCGAAAGAGGGGTTCAGGTGAGAGCCGCAGTCGCCGCTTGCTGCCAGCGGATCATGCATTTTATCACGCGGATTTGCCAGATTGTTTCTTTGCCCGCCTACCGCCATAATGCGCGCTATGAAGGCCGAAAGCATTCACCTTAACGGCATTGAAATGTATTACGAAATTGAAGGAGCGGGAGGGCCGCTCCTGCTTCTTCACGGCGGCGCCGGCTGCCAGGAAAACTGGGCCCATGCCGGCCGCGACCAGTTCGCGAGCGAATACACGCTCATCATGCCGGACGCGCGCGGTCACGGCCGCACCACAAACCCCGGCACGACAATCACCCACAGGCAGTGCGCGCTGGATACGCTGGGCCTGCTCGATCATCTTGGCATCCGCAGGTGCCGGGCTATTGGACTGAGCATGGGTGGAAACATCCTTCTCCACATGGCAACGCTGCAACCCGAGCGGATTGAAGCCATGGTTCTCGTCAGCTCGGCCATGTATTTTCCGGAGCAGGCGCGGGCCATCATGCGGCAGGTTCCAGCCCCTGAAGACCAGCCGCCACAGGAGTGGGACACAATGCGCAGACGCCACAAACTTGGCGACGAGCAGATTGTCGCTCTGTGGGAGTGGGCGCGCGGAATGAGCGCCAGCTATGACGACATGAATTTCACGCCCTCTTCGTTGTCCAAAATCACCGCCTCAACCTTGATCGTCTATGGCGATCGCGATTTCCTCTATCCAGTCGAGATGGCCGTGGAGATGTATCGCGCGATTCCCGAGTCCGCTCTGTGGGTAGTGCCCAACGGAGGACATGGGCCGGTCTTCTTTGACGCTGCCGCCCAGTTCGTTCACACGGCGCTCGTCTTCTTTCGCATGTCTGCTAGCCGACCAAGTAGCTGACAATGCAACAGGCGGCAAGGTGATTTTTTAATCTTTACCTGAGGATTGCCGGTTTTGAAGACGAAGCACGGCCGCCTTCGCTTCATCTGTCCACTTTGCTGGCCCCGCGAGTTCTTGCGCCGCCTTGTACTGTTCCATCGCTTGCGGAAGGCGGCCTAGCCTCTCCAGCACTCGCCCCAACCGCACATGAATGGCAGCATCTCCCGGCTTTTCCTCGGCCGCATCCTTGTAGCGCATCAATGCGCCATCATAGTTCTTCGCCTCAAGAGAGTAATCGCCCACCTCGACGTCGTGAGCGGCCTTAAGCGCCATCTCCATCGCATCATCACACTTGTCCACCGGGGCTCTACTGGAACTGGAGCTCTCGCCTTCACCGGGATTCTTCGCTGGTGGCACTGATTCTGGTCGCGCGGATTGTGGACCTTGTGGGGCGGACTCTGGAGAGGTTGGCGGCTTCTGCTTGCTGGAACGGCCGCGGCACCAGCCTCCAATGCAAAAGATGTCGGGCAATGGGTTCGGATTGCGGTGCCTTTTGTTCGATTGCTGCTTGTGTATCTCGGCGATGATCTCGTCCACCGGGCGATCAGCCGGGCACGATGGCGGCGCAGATTGCGCAAGCATCCCTGCGCTTAAAAGAACCACGGCTAATGCGCATCGGACGTACACACGGCGATTATATCGCTAGAGCGCTGACCCCTGCCGCGGCTTCCCGTTTTGGTATTTTCAATTTGTTGACTGCTCTTCGCCCGCTCGGTACAATTTCTAATTGAAATTGAAATTGAAATTCATTTTCATAATCGAGCCTTAACTCCATGTTCTCCGCCCTGGTGGTCACATTGCGGGAAGGCGTCGAAGCCGCATTAATCGTGGGCATCACGCTGGTCTACCTCTCCAGGATAGGCCGCGCTGACCTGCGCCGCACCGTCTATTATGCGCTGGCGGCAGCCCTGGTCGGCAGCATCGTGGGGGCCGTGGCCCTGTCATACGCTCCCATCAACCAGGACAAAGTGGAAGGCTGGGTCATGCTGGTGGCCGCCATCTTCGTCATCAGCATGGTCATTTTTATGATGCGCACCGCCCGCAAGCTCAAGGGCGAAATCGAGACCAGAGTCGGTTCCCTGGCCGGCGCTGGCTCACAGTGGGGCCTGTTTACCTTTGTATTCCTCATGGTCTTTCGCGAGGGCGTTGAGACAGTGGCCATTCTGGCCGGGGTGTCGTTGAATTCCACCGAGCTCATGAGTGTTCTGGGTACGCTGCTGGGCGTGGCCCTGGCCGTGGTCTTTGGCGTGATGTTTGTCAAAGGCAGCGTACGCATCGACCTGCGCAAGTTTTTCAGCGTTACCACCGTCATTCTCTTCTTTGTGGCGGCGCAGTTGATCATCTCCGGGCTGCACGAGCTGTCAGAGTCCGGCGTACTGCCTTCCAGCAAACGCGAGATGGCGCTCATTGGCCCTATCGCCCGCAATGATTACTTCTTCCCTCTCACCATGCTGGCTCTGGTCGCCCTGATGGTCTTGCTGGAGTATCGCCGGCGCAAGCCGCAGGCCGGGATCGTGCCCGCAACCAAAGCCGAAGAGCGCAAACTGCAATGGACGGCGAAGCGCGAGCGGCTGTGGGCCGTACTGGTTTGCGTGACCGCGTTTGTCTTTATCACCGCGATTACGGCTGAGGTGATCTATGCGGAGGCCCCACCGCCGCTTTCTCAGGCGACGGAAGTTATGTTTACCAACGGCAGGGCCTCGATCTCGACCAAAGATCTGCCCAAGGGCGAATTGCAGCGCTACGCCGCTAATGTCAACGGCGCCAGAGTCCGTTTCCTGCTGTATCGCAAGCCCGACGGCAGCATTGCCTCGGTCTTTGACGCCTGCCAGATTTGTGGCGGCGTCGGCTTTTACAAGGGCACAAGCGGCATCATCTGCAAGAACTGCGCCGCGCCCATCAACCCGCAGAGCGTGGGACAGCCCGGCGGCTGCAACCCCATTCCGCTGCAATCGGCCCAGGATGGCGACTCTGTTGTGATATCCATCACTGACCTGGCCCAGCAGGTTGGGCAATTCTCAAAATAATGTTCCTGCGACTGTTGTTCGAATCATTCCGGCGGCAAAAGCGGCGCAAGAGCGTGGCCCTGCTGGCCATCGCTCTGGGTATGAGCATTGCCACGGCCATGATCGCAGTCGGCAACGATATCGGCGACAAGATCAACCAGGAGTTGCGCAGCCTCGGCGCTAATCTGGTCATAACTCCCATTGAAGACACGCTCGACGTAAACATCGGCGGCGTCAACCTCAAGCCGGCCAGCGAGGGCGCGATCATCCCCGAACAAGATTTGATCAAGATGAAGGGCATCTTTTGGGGACACAATATCAAAGGATATGCGCCCTTCCTTTCCGATAAGAAAACAATCCGGACACGCACCGGCGAGTTCAGTGCCGAATTGATCGGGACGTACTTCGCCCAGCCGTTACACCACGGCGCTGAACAATTCTCCACCGGCGTACGCACCGTGAACCCATGGTGGAAGGTGGAAGGCGTGTGGCCGCAGGACTATGGCGACTGGCCCGAGCATCTTCCTCCAGATGCGCTGGCCGGAAGCACCCTGGCCCGGCAGGCCGGGCTGAGCATCGGCGATCAGATTCAAGTCTCGGGCCGCAACCTGAAAATCAGCGGCATTCTCGATACGGGCGGCGCGGAAGATCAGGCCATTGTTGCTCCTTTGCACATTGTGCAGGCAATTCTTGGCCAGCCGAACGCGGTTCAACGCGTGACCGTTAGCGCCCTCACCAAGCCGGAAGACGCGTTTGCCCGCAAAGATCCTGACACGTTGTCCCCGGCAGTGCGCGAGCGGTGGTACTGCTCGCCTTACGCTAACTCGATTGCCTATCAACTTCGTGCGGCCCTGCCAAACGTGCGCGTCGAGCAGGTGCGCCCGGTGGAACAGAACCAGGGCAAGGTGCTCTCGCGTGTCACCGGACTCATGTTGCTGCTTAGCCTGGCAGCCTTGCTGGCGGCGGCGCTGGCTGTCTCTGCTGCCATGGCCGCAACAATTCTTGAGCGACGCCAGGAGGTGGGTCTGATGAAGTCCCTCGGCGCCGGAAATTCCGCCGTGGCTTCCCTCTTTCTTACGGAAGCCGCTTTCCTGGCCCTTGCTGGTGGCCTCATCGGTTTTCTGGCTGGCGCGGTTTTGGCCCACCGCATCGGTCAAAGCGTCTTTGGCTCCGCTATTGTCGTGCATCCGGTAGTTCTGGCAGTAGTGCTCTTTGCCGCCGTGCTGGTCACTTTCGTCGGCAGCGCCGGGGCCGTACGCAAAGCCATGCAGTTTGATCCGGCGGTTGTCCTGCGAGGTGACGCTTGAGCCGCACCCAGCTTCTGCTCCGCCTGCTCTTGAAGGCCGCCTGGGTGCGTAAGGACCGCGCTTTCACCGCGCTGGTCTCGGTTGCCGTGGTTGCCACCATCGCTACAGCCGCGCTTACAATCTATTCCGATCTCGAAGGTAAGCTTAGCCGCGAGTTCCGCGGCTTCGGCGCAAATGTGATTGTTACCAAAGCATCAAGCCCGCTCACTCCCGCCGAACTGGCCGACGTGAGCAAGATTGTCGGCAGCGCGGGCGAAATTGTTCCCGTGGGATACGCCATCGCCACAGAAACAACGAGCAATTCCAGGATCGTGGTTGGCGGCGCGGACGTTGATAAGCTCCGCGAGCTGAATGCCTCCTGGTCTTTCAGCAATACTGGCCAGGGCAGCGCCCTGGTGGGTGCGCGAGTGTACGAAACGATCACTCACGGCTCGGATTTGCAGCTTTCTTTCGGCAAGACCTCTGCAGTAATCAAACCCGCAGGGTTTTTCCATTCCGGCTCCGACGATGACAGCCGCGTCTATATTCCTCTTGAAGACTTCGTGCGCCTGACCGGCATCCAGCCCAACACCGCCCTCGTTCGCATCGAAGGCAAGCCGCAGCAAATTCAAAATGCAATCTCCCAGCTCAGTGCCGGGCTTCCCGGGGTCGAAGTAAAACCTGTCCGCCAGGTCACACAGGCCCAGACAGCCGTTGTCGGCAAGACCCGCTCCATCGTTCTCGCGTCTTCAGCCGCCGTGGTCGTGCTGATCATGCTTTGCATGGTCGCCACGTTCACCGGCTCCGTGCTGGAACGGCGTAAGGATTTCGCCGTGATGAAAGCCCTGGGAGCCTCCAACCGGACAGTCAATTTCCTGTTCGCCTCGGAAGCAGCCCTGCTGGCGCTGGCCGGGTCCGTTGCTGGATACGTGATAGGCTGCTTCATTGCTTTCTGGATTGGCAAAGCCAATTTTGACGCCGCTATCCTGCCGCAACCCCTGCTTCTGTTTCCGGTTTTGCTGGGCAGCGTAGTGCTGGCGCTGATCGCTTCCACGGCTCCGTTAAGATTGTTGCAGCAGATACAGCCCGCAGGGATCCTGCGAGGAGAGTAATGCCGATTGAACTCAAGAACGTGACGCGCGTGTACAAGAGCAACGTTGAAGTGCGCGCGCTCGATGACGTCTCGCTCTCAGTCGCTCCGGGCGAATGGCTGGCCGTGATGGGCCCTTCCGGCTCAGGCAAATCCACGCTGGTGAATCTGATGGGCTGCCTTGACCAGCCGACCACCGGCGAGATCTGGATTCACGGCACCAATATCTCCAAAATGACGCCTGCGGAGCTGAACCGCTTCCGCGCGGAGAAGATCGGCTTCATCTTCCAGCAATTCCACTTGATCCCATATCTCACTGCGCTTGAAAACATCATGCTGGCGCAATACTTCCACAGCATGACGGATAAATCTGAAGCTTTGGCTGCGCTTGATCACGTGGGTCTCAAAGACCGGGCCGAGCATCTACCGTCGCAGCTTTCCGGCGGCGAGCAGCAGCGTGTCTGCATTGCCCGCGCGCTGATCAACGATCCTCACATCATCCTGGCCGACGAGCCCACCGGCAATCTCGACGCCGTGAATGAGGAGATCGTACTCCGCAAGCTGCGTGAAATGCATGCCCAGGGACGCACCATCATCATGGTTACGCACGATCCAGTTGTCGCCCGTCTGGCTGACCGGCGTCTGGAGCTGCATCACGGCAAGATCGCCGCACAGGAAATCTTTGCGCTATCTGACGAAGAACAGTTCGATGAAGTCCTGGAAGAGCTGTGGGTCCTGGCGGAAAACGGCGAACCCGCCGAGTTGGGCCGTGTGGAAGTGGAAGGCGCATTGCCCATGCGGCTGGCCCTGGAGCGCATGCAGAGCATGGGCATGGTCGATCTGACCGAGCACGCTCTGGAACCGCACACGCACAAGCAGGTGCTCAACCGCTGCCACGTGGCGATCCGTCCCACCAGCGAGTACACCGGCCACGGCGACCACATGATCATCTTTACTGAAAAAGGCCGCAAGCGGGCTGAAGACGTTATCCGCCGCCATCGCCTGGCAGAGCGCCTCTTCACCCAGACCTTCAAGGTGCATGACGAAAAGGAAATCGCGGAAGAAGCCTGCAAGTTCGAACATATTCTGTCGCCGGAAGCGACCGAACGCATCTGCTCATTCCTGGGCCATCCTCGTACCTGCCCGCATGGCAGCCCCATCCCCGCCGGAGAGTGCTGCCTGGCCGCGAAAGAGACCGGCACCCAGCAATCAGCGGTTGGCAGTCAGAAATAGCTTATCAATTTTCACCGCAAAGGACGCGAAGATCGCAAAGGATCATTTGGGGTTGGAATCAAGGCCCTAATCGGAAGGGAATGTTGCCAGGACTTCGCTCGTAAGCGTTGTTCGATCCTGTTTTCCTTTGCGCCCTCTGCGTCCTTTGCGGTGAAATGGTTTTGGACTGAGTGCTGACGGCTGAGTGCTGAATGCTTCTCCCTAAAAACCAAAAAAGGAGAGGCAGGTTCTCCTCTCCTTTGTTAGTTCGCCTGGCAGCCGGCGTAAACGCCGGCCCAGCCACAAAAGCTGCTTTAATACAGATGGAACCCCACTTCAATATTCATCGCCACCGCCACGGGCGTGCCGTTTTTCTTTCCCGGCTCAAATAGCCAGCTCTTCACCCGCTCCACGGCTTTCTCATCCAGGCCCATCCCAAGGCTGTGTACCACTCTGATGTTGCGCGGCCGGCCATCCGGTCCAATCACGGCCGCCAGCACCACCGTTCCCTGATACTTGGCTCTGCGCGCTTCCTCTGAGAAGTCAGGGTCGGGCGTAAACTTCGCGACCGGCGCTGACACCCCGATATCGCCAACCTTATAAGTGCCGCCGCCAAAGCCGCCGCCTTGTCCCGGACCATGTCCCGGGCCGTTACCTGAACCGATTCCATTGCTGGTGCCGGAACCAATGCCTCCGCCGGTGCCGCTTCCGTTTGAAGCAGGTCCGGTCACACGCGCTGACATGGGGTTACCCAGGTTCGGCATGTTGGGATTGTCCGGCAGCTTCACGTTGGGCGGCGCTACAACCGTGGCTTCCATTGCAAGCTTGGGTTTGTTGTTCAGCACTTCCACCGTAGGAGGTGTAAATTGCTCAGGAGCAATCTTGGGCAGACGCCCTTTGCTCTCAAAAATCTTTGCAGCGTTACCGCCGCCACCGCCGCCCGCCAGGGCTTTGGGTGCGACTGCCGGTTTCATCACTGGTTGATAATCCGTAAGCGGCGGAGCAATCAGCGTAACGTGCTCTTCCGGCTTTGCCACTGTGGCGGCGCGTCCACCCCATAGGGAGACAGCTATCAGTCCTGCAATCGCAAACGCATGCAAGGTCAGCGATCCGCTGGTCGCCTTCTTGTGGCGGCTGGTTGTCCATATTTCGCCCACGTTGACCGGACGTGAAGTGAGCCGCAGAGGCGGTAATTTTTCCGGGAAAATCGCTTCCTTGACGTTCCGGAACAGGGACGTCAGCATCGATTGATGCATCTGCGGAAGGCCGTTGAGCTTGGGGACATCCTTACCGAAGAACTGATTGGGAACGATTACGTGATTCGCCATTGGTCCGACCCGTAAAACCTTTTCTCTACTGCCAGATTCATGTGATCTGCTTTCACTCTTAGCAGATGAGGGATCCAAGGCATGAGTTGTATTTCTCAGGTGAAGTTTCTGTGCCTCATATTCGCCTTGGCCAGTTTCTGCCGCAGGCGGAGAAATTTTTGTCGACAAGTCTCTTGTCCTCGTCTTCCGCTAGATTTGAGTTGGCGCGTATGACGTTAGATTCATATTTTGCCTCAGACTTTGTAAGGAATTGGTAAGTTTGCGGCGCACTTTCGTAACGTAAGGGAGAATTGTCTATTGGTCTTCCGGGTTGGCGGGCGATCCTTGGCTCGGAAAGCGGCGTTTTGGCCCGACTGTTTATAATGAAGAATTAACCTCACTCGGAGTAAAAATGCGGCCGCCGCTTGAACTGAAGAAGACCCTGAATCTTCCTAAAACCGACTTCTCCATGAAGGCGAACCTGCCTCAGAACGAGCCCAAATGGCTTGAACGCTGGGAGAAGATGGATATTTACCGGAAGATCCGAGAGTCTCGCCGCGGCGCGCCAAGTTACGTGCTGCATGACGGGCCTCCATATGCCAATGGGGCGATCCATGAAGGCCATGCGCTCAACAAGTGCCTGAAGGATTTTGTGGTGAAGTCCAAGACCATGGCGGGCTTTGATTCGCCATACGTCCCCGGCTGGGACTGCCATGGTCTACCCATCGAAATCAAGGTGGATGAAGACCTCGGGCGCAAGAAGCTGGAAATGCCGGCCCTCGCCGTGCGCAAGAAATGCCGCGAGTACGCGGAAAAATATATCAACATCCAGCGCGGCCAGTTCAAGCGCCTGGGCATCCTTGGCCGCTGGGAGCAGCCGTACTCCACCATGGCCGCACAGTATGAGTCGGTGATTGTGCGCCAGTTGTTTGACTTCATGGAAAACGGCGCCATCTATAAAGGCCTGCGGCCGGTTTACTGGTGCATCCATGACAAAACCGCGCTGGCGGAAGCGGAGATCGAATACGCCGACCGAACAAGCCCCAGCATTTGGGTCAAGTATCGGCTGACCAGCGATCCGGCCAAGATCGATCCAGCTTTGGCGGGACGAAACGTCTCGACGATCATCTGGACGACTACGCCCTGGACGCTGCCGGCTTCCATGGCCGTGGCATTTCATCCTGATCTGGAATACGTCGCGCTGGAACACGGCGACGAGGTGTATATCGTCGCCGAGGCTCTGGGCAGGGCCACAATCGAAGCTTGCAACCTGCCTCACGGCCTGCTGCACCATGTTTCCAGGATCGCCCGCTTTCCTGGCAGGCAAATGGAATACGCGACCTTTGCGCATCCGTTTCTCGATCGCTCGGTCCTGGGCGTGCTGGCGAACTACGTCACCACTGAGCAAGGCACCGGCGCGGTGCATACCGCACCTTCTCATGGCGCAGACGATTTCTACACCGGCTCAAAATACAAGCTCGACCAGCGCACCAACGTGGACGAAGCGGGACGCCTGCAGAACGGGCTGCCGGAATATGAGGGCAAGACCGTCTTTCAGGCGAACCAGCCGATCATCGAACTGTTGAAGTCGCGCGGCGCACTCATGGCGGAAGCCAAGATCGAGCACTCGTATCCGCATTGCTGGCGCTGCCACAATCCGGTCATCTTCCGCGCCACCGAGCAGTGGTTCATCTCCATGGAAGCCGCTGTGGAAGGCGGCACGCTGCGCCAGCGCGCGCTCGATGAGATAAAAAAGGTCAAGTGGATTCCGGCATGGGGCGAAGAGCGCATCAGCAACATGATCGCCACTCGCCCGGACTGGTGCATCTCCCGACAGCGCGTCTGGGGCGTGCCCATCGCCGTTTTCTTCTGTGAAGGCTGCGGCAAGCTGCTGGATTCCAAAGAGTCGCACCGCGCGGTGGTGGAGCTCTTTGCGCGTGAAGGCGGCGATGGCTGGTTCACCAAAGAAGCCAAGGACATTCTCCCTGCCGGAACCACGTGCGCCGGTTGCAACGGCACTGCGTTCCGCAAAGAGACTGACATTCTCGATGTATGGTTTGAGTCTGGCTCCAGCCACGCGGTGGTGCTTGGCCATGAGCCGGACCTGCCCTGGCCCGCCGACCTCTATCTTGAAGGCGGTGACCAGTATCGCGGCTGGTTCCACTCTTCCCTGCTGGTAGCCGTGGGCACGCGCGGGCACGCGCCTTACCGCGCTGTGGCGACAAATGGTTGGACGCTCGATCCTCAAGGCCGGGCAACGTCCAAATCATTAGGGAATGGACTCGATCCCATCGAGATTGCCAAGAAGCTGGGCGGAGAGATCATCCGGCTGTGGGTCGCTTCGGTCGACTTTCAGGAAGACGTAACCGTCTCTGAGGACCTGATGAAGCAGGTCGCGGAAAACTATCGCAAGGTGCGCAACACCTTCAAGTACCTGCTTAGCAATCTGCCTGACTTTGATCCGGCACAACACGCGCTCAAATTCGACGATTTACAGCCGCTGGATAAATACTGGCTCCTGCGGACAGCCGAGTTGAGCGATCGCGTACGCGGCTTTTATGAGAGTTTTGAGTTCCATCGCATTTACCACCTGCTGAATGAGTTCGCCGTCGACCTGAGCACCGGATTCATTGACGTGGTGAAGGACCGCCTCTATACATCAGCCCCGGATTCGCACGGACGCCGGTCGGCACAGACCGCGACCTGGCGCATTGCTGAAGCCATGGTCCGCCTGGTGGCTCCCATCCTGAGCTTCACATCGGATGAAATATGGTCATTCCTGCCCCGGATTTCTGGCAGGACGGAAAGCGTTCATCTGGCCCACTTTCCCAAGGCTGAAGATATTACCGGCACTGTTACTGATCCAGCAGGCGCGGACGCTATCTGGAAAGACTTCCAGACGCTAATGAAGGTGCGTGACTCCGCTCTTAAATCGCTGGAACTTGCGCGCCAGGAAAAGATTATTGGAAGCGCTCTGGAAGCTGTGGTCACCGTGACTGCTCCCGATGATCTTGTACCGCTGCTGCAACGATACCGCAATGATCTGCGATTCTTGCTGATTGTCTCGGGGGTCGAAGTACAACCCGGCTCCGGCGGGAACGGAAGCACCCCTTTGCACGTATTGGTAGAGAAAGCGCCTGGGCAGAAGTGTGAGCGTTGCTGGAACTATTCCACGCGCGTGGGTGAAAATGAACGCTACCCCACGGTGTGCGAGAGATGCAGCGCGGCGCTGGCGGAGATTGAAAAAGAGCTTGTAAGCTGAGGCCTGGGAGAATCGCCGGGCCGCAAAGAACATCTAAATGGAAACGATGCGGAAGTATCACATCACGATTGCCGCTCTCATCGTCCTTTGTGACCGGATGACGAAATGGCTGGTGTCGCAGAAGATTACGCTCCATGACAGCATTGACGTTGTTCCAGGCGTCTTCCGGTTGACGCATGTACAGAACCAGGGCGCGGCCTTTGGCCTCTTTGCCGAATCGCCCTCAGAGTGGAAGCCGGCCATGCTCATCATGTTTTCTCTGGCGGCGCTGGCTGTGGTCTCAGCCCTGCTGTGGAAGAACGGCAAGGCCCTCAATGCCACCGCTATCGCGCTTTCGCTGGTTTTTGGCGGGGCGCTGGGCAACTTATGGGACCGCGTGACCAGTGGCAGGGTCATTGATTTCCTGGACTTTTACGTGGGCTCGCATCACTGGCCGGCATTCAACATTGCCGATAGCGCCATTGTGGTGGGTGCCTTGTTGCTTCTAAGCGAGATATTCCTGTCGCCCCAGGAAGAGAAATCGCAAGAAGAGAAAGTGGCCACACAGTAAGATCCCACCATGTTGAAGCGCCATCTGCTGATTGCCATCGCCGTGGTTTCCTTTGACCGCATCACCAAATGGGCCGTCATGCAGACGATCTCTCTCTACGACACTATCAACATTATTCCCGGGCTCTTTCGCCTAACCCACCTGGAAAACACCGGCGCGGCCTTCAGCCTCTTTGCCGACTCCACCTCTCCCTTCAAAACCATACTGCTGATCGCCTTCTCGCTGGGAGCGCTGGCTGTGGTTTCCTTTCTATTGTGGAAGGAGCGCGCGATATTCAATGCCGGCACCCTGGCGCTCTCGCTGATTCTGGGCGGCGCGGTGGGCAATCTCTGGGACCGCATGGCGGACGGCAAGGTAACGGACTTTTTGGATTTCTATGTCGGCATTCACCACTGGCCTCCCTTCAATATTGCCGATAGCGCCATCGTGGTGGGTGCGCTGTTGCTCCTGATGCGCATGCTGCGAACAAGCCAGCCGCAACAGACAGCAGCTTGAGCGCGGCTGTCGGCCCGATCCTCTGCTCTCTCCCGAGCTGCGCCTAATTCGAGAGCTGGCTCTTAACAACTAGCAAATGGCAATTAGCAGTTGGCCTATGCCGCTTGGCCTATGGCATTTCGATTGTGGTGAAACCCAAAGTCCTGTAAAGCCTTATTCGGATTGCGACGCTGTAAAGAAAACCACACAAGGGCTAATTGCCAAGTGCTAATTGCTATCCTTTCGAATACAGCAGCTTGTAAATCACCGCGTTGCGCATAATGGCCTGGACATATTCTCGCGTTTCGGTAAACGGAATCGACTCTACAAACTCTTCCACATCCGCAAAGTTGCCATTCTTGCGCCAGTCGTCCACGCGGTCCTCGCCGGCGTTGTAGGCCGCCAGGGCATATTCCACGTGGCCGTCATAGTGGTCCACCATGTGCTTGAAGTAGCGCGTGCCCATGCGCAGATTGGTGTCTGCCACCAGCAGATCGTCAGGAGAGAAATGCCGTATCTTCATTTCCTTGGCCAGCCCCTTGCCCACGCTCGGCAGCAACTGCATCAACCCCATGGCATTGGCCGGAGAAACCGCTGAAGGATTGAACTCCGATTCCTGGCGAATGAGCGATGCCACCAGGTTAGGCTCCAGTCGATTGGCCGCCGAGTCGCGCTTCAACTCCTCCCAGAATGGCCGTGGGAACAGGCTCTCCCACACAGGCCGGGGGATCTGCGGGATCTCCGCGGCAAAATAGCCGGGAACCGCGCGCTTGAGCGTTTCAATCGACCGTATGTAGCTCCCCTGCTGGTTATAAATCTCCGCCACTGACTTGGCTTCCCATGGCGGCGATCCCGCGCTGGCCGCCTGCATCTCCGCCACGGCAAAGTCGTATAGCGCGGCATTCGCAAGAAGCTGTGCTTTTTGAGCGCGCACATTATCAGCCGGAGCTTCCCAGTCGCGCGGAGGCGCGGTTGGATGCGGCAAACTTTCCAGCAATGGCGGATCGACTGTTTCATCACCCACGCCGGCCATGCGATCGCGCGCCAGATTTGCATAATAGAAGTAGCGGTAATTGTCAGCCAGTTTCTGATAGCAGGCGCGAGCAAGCTTCTTATCGCCATCTTCTTCGGCCATGCGCCCGCGCCAATAGATGGCGTTCGGCACTTCCGCCGAGTTCGGGTACATGGAGAGCTGCTCTTCAAACAGGCGCTTGGCATCGTCTTTCTTGCCCATGCGGTAGGTCAGCCACGCGGTCTTCCAGTGCGTATATGCTGAGAGCCTGCCATTCTTCTGCCGCTGATAAACCTCGGCATAAAACGGCACCGCCAATTCATAGTCGCGGCGCAGCATGTACATGTTGCCTGCCGAGAGCAGCGCGTCGGTCATCCACGAGCTTTCCGGCGATAGCGTGCGGAGCTGCGCCAAATAGTCGCGATTTTTTTGACCATCATCCTTGTCCCTGGCGATCTCTGCCAGAAAGTAAAGGGATTGCGCCTTCGCGTCCACCGAGGCGGATTGGGTTTGCAGGATGCTTTCGAAAAGATGCTGCGCGTCGTCACGCTTGCGATTGCGGTACAGCGCGGTGGCAAATTCAACCTGGAGTTCCACAAGTTTGTCCGGTGGGGCCTGTTCCACCAGAGGACTCAGCTCGTTCAGCACATCGCGGTGTCGCCTGCCTTTGGTCAGGAGCCCAACGCGATTGTGGCGCTGATCAAAGCTGCCCACGGGCTGCGCCTCACCCAGAGTCCGTAATTCAATTGCCGCCGCTTCCGCTTCAGCGCTGGTGGGCATTTCAAAGTAAAGTTTGTGAAAGATGTCAGCAGCCTTGGGCTTGTCCCCGGCCGCCAAGTAAGCCCGCGCCAGTGTGATTTCTATATCTGCCTTCACCGGCTGCCGATGCTTCTCCAGATACGCAGCCGCGCGGTCTGGAGCGCCGGTCGCCAGCAGCGCGCCGGCGTATAGCAGGGCGACGTCGTGTGATTCGAGCGAATCCGGATTCTTCTGGTCAAAGCCATCCAGCGTCTGGAGGACAGCCGCAGGATTGCTCTCGCCCTGGTATGCGGCGGCTTGCAGATAGGCAAGATAGTCGCCCAGCAGCGGCTCCAGCGGCTTGGCACGGTCCCACGACGTACGGGCGCCGGAATAATCTTTGTCGAGGTAATGCGCGTACCCAATCACCATCCATGCGAGCGGGCCGGCATCATCCTTCGCATGCTTGCGCGCGTATGCTTCCACGCCTTGATATGCCTGCGGCGAACGATTTTCCAGAAGCTGCTGCGCCATGGGACGAAGATCGGCCGAGGCCACAAACGCGCGCTTGATGTGGCCGAGCTTGCGCGAAGCCTGCGCTTTTTTCTGCGCGGACGCAGGAGTGGCCTTCTTCGATTTTGTGGAAGGGGATTTCTTTCTGGATGTCTGGAGGGAGAAGCCCGCCTGCAATGACACCAGAACGATACAACAAGAGATTAAAAAACGTCTGACCTGCACTGATTTCAACTATCGCGGAAAACCGGCGCCCATGAGCGAAACGTCATTATCCGCCAGAATTCGGATTAATTCCTGTGTAAAGTAATTGGCTGAAGCGACCGGCGATTCAGCATAACGCTTGTCGTAAGTAGACCGGCTCTTCTCAATGTCCACTTTCAAGCGATCATACAAGTCCTTATGCTGCCTGCCTTCTTCAACCCTGGGTTGATTGTACAGCTTAATCTCCTCCACCAGCAGCTTAGCAAAGCGCCGGGCTTTCTTGTGCAGCTCGTCCTCGTCGGATGCGGCGGGCGCTGGGGCTGAGGACGGGGCTGTCGCCGCCATGGCCGCGAGTTGTGGATGGGGAGCTTCTTCCGCGGGCGATCCACCGGCCTTGCGCAGCGCGGCCAGTTCAAGCCAGACGGCGGCAAAGCGCGTGAGGGCCTGGAGACCAGAAGCATCGAGCGTACCGCCCGGGGCAGTTCCAGCATCGGCATAGATCACGGCTGCCACCTTGTCCTTGACCACCAGGGGCAATACCAGGCACTCGTCGTTTGCGGGGGCTTTTACTGAGCTAACAAAGCTGGCGTCAAACTCCTGCGCTGGGCCGCCCGCTGGATTGCGCGCCTTGATCGCTCTACCTGCCAGTCCGGAGCCGGCATTCACGCTCACGGTCTTAATAGCCTCGTTATCTTCAAACCCAATTCCCTGCCATCCGCTAATCGACGCGCCTTTTACCACAAAAAGGGCTACCCGGGCGGCAAAGCGAGCCTCGCCTTCCAACAGATGCCTGAGGATCTCCGCCTGGGTGGAAGACTCATGGATGGAAGCCGCCGCGGCATTGAGCAGATCACTGGGCGATGAGCCGGGCGCGGGAGCCATCAACTCCAGGACTTCCGCGGCCCGCCGGACAATTTCAGAGCGCAGCTTGGGCAAGGCTGCGTCAAACACCTCCGCAACCGCCTCTTCAATGATGTTTTGGATCTCAGTCGGACGTGGCATGCCTTGGCCGCGATTATAAGGTTTCTCCAGCCAGTATCAACCCGTGAGATTGCTGATGTCTACATTTCTAGTATCTTAGTCGTTACCATGGAAACCAAACGTCGGCTTGAAACTTGAGCGAGGCTACGCCGAACCGGGCCCTATTCCACTACCAGCTTGGCCACCATGTCCTCATGATGGGGGCCGCAGATGATCCCACAAACGACCTTGTATTCGCCTTTGGGCGGATGGTTCAGCGTTATAACAGCCGGCTGCCCGGAGCGCACCGGCTCTTTAATGTGCAGGTCGGGCACATCAAAGCCATGCTGGACGTCGGCGGTGGATACTTCCAAAGCGGTAATCTGTGTGGCTTTTACATGGATTACCGCCGGTTCGATGGCGTATTTCCTCATCACCACCTGGATGCGCTGGTCGGCATGGGATTGCTTTTGGCATCCAACGGCGAAGATCGCAAAAGATAAAGCCCAGAAAGCAAGAAAATGTCTATTCATATGGAATCAGAGCGCCGGATGTAACAAAACGTTACATCCCGAGTCTCATATAAGTCCCCTCGAATTTATTTCGCCGGCAACCCCTTTTGGGGGGCAGAACATAGTAAATTAATTTTGAGTCGGAGCGGCATGGAAACCATCCAAAAGAAGGCCGAGGAAGGCATCACCAGCGAGTTGGCGCTCGTCCAGTCCGCCAAAAAAGGCGATCTGGAGGCATTCAGCGAACTGGTACGGCGGTATGACCGCAATGTCTTCCGCATAGCCCAGCACATCACGCATAACGAGGAAGACGCCCAGGACGTGGTCCAAGACGCATTCCTCAAGGCGTATCAGAACCTTGAGCAGTTCCAGGGGAACTCAAAGTTTTACACCTGGCTGGTTCGGATCGCCGTAAATGAAGCGTTGATGCGGCTGCGCAAGCGGCGCAATGACCGGACTGTCTCATTGGACGAGGACGTGGAGACAGAGGACGGATCGATCCCGCGCGAGGTTGCGGATTGGTCCCCCAATCCAGAACAGTTGTACGGAACCTCAGAATTGGGCGACATCCTGAAAAAGACGATTCAGGGGCTCTCGCCGGGGTTTAGAACGGTGTTTGTGTTGCGTGACGTTGAAGGAATGTCCACGGAGGAAACCGCGGAAATGCTGGGATTGAGCGTGCCCGCGGTAAAATCGCGCCTGTTGCGTGCCCGATTGCAGCTCCGGGAGCGTCTGGCTAAGTATTTTAAGAATAAAAAGGGCGGAGACGGCCAACAGTGAAATGCACTGAATTCTTACAAGAGTTGACCGATTACCTTGACGGTAAGATCAGCGAGAACCTGAAAATGGAGCTGGACGAACACTTGCATTGGTGCAAGGAATGCCACGTCGTCATGGACACCACCAAGAAAACCATCGAAATTTACCGCGATAATGAACTTTACGAGCTCCCAGAAGGCCTCCGAAACCGCCTCCACGACGCCATCATGACGAAGTGCCGCAATACCCGCTCCGGGAAAAAGACCATCACCTAGCAAGCATTCCTTTTATTTTCAATTATATATAAGGGAAAGTGTATTTTTTACATCCCCTTCTGCCAGGAAAATTTATACCTTTTGGGCTTCGAACCTTTTTCAGCTACTCCGAATCTAATGTAACGGTACGCAGAGACATGAACTAATGAGTGCACTAGGACATGTCCTGTAGTACACTATTGCCTGAGTCGGCAAGGTTAACGCTTCCAGGAGACCCGTTGTTTGGGGGTGGTGATTTATGGCGAGTCTGTTTGATGTACTGTTCGGTTGCAGTCACAAGAACTTTAGCTTTCCGATCACGAAACGTCCGGGCCAGCGGCTTTCACCTGCTGCGCAACTCACCGGGACCTACGTGGCATGCCTCGGCTGCGGGAAAGAGTTCCCCTACGATTGGCATGAAATGAAGGTAATTGAATCCAACCCCAGCAAATACAAGGCTTTAGCTGCAAACGCTGCGGAGTCTTTTGCCGGCAAATAGGGGCCAAAGAGTTTAGTCAACCTTGGGCATACAGAATCTGACCGAGGCGGAAGCGTCAAATGCTTCCGCCGGTACTTTGCCCCGCCGGCTGGTTTCCACTCCAGCAAACGCCAAGGCGGGAATCAGGCCATCGTCCTTGGCCCTGGTATAAATCTCATTCCTTATTGTGACGTTTTGTGTCATGATTTCCGTCAAGATTTGGAGGAATTCCATGACTACTTCCGGTGGATCCAAACCGAACCATAGTTTTGGCATATTTCGACGGAGCTTGAGCCGCAGACATTCGCAGCTTACGGAATCAAGTTGCAAGGCCTGCCGCTCGTTTATTGGCGCCAGCGCAAGACCGGAACTGCTGGACCTGATTGAAAAGCTGCATTACTGCATTATTGCTCCGCAATTTCCGGTAAAGCCAGCTCCATCGCACTGATCAAACGCTTCAAACTTTTGCACAATGAAAAACAGGCGGCCTTCTTCAGGCCGCCTGTAAACTTTTGCACAAAACCCGCGATTACTGGTCGCGCCGCTTCAGCGTTGGGCGATCGTCGTCTTTCTTATCGCCCTTATCACCGTCTTTTGACGATGCCTGGCCACGACGCAAGCTCGGCTTGTTCGGGTTGCTGGCATCATCGACCTTGTGCCGGTTCTCGATCGCCGCCAGCCGTGCTTTCATGTCATTGAACTCAGACGTGGTTTCAATGTACTGGTCCTTGGCCGGCAGGATGGTAGCGATCTCTTCCTGCGACTTGGTAATGCGGTCAGGGGTCTGCGGATGGTCTGTGAAAACTTTTGCCATCGATCCCGGCTTCTTCTTTTCCTGTGCCTGGATCTTTTCAAAGAAGTTCACAAACTCGTTCGGATCATAGCCCGCTTTATACATGTACTGGATGCCCAGGTAATCGGCCTCTGCTTCAAAGCTGCGGGAGAATTTAAGGAAGGTCATCGGAATGCCGATGCCGGCCGCTTCCCTCGCCGCCAGACCGATGCCGCCGCCTACGAAAATCAGTGGAAGCGTCATGTAGTTGGCGAACTGATAGCGAGTAAGCTGCCGCGTGGTGTGGCGGGCGGCCACATGTGCAATTTCGTGCGCCATCACGCCAGCCAGCTCGGCTTCGTTATCGGCAGCCAGAATCAGGCCAGAATTCACGTAAAAGAAGCCGCCCGGCAACGCCATGGCGTTGATCACGTCAGAATCCACTACCTTGATCGTGAAGGGCACTTTGGCGTCTGAGTTGCGCACCAGGTTCTGTCCCACGCGGTTGACATATTCGTTGATGGTGGGATCGGTCACAAGCTTCAGGCTGGACTCAATCTGCGTGGCATATTCCTTGCCCATGCGGATTTCGCTCTCAATCGAGTACCAGTCCCAGCCGGCGACTTTGCGGTTGCCGATGGCGTCCACATCATCCTTGCCGCCGCTGTGCTTAGCCTTGGCTTCCTTCTTTTCCTTGTCCTTGGAATCCTTGGATTTTTTGCTGTCTTTGTCCTTGTCCGGAGCGACTGTGGGCTTGTCTTGATCGGCTACCGGCTGCGTCTGGGACTGGCTCTGGTCCGTGGCCGCCGGTTGTTGGTTTGCAGGCTGCGTAGCGGTGGGCTGGGTCGCCGCAGGCTGAGTGGCGGCTGGCTGCTGCTCCTGCCCGGTGGCCGGAGTCTGTGGGGTTGGCTTGTCAGTCTGGGCAAACGATGTGGAAGACAGGCTGACACCAACAACCAGGATCAGCGAAAGCAGTAAAGAACGGAATTTCATAAGCACACTCCTGCACGAACGGGCTTTTTCGGAGAGGACACCCTCATTATACCGCCCGGGCCAAACACCTTGCCGTAATTAGATTTCTCCTGTAGAACGTGCGATGCACGATTCATTCGTGCTGGTTACCTGGCATTGAGAGGGAAAATAAGTAAAGTTTGGTAAAGAAGCGGTTTTCAGGTGTGTTTGTGCCGAGGGCATGGTCAATGCGAGGATTTCCACCCGCTTGGCCCTCCATTCGCCGGACGAGTCTTGATGGGCCGTGATCCTGACTTCCTGGCCTGCCTTGAGGCAATCCGCATTGCAGGTATGGTGCTCGCTGGCCGGTACCTCTTCTCCATACACAATTTCAGCGTGGGCGACTTCCACCCGGCGCAGCATGCGATTCCTGCCCTGGACGAAAATCCAGCCTTTGACCGCCGGCTGGTTTGCCGGTGGATCGGTGATCTTGCCGCGAAAGGTCCCGTCGACCGCGGACGCGGAGGGCGCGTACGCCAGCAACCCAAGAGCCAGACTCAGCACCCAGCACAACTTCATACTAATTGTGATGCAGAGCTCCGCAGCGGCGTTCCCTTCTTAGTCGTAATACTCAAGCCCCAGGTGGGTAATGAGCGGCTCGCCCCGCAGATGGCGCAACGTGTTTTTCAGCTTCATCAGCTGAATGAAGAGATCGTGCTCCGGATAAAGCCCCGGCACGGTCATGGGCGATTTCAAATAGAAGCTCAACCACTCCTGCACGCCCAGACCAGCCAATGCCTGGCTTCGCTTGGCCAGATCGAGGAAAAGCACCAGGTCCAGCACGATGGGCGCGGCCAGAATTGAGTCCCGGCAAAGGAAGTCCACCTTGATCTGCATGGGATAGCCGAGCCAGCCAAAAATGTCGATATTGTCCCAGCCCTCTTTGTTGTCGCCGCGTGGCGGGTAGTAATTGATGCGGACTTTGTGGTGGATGTTTCCGTAGAGGTCAGGATAAAGCTCGGGCTGAAGAATGCGGTCGAGCACGGAGAGCTTGGATTCTTCCTTGGTCTTGAATGAGCCCGGATCTTCCAGAACTTCTCCGTCGCGATTGCCAAGAATGTTCGTTGAGAACCAGCCATTCATGCCCAGCATGCGTGCCTTGAACCCGGGCGCAAGAATGGTCTTCATCAGCGTCTGGCCGGTTTTAAAATCCTTGCCCGCAATCGGCGCATTGTTCGCCTTGGAAAGCTCCATCATCACCGGGATGTCCACGGTGAGATTCGGCGCGCCGTTGGCGAATGGAACACCTTCCATCAGCGCCGCATAGGCGTAGATCATTGACGGCGCAATGTTGGGATCGTTCTCTTTCAACCCGCGCTCAAATGCGTCCAGCGATTCGTGCACTGCGCTCTGCTTGGTGAATGTTTCCGTCGACGCACACCAGATCATTACCAGCCGGTCAGCCTTGGACTTCTTTTTGAAATCGCGAATGTCGGCGCGCAACTGCTCCGCCAGATCGCGCTTGTTTTTGCCTTTTTTCACGTGCTTGCCGTCCAGCAGCTTCACGTAATTGCGATCAAACACCGCCTTGCGCGGCTTAATGGACTTCATGAAAGGCTTGATCTGGTTGAGCAGATCTTTTTCCAGCACGCCCGCGTTCATCGCGGCGGCGTAAGCGTCTTCTTCAAAGATGTCCCAGGCGGTAAAGACCAGATCTTTCAGGTTGGCCAGCGGGACAAATTTGTTGATCTTGGGCGAGCGATTGTCTGTGCGCTTTCCCAGACGGATAGTTCCCATCTGCGTGAGCGATCCAATGGGCTTGGCGATTCCCTTGCGAATGGCCTCTACGCCGGCAACAAACGTGGTTGCCACGGCCCCCATGCCGACAATCATTACGCCCAGCTTGCCGCGGGCAGGTGCTATTTTGGTTGCAGTCGTCTTTTCAGCAGCAGAAGAAGCCATTAATTTACAGAACCGTCCTTGGTGTGAGTGGAAACTTATTATCTTCTCGTATTGAGCGAGCTTTGTAAACCTTGGTTACAAATACCTTGGTTCCAGATGCCTTCTACAAACTGCAAAGTTTCACGCCTCCGCGCGTATTCGGCCCTTCCAATGCGACCACACAAACCACCCAATCCCGGCCAGCAGCAGCAGAATAATCACTGCGTCCAGCCTGTGGAACCACTGCTTCAATCGAGGATCTTTGTCCCAGTGCTCGCCCAGCTTCATGCCGATCCAGGCCAGCACAAAGCACCACGGCCATGAGCCAATAAAGGTGTAAACATGAAAGCGCAAACGCGGCATGCGGGCAACGCCCGCGGGCAGCGCAATGAAAGTCCGGATCACAGGAAGCAATCGCCCGATCAGGACCGCGCTAGCGCCAAAACGCTTGAAGAAGCGCTCCGCCATATCCAGTTCATGCCGGCCCAGAAAAACATAACTTCCATAGCGCTCAATCAGCGGCCTGCCACCGTAGTGTCCAATCTCATAAGCGACGACTGACCCAAGATTGCAGCCAATCGCGCCCGCCGTGGCCACAAAGAAAAGATCGAACGTCAGGTGGATCACGGGATCAGAATGGCCCGAATAAACCAGATATCCGGCAAACGGCATGATGATTTCTGAGGGGAGAGGAACGCAGGCCGATTCGATGCCCATCAGCAGCATGATCCCGAAATAGCCCGTCTTCGAAATGACCGCGATGATGAGCCCTGCGAGGGTAGCAATGATTTTTTCAAACATCAGTGGGAGTCTTTAAATTGTGAATCAGAAATCCTGTGAATCCTGGGTGAAGGTGTATCCCGGCAGGGTCATGCCGCTATCGTCTTTGGTGATCTTCACGCGGATGGTTTCGGCATCCGGGGCGCTGACCTTGGCCGGGCGCAACATGGCGTACTGTGTGAACAATTCGCCGTAAACTTTCGTGACGAGAAAGTTATCGCCGTTTTCGTCACTGCGCCAGACCTGCCCGGCTTGCACCGCTTTGACCATGAATAGAGACTACTGAGTGATGCGGGAAAGCGTCAATCCGGCAATTTGCCGCTGAACAACTCTTCTAACCCCGCGGCCGGACAGCGCACACCCACATAAAACGTGCCGAACAAGGCATACACGGCGCTCACTTCATCAAAGCGCATTTCGTAAATCAGCTTCTTAAAGATCAGCGGATCGTCGGCAAACAGGTCCACGCCCCACTCCCAATCGTCGAAGCCGATTGACCCCGTAATGATCTGCCGCACAGTTCCGGCGTAGCGCCGGCCGACCAGCCCATGTTCTTCCATCTGGCGCTGGCGCTCTTCAATGGGCAGGCTGTACCAGTTT
>DASSXL010000156.1:0-21982 GCA_035703825.1 Candidatus Angelobacter sp.
ATAAGCAACCTTGAAACTTCTTTTAACCATAACAATGTTCAAACCATGCTGGGCAATGGCGATGGAACCCTGCGCGGAGGGTTTAATTACAGCTTTGTGTCTGGAGGGGCAGGCGGCTCTCCTATTAAAGTAATCTCCGCCGATTTCAATCATGACGGCAGGCCCGATATAGCCATATCGGATGGAGCCAACAGAATCACGGTCCTGGCAAATTCCGATAACTTCAATTTCACTCTTGTTACTCCGGCCAATCCGGTGCCTGATTTCGCGCTGGATATGGTAGCGGCCGATATTGATCACGATGGCAATCAGGACATCATCCTGATAGGATTCGGCACGATCTCCGTGCTGCCTGGAAATGGAGACGGAACCTTCCAGTCTCCCTTAAGCCAATCCATTCCCTTCAACGGTTTTCGCGCGATTGCCGTCGGCGACTTTAATAATGACGGCCAATTGGACATAGCCTTTACCGGCGCAGACCAGACGTTTACCACCATTGGATTCCTGCTGGGCAACGGAGACGGCACTTTCCAGCCACTTGAACCGCAGAACATACTCACGGCCGGTGAGTTGCCCACAGCCATTGCCGTAGGCGATTTTAATGGCGACGGGAACCTGGATCTGGCGGTAGCCAACGGCGGGAATGGCGCCACCAACAGCAGCGTCACCGTTTTTCTGGGGAACGGTCACGCGCAATTTACCCCTGTCGCCCAGCAGCCCACGGTCGGCGTGTTTCCGAGAGGAATGATCTCTGCAATTGATTTGGATCATGACGGAATCCTGGATCTGGTGGTGGGCAACTCTGGAAATGGAGGGCCCGGAAGCATCAGCGTCCTGCTTGGCAACGGGGACGGTACATTCAAGCCCGCTGTTTCCCTGCCCCTTGAAGCTTCTGCTTTCGCAATCACAGTGAATGATTTTGATGGAGATGGATTTGCAGATATTGCCGTACTGGAGAACGGTAGCAGCATTGATCTATTTACGAATCACGGTGACGGAACATTTCCTCAGGCGTCTGCGCACTACACGGCGGGAGGCGGAGCGTTATCGTTGACGGCGGCAGACCTGGATAACGGTGGACTGCCGGACTTAATTGCGGCAACGAACACCATTGTTGTGCTTCCCAACATAGGTGGAACACGTGTTACGTTGACGTCTTCATCCAATCCATCCAGATTGAACCAGCCGGTCAGTCTCTCGGCTACCGTAACATCAACCCTTCCCGGATATCCAACCCCAACAGGCACAGTGCAGTTCCTCGATAACACACTGAGTCTGGGATCTTTTCTTCTCTCCGATGGGCAGGCTGAGATCTCGAAGTCGGACTTTACACCTGGGACACATTTCATCGTCGCTAACTATAGCGGCGACGACAATTACATCCCGCATATCTCGCCTGGTTTGTCCCAGGTAGTGCTTGCTCCTGGACCGCCCATGCATTGACATCTTGCTATTTCAAGTTCCTGTTTTCCATCAACAAGTGTTCAGCGCACCGCTGTGAGCGGCAGAGCAGGAACTGGAATTGAATGGATTAGCAGAAGCGCCGGGGAGAGCGGATTTGCGCTAAGGCGTTTTGTCGGTTGAAACCCTCTTCCCGGTGTGCCATAGGAGCAGAATAGAAGGACCTCACGCTCATTGAACTTTGTCAGCACCCACTTCATGCCTCAGGAGTGGCAAGCATCTGGTGCAAACCCAAGTGGTCTACCTGATTGCGGGCTGTCGACCCCGTTTGTCTTCAATGAAATTTGGAGTCGGCATGGTGTTCCGAGCAGGCACTGCAGGCGATCTCGTGACGGTCAAAGTCTCATGTTTCAACAGCTTTCAACACTCCAAGATTTTCCGCGGCTGAAATCTAAATAGAGTCCCACTAGGAGCGATGGGTAGGGCATCTGGTCCTGGAGCAGGTGTGTCTGGCCGGCTGAAGCCAACCCTGGATCCCCCAAGAAACCGGCCTCACGGTTCCACTGCTTTGGCTTTTCTCGAGCCTGCAAATGCGCAGTGCAAAAATGCGAGATACGCTTTATTTTCGTTGACCCCTCTGTTACTTTCTCTTATTATACGCTATTGCTGCCCGGACACAAACCGCCTGCTTTGACTCTGTTTTTCCAGAGATTTGAACCTCAGATACGGCGCGACGGACTAACGGTCTGCAACGCGTTGTATTTTCCGGGCGGAGAAAGCGATACGACACTATGCCGGAATACGTCCAAGAGCAGACAAGAACCACAAATGGAGATCCGCAACAAGCGCAGCAACCTAATCAGCACCCCAGCCAGCCACTTGAAGTACAACCAGACGGCACCTGGATTTTAGGCAGAGGAGCGGACCGATGGATGCCCACCAGGAACCAACTCGACAATCTACGCTGGGTGGTGGAAAGAGACCTGCGCAGGGAACTGGGCGTCCCGCCAGCAACGGCGCTGAACAAAGACAAAATAGAGTTCCATAAGCGGCAACTGGCATTACTGGACCTGGCCAAGCAGGCTCCGCGGTGCGAGCATGTGTTTTCCGACGGCCGGTGCTGCAAAGCGCCCCGCGTGAAAAAAGGCAAGCTTTGCTATGCCCATACGCTGATGGAGGAGAAGCGTCCGCTGGAGCTGAACCTGCCTCCGCTGGAAGATGCGAATGCAGTGATGCTGTGGCTGATGGACGTTTTACGCGGGCTGGCGGAGGGCCGACTCACCGAAAAGACGGCAGGACTGATGTTTTATGGCCTGCAACTGGCCATGGTGAATGCCCGGTTCACGACTTTCAGGGACACCAACCATGCAGAGATGGTGAGGACAGCGCCAAGGGACCGCCGGGAGCGCCGCAATCGCGCGTCATCGCCGACATCTGAAGAAAGAGCGCTACCACAGGGCACACAGAGGAGCACTGAGGCGGATTTCACCGCAAAGGCCGCAGAGGTCGCAAAGATGGAAGAGCAACGAGGGCCAGCGACAGTGATCTCGAGATCGGAAGAAAGAGCGCTACCACAGAGGACACAGAGGAGCGCAGAGGAAGCAAGCGAGGATTTCACCGCAGAGGGCGCAGAAGACGCAGAGGGCGCAAAGGTAGAGAGTCAGGAAAACGGTACGGCATTGAGAATCGGAGAGAGAGCGGAACCGCAGGAGGCGGAGGTCAACCCCGGGGTTGAATCGGCTAAGTCTATATTGTTCGGGTTTGCGGCTGGGGAGGGGGTGGCAGATAACCGCCCGGTATTGCCGCCATCTGGACCGCCACGGAAGAGCAGCCGAAGCGAGGTTCTGGTGGTCCCTAAGGACGTGGAACACCACCTGAGGCGGTGAAATAGGGAGGTGAAAACGAGGCGAAAAAAATACCTGTTCCATCCGGGTACTTACCTTTGTCTCATCTGTTGTAAGGGGAAAGGATACCTGTGGCAGCTCAATCGACAACGGTGGCTTCAATGTACCCGGCCGAAGCAGTTCACAACCGGCCCCTGGGTTCCGGCGCCACGGAACGCAGCGCCCGCAAGTCCGGTGAATTGACGCTGGTACCGGGCATTCCCCCGCAGGCAGGCATATCGGCGGAAGCAGCCAGAAATGAAGCAGTTGCTATAATCCCGCAAATGGGCTGGCAGGAGCTTACCGACGAGGCGCTGATTGCCCGCTATCGCGCGGAAGGCGGCCAGGCCACAGCCGAGCAATACCTGAACGAGCTCTTCCGCCGCCATCATGTTAAGGTGGCCCGCTGGTGTTTGTCAGTCACGGGTGACCGTGAGTCGGCGGCCGACCTGGCCCAGGAAATCTGCGTTAAGGCCTACCAGAACCTCTCTTACTTTAAAGGTCAGTCCAAGTTTTCCACCTGGCTTTACTCGATCACCCGCAATCACTGCCTCAACGCGGTGAGATCGCGCAACAGCGCACCCGAGATGGATTCAGACGAGCTGGTGATGGACACGCTGCCGGACGTTGCGGACAGCCCGCTGGCGCAAGTGGAGCGGAAGCAACAGGCGGACATTGCGCGCCAACTAATTAATGAAACCCTGGAAGAGACCGAGAAAGCCGTTTTTACCATGCACTTTGGGGAAGAGCTTCCGCTGGATGTGATTACGCGCATGCTCAACCTCTCCAATGCCAGCGGAGCGAAAGCTTACCTGGTAAGCGCCAAGAGAAAACTGGACCGCGCAGCAAAACGCTGGAAGGCAAGAGCTTAAGGGACCGCTGAGGAGATTTGTCATGGCCGACAACACAAAAACCGTAAAGATGTGGCAGGAAGCAGCTTCCGCCACCACAGAATGCCTCCCGCTGGAAGTGCTGGAGCGGATGACGGAAAACATCTCCGCCGACGCCAAGGCCGCGGCCCACCTGGCCGGCTGCGCGCACTGCCAGACTGAACTTGCCATGCTGAAGAACTTTGAACAATCCACGCCATCAGCCGATGAAGGCGCGGCCGTGGCCTGGATCGCCGCTCAGTTGGAACGCCGCCAGAATGCCCCCGTCGCCCAGCAGAAGATCGCCCGCATTCCTTTCTGGCGCAGCATGTTCCGCATTCCCTATCTCGCCGGAGCAGCCGCGCTGGCCGCCGTTCTGGTCCTGGGAATTTCTCTTTACCACGGAAACCCAGATGGCCCCGGAAAGATCAATCCTGGCCTGGGCAGCGGACAATTCCGCAGCGGATCGATCCACCTTCTGAGTCCGATCGCTGATCAAGACAGCGCGCCCGCCGAATTTCGCTGGGACGCCGTACAGGGCGCAAGCAGCTACCAAGTGGACCTAAAGGATGTTGCTGGAATCACGCTGGTGAGTGCGAAGTCATCGCAGAATGCTTTGCCGGTCACGCCGGAGATGAAAGCCGTCATGGTTTCCGGCAAGCCGCTCAAGTGGAACGTCACGGCGCTGAATTCGGATGGAAAAGAGATCGCCAATTCAGGCGCGGAGCAGTTCAAGGTGAAGTAAGCGCAAAGGAATCGGCCTCGCTTTTCGGCAAGATCACGCTGAGGCCGCAGCGAGCTGCCGCTTTCGCCGCATACGAAAGAAGATAAACGCTGCCAACGCAACGAGCGGAATAGGAATCGCCAGCGCTTGCCAGGGAATGAATCGCGGAACAGGCTCGGTACCGTCGCCGTTCAGGACGAACGCGGCCCAGTAGCGCGGATGGCTGAGGGCCGTCCCTGAGCGCAGAAACTCCAGCTTGGTCAGGCGCAGCGCTTCCGCTTTCGATTTGTGTTTCTTCAGCAGATAAAAATAGAAGTGCTGCATGAATTCTGAAGTCGGCTCGTCCGGGACGCGCCACAGCGTGGTCAGGGCCGAGCGCGATCCGGCAGCCAGCAGCGCGCGGCTGAAAGCCTGAATGCCTTCGCCGGGCACGAGGCGTCCGCGCTCGGTGTCGCACGCGGAAAGCGTGGCCAGGCTCATGCCGCGAAGATCGAGATCGTACAGCTCTTTGAGAAATAAATAATTGTTGGGCTGGCCCGGCTCGTCGGGCGAGAAGAGCAGGCGGGAGCGCTCAGGATCGTCCATATCGGCGACGGCGTGCGTGCTCACATGCAGAAGCGCAGCGCCGGAATGGGCGGAGTCAAAGAAGTTGCGCTTGCGGTCGTCCTGGCCAAGGAAGAGTTTTGTTCGTCCGGCGCTCATGCGCGCAATGCCGCGAATTTCGTCGCCCGATGCGGGCAGCGATCCAGTGATCTCTCCGCGAGGCGCGCTGGTCAGCGAACTTTCGCCGCCGCTGACAACCGCCGGATCGCCAAAGCCGACGAGCTGTTGTTGCCACGGCAGCCGCGTGGCAGAAGCTTTTTGCATGGCTCCGCGCAGCAGCAGCACAGCGCTGGGCATATATGTAACGTCCCGCGTTTCCAGCAACGGCTGCCCTGACGATGTGGGCAGAAGCTCAAACGGCACCAGACTGAGAAATCCGTCGGGAACAATCAGCACGTGGGCGAAACGGTCTTGCGTGAGAGGCGAGATGTCCTTGGACAGCATGCTGCCGATTTTCTGAAAGTCCTTTTGCCAGTCGTCGCCCAGAATGTCTGGGAGTTGGGAAACGACGTGGGCAAACGCTTCCATTTCGGCCGGAGAAAAGTGACTCTGCGAAATGCCCGCCGCATCGCGCGTTACCCATACCGCAGCCACGCCGTCGGAGCCGGCCCAAAATTCGATCAGCGCCGTCTGCGGACCAAGCCTCGCCTGGATGGACTTGAGAGATAGCGCGCCGGGAGCAAGCTGGCCGCCAAAAAATCTGTCCTGGAAAACGCGTGCGCGGCTGCGCTCCATGAACTCAAAAGCCGCAGCGGCATCGTTGCGCTCCAGCAACAGTTTGATCAGGGCGTCGTAAACATCGCGCTTGTCGGCCAGAAAGTCCGACTTCAGCCGCGAGAGCTGCAATTGCGAACGCAAACTTTCAATCCGCTGGATGGCGTCGCGAAACTTCGCCTCCGCGACATCGCGCTGGCCGTTCCTGAGCGCGATCTTTCCCATTGCGTTCACGGCCTTCCACTGTTCTTCCACTGTGCCCAGTTGTTCCGCTGCCGCCAGCGCCGCGGTAAATTCCCTTTGCGCGTCCGCCAGTTTGCCCATGCGGTAAAGCGTCTCGCCGCGATAGAGCAAGGCCTGCATCGCCTCACGCTGGTTCTTGGTTTTCTCCGCCAGCTCGCGGACCTGGTCAAAAGTCTTTAGAGCCTCCTCCAGTCGTCCGAGTTCGAGAGCCAGCACAATGCCGGTATTCTTCAGGACTCCCAGTTCGCCATCCACGTCCTTCTCTCGCGCATAAAAGCGTTCCGCTAGGCGATAGCTTTTCAGCGCCTGCTCGGCATCGCCCAGCCGCCGGTAGAGCACTCCCAGATTTGCATGTATGTGTGCGAAGTCGCGCGGCGAAAGATCTTTGGGATGGTCCAGAACGTCGTTGTAAGTCTTGATCGCGCGCTGCTCGTTGCCCAGGCGCTGATACAGCGTCGCCAGATTCAGCAGCGTAAGCTGCCGCCACGTCGCGGTCCACGCTTCCGCTCCGGCTTTATCAACGTATTGCAGCGCGGATTCGTATGTCCGCAACGCCTCAGAGTATTTTGCCTGGTAGTAATAGACGATGCCCAGGTTATTCAGTATCAGCACGGCCGTTTGCGCGTTTCCTGTCTCCGCCGTCAGCTTCAATCCCAGGTCAAGTTCCGCCGCCGCCTCTGCGTAATTTCCCGCGTTGGAAAGCGCCAGCCCGGCGTCGTCGTGCGCCTGCGCTTCGCAGTTTTTGTCCTGCATCTTCTGGCAGGCAGCGGCGCTTTCGCGAGAAAGCGCGACCGCTCGGCCATATTCGCCTGACATGGTTTCGATGTCACTCAGGTTGTTCAGCGCATCGATCAGTTCCTGGCTTGGAGACTGTGCGCGCAGAGGCGGCAACACCGACTCATAGATCTTCCGCGCTGCGTCGGAAGAGCCCGCGTCGCGCAGCGCTTTGGCTTTCTCGATCTGTGCCTTGAATTGCCCGCTTGCAGGCTGCTGGCAAAATGCGGCGATGGGCGCCAGCCGCGCTACCAGCGCCAGCGCAGCAAGAATAATGGTGGATTTCTTTGGCACAGTGGCTAGCAGAAGTATATTTCAACCCGCCCCGGCAGAGAGCCACGGGCGCCATCTCATGCGCCTATCGCACCAGGAATTCAAGCGCTTCATGCACGGCGGGAAGGACCGCATGGATGCAGGCAAAATATGCCGCCAGGCACATGGCTATTGCCAGCAAAAGATGGCTGCCGTTCCTCGCGCTCGCAGAAGCTGTCTCCGCGCCTTCAAGAATCTCACTCAGACGCGCGACCCTGCTTTCCAGCGATCCGCTGCAAGCGCTTGGCACCAGATGGGAAGCTACGGGCGCCTCGGGTACTGGGGAACGCTTCAAACGGCCTACTTTGATCAGCGCCGATGACAGCTCAAGCACAGACGCGCCTTCCGCCAGCGCCCGATGGTCGGCCGCAAGCTCAGAGGCGCTGGTCCACTCGGCATCGGAGTTGCAAAACGTCTCCAGCCAGCGCGGCGCGCGCGTAATTTTCAGCAAGAGCTGCTTCAGGTTATCGAAAGACAAGACATGGGCCGTCTCATGCGCCAGCGCAGCGCGCAGTTCGTCCTGTGAAAGCGCTTCTGTAATTTCACGTGCAACAAAAATTGCCGGTCGAAAAATGCCCGTGACCGCCAGCAGCGACGCGCCATTTTCCACCCGATAAACCGGCGCCCGCATCGCTTCCATCTCTATCTTTTCTGAACGCTCGCGCCAGCCTTGTTGCGCCTTTCTGGTTGCGCGCAGAATATTTACGGCACGCATCGCCATGGCCAGCAATACAAGCGCGCCCAATGCCGCCAGGGCCATTAGACGGAATCCCATGCCTTCTTTTGTCGAAGAGGGCTCGAACTCCAGAAATGACGGCAGCGCCAGACCGAACGTCACTGTGCACGCCAGGCCAAGAGGCAGCAGGCGACAGGCAAAGAGCAGGTTGGCCCTGGTGCGCGGCGTGGCCGGGCCAGCCATCTTCAGCAGCAGCCGCGCTCCGGGCAGGCAGAGCAAAGAGGCGCTTGCCAGCACCAGGAAGAGGACCGCCAGGCTCAGGGCTGTGGCCAGCAGGTAAAACATTCGCGATTACTCCGGACGGCGCAGGGTGCGCCGCTTGGCTTGCACGAGCTGGTCCAGATTGTCCAGCAGCTTCTCGTCGGCCTCGCCCACGGCATCCACAAAATTCGAGAGTAACGCGCTGCTGTTGTCGCCGTCATGGAGGACCATTCCAAACAGGTGATGGGCCAGTTGCTCCCGGTATTCCTGTTCCGTCAATGCGGCAACGTAGAGAAAGGCTTTTCCCACTTTGCGCCGCTGCAGCATGCCTTTTTTATAAAGACGGTCCATGGTGGTCATCACCGTGGTATAAGCCAGCCGCTGCGCAAATTCCGCATGCACCTCCCGCACGCTGGTTTCGCCGCCGCCGCGCCATATCCGCTCCATCATTTCCGATTCCAGCGCGCCCAATTGTCCCAGGGCGGTTTTGCGCCCGCCAAATTGTTTTTTAAGCCACATATGTAGCCGACAGTCTAACTCATTTTCCCCGGATTGAAACTCCTGTTTCCGGTGTGCTTTTGGCCATTAGCTTTTTGCTTTTGGCTGGTTTTCCCTTAGTGTTCCTTCGTGTCCTTTGTGGTTAAAAGTTTTTCCTAGGGACGCGCGACCCGGCGCAATAGCGGCGATTCTTATTATCGCGAACAAACAACGAAAGAAAACCCGGACGCGTAGAAAATCGCGGCAAATCCTGTATCATCCCTATTTACCGAGGAGAAACCATGCCGCACAGAGCCGTTGCCTTTTTCTTACTGACCCTGTCGATCGCCCTGCTCGCTCAAAGCAAGAAGCCGCCAAAGACGGCCGCCAAAAAGACCGACGGCCCCACCCCGGTTTCCGGCAAACCCACAATCACCGCCAGTGGCCTGCAATACTGGGAGATCAAGAAAGGCACCGGCAAACCGGCGCAGGCAGGCAAAAAGGTGAGCGTGCACTATACCGGCTGGCTCACTGACGGCAAGGAATTTGACAGCTCACGCGATGCGGGCGAGCCAATCCAGTTCACATTGGGAGTCGGCCAGGTGATTAAAGGCTGGGACGAAGGCATTGCCGGAATGAAGGTCGGCGGCAAGCGGCAGCTTCGCATCCCTCCGGAGTTGGGTTACGGACCGCGAGGTGCCGGCTCCGCCATTCCTCCCAACGCCACTCTGGTCTTCGACGTGGAACTGATGGATGTGAAATAAAACAGCTGCTGGCTCCTAGCCGCTGGCCTTTGGCTTTTGCTTTCTAAGTCCTTGGCTCTTGCTCTTGGGAGCTTTTGGCCTATTGCGCAATTAGCCAAAGAAAAGCAGCCGCGAATTTTGCGAATACACACGAATCAAACACAAAAAATATGACTTGCGCCTTTCGCGTTGATTCGCGGCTAATCCCTTTCCTGTCTGGCCTGTCTGCGGAAATCGCCTATGTGGGGACCCCACGGCGCTGCTTCTTTGGCTGAGCGCTGAATGCTTCCCTGCTCATTTCCCCACAAACCAGAAAAACAGCAGGTTGGAAATCAACATGCCTGTAACGGCGCAGCCCAGCCAGAAGTTTTCAAACTTGCTGTTGGTGGTGCGCATGATTTTGGAATTATTTGAAAGCAGCAGAATGTAGGCGAAGATCGGCACCAGCGCGACCCCCGCCAGCGCCTGCGACCAATAGAGCACGTGCACCGTATGGACGCCAAAAAAGTCGATAACCACGGCCAGAAAAACGGTCGCTGAGATCATCACAAAAAACAGGCGTGCGTTCCACGGCTCCATGGAAAGGCCTGACCGCCAGCCAGCGGCTTCCGCCACGCTGAAACACAATGACGCCACCAGGATAGGCAATGCAATCATGCCTGAGGCGATAATGCCCAGCGCAAACAGCACCGTCCCCATAAAGCCAAAAGAGCCCAGAGCCTCTGACGCTGTCCGCGTGGTCATGTTCGAGGGATCGGCCACGTGCATATGCGAGGCCACGATCATCGCTGAGAGTGAAATCACGCAGGCAACAAACGTTCCCGCGTGTGATTCCGTCACGTGGGCCTTGGCCAGTCCTTCCGGCAACCCGCGCTTGGAGCTGGTCTGCCATACGATTACGTCCGGCGTAAGCAGAGAGCCAAACACAGCCACCACGCCCATCATGTAGCCGGCATTCACCTGCATCTTCGGCAGGAGCACGTCTTTGGCCAGCCCGACAAACGAATCGGTAACGCGATAGGCCGCCAGCACATAAGCAATCAGGATCAGCGTGAGCCCGCCCAGGACTTTGGTGGTCTTCTGGTAGTCTCCGATGATCAGCACATACCAGACGGTAAAACCTACAATCGCCAGAAAAAAGAGCCTGGGAGACATGGTGAGAAGCGAACAACTGTCGCTTACGGCCACAATATCGCCCACAATCATGGCCATATTCACCCCAACAATCAGCAGGGCGACAATCAAAGCGCTCTTGCGCCCATATTGTTCCCGGATCAGCTCAACCAACCCCTTTTTCGTTTCCTGACCGATCCGTGAGGAAACAGCAAACACGCTGAACAGCACTGGCACGCACAGGACCACCACCCAACCCAGCGAGGTGCCAAAGCTGGCGCCCGCGACCGTGGCCGTCAGTACCGCTGCGGGATCAAGGTCCGCCGCGCCGGCGATGATGCCCGGCATGGTGCGCGCGGCCTTGTGGAGAAGCGATGGCCTCGGATTTTCAGGAGCGGTTTGCTGCGCCAGGTGAAGGGCTTCCATTTTAGATCCATTCACTTAGAAGCAGATGCAGCTCTGCTAGTTGGAAGCCTTAACTAAAGTAAGGTAAGGTCAAAAATGGCTTGCCTTCCGGTTTCTCAAACACCGGCCTTAGCTTCGACCGAAGAAGCAAAAATCTACCCCGACACATTTCTACGAATACCAGACTGGCCGCGGTCTAATCAGAGAGCGGCGACCACCTTTGGCATTCTTCGGCTGTCGGAGGCATGGCCAGGGGTAATCCGAAACTAGATCTGATGACCGCATCCGACACCGCACAGTAGTTGCGTCTCCCCATGTTTGAATTGACCGGCGTCGCGGCAATCACATATTCCGTGCAGGCATTGTCAGTTCCCTGCTGCTGGGTCCCGAATTGGGGTGGCGCGCAATTTGAAGTGATGGTGTATCTGTAAGCGCTCTTCTGGCACCAAATGCCAGATGTGCAATTCGCCTGGCCCAATTGGCCGTCCAGCAGACAGGCATGTTCAGCGGTGCCTCCGCTGGTGCAATTGCCACCCAAGGTAGCCAGATCGCGGGCATATCCCTGCTCAGGATAGGTCGTCGAATAGGTGACTTGGGAGGTGTTGAGCATTCGCACAGTGCTGGCGGCGGCAGATTCATTGGCGGAGATTCTTGCGCGCATTAGATTGGGAATGGCAATGGCGGCAATAATCAGTATGGTTGAAACGATGCTCACGTAACCGAGGATGAGCCCTGCCAACGCCATACCAGCGCCGGTCAGGCGGCCCCGGCTCTGCTCGATATTGCCGCGCGAAATATGGCCAAGAATAATGGCCGGCAATCCGGTCAATAATCCAAAACATAGAATCGACAGGATCCCCAATATCAGACTGGCCGTCGCTTTGCCGTCCGTTCGCGGCTGAAACTGCCCCGGATATTGCTGCGTCTGCGGCGGATACGCCTGCGCGGGCGGATATTGCGCCTGTGCCGGAGGAACGTTCAGCCATGCCGACGTGGAAGCCGGAGTGGGCGCGCCCGCCTGTGGGGCCTGCGGCGGTGGCGGCGGGGTTGGAATGCTCTGCACCGGGGTTGCGCACTGCGGACAGACCGTAGCATCTTCGGGCATGGAAGCCCCGCATTTGAAGCAAAACATTCGTATCCTCACTCGGCTTCGCCGTGGTTCTCGGCCCCGGACGTGGCGTCCGCAGTCGGAAAATTACTTCATTCAAATTGAAAAGGCAATCATTTCGCGATTCGGTAGTGGGTCAGTTTGAAAAACTGACCCACTAGCAGTATCAGCGTCTAGCGATTCGCTTGCGAATCGCGGGCCTTTAGGCAGACGTCATCGCGCCAGCGATGAGCCTGTCGACAAAACTGTACCATTACCCGCGATTCAGGGAACCAGCTTTGTTAGGACTAACCACTCCTTACCTAAAACGTTTAAGCGCCGCTTCGGCGGCAAAGTATCCGCACATACCATGAACCCCCGGCGCGGGCGGCGTGGAAGAAGAACAGAGAAAGACGCCATCGAGCGGTGTGCGATAGAGGCTGGCTGTTGGGCGCAGAAACAGTTGGCTCAAATACGCCGCTCCGCCGCCGATGTCGCCACCAATCAGGTTCTGGTTGTGGCGCTCCATCTCCGCCGGGCCCATCGCTGATCGAGCGGCAATGCAATCACGGAACCCGGGCGCAAAGCGTTCCACCTGCTTTTCAATCGCCTCGGTCGCGTTGCCCGTAAATCCGTTGGGCACGTGGCAGTAAGCCCAGGCGGTGTGTTTGCCGGCGGGAGCGCGCGTTGGATCAAACAAACTGGCCTGGGTAAACAATACATAAGGACGGTCAGAGACTTCTCCCCGCCAGGGCCGCCGCTCTGAATCGGCGATTTCGTCCAGCGTGCCGCCCAGATGCACGGTCCCGGCCTGCGCGCACTCCGCCGCGCGCCACGGCACAGGCTGGTGCAAGGCCCAATCCAGCTTGTAAACGCCCGGGCCATACTTAAAGCGCTCCAGGCTTCGCCGATACGAACCGGGCACTTTCGCGCCGGCCATGCGGATGAGCTGCCGCGGCGTCACGTCAAGCAGAATTGCGCGCGCCGGCGGAAGCTGCTCCAGCGATTCCACGTTGCGATTGGTGATCACACGGCCGCCCAGCGATTCCAGATACTTAACCAGCGCGGCGGTGAGTTGCTTTGAGCCTCCTCGCGCAAATGGCCATCCTGCGGCATGGCCAGCGACTGCAAGCACCAGCGCCACGGCTGATGTAGTGAGTTTTTCCAGCGGCAGGACGGAATGCGCGGCCAAGCCGGCAAACAATGCGCGTCCACGCTCGGTCTTGAAATATGCGCGCGCCAGCGAAGTTGCCGGCCGGATCGCCCGCAGGCCGAATTTCGCAAAGAACAACGGGTGCTTTGGGATTCCGGGAGGCGCAAACGCATCGTGCAAGAGGTCCTGCCAGCGCGCCACTAAATCACCCATCAGCCGCCGATAGCCATCGCCATCCGCGCCCCCATTTGCGTCCAAAGACCGCGCGGTCTCGTCCATGGACTGGTGCAGCATCACGGCCGAGCCATCATCGAGCGGATGAGCCAGCGGCACAGGAGGAAAGGCCCAACTCAATCCGTGCTTATCGAGCGGCAGCTCGCGCAGAAAGGGCGAGCACGCAACCATGGCATAGACCGTGGAACATACGTCGTGTAGAAAGCCCGGCAACGTCAACTCAGCCGATCGCACGCCGCCGCCGGGAGTGTCCGCCGCTTCCAGCACCACCACGGACTTGCCTGCCCGCGCCATACGAATCGCAGCCGCCAGCCCATTGGGGCCTGAGCCTACGACGATGGCATCACACTGCGGCAATTCCAACCTGGTTAGCTTGTCTGGCACGACGGTAAGGATAAATCATTGATGGAGCGCACCGGGTCGGCCTAAGAGAAGCAGCGTGTAGCTTGGATTTTGAATGCAGGAAACTCTATCGCTTTACCCTGAGCTTACGCGTGACCGATTTTCCCTCGCGCGTGGCCTGCACCATGACCGCGCCTCGATTCAGCACGTCGTCGGTCAGCGGTATGGAGAGCCCCACCGCGCCTGTGGCATCGGCTGTTCCCCGGGCCAACTCCAGCCCGTCGGAGGCGATTACGCCGCGCACGACAACGTCCGCGCCGTGCGCGGGCTTGCCGGAATCGAGCACCTGGAAACTTATGGGAAGGTCAGGAGCATCATTCGCTGGAACGGCCAGTTTCCAACTTAGAGAAAGTCCTGAGCCGCCCACGTCCTGCACGTCTGTTCCATTGCCTAGCACAGAACTCATCTGCCCTTGCTGGATAGCGTCGATGACGGCCTTGTGCTGCGACTTCAGCAATTCATGCATGGCTTCCGTGGAGAAGCCGGGATGCGATATCTCATGCGCGTAAGAGAATGCCTGCTTGCCCACGCACTGGCCTTTCACAAACACCAGGGTCTGGAAAAGAAGGTCATTCTGCCGGGCCTCGCTCTGGACGTGATACACCACATCGGCGAGCTTCACGTCAGTATTGAATCCGAAAATCGTCATAGTTAAGTTGGAATTTGAGCGCCGGTGCCGGTGGACTTTGCCGCTCCGGTTAAACGCCCGCCAGACCCCGATTGAAAACCATTAACTCCGTTCAAAGTCAAGGCCTTGACACTGTTGCGAATGGAAATTACATTCGAATGTTTGGCAGATTGCGTTGCTCTTTCTGTACAGGCCTTTCATGCCGGAAAACAGTTACTTCGCTCATTATATTCCGTTGCTGTTTCAGGTGATCGTTGCCATTGCCCTGGCCACGGTCATGGTCACTCTTTCCCACCTGCTGGGCAAGCACAAATGGTCGCGGGCCAAGAACACCGCTTATGAGTGCGGTATTGAGCCTACGGGCGACGCGCAGCAGCGCTTCAGCGTCAAGTTCTATCTGGTCGGCATGCTCTTTATCCTGTTTGACGTGGAAGCCGTCTTCCTTTATCCCTGGGCGGTGATCTTTCGCGATCTGCCCAAGCTCACCGGTTCCCGCTGGTTAGGCTTTAACGAGATGCTGGTCTATATCGGGCTGGTGCTCGTCGGCTTCTTCTATATATGGAAGAAAGGCATCCTCGATTGGAATTCATCGGAGAGGACTATTAAATAATGCCTCTCACTCCCGCCGTTACTGATATCGAACAACTCAAAGACCGCCCTTTTGTGGCCGATCTGCTGGCTTGGCGCGCTAACGCCATAGAAAGCGCCCGCTTTGACCGCAATGAGCTGACTATTTACATTGCCCGCGAGGCCATCCGCGAAGCCTGCGCCCGCCTGAAAGTCCAGGGCTTGACCGACTTCCTCTCTGACCTGACCTGCGCAGACTTTTATCCCCGCGAACCGCGCTTTGAGCTTGCCTATCATCTGCTTTCCATCAAACGCAAAGAGCGTGTGCGGCTGAAAGTGCGTCTGTCTGGCGACGAGCCTTCTTTGGAATCCATCGTTTCCGTCTGGCCTTCAGTCAATTTCTTTGAACGCGAGCTGTTCGATCTTTTTGGAATCCGCTTCCTCGGCCACCCTTACCTGCGCCGCATCATGATGCCGGAAGACTGGGAAGGCCATCCTCTGCGCAAGGACTATCCGGTGGAGGGCTATCGTTAATGGGACACTTGAACGCCAATCCGGTGCTGGACGCTGCTGAAGACAAAACAATGATCCTGAATATGGGTCCGCAGCACCCATCCACGCACGGCGTGTTGCGCCTGCTGCTGGAGATTGACGGCGAAACCATTGTCCGCATGATGCCGGACATAGGCTTTCTCCACACCGGAATTGAAAAGACCTGCGAAGCCAAGTTCTACCAGCAGATCGTCCCGTTAACCGATCGCATTGACTACCTCTGCCCTATGGTCAACAACCTCTGCTACGTGATGGCCGTAGAGAAACTGCTGGGGCTGGAAATTCCACCGCGCGCGCAATGGATGCGCGTGATGCTGGCCGAGCTGCAACGCATTAGCTCGCACCTGGTCTGGTTGGGCACGCACGCCATGGACATTGGCGCCATGTCGGTCTTTCTGTATTGCTTCCGCGAACGCGAAGACCTGCTGCGCATCTATGAGATGGTCAGCGGCCAGCGCATGATGACTTCTTACTTCCGCATCGGCGGACTGGCGCTTGATCCTCCGCTTGGATTCTTTGAAAAGGTAAAGAAGTTTCTCGACCGCTTTCCCGAGAAAGTGGACGAATACGAGAACCTGCTCACCGGCAACCGTATCTTCATCGATCGCTTGAAGGATGTGGCCAAAATCACTGGTGAAGATGCTCTTGCCATCGGCCTGACCGGGCCATCTCTGCGCGCCAGCGGCGTTGATTTTGACTTGCGCCGTGATATGCCTTACTGCGGCTACGAGAACTTCAAGTTCAAGGTACCCGTAGCAAAAGATGGCGACGTCTGGGCCCGTTATGTTTGTCGCGTGGAAGAACTTCGTCAATCGCGTGAGATCGCCAAACAGGCGCTGGAAGGCATGCCTTCCGGTCCGACCAAGGCCGACGCTCCCAAGATCGTGCTTCCTGACCGCGAGAAGATGAAGACCCAGATGGAAGCCCTCATCTATCACTTTAAGATTGTCACGGAAGGCTTTGCCGTACCAGCAGGTGAGGTCTATCACGCGATCGAGTCGCCGCGCGGCGAGATGGGCTATTACATCGTAAGCGACGGCACAGCCAAACCGCTGCGTGTGCACATGCGTTCGCCTTCGTACGCCAACCTTCAAGCTCTGCCTCAAATGTGCGAAGGCCGCCTGATCGCAGACGTGGTGGCAGCGATTGGCAGCATTGATATTGTGCTGGGAGAAATAGACCGGTAATGACTCCTGTTTCCGACAAGTTGGATCAATTTTTCACGGAGAAGATGAAAGAGTATCCGACGAGGAGATCCTTTCTCGTACCGATGCTGTTGTATAGCCAGGATGAGGTCGGCTATTTATCGGATGAAGTCATCGCTTATCTCGCAAAAAAGACCGAACTTACTGAGCTCGAAGTCCGCAACGTGATCAGCTACTACTCCCTGCTGCACACCAAGCCGATGGGCAAATATCACGTGCAGGTCTGCACCAACATCAGCTGCATGCTGCGCGGCGGTGAAGAAATTCTGGACCATTGCAAGAGCAAGCTGGGAATCGGCCACAAGCAGACCACCGCCGATGGAACATTTTCTTTGGAAGAGGTTGAATGCATCGGCGCCTGCAGCTGGGCCCCGGCAGTCCAAGTTAATTACGATTTTCACGAAAATTTAACCAACGACAAGATCGATAAAGTCTTGGATCAATACAGAAGCAAAGCTAAGCGATAAAGCTGGAGCGGCTCACGCCAGACGCTTCAGGGTGAGAAAGAGTTCTGACCATGAACACACAGCGCCGTAGGCGCGGCAAGAGGTTAGCCCAGCCTGAGGCGAGCGAATGCGAAGCCGTAAGGCTGGGTAGGCTGTAAAAACCAATCGAGCCCCGGAGGGGCGACACAAGACTAAGGGCTAATGGCAGATTTGACGTCACATCCCGATGAAATAAAAGTTGTCTCCAAGCGCTTTGGCAAGGGCGCGGCGGACATCGAGCAGTACCTCAAGCTCGACGGCTACAAAGCCGTCCAAAAAGCCCTGACCATGTCCCCCGACGACATTATCAATGAGGTTAAGGCCTCAAACCTGCGCGGACGCGGCGGCGCCGGCTTCCCTACCGGCATGAAGTGGAGCTTTGTCCCCAAGGACACCACCAAAGCCAAATACATTCTGGTCAACGGCGACGAGAGCGAGCCCGGCACGTGCAAAGACCGTCCCATTCTGGAGCACGATCCGCACGCCGTGATTGAAGGCGTGATCATCGCCGGGCTGGCGGTGGGCGCGAAGATCGGCTTCGTTTATATCCGCGGCGAATATCGCTACCTGGTCGACATCATGCGCAAAGCCATTGCCGACGCTTATGCCAAGGGCTATCTGGGCAAGAACATCTTTGGCAGCGGCAAAGACTTTGACGTTCGCTGGCACACCGGCGCTGGCGCGTATGAAGTGGGTGAAGAATCTGCGCTGATGGAGTCTCTGGAAGGCAAGCGCGGCATCCCGCGAATCCGTCCGCCTTTCCCCGCCGTCGTGGGACTCTGGGGCGGCCCCACGGTCATCAACAACGTGGAAACGCTTGCCTCTGTTCCGCACATTATTCTTATGGGCGGCCAAAAGTTTGCTGACTTTGGCCCTCCCAAAAATGGCGGCACACGCCTCTTCTGCCTGAGCGGACACATCAACAAGCCCGGCGTGTACGAACTGCCTCTCGGCTATCCGCTGAAGAAGATGATCTATGACGTTGGCGGCGGCATTCCCAACGGACGCAAGCTAAAGGCCGTTGTCCCGGGCGGATCTTCCACCTTTGTCCTGACCGCAGACGAAGCCGAGCAGATGAACATGGATTTTGACTCGTTCGGCAAGCGCGGCGAATTTCTGGGTTCTGGCGGAGTCGTGATCCTCGACGACCAGACCTGCATGGTCAAATTCGCGCTGCGCGTGATGAAGTTCTACCAGCATGAAAGCTGCGGCTGGTGCATTCCCTGCCGTGAAGGCACAGACTGGCTCAAGAAAACGCTCACCCGCTTCCACAACGGCGGCGGCCTGCGGAAAGACATCGACAACATCAAGTATCTGGCGCAGAACATGCTTGGCCGGACCTTCTGCCCGCTCGGCGATGCGGCCGCCATTCCCACCATGTCGATCGTGGACAAGTGGCGCAGCGAATTTGAAGCGCATCTGGAAGGCCGTCCGTGTCCGTTTGATCCGGCAGCAAAGATCACCGAACTGCCCGTAGTGGGAGCACATTGATCGTGAACGCCATACCCAATCCGGCGAGCAGCAATACTGACAGGGAGTGTCTTGTCGCTCTTCTGCGCGCGAGCCGGGACAAATTCCTGGGCAGCTTTGCCGGCGTCTCTGAAGAACAGAGCCGCGTGCACCCTTCTTCTGAGAGCTGGAGCGTGCTGGATACCATCGAACATCTCACGTCGGCAGAAACGCTCATGCTCAAGCTGATCACAACGCAGCGCAAGCCACGGTCGGGAGATGCTGCGAACCGCGAACAGGTGTTCCTGCAAGTAGTCGCCGACCGCAGCCGGAAAATGCAGTCGCCTGAAAGTGGCCGCCCGCGCGGACGCTTCGCCACACTGGCTGAAGCTGCTGAGCAGTTCAAAACGACGCGCGACGGCGTGATTCAGTTCGTTGAACAGCATCCAGAGGATCTACGCGCGAGTGAGGTGACGCATCCCCATCCGGCGGCAGGAACCGTAAGCACGCATGAAATGATCATCATCATCGCGAAACACGCAGAACGGCACGCGAAGCAGATTGAAGAGATCAGAAATACGCTCAAAGGCTTGGCTGCAACGCCTTAGCGACAGCAAAGAAGATTTGGGAATTGAGTAAATTGCGACACGTAAAGCGGCAGGTTTTTGGTTTTCAATTACGAAATTACCAATTTACCCAATTACCAAATTTGCAACGCAGTTGAAAACAGTTTGGAAACTCAGGACACATGGCCGAAGTAAAGAACGTAACCATCACCGTCGACGGCAAACAGGTCACAGCGCCTGCGGGCACTCTGCTGATTGAAGCCTGCAAGGCCGTGGGTATTGAAGTCCCATCGTTCTGCTACTACCCGGGACTTTCCCTTCAGGCCGCGTGCCGCATGTGCCTGGTGCGCATTGAAAAGATGCCCAAACTGCAGACCGCCTGCACCGTTCCCATCACTGACGGTATGGTGGTGGCCACGGACACCGACGAAGTGCGCCAGGCGCGCAAGTCGATGATTGAGCTTCTACTCGGCAACCATCCGCTCGACTGCCCCGTGTGTGACGCCGGCGGCGAGTGCGAACTGCAGGACATGACGTTCAAGTACGGCGCGGCCGAATCGCGCTATATGGAAGGCAAGCTGCATAAAGAAGAACAGCAGTGGTCTCCCGTGGTCTTCTTTGATCGCCCGCGCTGCATCCTCTGCTACCGCTGCGTGCGCGTCTGCGGCGAAGGCATGGACGTCTCCGCACTCGGTGTGCAGCTTCGCGGCTCCAGTTCGGTAATCGCGCCGAACGAAGGCGACCATCTGGATTGCGAAGAGTGCGGCATGTGCATCGATATCTGCCCGGTCGGGGCGCTGACCTCCGGCGCTTACCGTTACAAAACCCGTCCATGGGAGATGAAGCACGTTGGCACCATCTGCATGCATTGCGGCGATGGCTGCAAGACCACGCTGGGTGTCCGCCGGTCTGATACTGGCATGGATATCGTTCGCGGCGACAATCGCGACAAGAGCGGTATCAACGGCGACTTCCTCTGCATCAAGGGCCGCTATGCTTTTGACTACTTTGACCACAAAGACCGTCTGCGGCAGCCGCTGATCCGCAAAGACGGCAAGCTCACTCCTACCACATGGGAAGAAGCTATTGAACATGTGGGCAAGCGGCTGCGAGAGATTCGCGATAGCAAAGGCGGGCAGTCTATTGGCGTAATTGGTTCCAATCGCACAACGAACGAAGAAAATTATCTGTTGCAGAAGTTTGCGCGTACCGTGCTGGGCACCAATAATATCGATCACCACCGCACAGCCGATTTTGCGGGATTCGCACGGGCCGTCGCCGGAAAAGAAAATGCCACGGCCACCATGCGCGACGTAGCCAGCGCCCCGGCCATCCTGCTCATTGGCAATGATCCCACGGAGCGCCATCCGCTGCTGGCCTGGAACATCCGCACCAATGTCCGCCTGAACCAGGCAAAGCTTTTTGTGGTCAACGCGCAACCGATCAAGCTTCGCCGCCAGGCTACACGCTTTGTGCAGGTCCCGGCAGGCCGTGAAGGCAAGCTGGTCGCATTCCTGAATGGCGACGATGCTTCTGCCGGAGCACTCACCGGGGCCAGCGGATCCAACGATGCGCTGAAGCAGCTGCGCGACGAACTGAAAGCGCAGAAAGACCTGGTCATCATCTTTGGTTCTGAGCTCAGCGGCGCAGATATTGCTGCGCTGGTGAAATTTGGTGGGGCGAATGCCAAATTCATATGTCTCGCCGACTACGCCAACTCACGCGGTGCAGCCGATATGGGACTCTACCCTGACCTGCTGCCGGGATATGTAGCCATAGACGGGCCACACAAGTACAACCAAGAGTGGGGTTCTCTCTCCAAGACCAAAGGCATGGGATTGCAGGAGATGATGCAAGCTGCCAAAGCTGGCAAACTTTCCGCGCTCTATGTGGTCGGCTCGAACCCGGTTGTCGATTACAACTTTGACCCCGCGGCGCTGCAAAATACTTTTGTCGTGGTGCAGGAGCTGTTCCTCACGGAAACCGCAATGCTGGCGGAAGTGGTGTTGCCAGCGGCTTCAGCGTATGAAAAAGGCGGAACGTTCACCAACACGTGCGGCGATCTGCAGCTGCTGAAGAAAGCCGGCGACATCACCGGCATCAAGAGCGATTTTGAAATTATCGTGCGCGTGGCGGAGCGCATCGGCACGGAAATCCGTAAGCTGGTGCCTTTCGGCAGCGGCGTCCGAGCTGACATGGGACAGACGCGAGGAGCGCAGTCTGGTGAAGCCGACCGCCACTCCGTCTGGCTAACCGCCAACAATCTGGAACCGCGACTCAGCCCCTTTGATCCTTACGCCATGCTGGATGAGATACAGCGGCTGGTTCCTGGATATGAATTCTCAAGGCTGAGCCTGCTGGCGGGGAACGATCAGCACATGCTGGCCGCCGAGCGCAGCGCCGCAGGCCCGGGCGATGGACTGGTACAGATTGTCCCGGCCAATGACACGCTGTTT
>DASSXL010000186.1:0-58633 GCA_035703825.1 Candidatus Angelobacter sp.
TTCCAACTCGCGGTAGGCTTCCTGTAATTGAGTTTGCGTGTTCATCACGATGGGGCCGTACCATGCCACCGGTTCTTCCAGCGGCTTGCCGGAGACCAGAAGGAAACGCACGCCGTCTTCGCCCGCCTGTACTTCCACTTCGTCTCCGCGATCGAACAGCACCAGCGAACGGTTGTCCGCCGCCGATGGCGGCGCAGTGTCCGCCCAGCCGACGGGCTCGGTAGGTACGGAGAGCGGATCAGAGGCGTTGCAGAATTTCCCGGAGCCGGCGAAGACATATGCGAATGCGTGGCGCGTAGTCTCCACGGGCAATTTCCGCCGCTGCCCGGGCGGCACGGAAACGTCCAGGTAAATCGGATCGGCGGCCACGCCATCCACCGGCCCGGACTTACCCCAGAATTTTCCGCACACGAGACGCACGTTCGTGCCGTCATCGTCCGTGATGCTGGGAATGTCTTTGGCTTCGATTCCCTGATATCGCGGCGACGTCATTTTCAGTGAGCTGGGGAGATTGGCCCACAGCTGAAAGCCGTGCATGCGCCCGGCCTGATCGCCCTTGGGCATTTCCTGATGAATGATGCCGCTGCCTGCCGTCATCCACTGCACGTCGCCTGGAGTGATGGCGCCGCGATTCCCCAGGCTATCACCGTGTTCGACGGTTCCGGCAAGAACATACGTGATCGTTTCGATGCCGCGATGCGGGTGCCAGGGAAAGCCGGCGAGATAATCCTCGGGCACGTCATTGCGGAAATCATCGAGCAGAAGAAAGGGATCGTAGTCAGAGGTGTTGCCGAACCCGAAGGCGCGCCGCAGATGCACGCCTGCGCCTTCCATGGTGGGTTTAGACTTGATCAGTTTCTTGACAGGACGGATGGACATGGCGGGCCTCCCATTAGATGGTAACGCAAAACCCAAAACCCACCACGGAGACACGGAAGCGCGGAGAAAAATCTCACCACTGATTTTCACTGATGACACTGATTGGGAAAGATCGGGTGATCAGGTGATCGGGTGATCGACAAAACCTTACCGCGGACTGGCACGGATGAACGGATCAGGAGAGGAACTGCGTCTTCATGACATGGCCCGCTCCAGAATTGCCTCAACGTGAATCTGCGTGGTGTCGAGGAAGGGAATTCCAAGCGCGGCATCGTCCGTCAGGATCAATGGCAGCTCGGTGCCGCCAAGGATCAGAGCCTGAATGCCGTCTTCTTTCTTCATGCGCGTGGCGATTGCGAGCAGCCCATCGCGCGTTTGCGGCAAAAACTGACCTGGTATCAGCTCGTTCAAATATTTGTCATGGACATAATCCCGCTCTTCCGCCCTGGGGATGGCCAGCGCAATGCCTTCGCGCGCAAACACCTCAGGATAAAACCGGCCTTCCATGGTAAAGCGCGTCCCCATCAGCCCCAGCTTTTTCAAGCCTCGTGCTTTGGCTTCCGCACAGGTGGCTTCCACAATGCTGATCAGCGGAATGGGCGAGCGCCGTGCGATATCGTCAAAAACAATGTGCGGAGAGTTGGCCGCCAGAAAGCCAAAGTCCGCACCGGCGCCGTTCAGGCGCATTACTTCCGGCACAATGTATTCGGTCAACTCGCCCAACCGGTTGGTCCCAAGCAGGTCCAGCCCCTTTTGCAGGTCGATACTATTGATGATGATCGAGGGCGCGGGGCCGCCGGGATTGCGCTGACGCGTTCCATCCAGCAGCCGCTTATAGTAGTCAATGGTCGATTCCGGCCCAATGCCGCCGATCATGCCGATCGTCTTCATTCCAGGAACTCCTCCGCATCCAGACAGGCTCGTGAAACCAGGTAAATTTCAGATCAACCGCATCATTTTTCTGTCACTTAGCATGAAACGCCTTGATACAACGCCCGGAACCGTGCATCTTAATTAGAGACCCATGCCATACCTGATGACGCAAATTAATCGACTCCGGCTGATCGCTTTGGTCCTGCTCTGCGCCGCCCCGTGTACGACCGCGTCGGGCGCCGAACTGAAGCAGAAAACCACCACCGCCTTTGACCGTTACGTCACCACCACGGAAGCCCGCTTTGCCAATGAGCTTCGTCCTGACGGGCCCTTTCTCTATATCGACGCTATGAACCCTGACGCGAAACGCCAGGCCTATTACCAACTCAAGAACGGCGAGATCCTGGTGCAACGGCTGGAAACGAAAGCTCCCGGCGTGAGCTCAGACGTCCCGGACGGCATGGTGCATCATTGGGTCGGGCTCATCTTTATTCCCGGCGCCACCCTGGCCAAAACACTTCCAATCGTCAAGGATTACGACCGCCGCGCTGAGCTCTACAAGCCAGACGTCACGGCGTCGCGCACACTCGCCCACAACGGCGACGACTTCAAGATGTTCCTACGCCTGCATCAGAAGCGTTTCACCACGGTTGATTTCAATACCACCTATGACGTCCATTGGGGCAGCGTGGACCCAACCAAGGTCTATTCCAACTCCATCAGTAGCCGCATTGCCGAAGTAAAAGACCCCGACAAACCGGATGGCGACGAGCTGCCAGTCGGCACCGGCCACGGCTATCTCTGGCGGCTGAATACTTATTGGCGTTTTGAAGAAAAAGATGGCGGTGTTTACCTGCAATGTGAGGCGCTCTCACTCACCCGCGACATGCCTACCGGCCTGGGATGGCTGCTGAAGCCGCTGGTTACGGCGATTCCCAAACAGTCGCTCAACCGCGCGCTGGGACAGACTCGCAACGTCGTCTTGCAGGAAAGCAAGCGCACATGCTGCGGCGTGGCGTCCGCGCATTGAATATGGCAGCGCTCGGCACTCAGCCGTCAGCATTCAGCCCCTAATCAATAGCGTAATTACGCCAAAACCCGAAACGGGAGGAACCGAGGAGCGGAGAATCTTGCACTTTGGCGTAGTTGATGTCACTCGTGAAGACAAAGTCGGCATCCGGTTGTCCTAATCACCCAATTACCCAATCTTCCTCCCTCCGCTTCCTCTTTTCCTCCGTGTTTCAAAGTTTTTGCCTCAGCAGCAAAAAAGGCCCGCCGAAGCGGGCCCAGTTGTTGGAAGGGTGGATGTTTCGGGTTATTTGTTGTCGTCAACGCGGGAGGCGATCATCGTGTAAGTTCCAGCGCTCACGAAGATAAGACCACGCACGCGCACCGTATTGCCGTTCGCGGGTGTGACCTTAAGGTTGGTTCCGCTCACCACTGAGACCGCAATCGTCGATTGACCGGTCAGAGTGGCAAAAGCGGAGTTGGTGTTCAGCGTCAGCGTAAAGCCTGACGAGGTTGCTCCGGAGATTGTCCCCACCAGCGCCTGTTCACGCAGCTTTATTTTGTCGGCTAAGATCGGCGTGGCCGTGCTGCTGCTGGCGTCGGCTTCAACCCGCTGGCCTTTGCCGATGTGGCTGGCGTCGAAGGCCGGCACTGTGCCGCTCAGGCTCAGCTTGTCTGTCCGCACCAGGAACGTGGTCCCCGCGCCGATGGCAACGTCCACCGTAACCGGCGGCGTTGCGGAGTTAGAAGAATCCGACTGGTGCGCCAGCGTGATCTGCGTGGCCGGCGATCCGGTCACGGCGGTGATCACGCCTTCAGCTTCTTCGCCGCTCGAGCTCTCTTCCACTTCCACCTTGGTGGCCAGCTTGCTGCCATCAGGCTGGGTCATTCCATCCACTTCAACGATATCGCCGACCTTCAACTGTGAAAGAGCGGTGATGCTGTCTTTGAACTGCGTGCTGCTGTTGGTGGCAAAGGTGATTGTGCTCGTCTTGGTCTGGATGGTGAAGTTCGGCGCCGCGATTGCGGTCACGCTGCCGTGAATGTCGTCCATTTCGCCGCTGTCTTCGTCGGAGTTGTTGGCCGTGGCCGTGGTCACGTTGAATTTCGCCGTCACGGTCGCCGAAGTCGGCGGCGTGCCCGTCAGGACTACTGAGCCGGCCAGGTCCAGGTCAAAGTTGATGACTGTTGAGGTGGTGCTGGTCACGGTAATCGGCCCCGTGAAAGTCACAGTTACGTTTGGGCTGGTCAGGGTTGCCGGGATTTTTACCGGCGCGGGCGGCACGGCGTTGTTCAGCACAACCACTTCTGGGTTTCCCACGGTGATTGACGCTCCCGAGTATGTTCCCGGCGGAATGTTTACCAGCGCCAGCGGCTCAAAAGAGCCGGCCTCATGGACGAACTCGACCTCAGACGTTTTGGAAAGCAGGTTGCCCGTGTTGCTGGTTCCCGAGCTTCCGGTAAGCGTGAGCGAACTGACGGAAAGCTCAAACTTGACGATCTGGTCGTTCAGTCCGTCGGTAGTGTTGATGGTGGCATTGGTCGGACCGGCGGCAATGTTATTGCTGCCGCCGCAACCTGTCGCCAACACGATTACAACGGTAACGACTGTTAAAAACAGAAGTTTCTTCATTACGAGCCTCCAAGTGTTTGAGCGGGGGAGCGCTCGCCTGTGATCAATGCACTTCGTCTGCCACGCGCGCCAAACGGCTAAGTCCCGCCATTACAACGGTCAGCCCAGTTCGGAGGTCAAAGAGTGGGGCGGGGAGACCGCTGGGCGTGGCGATAAGCCACAGATAACAAAACACTTGCGGCCAGTGTCCGAAGGTAACCTGCGTATGGCGGCCAGGGCCTGCCGAGGCGACCAGCCGTGTCCGGAGACTGCTTATTAGGGCGCAAAAAGGCCGCGGCACGCGCGGCCTCGTAATGATTCGCGGTTGGAAAGAGGTGGGTCTTGCTTACTGCAACTCAATCTTGCTGACGGATAGCTGGTCTCCGTTCATCGTTCCGGTCACGTTCACCTTGATGTCCTTGTCTTTGGTTACCTCGGCAATGAACTTCTTGGCCTTCTCATTGCTCGCCGCATCGAACTTGATCACTTTCTTGTCTTCGGTGAGCACGCCATAGCCGCTTTTTGCGCACTCGGGCATTTGCAGGCACATCTTGGAGTGCTTGGCTCCAAAGCCGGGTTTCTGTCCTTCTTCACGTGCGCAGGCCAGGTCCACCAGATGACCCTGTACCTGGGTTTCAGCAGCCATCGCGCTGATCGCGGCCGCTGCAAGCAATAGCAGAATGATTCTCCTCATAATCTCCTTGTACCTGCAAATGGGCGTTGCAGTGTATTGATTGATAACCGAAGCGGAGGTTACATGTAAAGCTCGATTTTTGAGCTTCTCCGGCAGGCGTTCCTTTTGTGGCATCAGAGACGAAAACCGCCTGCTCAGTGTAAAATCATATTGTTGCGGTCATTGGACGCACCGCTTGTTGCCGTGCCGTCCCCAAATTTCCCGCCGCATTTGCCGTCGCCGACTTATAAAGGCCGCGGAAACCAGGACATTCAGGAGAACATTCAACCATGGCCAAGATCGCCAAAACGGCGGACCGCAAGAAAATAATGGACACCACCAAGAGCACTGACTGCCCCAAGTGCGGCAAGCCGACCCGGATCGTAAAACGCGTGAAAGACCGCGAGCGCAACACCCCCGGCGGCATCTTTATTTCCTGCTCCGGCTGCGAATTTTTCGAAAAGCTCTAACCGCTTCCGCGGGCTGCCGCCCTTGAAGTTGCGGCGGCCCTCAGCTCCTTTTCGTCCTTGGGGCCAGCCACCAGAGGTAGCCGGCAATCACCCAGTCATATGCGACGCACAGCACCGGGAAATTTGTCCCGGCGTTTGCCCCCAGGCCTTCAGTCACGTGCAGCAGGTCCCAGACGCCGTGCGCCAGAAAAGCAAGGGCAGTGAACTTCAGTGATTTCCATTGCCCCGCCAGCGCCAGGCAAAAGAGCGTCCCTGAGACGGCGATTTCCACGAGCAGGGTGTTCAAGTTTCCGCCCGCCAGCGCGCTGCCAAAGTAGAAGGCAGCCGTCGCCGCCATAAACAGGTTGTAAAACTCGGCGGCTTTCCGCGGCTGCAGCCGCCACGTGATCGCGATATTTGCCAGCGCCGCGGCAATTCCGCCGCCAAACGGCAGGGCGTATGACATGAGCGTCCTTTTTCGAAGCTTCGCTTACTTCTTATTGGGCTTCTTCCCCTGCATGGCTGCGGGCGTTGGGCTGGGCGGCGCAACCGGAATTGCCGCCGGCTTGGCCAATGCGGCTTTCGTCGGGTCGGGCAGCTTATCGGCATGCGCCAGCAGTTGCGATATCTGCCACATCTGCGTGGGTGTGAGCATGTCCTTGAACCCCGGCATTCCCGTCAGCCGGATTCCGTTCTCCACCTTCCAGTAAATCGCTCCCGGCGGATCGTCAGTGACCATGTCATCTCCGCTCAGCAGTTGCGGCGGCAGCGGGAACATGCCTTTGGCCGCGAAGCTGGCTTTTTCGCCGGCAAAGCCGTGGCAGAAGGCGCAATTTTCAACGTAAACATGCGCGCCTTGCGTCATGTTGGCCTCGTCCGCCGGGACCGGCGACTGTTGCACCGGGTCTTTGGCCATCCGCGCCCGCAGGGCCATGTGTGCGATCTTCTCTTCCATGGGCAGCGGCGCGGAAGCGGTTGCCACCGGCATCATTCCCATCTTGACGTATAAGTAGCCGCCAACCGCCGGCAGCAGCAAGCCCACAATCAGGCCGAGAATAAATTTTTTCAAGTTATTTCTCCTTGGTCCATGGTCGACGATCGATGATCTTTGATAAGCGGCCGTGATCAATGACAGGTGGTCTACTGACCGCGAATTGGAACCCGTGAATTAGTGACGCGCGGCTTGACGATCGACTCGCAATAATCATCGGCCAGTAATGAGTGTATGAATCCACCCTGCGTTACAACAAGAAACCAAGCATCCATGGTACGCCATGCAGTCGCGGACACAGGCTAGATACCAATTACCCATTACCGGCTTCGGCCTTCACACAATCTTGTTCCCGCACTCCGGGCAAAACTTTGTTCCGGCCTCAAACTTTGTTCCGCACTTGCCGCACTCGTTCTTCGGCCGCAACGCCGTCCCGCATTCCGGACAGAACTTTGCCCCCTGCGTGTGTGCCCCGCACGCCGGACACAGCGCCACCGCCTCCGACGTCAAATCCATGCCCTTGGTCAGGTCCTGTTGCTGAAGCTTTTGCTTCATCTGGTCCACGGTGGTCTGCACCTGCGCCGATGCCAGCTCGGTATCGATGTCCGGGGCGCAGTCATAGCAGAGCGAGCGCTTGGCGTTCCAGCAGGTCGTCTGGCACACCCAGTGCGTGCACTTGGGACATTGCCGGAAGTTCGGCTTGGCTTCTTCAACCGCGTTGCGAAACGCCGAATCGTGCGCCGGCCCGCGCACCGCGCGCTCAATCTCATAGCTCGATGAGCTGGCTTGCCCCAGGACGCCGCCGAAAAAGCTTCCTGCCGCGTGCAGCGCGCTGGCCGCCATCCCCGTGGCAGAGGTCTTGAACTCGCTCATAAAGCCGTTACCGCAGCGATCGCAAAAAAACTCGAATTGAAAGCCTTTGTCGGTAGAGTGGTCAGTGTGGTTTCTGGTGAACTGGATCAGCGCCATGAACTGTCTCTCCGGAACGATGAATATGCAGGGATGTCTCGGATTCTAGTGGATTGCCGTGATGCGCGTCCACCTTGCCGGGCAGGCTATCTTTGTGCCTAACAGGATAAAATGCCAGCCACAGGCAGGGGTTCACTGCGCAAGGCAAGTGCCGCACACGCGCTGCCCGGGCGGGACAAATAGCGATCTCTCCGAGGAAGGACCGACAGGAGTAAAGAGTCAAGATGGACAAAGGCCGGTTGGAGGCATTCAGCGACGGCGTAATCGCGATCATCATCACCATCATGGTGCTGGAAATGAAAGTGCCTCATGGCGATGGTCTGCGCGATCTGGCGCCGCTGCTGCCGGTGTTCCTCAGCTATGTCCTGAGTTTCCTTTATGTGGGCATCTACTGGAACAACCATCACCATATGCTGCAGGCCAGCACGATGGTGACCGGCGCCATGCTCTGGGCCAATCTGCACCTGCTGTTCTGGCTATCGCTGTTTCCGTTTGCCACCGGATGGATGGGACAGAACAATTTCACCGCCGCGCCTACCGTGCTCTATGGGCTGGTGCTGCTGATGGCCGCGATCGCTTATTACCTGCTCCAGCAGACGATCATCCGCGCGCAAGGCGAAGATTCAATCCTGAAGAAGGCGGTCGGGCGCGATTGGAAGGGCAAGTTGTCGCCGGTGCTGTATCTCGCGGCAATTCTTGCGACGCTGCGTTCACCGTGGATCGCCCAGGCGATTTACGTGGCCGCCGCTCTCATCTGGCTGATTCCAGACCGGCGCATCGAAAGCGTTCTGCCCCGCAGCGATTCTTAGCGGTTCGAACTCCGCTCCTGATCGACCCAGGAGGTGAATGCAAGAAAAAGAGAGGCCAGGCCCGCGAACCGGAGTGTCGCTGGCCCGCGGCGCATCAAAACTTATATGGCGTCCGATCGCAAACCAGCCTCCGTCCGCTCCGCCGCACTTCCTGCTGAAGCCCTTAACCAGGCCTTTCCCAAACTCGGTCTTCCTCTTCAGCCGCCCTATCCTCCGGCTGAAGCTAAACCGGTGAAAGAAATTCCGCATGACTCCGGATGGCTTTACGAACCCAAGTGGGACGGCTTCCGCTGCCTGGCTTTTCGCCGGGGCGATGAAATCATGCTGCAATCCAAGGCCGGTCAGCCCCTGACGCGTTATTTCCCTGAAATCGCCGCAGCGTTGCGCGCCTTGCCCGCGCGCAAGTTTGTGCTCGACGGAGAAATTGTCATCCGCCACGGGGCAGGCCTGGACTTTGACGCTCTGCTGCAGCGTATTCATCCCGCTGCCAGCCGCATTCAGCGCCTCTCACAGGAGACGCCCGGGACCTACATGATTTTCGATCTTCTGGTCGACGCCCGAGGCAAGGCGCTCGTTGCCAGTCCGCTCTCCGCCCGGCGCATGGCGCTCCGGGAGTTTGCCGCAGCCGGCATCGGCGGCCAGTCTGCGCCCCAAAGCGGCGGGAAGTCGCGGTCGAAAACTCCGGCCAAAATAAACTCAAATAGCGCCACATCCCGAATCGTGCTCTCACCCGCCAGCTCTGATTTCGCCACGGCGGAAAAGTGGATGCGCGAAGGCGCGGCCAGCGGATGGGATGGCGTTGTCGCCAAGCGGCTGGACCGCGAATACGCCTCGGGCGAGCGCACGGCGATGATGAAAGTAAAGCGCATCCGCACCGCGGACTGCGTGGTCGGCGGCTTCCGCTGGGCGCGGAGCGCAAAAACATCCACAGCCAAAGAAGCTGCGACGCAGGAACCAGGAAAGGGAGCAAGAAAATCCGCAAAGAAAAAGGCAGGCAAAGAAATCGGATCTCTGCTGCTTGGCCTGTACAACAAAAAAGGCCAGCTTGATCACATCGGCTTTAGCGCCAGCTTTTCACGCGAAGAGAGGAAGCAACTGAAAGCGATCTTAAGACCGCTGATGGTCCAGGAGGGAAGCCCGGGCGCCGGCTTCACCGGCAAAGCGCCTGGAGGCCCCAGCCGCTGGACACGCGACGACCGTGACACCGAATGGTTTCCGCTCAAGCCTAAACTTGTGGGTGAGTTTCAGTATGACCATTTCTCCGGCGGACGCTTTCGCCACGGCACAAAATTTCTGCGCTGGCGTCCGGAAAAGAGGCCTGGGCAATGCACCACTGACCAACTAGATGCAGGACTCTAGCTCTCAAAAGATTTATGGTTTTCCCGCAGGTTGTCCGGACGTGGTAGCGGTCGGCTCGGTCTCTCCATCATTGACTTCCAGTTCATGCAGCGGAACGCGATAGGAGAGTTTTTCAATTGCATCCAGTCCGTGAAAAACGCGGGCCATGCGGAAGTGAACGGCTTCAGAGCAGCGGCCGCATCTGGGGAAGGTCTCGCCTTTGAACAAGGCAACCTCGGCGGCAAGGCGGTGTGGCGCGTGCGCCACCAAATAAATGGCGCTGGCAGGCACAGTTGTGCCCGTCGCAAAATGTTCGGGTTCACAATCCATGGGCCCTCTTCAGAAGTTTCGGTGTTTCTGCCCTTTTGTAATAAGAGTATGCACCATCGTGCTCCGATTTGAGTCTGCTATCGAACTATATAAGTAAAAATTTAAGGCTACGGCCGGTGATGCTGCACAGCCTTGTTAGTTTCGTTGGCCAGAGGGCATGAAGCAGCAATGAGATGCTTCTTCCCTGTGCTTTATTAGAGACTCTTTAATTCACATGCACTTACGGAAAACCGGACGAATTACTTAACAATGCCGCTTCTTGGTCGCTTGGCGATATACTTCGTTCAATACCCGACCACGCTGATAAAGATGAGGGTGAAAGAATGTTCGAACTCAGGGCCGATGAAAAGGTGATTGATTCCCTAGGACCTCTCCAGGAAGACCGCCACTTAAAAACATGTTCCGAGTGCCCGCAGATTGCGTTTCGCATACTGCGCCTGAAATCGAAAAACGACGTTCGCGAAGTTGGCTTGTGCGGCGCGCACTTCACGCAGGCGTGCTCCATGTATCCGCAGGTGCGGCGCGCTGTTTCCCTGCGGAACGCAATTTAGCTTCTGGCGGGAAGCTCAAAACCAACCAGCGCAAGCGCTTTGCCCGCATCGCCGGCGCTCCGGCCCTTTGGAGCGGGCCAGGGCCGGTTTGTCCGGGAATCGTAGTAAAATTCTCGACGCGGCAGCCGAGGACGACAATGCCCGAACAGGAATTTGCCAGCTACGAGGATTTTTTCAATTTCTACCTGCATGAGCATAGTGACGCCGGCAATCGCGCGATGCATGCCGTGGGCACCTTGCTGGGACTGGGCACGGCAGTGGCCGCGTTCGTCTTTCGACACCCCTGGTATGCGCTGTTCTGGCCGGTGGTGTCGTATGCCTTTGCCTGGACGGGGCACTTCGTGCTTGAAGGCAACAAGCCGGCGACCTTTGGTCATCCGTTCTGGTCGCTGATCAGCGATTTCAGAATGCTTGGGCTGATGTTTAGCGGGCGGCTCAAGGAGCGCATGCAAGCCGGCGTGGCCATGACGAATAGACGTTAAGCCTTAAGTGTGCCGCACGTACAACAAAATCATACGCGCAACACCAAGACCCAGAAAGCAAATGCCGAAACCGGCCCTTGTCCAGCGCTGTTTCCTGCTCAACATGGCCGGCTGGGAATAATTTAGAGATGCAATTCCGCCCGGCATCGTACCAGCATAAGCACGATGAAGGTAGAGAACGCCGAGCGTGGTCCACATCAAGGCCAGGCAAGCGGAGAGGCTCATGGCCTGTTTATAGCACACAGCGCACACTATTTGGCTTGCGCTGTAGCTCCCGCGGGTTTCGTCTGGAATGAGGCAGGCGCGGCTTCGGCCATGGTTCCTGTGCCCTGGCCTTGTCCTGACTCCGCTTTGAAATAATAAGTGGTGTTAGGTTTCAGGTTCCTGATCAGCACCCGGTGCGTGAACCCTCCCCACGGCATGCCGGCAGCCTGGTCAAGATGGGCTGGATCGGTGCCATAGCGCAGCGCCGTTCCGGAATTTACGTTGGTGGACCAGGCGATCTCCGCGGTCGTGTCCGTTACATTTTCCACTACCGGCCCGTTCGTAATGTGCACCGCTTCCGTCCCCATGCCAATAGGAACGGAAGGCAGTTGCTGCACTGACGGCAACTGAGGAGAAGCCTGCGGCCCAGCAGCGGGCAGTTGCAACAGGCCATTTCCCAGAATCAAGCCAAGACCGAGCGCGCTGACCATGATGTTCATTGGAGTTACTCCCTTGTCCTTTGGCTTAGATGGTTGTTTTGGGGAAAGAGGTGTTCTGCTTTTATTGCAATCGGCAGAAAATCCAGAGCTGACCTGGCCTGGCCTCTCAGCCCATCACGCGGGGCACAAGAAACAGCACCAGGGCAACGCTGAGCAGGACCACAAGAAACAACGCCGCGATCCACGCCAGCAGGAAGGCGCGCTCGTGCTCCGGCCTGGGCGGCGTAATCCCCAGGATTGTATGGCCCATGCGCATGAGATGAAGAAGGAATTTCACTCGGTAAACGCTCCTGTGGAAAGACCTCGTGCCGGCTGATTCAGCATAGCACTTGAACCACCGGGGTTGGGATTGCGCAATGGCGCGGCGTTAGGCAGAATAACCCGCTGAGAAGACTTGCTCCACGGAGACGACCCATGAAGCTCGGCAGGATAGTGATCTGGCTGGCGGTTGCAGCGGCAGGCGCGCTGGCGCTGGCGACAATCGCCTTGCGCCGCCATGAGCCCATCAGCGCCATGTGGCTGGTAGTGGCGGCGGTTTGCAGTTACGCGCTGGGCTACCGGTTTTACTCCAAGTTCGTGGCCGCAAAGGTCCTGGCGCTGGACGCCATGCGCGCCACGCCGGCGGAGCGTCTGGAGAACGGGCGCGATTTTGTCCGCACCAACAAGTATGTCGTTTTCGGGCATCACTTCGCCGCCATCGCCGGGCCGGGGCCGCTGGTGGGCCCGGTGCTGGCGGCGCAGTTCGGCTATCTTCCCGGCACGCTTTGGATCATCGTCGGCGCGGTCTTCGGCGGATGCGTACAGGACTTTGTCATCCTTCTTTTCTCCGTGCGCCGCGATGGCAAATCCCTGGGTCAGATGGCCCGTGACGAGATCGGCAAGACCGCGGGCACCGTGGCCTTCATCTCCGTGCTGAGCATTCTTGTTATTTTGCTCGCTGTTGTTGCGCTGATTATCGTGAACGCCCTCAAAGACAGTCCCTGGGGAGCATTCACCATAGGGATGACCATCCCCATCGCGCTCCTGATGGGCGTTTACCTGCGATACCTGCGTCCGGGCCGCGTGCTGGAGGCTTCCGTGCTCGGCTTTCTGCTGGTGGTTGCGGCCATCTTTGGCGGGCAGTGGATTTCGCAATCCACGCACGCCGGCGCCTTCACATTCGCCGGCACAACGCTGGCGATCCTGATCATTGTTTATGGCTTTGCCGCTTCCGCGCTTCCCGTGTGGCTGCTGCTGGCGCCGCGCGATTACCTGAGCACCTTCGTGAAGCTTGGCACCATCGCCATATTGGCGCTGGGCATTCTGCTGGTGCGGCCCACGCTGCAGATGCCCGCACTCACGCGCTTTATCGATGGCAGCGGCCCGGTCTTCGCCGGGAACCTTTTTCCCTTTGCGTTCATCACCATCGCGTGCGGGGCCATCAGCGGATTTCATTCGCTCATCTCCAGCGGTACCACGCCCAAGATGATTGCCCGTGAGCCGCAGACGCGCATGGTCGGCTATGGGGCCATGATGTGTGAATCTTTTGTTGGCATCATGGCGATGATCGCCGCTTGCACTCTTCAGCCGGGAACATATCTTGCGGTGAACAGCGGAGCGGGAATGGTGGGCGGAAATCCGGCGGCCGCTGTCGCCACCATCAGCAACTGGGGTTTTCCCGTCACGGCCGACCAGATGGCCGCCATGGCGCAGAACGTCGGCGAGAAGACGCTTTTCTTCCGCACCGGCGGCGCTCCGGCGTTTGCCCTGGGCATGGCCAAGATTTTTTCTGACAGCCTGGGCGGAACCGCCGTGATGGCCATCTGGTACCACTTTGCCATCATGTTTGAGGCGCTGTTTATATTGACGGTGCTCGATGCGGGCACGCGCGTCGCGCGCTTTATGCTGCAAGACGCGCTCGGCCACATCTGGAAGCCCATGGGCCGGACCAGTTGGTATCCCAGCATCGTCGTCACCAGCGCGCTGATGGTGGCCGCCTGGGGATTTTTCCTATGGCAGGGCGTGCGCGATCCGCTGGGCGGAATCAACTCGCTCTGGCCGATCTTTGGCATCTGCAACCAGTTGCTGGCGGCCGTGGCGCTCTGCGTGGCCACCACGATCATCGTCAAAATGGGCCGAGCGCGCTATATATGGGTGACACTCGCGCCGCTCACATGGCTGGTGTCCGTGACGTTTGCGGCTTCATGGCACAAGGTTTTCGATCCTAATCCTCTGATCGGATTGCTGGCTCATGCCCGCCAGCTTGCCGCTGGGCCCGCCATCGCCGGCTTGCAGCGACGGATCTTCAATGACCAGCTCGATGCCGCGGTCTGCGGCCTGTTGGTCGTGCTTGTCAGCGTGATCGTGATTGAGTCCGCGCTGCAATGGATCACTGTGATCTCCGGCCGCCGTCAGGCGGCAACGCAGGAATCGCCGTTTGTGCCGACGGCGTATGCCGAGGAGGCGCTATGACGGGATCGGGTGATCGGGAAGGTAAATTCACCGCGGAGACGCGGAGACGCGGAGAAAAACAAAAACCTACCACGGAGGCACGGAGACACGGAGAAGGATCGGTTGATCGGGTGATCGCACGTGATCGGGTGATCGGCAAAGCTGCATGCATTTGTCATCCTGAGCGAGCCGGAGCGCATGCGACGGCGAATCGAAGGATCCCGACGATGCCTATTCCCACAGGTGCAGCGTCAGGGAGTTCACAAGAAGCAGCAAATCTTATCGCGGAGACGCGGAGACGCGGAGAAAATCAAAACCCTACCACGGAGGCACGGAGACACGGAGAAGATCACAAGGAGATGTTGGAAATTGATTTTTCCGATCACCCGATCACGTGCGATGACCCGATCACCCGATCTTCTCCGTTCATCGCAAAAGCCATACAGACCCTCTTTGCCGCGCTCCGCGAGATTTTCGACGAATCCGCCTATGACCGCTTCCTGCTGCAGACCAATGCGGCCCGCTCCGTCGCCACCTATCGCGCGTTCACCCGCGAACGCGATGCGGCCATGCTGAAGAAGCCGCGGTGCTGCTGAGGCTGGAACTCATTGAATGCCGGACAAATCTAAACGCCCAGCCCGGCGCCGCCGATCCATGCTGCTCCAATAATCAAAATTGTCATCATACTTGTACTCTGCCTTTCGCAAATATCGGAGCATTGTATCTCTAAGGCCGGTGCCTGAGGCAAGAACGAAAAAGCGGACGTGCTGCCTTGCGCCGAGCCGCTCGTTACGGGCGCAGAAAAGTATCACAGGGAGAACACTCTCAAGCGGTTTGGAACGAAGCGACATAGAAATTAGGTGTAAACTTAGCCTCAATGCGTGTCCTGGGAATTGACTGCGGCAGCGAGTACACCGGCTTCGGCGTGGTGGAAGAAACGGCCGAGCGAAAGCTGGTCTGCCATGCCAACGGCGCCATCAAATTGAAATCGGGAACTCCGATGGCCGCCAAGCTGGAGAAGATTTTTGCTGAACTAACGGCCATCATCGCCCAACACCAGCCGGAGATTGTTGCCATTGAAGACGTGTTCTACGCCATTAATGTAAAAACCGCGCTCAAGCTGGGACAAGTGAGGGGCGTAGCCATGCTGGCCGCGTCGGCCTCAGGCTTACAGGTTGCGGAATACTCGCCGCTCTCCATCAAGTCCGCCGTTGTTGGTTATGGCCGCGCGGACAAGCACCAGGTGCAGCAGATGGTCACGCGGCTGCTAAGTCTTGCCTCGCCGCCCCAGCCTACTGACGCCTCTGACGCGTTGGCCATTGCCATCTGCCATATTCACACGGCTGCCACCACGAGCCGCTACGCCACGGTCTCGCGATGAAGCTGGCCTTCTGCATTTTTGTGAGGCTGGTGTTGGCGGCGCTGGTCTCCCAGGGGCACGCCGCGCAGGCGACGAGGCCGGATCAGGCTTCCGCCACGCCGTCGATTACCTTTGACCGTTTCTGGAACGACTTTACCCCGCAGAGCGTCACCATCACGGTTTTCGCCAACGGGGCCGCGAAATACAGCTCGCGTGATCCCGGCAAGAATGGCGATGAAGCCGACGAATACCACACGGAGTTCACTCTTTCACGCGCCCGTTGTGACAAGCTTTTCCGCTACGCCGGGGAAGCAAACTATTTTCAGGGCGATTTCACGTTCAAGAAACATGCTGTCGCCAGCACCGGCAAAAAGACCCTTAGCTATGCCGATGCGTCACGGCACTTCAATACCACTTACGATTATTCCGAGAACAGGGCTATCCAGGAGATTACCGGCATTTTTATGGGAGTTTCCAACACCATTGAGCACGGGCGCAAGCTGCAGTTTCTGCGCCGCTTTGACAAGTTGGGCCTTGAAGCGGAGCTGAAAGTTATGGAGGATGCGGCGGAAAACCACAACCTGGTGGAGATGCAGCTCATAGCGCCAACTCTGGAAAGCATTGCCGACGACGCCTCCATCCTGAATATCGCCCGCCAAAGGGCGCATCGGCTGCTGGCCAAGGCCAATTCTGAGTAAAGTCAGGCGCCGCTTATGACCTTAAGAGTTAAGATTGGTCAATAACACTTAACATTAAGAAACTAAGTACCCGAACAACGATCTAATAGGGTAGGCGTTGAGAGCAGGAGGGTTTTATGCTGCGCCACTCTTTTATGTTGCGAAAGTTAACGAGTCGCTGGCACCTGGGTGGAAAAGGTCTCCGCAGATCAGGGCTGCTCCTTTCCATAATTTTTGCGCTCGTCTTTTCACTGGCCCCATTTGCGCATGCGCAGGATGCCGACGACGAAGACGGGCATGATTCGCATGCACGCATCGTCCGCGTGAGCTACGTCGATGGCCAGGTCCGGCTCGACAATGGCCACGGCTATGAAAGCGCCACCATGAACGTGCCGCTTACCGAGCGCGACTGGCTGCAGACCGGTTCCGACGGCTGGGCGGAAGTGCAACTGGAAGATGGCAGCGTCATTCGCCTGGCGCCGGAAACCGTGATCGCCTTTACTGAGCTAGGTCGGTCATATTCGGGCGGAACGAGTACCACAATCGATCTGGACCAGGGCGAAGCGATATTCAAGATCACTAAGCACGACGGCAGCGATTTTCGCGTCACGGTAAAAAAGAACAGCATCGTGCTCACACATTCCGGAACTTTCCGCGTGACCAGCGCCAACTCTAATCCCATGGAGATTGCCGTTACCAAGGGCGAGGTCGCGGTGCGCGATGGCGAAAGCGGTGATGAAGTTTCCGTGAAGAAGAATGAGACGTTCGTTCTTAATCCCAATGACGTGGGCCAATACGCGCTAGATAAGGGCACTGAGGCCGACGAGCTTGACCGCTGGAGCACCGAGCGCGACGAGACGCTGAGCGCATACGCTTCCGCGGGCCAAGGCAACATTCAGTCGCCATATCAATACGGCGCGAATGACCTGGGTTATTACGGCCAGTATTATGACGAGCCTGGCTACGGCCAAGTCTGGCAACCGTATGGCGTCAACTTCGGCTGGGACCCATTCAGCAACGGATATTGGAGTTACGCTCCCGGCTTTGGCTATACCTGGGTTTCTTCTTATCCGTGGGGATGGATGCCATATCGTTACGGACGGTGGGTCTTTATCAATAATCGCGGCTGGTGCTGGGCGCCAGGCGGCTGGAACAGATGGTATAGCAGGCCGCGCTGGGAGCATGCGCCTCCGGGCTTCCACGCTCCCATTCCTCCCGCGGACAGGCGGATCGTGAACGGCGGGCCTGCAGAGATCCACCGGCAGCCTTCGCGTAGCGGGGATGGTGGAAGAAATTCTGGTCCGATTGGCGGAAGAGTGGCTGATCGCGATGGCGATAATCGGAACCCAGGACGGCAGGGCGGAAACGCAGGTGGCAGGCGCACGCTGACCAACGACGACGTGCAGGCCCGCGTGCCGCGCACCGACGTTCCGGCTACGGCCCCGGCGCAGCCGCCAGCCACCATTGCTATTGATCCTGTCCCGAAGATCGGATCGCCGCGGCCAACGGTTGGCGTAATCGATCGCGGGCACGATGCAGATCGCGGACGTGGAGACCGTGAGCAGCCGCGCGAGCCCGTAAGACGCTCGACCAACGACGCTTCCGCTTCTGCTCCATCACAGCCTGTGCGGCAGTACAATCCGCCGCCACAGCCAAGTTCTCCGCCGCCAAGCCGCCAACCGGAGCATCAATACACGCCGCCCGCGGTCGTGCATCAACAGTCAGCGCCGCCACCGCCGCCGGTTGTGCATCAGCCTGCACCACCGCCAGCGCCGGCGCAGGCACAACGCCAGTCTGCTCCGCCGCCGGAGTCGCACTCGAGATCGTCAGATGACGGTGGGCGCGGCGGCCGGCCAAAATAAATTCTTAACCACAAAGGATACGAAGGGACGCGAAGTTTGATCTTCGCGTCTTTTTGTCTTTGGTGTCTTGTTCGGAGATTCGTGGTTTCTTGATCGGTCCGGATGAGGCCACAAAGAAATCACGAGTAAAGGCGAATTCAAAACTCTGTGTCCTTCGTGTCCTTTGTGGTTAAACGTTTCCTTCTGTCTCGCGACGAGAGGGATCTCTCGCTCCGCTCGAGATTTCAGAAAAAGTTCCTTCATGCCCTTTGTGGTTAATTCGCTAACCTGCGAAAGATTTCCGCGCTTCTTTCCAGCGGCAGGGCTTCCGCGCGAATGTCACTGCGGATGCCGCTTTCCTTGAGCGTGCTGCGGATCAGTTTCTCGCTATAGTCTTTCTTTAAATTGTTGAGCAGCGTTTTGCGCTTCATGGCGAAGGCCGTTTTCAGGAAGCCGATAAACTCCACGGGTTTGATTTTTAATTCGGCAAAGCGGGGCGACATGGTCAGGCGCAGGACCGTGGAGTGGACTTTGGGCGGCGGTGCGAAGGCCTCGGGCGGCAGGGTAAACAATTTTTCCACTTTCGCATACAGTTGCGCCGTGGCGGAGAGCAATCCGTAATCGCGCGACCCGGGCACGGCGGCGATGCGGTCGGCAACTTCACGCTGCACCATGATCACAATCACATCGAACTGGTCATGAAATTCAAAGAGCCGCAGCAGGATGTCGGAGGTGATGTAGTACGGCAGGTTTCCCACCACGCGCGCCGGCGAAGGTTTGAGCGGGCGCAGATCGTTCAGCGGCCCAATGGTGCGGTTCAGCACGGTGCGGAAATCCAGCTTGAGCACGTCTGCCTCAATGATTTCCACCTGCGGCTGCAGCCGGTATTTAAAGCGCAGTTCGGCGGACATCATGCGATCCAGCTCTACCGCGATGAGGCGTTTGGCCCGCCGCGCCAGCGCCTGCGTGAGCGCGCCCTTGCCCGGGCCGATTTCCACCACCACGGATTCAGAGACGTCGCCCAGCGCGTCAACAATTCTTTCCGCCGCGCCCACATCGGCAAGAAAATTCTGCCCCAGTTTAGGCTTTTTTACCGCTCCCGAGTTGGCCCTTTTTGTTCCCGGCATTTAGTATTTTCCTAGTGTGGTTGTGCGCGTCCCGCTCTGCTTTACCACGGAGGCCCCGTGAATATCGTCTTTGCTGCTTCTGAGTGCGTGCCGTTCGCCAAAACCGGCGGGCTGGCGGACGTTGTTGGCGCTCTTCCCCAGGCCCTGGCCGAACTCGGCCACTCCGTCTCCGTTTATCTCCCCAAATATAAACAGACCAGGCTGGCCGATGCCAAGGTGTTGTTGCCCAGCGTAACCATCCCGTTCGACGATCAGTACCGGTTCTGCTCCGTGTTGGATGGCGGAAAACGCTCCGGGGTGCAATTCTACTTCATCGACTACCCGGCGTTCTTTGACCGCGAAGCCCTCTATGGCACCCCCGCAGGCGATTATCCGGACAATGCTGAGCGTTTCGCGCTTTACTGCCGCGCCGTGCTGGAAGCCTCCAAGGTGCTGGGCGTGCCGGAAATCTTTCATTGCCACGACTGGCAGTCCGCGCTGGTCCCCATTCTGCTGCGCACCAGCTATGCGGCCGATCCGGTCTTTCGCGGCACGCGCACGGTCTTTACCATCCACAATATCGGCTATCAGGGTGTCTTTCCGCCGGACACGCTGCCCCTGCTCATGCTTCCCTGGGACCTTTTTACCATTGACCAGATGGAGTTCTGGGGCAAGGCCAATTTTCTGAAAGGCGCGCTTACTTTTTCCGACCATCTCACCACGGTGAGCCGCAAGTACGCGCAGGAGATCCAGACCAGCGAATATGGATTTGGCCTGGAAGGCGTGTTGAAGTCACGCGCGGGATCGCTCACGGGCATCATCAACGGCGTGGATTACAGCGAGTGGAGCCCGGAGAACGACAAGCACATCGTCCGGCAATATTCCGCGGAAAGCCTGCAAGGGAAGAAGGAGTGCAAGTACGACCTGCTGCGCCAGTTCGGCATGGAGAACGCGCCTATCGATACGCCGGTGATCGGCATTGTCTCGCGCTTTGTGGCGCAAAAAGGCTTTGACCTGATTGCCGATGTCGCCGCCGACCTGGCCCGTCTTCCGCTGATCATCACCGCGCTGGGCAGCGGGGACAAGGAATACCAGGACCTACTGCTCAAATTGCAGAAGCAGCATCCCGGGAAAATTGCCGTGAAGGTGGCGTATGACAACGCGCTGGCACACAAGATTGAAGCTGGAGCAGACATGTTCCTGATGCCTTCGCGTTATGAGCCCAGCGGGCTGAACCAGATGTATAGCCTGCGCTATGGGACTGTGCCCGTCGTCCGCGCCACTGGCGGCCTGGATGACACGATTGAGCCCTGGGACCCGACTTCGGGGAAAGGCACCGGCTTCAAGTTCAGCGCGTATTCCGGCGTGGCGATGCTAAATTGCATCCATGAAGCGCTGCGGTCGTTTAAGGACCAGGCAAGCTGGCTCAAGCTGATGCAGAACGGCATGAAGAAGGATTTTTCCTGGACTGCCTCGGCGCGCGAGTACGTGAAGATTTACGAGCGCCTCTCGCCGCCCAAGCCCGGGCCGCAAGAGAAGGTGCTGGAGTTGAGCCGGGCGTAAACCGGAAAGCTAACCACAAAGGACACGAAGGTTGCGCACTCTTGGGTAGTGAGTCAGTTTGAAAATTACAGCCCCCGCCTGTCTTGGTGAGCGAAGTCCGACGATCCCGCGTAGCGGGAGAGGCGAGGGCGAGTCGAACCATCCCGAGAATGCATCCATCGTTAAATGCCGCATCAGGGAATTCTCCCCAGGCTTTTTCCGAGTATGTCAATGCGACTGCAAGCCAATAAGTTGCCGAGGAAAATGTTTTTAAGAGAACTCCCTGCCGCAGCATGGGCAGGGATATATTCTCGGGATGCTTCGACTTGCGCTTATCCCGGGAACGCCGGGACTCGCGCGCCACTCAGCACGACAAGTTCCAGACGTTTTTGCGGAAATTGACTTTCGTGAGCTGTGGAAATCAAACTGACCCTACCGCTCTTCGCTGCTTCGTGTCCTTTGTGGTTAAATGCTTTTCTTCTATCTCGCGACGAGAGGGATCTCTCGCTCCGCTCGAGATTTCAGAAGAAGTTACTTCGTGTCCTTAGTGGTTTAAGTAGTTTTCTTCTGTCTTGCGAAATACCAGAACACCGGCACTCCCGCCAGCATCACCAGCGTCATCACGATTGTTCCCAACAGCGAATGATGCAGCTTGTCAATGAACGTGAAATAGAGCAGGACGGCTGCTGCCACAACGAACAGCGCGGGTACAACGGGATATCCCCACGTGCTGTAGGGGCGCGGCGTGTTGGGCTCGCGCCGGCGGAAGACAAAGATGGTGCTGGCGGCGATCATGTAAAAGAGCCACTCGGAGAAAATCGCCAGTTCGAGGAAATCCCTGAACGATCCGCCGCCGAGCTGCAAAGCAATGGCCATTACGCACTGAACGATGAGAGCGAGCGACGGAGTATGAAAGCGCGGGTGGACTTCAGCCAATGCTTTGAAGAAATAGCCATCGCGGGAGACGGCAAAGGGAATGCGTCCGCCGCTCATGATGGTGCCGTTGAGCGTAACGAACATGGAGAGCGCCATTCCGGCCGAAACCAGCAACGCGCCCAGGCGGCCAATCGCAATCTGCGTTGCCGCCGAAGCCGGTACGGGTGACGCTGCTACGACGGATGCGGGCATCACATACTGCACAGCCGCGTTTACGCCGATATAAAGCACGGCCACAATGGCCACGCCGACGATCAGCGCCAGCGGAATACTCCGCTCGGGATTGCGGATTTCGCCGCTCACCATGTTGAGGTCGTTCCAGCCGTCATAGGCCCAGAGCGCGGCGACCAGAGCGGCCATAAAACCAGCCATTCCGCCCTTGGCGCCCAGAAAGGTGGTGCCGAAGTTGCTCCACGTTCCTGTGGTTGCGCTGAAGCCGGCCACAATGATCACGGCGATCATCACAACTTTCAGCGTGGTCATTACCAACTGGAAGTTGCCGGCTTTGCGCACGCCCAGGTAATTTAGCGCGGAGATCAGGATGGTGGCGGCAATGGCGAGCAGATGCCCGTAGGTGAGTTGATACCCGCCTTGCAGTGACAAGATGGGGTGGGGAAGAAAGCTGAACGCGGAAAAATTTCCCAACACGCGTACCAATCCGCTGGTCACGCTGGCAATCGATGCCGGCTTGGCGATGAGGAACCACGTCCAGGCATACAGAAATCCCGGCAGAGGGCCGTATGCGTCGCGGATGTAAACGTATTCGCCGCCGGCCCAGGGACGGACAGCGCCAAGTTCTGCATAGGTGAGCGCGCCAAAAAATGAAAGCAGGCCGCCCACGATCCAGGCCAGATAGACCAGCTTGGCCGACCCCACGGCCTGCATCATCTCGGCTGGGACAAGAAAGATCCCGCTGCCGATGATCGTTCCCACGACGATGGCGGTGGAGTGCCAGGCGTTCAGTTCGCGTACGAGGTCAGGCGCTTGTTTGGGCGCGGTTTGCATCCGTGTCGGCCTCCAGAAGACTTGCCAGATATCCCACGATAAACGTGGTGATCGAACCGATGGTCACGTACCAGGTCCAGGCGATGTGCGTCCATTTCCATATGTAAATATTCAGGACCAGTCCGCAGAGCATACCAGCAATTGCACCATTTTGTTTGGCGCGACGCGTTAGCAGTCCCAGAAGAAACACGCCAAGCAGTCCGCCATAAGCAACCGAGGCGATACTGAGCCCGGTTTCCAAGACAGTTTTGCTTTGCCGGGACAGCATGGCCAGGCCGAAGAGCACCACACCCCAGACCAGGGTGGCAATGCGCGAAAGCATGAGCCGCCTGCCATCAGAGGTTTCCGGCTTTCGCCGCAGGTAAAAATCTATCATTGTTGTGGATGACAAAGAGTTCAGCGCGGCGCTCAAATTCGACATGGCGGCGGCCAGAATCGCCGCGATTAGCAGTCCGGTGATGCCGAGCGGCATGTGCTCTACGACGAATGTGGGGAAGACATAATCGTTGGTGGCGAAGTGCGCGGTGGGCGGAAACATGCGATAGAAAACCCACAGTCCCGATCCCACCAGAAGGAACAAGGTGAACTGGAAGAGGATAATGATGCCGCTGGAGAGCAGAGCGGCAGTGGAGTCACGCTGGTTGCGCGCCACAAGCAGCCGCTGGACCATGAGCTGGTCAGTCCCGTGCGTGGCCGTGTTGAGGAACATTCCGCCGATCACACCGGCCCAGAACGTGTACGTTTTGAAGAATGTGAGCGAGAAGTCGAACACCTGCATCTTGCCCGCGGCGGAAGCGGCCGCATGGATCGCGGGCCAGCCGCCGGGGACGAGATGCAGCAGCGTGAAGAACCCTATGATCGTTCCGCCAATATAGATTGCGAGTTGGACCACGTCTGTCCAGATGACCGCAGCCATGCCGCCTTCAAAGGTATAAATGAGCGTAAGGGCCATCACGATGGCGACCGAAGCAATCTCGCCCGTCCCAAGAGCAATGCTGATCACAATGGCCACGGCCCAGACACGAACGCCTTCAGCCGCCGCGCGCGTAGCCAGAAACACAGCGGCGGTAATGCGATGTAACGCTTTGCCAAAGCGGCGGTCTATGAGCTGGTATGCGGTAAACATTTCTCCGCGAAAATATTGGGGGATAAAGACCAGGCTTACTACGATGCGTCCGAGCAGGTAGCCGAAAATGAGCTGCAGGAAGCCGAAGTTGCCTGCGTACGCGATGCCGGGCGTGCCAATCACGGTGAGCGTACTGGTTTCCGCGCCGACGATGGAAAGCGCGATGGCCCACCAGGGAATGTTCCGGTCAGCCAAAAAATAATCGCGCAGTGACCTTTGGGCCTTCCGGAACCTTAGTCCAAAAAGAGTAATGCCAATCAGATATGCAACGATGATGATTCCGTCTACAATTTGCAGTCGCATGAATGGGTTTTGTCCGGCAAGCCATTATTCGGGAAAAATGCTCGAAAGCAAAAGTAAAAGTTGTGGGAAGATGAATTAAAGTCCAATCATGCCACTGTACCTGGGTATCGACGCCGGAGGCACCAAGACAGACTGCGCCGTGAGCAACGGCGCGGAACTGCTGGGGCAGGCCACGGGCCCAAGCTGCAAGCTGGCACGCGTAGGCAAGGAGCGCGGCCGCGAGAACCTGCAATCCGTGATTCGCCAGGCCACCCAGGCGGCGGGGGTTAACGCCTCCACCATTCAGCATGTCTGCATCGGGATGGCCGGGGCTTCACTGGCAGAGGCGGTGCAGTGGGCGCAGCAGACCATCCGCGAACTCATTCCTGATTCCACCATCTATGTTGCCGGCGACCATGTAATTGCCCATCGCGCCGCTTTCGGCACCTCTCCGGGTGTGCTGGTGATTTCCGGCACGGGATCGATCGCCTTTGGGCGGAACCAGAACGGAGAAACCGCGCGCGCCGGAGGCTGGGGGCCAAACGTCTCCGATGAAGGGTCGGCATTCTGGGTGGGCAGGGAAGCTGTGACCGCCGCGCTGCACGCGTTTGATTTTGGAACCATCAACGGGTTACTGGCAACCATTGCCGAGTGCTGGAAGGTGGCGCCGGAAGAGGTTATCCGGCTGGCCAATGCCTCAGAGCCAAGATTTCCAGAACTTGCCGGGCCGGTGGTGAACGCCGCCGAACAGGGAGATGAAACGGCCCGCACCATCACCGAGCGCGCCGGAAAAGCCCTGGCAAGCCTGGCCAGCGCAGTGATCAAGCGCTTGTGGCCCGGTGGAGGCGTGGTGCCGGTGGCGCTGGCGGGCGGAGTGCTCCAGGGATCGCCGTTGGTGCGCCAGGCGTTCAAGGAAGCGATGAAAGCCGAGCAGCCGCAAGCCGCCGTCAGCTTTGCTTTTGTGCGGCCTGTACTGGGCGCGCTAGAAATTGCCGCGCAACGCGGAGTACGGCGATGAGCGAGTGGGCGACAAGCGAGAACGAAGGCGGTCAGGAAGCGCCGGAGCAGCCTGAACCGCCGCGCGTCCGCAACGGCGCGGAGAAAAAGGCGGTCCTTCCCGCCGATGCCGATCTCGAAAGACTGGTGCATGATTCCGCGCCAGAGGTCCTTACTGCCGTTGCCGCCGATGCGCGACTGACAGAAGACCTGGCGCTGGCGCTGCTCAATCGCAATGATCTGCCGCGTGAAGCGCTGGAAGCGCTTAGCAAGAACGGCCCGCTCGCGCGGCTGCGCAAAGTTCGCATGGCGATGGTGGTGCATCAGCGAACGCCGCGGCATGTTTCGGTGCCTGCCATCCGCCATCTTTACACGTTTGACTTGATGCAGGTGGCGCTGCTGCCGTCGGTGCCGCCGGACGTGAAGCGAGCGGCGGAAGAAGTGCTCATCAGCAAGCTGGGCAGCATTTCGTCGGGCGAGCGAGTGACGCTGGCGCGACGCAGTTCTGGCCGCGTGGCCGGGGCGCTGCTTCTGGACAAAGAAGAGCGCATCATGCAGGCCGCGCTGGCCAATCCGCAGATGACGGAAATTTCGATTGTAAAAGCCCTGAAAGCCGGACACGGAACGGAAATGCTGGCGCCGGCTGTTGCGCGCCACCAGAAATGGTCTTACCGCAATGACGTGAAGGCCGCTCTGCTGGGCAACAAAGACACGCCTTCAGGCCGCTTAATTCATCTGGCCGCCGAGCTTCCCATCAATTTGATCAAAGATGTGCTGCGCAGCGGACGGTTGACAAGCCAAGCGAAGAACAGTCTGCTGGCCGTTCTGGAGAAACGCGGGGCGAAAGCTTAGTTACCGGCCGACGAAAACCTTTGAAACACGGAGGAACGGAGGAAGCGGAGAATAATCTGTCATCTTGAGCGAAGGCGGCACGACCAACGGGAGTGACGGCGCAGTCGAAAGATCCCGACACATTGTCCTTTGCCACGCAGCATCAGGGAGTTCTACCCAGTATGAAAGGCTACAAGAGACCGAAGGAAACAGCTTCGTAAGAACTCCCTGTCGCAGTATCGCGAGACTGGCGTCCTCGGGATGCTTCGACTTGCTCTCGCATCGCGAAGCTCAGCTCAAGCGACGCTCTGCATGACAGCGTTTAGCGGCTATTTTCGTCCCCCGGAAGCCTGGTTCAGCAAACAGAAGCCCTGCCAAACAAAATCCTCCGCTGCCTCCTTTCCTCCGTGTTTCAAAGGTTCTCAGGTATACGCCGAATATCCATCGTCCCGCCCGGGCACGATCAGTTCATCGAGCTTCAGGAATTCCTGCACCACATCTTCATCGGCGCGCTCCATCTCATGCACGGTCCCCACAAAGATTGCGCGGGCCTCGTGCAGAAAGACGATGCGGTCCGCCAGCTTCTTGGCCAGGCGCATGTCATGCGTTACCACGATGCTGGTGAGCTTGAGCTGGTGCTTCAGCTTCTGGATCAGGTCGCCGAGAAGCTGCGCCATCAGCGGATCGACCATGGTGGTGGGCTCGTCATAGAGAATGCAGTCCGGCTGCGCGGAGAGCGCGCGGGCAATGGCCACGCTGCGCTTCATCCCGGTGGAAAGATCTGAGGGTAGAAGATCGCGCATGGCTTTCACACCCACCATGTCGAGCAGGCCGTCAACGATCTGGTAAATCTGCTGCTCGTCCAGATCATGGCGCTCGCGCAGCGGAAAGGCCACGTTTTCGCCCACGGTGAGCGAATCAAAGAGCGCGCCGTTCTGGAAGACCATGGTCACCTTCTTGCGGATACGCTCCAGTTGCGCTTCCGTGGCTTCCGTGATGTCCTCAAAGGCGACCACCACGCGACCGGAATCAGGCTTGAGGAAGCCCATGATGTGATGGAGCGAGACCGACTTGCCCACGCCGCTGCGGCCCAGGATGCACAGCGTTTCGCCGGGGAAGACCTGAAAGCTCACGTCTTCCAGCACCTTGTGATCGCCAAACGACTTGTAAACGTGCTGAAACTCGACGTAAGGCAGCCGTTGCTCCGGCTGCGAATGCTGCGGTTGTTGGCTCATGTGTCCTGGCCGGAGAAGCGGCGGCGCGCGCGCGCCAGGTCCTCAGGCGTGTTTAGATTTTCGAACATATCGGCGGCGAAGGCAAACCGCCGCAGTTCCGATTGCTTGATCACCAGTGTCCGGCTCGGCGGAAATAGCGGAACAATCTTGTAATTGCCCAGCCGCAGCGCGCGCTCGGCGATGGTCAGAAAATCAAGCGAGTAAACAGTGCAGAGCGGCTGCGTGTAATCGTCAATTTCCGGCGTGGTGACGACGGCGCCGGAGGCGATCGCCCTCTCCGCCAGGTAAGAGAGAAATTCCGGGACAAGAAAAGGCGTGTCCACGGCGATGATCAGGTTGAACTGCGTCTGCGAGCTGGAGAGCGCGGCATGGATGCCCCCGAGCGGCCCGCAGCCGGGGAAAATATCTTCATACACCGGCGCCAGCGAGCCGTACAGATCATGCCTGCCCAGGATTGCCACGTCCCGGCACACGCTGCGCAGCGCCGCCAGCGCATGCTCCAGCAGCGTGCGTCCGTTGAGTGTGACCGCGGCTTTGTCCTGCCCCATACGCGTACTCTTGCCGCCCGCAAGCACAAAGCCAGAGACCTGGGAGTGGACCATTTGCAGGTATTGTACCCCGCTTAGGGACCTCTATCTGATTTTCAAAGAGCTGGTTTTTCGCCGCCTCGGCGGCTTTCGTGCGGTTGAGTGGCAATGAAAAAGACACGAAGCTCGCCCCAAAATTCCCGGGCTTCGTGTCCTGCGTGAAGAAGTTCTTGCTCTACTGAACCGTGATCGTCCTGGCCGCTTTGTAGACGTTGCCTTTGCTGTCCCAGGCCTGGAAGACTAGCGAATGAGTCGCCTTGGACATGCTTACCGTGGTCGAAATCTTGCTGGTGGAGGCGGAAGCGACGCTTACGTTGTCAACATAGATCCGCATAAATGTGATGGGATTGGATGCGGTCGCGCTTCCCGCAAGCGTCACGCTTGGCCCCGTGACCGTGCTGCTGGTGGGAGAAGAAATCGTGACCAGGCCGGCGGAAGCTGAGCCCGTGTTGCCGACGAAAAATTCATGCATGTCGGGCGCGGTATTGGCTGCGCCGGGGAAGTTTGCCGTGGTGCCCAGCGCTTCCAGCATGGTGCGCAGCACGCTGGGATGATGGTAGGTGGTTACGGACTTATACCCGGCTTTTACCTGCGGGCCGATCATCGCCACCAGAATGTGTCCGCCGCAGCCAGTCAATACTGTGGCGCTGCAGCGATTGTCCGTGCTCAGATCGGCTTCATCCGCCCAGATAATAAGTACGCCGTCCCCGCCCGGCTGGAATGGCGCGGTGGCAAGCAGCGGCCCGATGTTGTACTTCAGCCACTGGTCGGCGGTCCAGAAGCAGGCGCCCAGGTCGGTGCCGCAGTTGTGCATGTCATGGTCTCCGTCCGGGGTAATGAAGGCAAAATTCGGCAGCGTGCCGTTGGCGATGTCCTTGGCCATCTCCGTGGTGGAAACGTGATGCATGATCAGGCTGCTATTGGCCATGTCGGTAAAGTAAGGTAAGGGCGCGTGCCGCTTCATATAGGCGTTGTAGTAGAGCCCGGTATAGCCGGCATAGGGCAGCGTCTGCGCGTAAGACTTGAAGGTCTTGCCATTGGTCAGCAGGTGCCGCTCAATGTTGTCCACGTTGAAGACGGCGGTCGTGCTGTTGTTGTCGGTAATCTTCTGTCCGGCGGTTACCCAGAAATAATTTTCCAGCGAACCGTGCTGGTTGGCATAAAACTGCGTGGCCACCGCGCCCTTGGCCAGCAGGCCGTTGAGGTAAGGCATGGAAGCACTGCCGACGATCCGTTCATAACTGCGGTTTTCTTCCGCCACAATGTACACGTGGTTTGACCGGGGAACTTGAGCGAATGCGGTCACGCCGATGAACAACGCCAGCGCGATGGACAACTTTCCTGCGATGGGGAACTTTGATCGATTCATGGTGAGGGAACTATGAGGGCAGAGCGCCTTTGAAAAAATCAGTCATGACTCCTAGGGCCCGCGAGAGGCTTACCCGACGCAAACCCAAGCAAAGTAGCTGGATTCAGAGAGATTTTGAGGGTTAAGACACTGTAAAGAGAGAGGGATGAAGTGATCAGGGGCCAAGTATTAGGAGGGACTAAGGCTGATTAAAAAATTCACATGCGCGCCGGAGCAGAGACTCGGCCGAGAGTAGAAGACGAGAGACCAGAGTTGCCGGCCAGAGTAGCTGGATTTGAAAAGCGCTTTTAGCCCGAGCGTTTCAGAGTGGCGAAGACCCTTGGCGGTCTTTTAGGTGATTTCCAGTCCTATGATCCGTCCGAAGCCGTCCAGTTCAAGATTGCCCTTGCCCTGGAGGACGGAGTCGCCGTTTTCTCCCGGCACGGTGATAAAGACCTTTTCTTCCACCACGCTGGCGGAGTGCGTCCGGCTCAGATATTCCAGAGAGCGTTTGCCACGGCACGGCGGCGGCAGGCTGAAAGCCAGATCGGCCAGCTCGCCGGTCTCCGTAACAGAGAAAGCGACGTCCACGGGGCGGCGCTGGTCCGCGCCGCGATCTTCCTCGGTGGGATCGAGCGAGGGCTTGAAAGAGACGTAATAGTGGAAACGCTCTTTCTCCGGGTTGTAAACGCCACGCGCCACTCGCAGGGACATAGAGGGAAACGGAATTTTTATCACATTGACAGCAATGTGGCCACTCATAACAACTCCTGTCCGGTTAACCCCAGACGGTGAGCTAATCGAACGCTCAGCAGCCTTTACGGCCTAAGAGTAAACTTTCTTCCAATATCGACCCCGAGATGATTCAGGTAAGACTTATGAAGAAGACCACGCGTTGGATGGTATTGGCGATTGCCGGATTGCTTGCCTGCTCCGGGCACAGGAGCGCCAAGGCCCAGGCCCTCTCAATCCCGCACCCGGACGATCCTGCGAAGAAGGTGGAATACTTTCTGGAAAAGCCGAAAGGCAACGGCCCGTGGCCGACGCTGATCTTTCTGCACGGCCACCAGGAGCCGCCGCGCGCGGGCGGAAAAGATTTTGTCCGGTGGGGCGTGCTCGAAGAGTTTGCCGGACGCGGGTATCTGGCTGTCGCAATTTCCCAGCCGGGGTACGGTAACTCCGCAGGGCCGGCGGATTTTTGTGGCCCATTTACCCAGCACGCGGTAGCCGCGGTGATCGCGAAGCTTCGAGCCGAGGGATACGTCAAGGAGAACAGGATTCTGATTCAGGGCGTCAGTCGGGGCGCGCTGGTGGCCGGCACGGTAGCTGCGCATGATCCTTCGATCCGGGGGATCGTCTTGATCTCCGGCCTATATGACTTGGCCGCGTATGCTGGCCACGCCAAATCGCCGATCGCGGTCGCGATTGTAGATTCCATGAAGGCCGAAACCGGCGGTACGCCCGATGCCCTGAAGTCGCGCTCGCTGCTCACTTACGCTCAGGACATAAAAGCGCAAACTCTGATTCTGAACGGCGGCAAAGACGACCGGACTGACCCAGATCAGGCACGGCGTCTGGCCGAGATCATCAACGCTCACGGCGGTCACGCGCGGGCAATCATCTATCCGGAGTATGGTCATCAGATTCCGATTGACGCGAGAAGCAAGGACGTGGACCCGTTTATTGAGCAGGTTTTGAGCAAATGAATATCGCGAACATTGCCGCCAATCCTAAAGAGCCAACTCCATGAAAGTCTTTCTCACCGGCGCGACGGGCTTTGTCGGCAAGCACATGCTGGAGCGATTGCTGACGGAAGGCCACGCGGTGTGCGCGCTGGTCCGTGATCCAAAGAAGGCCGGACTGGCAGAACACGCAAGCGTTGACCTGGTTGCCGGCGACGTTGTCGAAGGCACAGGATTGGATAACGGCATGCAGGGATGCGACGCGGTGATCCATCTGGTCGGCATCATCGTGGAAAAGGGGAGCAATACTTTTGAGCGGGTGCATCACCTGGGCACACGCAACGTAGTGGAAGTGGCAAAGCGGGCGCGCATCAGGCGCTTTGTGCAGATGTCGGCGCTGGGCGTGCGGGCTGACGGCGTTGCCCCATACCAGACCACCAAGTGGAAGGGTGAAGAAGAAGTCCGGCGGGGTGGGATCCCGTTCTCCATCCTGCGGCCTTCTCTGATCTTTGGCGAAGGCGACGGCTTTGTGACGCAGATGATGGCGACCATGCGCTCGGCGCCATTCTTCCGGCCCGTTCCCGGCTCGGGCAAGCCGAAGTTCCGGCCGATTTTTATCGACGACGTGACTGCATGTTTTGTCCGCGCCTTGACCGCTGAGGCCGCGACCAACCAGACCATCGATCTGGGCGGCGCCGATGAGCTGACGCTGAATGAGGTACTGGCTGAGATTGCGCGCTGCGCGGGTGTGCGCAAGCCGGCGGTCCATATTCCTATGCCGTTCATGTTCGCCGGCGCCGCGGTGATGCAAAAAGTGCTGAAGAATCCGCCCGTCACGGTGGACCAGCTCCGCATGCTGCGCGAAGGCTCCACCTGTGACATCGGCCCCATGAAACGGACCTTTGGAATTGAGCCGCGCGGCTTCAAAGGCTGTGGTCGTAGCTCAGGGATTAGGTGATTACCTGAGTGCAATTAAGGGCGGTTTCCAGCAACTGCGGCGGCCCAGCGGGGTTAGAATAAGAGAGCATAGCTGGATCTCTGGCTGAGCGAGACAGGTTTTGTGCAATGGCTGTAAGTCATTGACTTACAAAATTTTACACTTGGGTGCAGTCGATTCCAGCCGCTCTGCATCTAACTGGGCATACGCCACCAAAATAGAAGAGGAGTAATGGTCATGAAGAGGAATCTTTGGGTGGTCCTGGTTTCCCTGGCGCTGTTGGCAGTGGGCTGCTCGCGCATAGGGTCGCGCCCGGATGCGCAGGTCGCCTCCGATGTGCAGAACAAGATCAACGGGGACAGCAATATCCCTGACAAGCAACTCAATATCAACGCGAACAATGGCGTAGTCACGCTCACCGGCACCGTTGCCAGTGACGCGGCGCGCAACGCGGCCGCCAACGACGCGGCGCAGGTTGAAGGCGTAAAGACCGTTGTGAACAACCTTGAAGTCGCGCCGACTTCCGCCTCCGCGGACCAGAACGCGCAGCCGCAGAACCAACAGACGCAAGGCCAGGCGAACTTCAATCCGCCGCCGGTAAGGGAAACGCGGCGTCCATCGCCCAGCTCGCGCACGCGCAGCTCGCGTACGTCCGCGGGTAGCAGCGGCGATACCGGTTTGCGCACCACGGTCCCGGCAGAAAGCAGCAATGATACAGCGTCCAATACGCCATCCGCTCCGGCTGCGCCCGCGGTGCCGCAGAAGATCACCGTTCCGGCAGGAACGCAGCTTAGCATCCGCCTGAATGACGAAGTGAACTCAGAAAAGGCGCAGGTTGGCGACGTGTTCCACGGATCGATTTCGTCGCCAGTGGCAATCGACGACCAGACGGCGATCCCGACCACGGCCGATGTTGAAGGCCGCGTGGTTGACGTGAAATCCGCCGGCCGGTTTGCCGGGCAATCTGTGCTCACGCTGGAACTCACCAAGCTCACCATGAACGGCAAGAGCTACAGCCTGCAAACCAGCCAGTGGACGAAGTCCGGCAACGGACGGGGCAAATCCACGGCGGCCAAGGTTGGCGGCGGCGCCGCGGTAGGCGCGGTGCTGGGCGGCATCTTTGGCGGCGGCAAGGGCGCGGCCATCGGCGCGGCGGCAGGCGCTGGCGCGGGCACAGGCGTTTCAGCAGCCACCAAGGGCCAGCAGATCATCCTGCGTCCGGAAGCGATCATTGCTTTCCAGTTGCAGGGGCCGGTGACTGTGACTCCGGGTGCAAGCCGCTCGGCGATGAATCAATAACTGGACGGATCACGGATAGAATCGACGCCGCCTGCAAAGGCGGCGTTTTTGTTGCGAAGATAGCGGGACCATATAACCTAATCGCTTAGGATTATGTTACACTGACCCTTGCCGACAGTTCTCCGATTCGACGGACTCCGAGTGGTCATTTACCCAAACGATCACCGTCCCGCTCATGTTCACGTAATCGGGCGGGGCCATGAGGCAGTTTTCAATCTCAACTGCCGCACGGGGCCGGTGGATCTGCGTGAAAATTATGGGTTTTCACAACGAGAGATATCACATATAGAACGTGTGCTGAATGAACATTTGGAAGAACTCTGCAGGGCATGGGAGCAAATTCATGGCGTCGCTTAAAAAGTTTGACCTGGCAAACCAGCGAGGTAAGGAGATTCACGCTTTCATGCCCCGCGCTCTTTCGGCCCGGTATGACCGCCAAAACCGGCGCATCGTAATTCAGCTCAGCTCAAATCTGGACGTGAGTTTCTCGCCCGACAATGCCCAGGGGTTGGAGCGCGCTGCACCGTCAAAGCTGGAAAAAATCGAAATCAGTCCTTCGGGATTAGGAATTTACTTCCCCAGGCTGGATGCGGACCTTTATCTGCCGGCCCTACTGGAAGGCTTCTTCGGTTCAAAGAAATGGATGGCATCCAGGCTGGGCCACGCGGGAGGCAGATCAAGAAGCCTGGCAAAGAAGGCCGCGTCGAGAGCCAACGGCCGGCTTGGCGGCAGGCCGCGAAGAAAAACACGCGCCGGCTGAACGAATCGCCATGGCTTGGACCGCTCCAGCAGCATCCAACACTTCAGATGGCCAAAACAAAGATCACTGCGTTGCTCCACACTTGCGATAACGCTCGCTCACTCGGGCGCGCCCTGGATTCCCTGCGCCAGTGCGATGAATGCATTGTGGTGGACCACGGCTCGCGCGACGAAACCGTGAAAGTCGCAAAAGAACATGGCGCACGGGTGATCAATGCCGTGCCGGGCGTGAACCGCGGCGCATACGCGCAGGACGCACGCAATCCGTGGATACTCTGCCTGCTGCCGCATGAAGCTGTGGCGGAAGACCTTGAGGCGTCATTGCTGGAATGGATTGACGCGGAGCAGGACGCCGGCCAGATGGGTTTCAACATGGCCATCCGCGAGCAGAACGGCGCGGGATGGAAGCCGCTTGATCCTGAAATGCGCCTGGCCAACCGCAAACAGATCAACTGGACTGGCGACTTGCCGCCCGCGAACCCCAATGCCCCGGTGCTGGCGGGACATATTTTGCGGATCCCCGACGAGCGCTAAGGACATTTGGTAATTGGGTAAATGAGTAAATTGAAAACCAAACTTTGATGAGTATCGACTGCGAATCATCCGATCAAAGGTGCTGCTCCCGCAGTTCTTCAATTACTCAATTACCAAATTACTCATTTACCAAATCTTCCATATAATCTCCCTTCGAGCCACATCAAAGCGGAGCGCGCCCTGAATATCTTCGATCTTGCCGGAAACGTGTATTTTCTAGCCGCAGCGTTTTTCCTGTTCGGGTTGCTTTTCGGCAGCTTTTTGAACGTGTGCATCTACCGCATGCCGCGCGAGATTTCCGTGGTAAGCCCGCGCTCGGCCTGCCCGGCGTGCGAAGCGCCCATCGCCGCTTACGACAATATTCCGGTGCTGAGCTGGCTGCTGCTGGGCGGCAAGTGCCGCAAGTGCAAAGCTCCCATCTCGCCGCGTTATGCCGCCGTGGAGTTGCTGACCGGCGCGCTCTTTGCTGTGTCATATTTCAACGCACCCGCGATTGCCCGTTTTATCCGGCAGCAATGGCCGTTGGACGTAACCGCGAATGAGTTTGCGATTGCAGGCAAGATGTGCGTTCTGTCGTTTTTGCTGATCGGGCTGATTTTTACCGACGCGGAGACCAAGCTGCTGCCGGACCTGCTGACCAAGCCGGGAATGGCCGTGGGACTGACGTTCAGTTTGCTGGTCCCGCTGGAAGGCCCGGCGCACTACTTTCTGCCCGCGGTCGATAGTTGGCGGGTCCTTTCGCTGATCAACTCAATCGCCGGCATGGTGCTGGGTTCGGCCTTTATCTGGGGCATTGCGTTGTTGTATGAAGCCGTGCGCGGCGTGGAAGGCATGGGCCGTGGCGACGTGAAATTGATGGGAATGATCGGCGCGTTTCTGGGAGTGAAGCTTACGCTGCTGGTGCTGCTGCTGGGCTCCCTGATCGGCAGCTTCTTTGGACTGTTCCTGATTCTGTGGGTGTGGGTGAAGCGCATGCTGCGCCGGCGAAGGACGCATCCCACTGAGGCGGCGGGCGTGTCTCGTAGTCGCGCGTGGAGTTCCGCCATCCTGATCTACCGCAATTTTGAGATTCCTTTCGGCGTGTTCCTGGGAGCGGCGGCGCTGGTTTCCGCGTTCTGCGGGACAGCGCTGGTCCGGTGGTACATCAACATTTCCGGGCTGGGCAGGCTGCACTGAGAACCCAACCCCTACCACTGATACCACTGATTTACACGGATCAAAAAAGTTCAATTAGGACCATTTTTAAGTTTGTAAATCCGTTTCATCGTTGTTCGTCCGTGGTGAGATTTGCTCTTTGTGCAAAGCCGGTCTGCGCTATTCAACAACAGCATTTGGCGAGCCGCCTTGCGCGCCGAGCCGGCTGATTTCAGGCGCGGAAGAATTTTTGTCGAGGGCGATGCTCGTTGGCGGTTTTGGAGCGAAGCGACATAAACTAAAGTCCGATACGGCGTTTACCCTATCGTTTCCGCCCCGCGAAAGCATGAGAATCAGGCTGCGCGTAGCTGTAGAATAATAGGCAGGAACGACAGGATTGGTCCTTATGAAAAAGCTTTTTCTGATGGTCGTGACGTGCATGTTTGCAGCGGTGTTTGTGCAGCAGTCTTCCGCCCAGCAATCTTTGGGCGACGTTGCCCGCGCGAATCGCGCGAAGAAACACACCAGCTCAAGCGCGATCAAGCTGGACGATGACACGATGCCGCGCAGCTCCACGCCTTCCACCAGCACCGAGCCGGATACGGCAAAGAAAACCGACGACAAGAGCACAGATGCTGACAAGGAAGCAGCCAAGAAAGATGCGGCCACGGCCCAGAAGCAGAAGGCCGAAGACCTGAAAAAACAAATCGACGACGAGAAAAAGGAGATTGCCACGTTGCAGCGCGAACTGGACATCGCGCAGCGCGAGGCCCGTCTGCGGGCCGCCGCCTTCTATGGCGACGCCGGCACCATGTTGCGCGACCAGACCAAATTTGCCGAAGACACGCGCAAACAGCAGGACGAGATCAACGGCAAGAAACAGGCATTGGAAGCCGCACAACAGAAGCTTTCAGACTTGCAGGAGCAGGCGCGCAAGGCAGGGCTCCCCAGCGAGTAGCATCGACGTAGCAAAACATCGTCGAGTAACGTTTACGAGTACGCACGGGTAACCTGCCGGATACATGCCCTTTCGTACATCCTTTCCTGCGCGCGCTCCGTCTAGAATGGAGTAACTCTGATTACATCAGCCAAAATGAGATTCCTGAAAAAAGCCGGTTTGAACGCCGTTCTTGCCCTGGCGGTTGTGTGCCTGGGTTGTGACTCTGAACCCAAGAAGACCCCTGAAAGCAAAGACAGCCAGCCGGCCGTGCAGACGGAAACAGGACGCTTTGCGCTGCAGAAAATGCTTGCGCCCGCGCGCTTCTGGTCGCCCGACGCGCAGCCCGTGCGTCTGGATTCGACCAACCTGAAGGGCAGCAATGGACAGGACGGCAAAGCGACCTTCTGGCGCGCGCTGTTTGCCTCGCCGGGACGGCAGAAGTCGGAACCCTTTACCTGGTCTGGCGTGGCGACAGAAGACACACCCAAGGGCGTGAACCATGGCGTTGAGGACACATACAATCCGGCGAACCGGGCGGCGCGTCCGTTTGACCTGAACTTCCTGAAGGTGGATACGGACAAGGCGTTTGAAGTGGCGCAGAAACACGGCGGCAAGCAGGTGCTGGAGAAAGACCCCAAAGTGAACATAGGCTACCTGCTGGATTGGGACGCGCAATCAAACCAACTGCGCTGGCACGTGATCTATGGCGGCAGCGAATCGACCGGCAAGCTTACCGTGCTGGTGGACGCTAGCTCCGGCGAGTTCCTGCGCAAAGAGTAAGTTTACTTACCTAATATCCAGTCAATCTGCGCGATCGCCTTTTTGGCATTGCCGGCAAATTTCCCCTTGGGCTGGGCCTCAAGATATTTCTTATAGTAGAGCCGCGCAGGGTCAAGCCTCTGCATGCCCTGCAGCGCCTGGGCGAGCCGGAACCAGATGAGCGGATTGTCGGGCGCAAGCCGCATCGCGTCCTCAAAGCGCTCGCGCGCGGCGTCAAAGTGATTGCCGGAAAGATAAGTCTCACCTACGTCAATATCATGCGCCGCCAGCTTTGCGGCGTCAGCGTTGACGTCTGCCGACTTGCGCATGGCTAGATGCGGCGCCACGCGCTGTAAGCCCTCTTCAGCCTCTTTGGCCCTGGGCCCGTGCGGCAGGATTCCGAGATACTTGCGATAGTTGGAGTCGGCGAGGGAGAGCAGGTCCAGCTTTTCCTGCGTGACTGCCAGTCCGTAGATGGCCTCGGCATCATCGGACTTATAGGTAAGCGCGGAGTTGAAGCGCTCCAGCGCGGCGCGGTAATTTTTCAGCTTCAGGTACCACTGCCCAACTTCAACATCCTTCGCAGCCTTGTGCGGGTCCCATGGCTTCAGGACTGATTCATCTTCTTCCGTCGGGGCGGGCTCGTCTTTGGTGGAGCGATTGTTGAGATCGATCAGCGTATCGCGGCTTGAGCTTTCACCGGTGGCGCTGCCGCCGGTGGGATTGGTTCCGGGAGCGTCGCCGGGGAAGGGCGGCCGTTCATACTGGTCGTGCGCCTTGGGCGAAGGATCGTTAGGCCGCGTTGGAGATTCGTCTCCGGGGAACGGGGGACGCTCATACTTGTCGTGGCTAGCGGCGGGCGTCGGTGTTGGAGTGGGTGTTGGCGTGGTGCGGGGCTGAATATGGGGCTGATTATCCTGGCTTTCCTGAGCGGCGGCGGAAGAGGCGAGCAGCAACAATGAGACTGTAAACAGCAGTGCAGTATTAGAGCGAACCTTCATATTCATATTCTATTGAGAAGATCGAACTGCGGGAAGAATCTTGCAGCGGCGGCCGCCGCGGGGATGAAAGGATTAGCGGCAAAATCAAAGGCCGCCAGAAATCTGGCGGCCTTTGTTTTCTGCGCAAGTGTCCCGGGGGAGGAGAGACTTACCGGCTCGGGTTGGGAGCGGTACTCTGCGCAGAGCTGGGTGTTTCGGTGCCGAGGACGTTCGTCATCAGGCGAACTTCCACGCGGCGGTTCTTGGCGCGGCCGTCAGCGGTGCTGTTGTCGGCGGCGTATTTGTCTTTGCCCATTCCGATCAGATAGATCTTGTGCGCCGGAATGCTCTTGGAAGATAGGTACTGCACCACGGCATCAGCGCGGCGCTCGCTCAGCTTGTAGTTGTACTTGGCGGAGCCAACGGAGTCGGTATCGCCTTCCACCACCACCAGGTAACCCTTGGTGTTGGGGACCTCGGCCAGAAGCTGGTCAAGAGCGGTCTTGGCTTTGGCGGTCAGGTCAGCCTTGTTGAAGGCGAAGTGGACTGAGGTCTCAGCCACGGGGCGATAGTTATCTAGATTGGCGACCTGGTTGGCCAGCGCGTCTGCGCGGGTATTGGCCTGCGTTGCCAGGGTCTGGGCCTGGTCTGCGCGATTGCGGGCGTCCAGCGCCTTCTGGTCGGCTTCGCCGGCCTTGGTGTTCGCGCCTGCGATACCGGCGGTGGCGCGGGTATCGACATCGTGAATGGCGGCGTTGTTCTTGGCCGTTCTGGCATCAAGTTCGTTGGATTTTTCGACGATTGGCTGGGTCTGCTTGCGCACGTAATTCTTCGTTGTGCAACCAGTGGCAACCATCAGAGATGTGCCGGCCAGCAGAACCAAAAGGCTCGATTTCAAGTTCATGGGGAAAGCTCCTTAAGACCCGCGCGGCGCAGGGTGATGCCGCCTGTTAAAGTCACCCTAGACAAGAGCAACTGGCATGCCAATGCCCCATGCAGGACAGCCTTATTGTAAATGATTTAAAATGAACAGGTTGAATGTTATTTCGAAACGCTTCAGAAGGCGGCCCGAGTACCCGACAGTAGAATTTTTACGCACCCGGGGCCTTACAGGAAGAATCTAGGTAGTAAGCCTCAACTTTCCCCCGATGAACCTGACAGAGAAAATCCGGACAATCCCGCTCCGGCCGGGAGTTTACCTATATAAAAACGCCGAAGGCGAGGTCATTTACGTAGGCAAGGCCAAGAACCTGCGCGCCCGCGTGCGGTCGTATTTTCAGGAGGGCGTAGGCGAGGCCAACGCCAAGACCGGCAGCCTGTTGCGCGAGGCCGTGGACGTCGATTACATCGTGGTCGACAACAACAAAGAAGCGCTGGCGCTGGAAAATAACCTTATTAAGCAGAAGAAGCCGCGCTTCAACATCTTGCTGCGAGACGACAAAACTTATCCATATATCAAGCTGACGCTGGGCGAGCGCTTTCCCCGCGTGTATGTGACTCGTCGGCTGCGCAAGGACGGCAGCAATTATTACGGGCCATATTTTCCCGGGAACCTGGCTTACCGGATCGTTGACCTGATCCATCGCAGCTTTCTGGTGCCTTCCTGCAAGGTCGATCTCACGCGATACCACCTGCGGCCGTGCTTGCAGTATTACATCAAGCGATGCCTGGGGCCGTGCGTGCAGGACCTGACCACTCCGGAAGCTTATCTGGAGGCAGTGCACGACGTGCAGCTTCTGTTGGAAGGCCGCCAAACCGATCTGGCGAAATCGCTCCGGGCCCGCATGGAAGAAGCCGCAGCGCAGCAGGAATATGAACGCGCGGCGCGGTATCGCGACATGCTATCGACGGTGGCGCAGCTCCAGGAAAAACAGCGCATGGCAGCCGCCGAAGGCGACGACCAGGACGTTTTCGGCTATCACTATGAAAATGACATGCTGGCGGTGAACGTCTTTCACCTGCGGGGAGGAAAGATCCTGGACCGGCGGGAATTCTTCTGGGAAGAGCTGCCGGAGATAGGTTCACCACAAGAAGATGGAGCGCAGCCGCCCCCTGCTGCGAACGATAATGTCAATGCCATTCGCGAATCCTCAGACGGTTCGTCCGCAGCCGGGGGCGGCTGCGCTCCACCTTCCTCATCTTCTTCTTTTCATCCGGGAGAATTTTTCTCTGCGCTGATGAAGCAGGTTTATATCGACCAGCAATACGTTCCGCGGGACATTCTTGCGCCAGTGGATTTTGAAGACCGCGTGGAACTGGAAGAGCTGCTTTCGGAAAAACGCGGCAGCAAGGTGGAGATACTGGTTCCGCAGCGCGGGGAGAAGAGGTCGCTCATCGACCTGGCGGCGCAAAATGCCAAGCAATCTTTTGATCAGCGGTTCCGCGTGATGAAGCCGCAGGCCAAGGCGGTACAAGAGGCGTTGCAGGACGCGCTGGGATTGCCGGATGTTCCCAAGCGCATTGAGTGCTTTGATATTTCGCACATACAGGGCGCGGAGACCGTTGCGTCCATGGTGGTCTGGGAAGACGGCACGATGAACAAGAGCGAATACCGCAAGTTCATTGTGCGGACGGTGACGGGCGTGGACGACTTTGCGTCGATGCGCGAGGTGGTTGCGCGCCGCTACAAACGCCTGCGCGACGAAGACAAGACGTTTCCCAGCCTGGTGCTGATCGATGGCGGCCTTGGCCAGCTTCACGCGGCGGCGCAGGCGCTCGACGAACTGGGCATTACCAACCAGCCGCTGGCGGCGATCGCCAAAAAAGAAGAGATCATCTACGTTCTGGGCCAGGAAGACGATCCCGTGGTGCTGGAGCGGCACTCGCCGGTGCTGCACCTGGTGCAGATGGTGCGCGACGAATCGCACCGCTTTGCCGTGACGTTCCACCGCAAGCGCCGGCAGATGCGCGACCGCAAGAGCGAACTGCTGGAGATTCCCGGCGTGGGCGAGCGTACGCGGCAGCGATTGCTCCAGCATTTCGGCAGCGTGCGCGCCGTCCAGCAGGCTGACGCCGCAGCGCTGGGCGCGGTGCTGACCAAGAGCCAGACCGAGGCGGTGTTGAGGCATTTTCAGAAGGAAGTGGGGTGAGTCGCCGACGAACGGACACGCTGGTAACATCCAGCTCCCTTTTTCCAGTTGAAAACCGCCTGCCCGCAGGTTCACAATCTCTCCATCACAGGCTTTAATTCGGGAGTTGGCCGCCCAGACCGAGAAGTTACCCCCTTGGAACATTCCCGCGGCAACGAAACCATTCTCGTAGTCGACGACGAGGAATCTCTGCGCACCGTCGTGGGCGACCTGCTTGCCCACCTGGGCTATAACGTCCTTTCCACCTCCAATGGAGATGATGCTCTTGCCCTGGCCGCGGACTATCCCGGCAAGATCGACCTTCTGCTGACCGACGTGGTGATGGAGCCAATCTCCGGTCCCGCACTGGCTGACGCGCTCAGCCGCACGCGTCCGGAGATGAAGGTTGTGTTCATTTCTGGCTATGCAACAGCCACTCTCGCCCCTGACGGCAATCTGAAACCCGGCACGGTCTTGGTGAACAAGCCCTTCACTATGAAGATGCTTTCCGCCAAGCTCCGTGAAGTGCTGGAAAGCCCTGCATCGGTCTAGCGGCTGCAAGGCCAGCGGCTCTTTGTCGAACTTTCAGTCTGTGTATCCAGGCACACACCTGTACCCGTCATTGACACACTCCTGGCTTCGCCAGCCCAGTCTAAGTCATTGAATTTAAGTGATCTAGGCCGACTGGAAGGCGGTTTGCATGTTTCATGTTCATCACGAACCACCACGAACCAAAGGGGGACGTACCATGAACACGACTGAACTGGCAGAAGCAAAAAATTTTCTGATTTGGCTGGCTCTATGGGCCGCTGCGCTGATAGTGCTGCTGCCGGCGCTGGCCGGGAACTGACCTGCCCGTCCGGGCCAGCTCAGCACTGAGCGCAGGCTCATTGTTTGTTGATCAGCTCTTTATTGTGACAGCCTCTTTGGCAGGCTCGCCTTTTACCGCTCCCGCGCCTTTCTCGTCGGGCTTTTCCTGCGGCAGAAAAACCCTGAAGCATGTACCGCTGGCGCCGGCCACGCGCCGCGATCGAAAACGCAGAGTTCCGTGGTGTTTCATCACAATGCTGTTGGCCAGCCACAGTCCCAGCCCGGTTCCTCTCAGCTCCTTGGTGGTAAAAAATGGCTCCATTACCCGGTTGCGAAGCTCGGGCGGTATGCCTGGCCCTTCATCGTGGATGGTAAAGACCGCTCCGCGCACTCCACGCTCCGTCGCTCGCCGCACCCGGATGCAAAGACGCCCACCCTCGGGCGATGCGTCAATCGCATTGCCGATAAGATTGGCAAAAACCTGCCGCAACTCGCCGGGAAAGCCGCGCACATTCACCAGGTCGCCCTTCTGGAAATCCACTGTCACTTTCCTGGCTTCCATCTGGACCATGTGCAGCCCCAGCACGGACTGCACCATCTCCTGAAAATCCATTTCCACGGCCACCTTGGTTTCGCGATGGAACGAAAGAATCTGCTTGGTGATCTTTGCTACCCGTTCCAGTTCCTTGGTGGCCTGCTGCAGATAACCGTGGATCTGCTGGCATTCGTCGGAATACGTGGCCAGGTAAATCAGGTTGGTCAGCGCTTCCAGCGGGTTGTTGATTTCGTGCGCGATGGTCTGCGCCAATCTGCCGGTCGCGGCGAGCTTTTCCGTGTGGCGTAGCGTTTCTTCCGCCAGCTTGCGCTCGGTGATGTTGGTGAGCACCACAATCGAGCCAAAGCGCGTATCGCCGGCCATCACCGCGTCCGCGGTCACGCGAAACCACTTGGGCCCGAGCTGTTGCTCGGCCACATACCGGCGCATCTCCGTGTGCGTCACAAAGTCCGCGCTGCCCAGCACCTGTTTCAGGACCGCGGCCCCGTCGCTGCCAATCACTTCCTTGAAAGTTTTTCCGCTCAGCTCCACGAAGGCGCGATTGCATCGCACGACCTTGTTTCCGGTGTCCAGCAGCACCAGATATTCCGGCAGCGCGTCCACCGTCGATTGCCACTCCTGCGCCGACTGGCGGGAAATCCCCTCCGCATGTTTCAGCCGCAGCAGCGCGTTTACCGTCGCCACCAGCACCGTGGCGTCGATGGGATGCGTCAGATAGCCGTCCGCGCCGCCCTCCAGCGCCTGCACCTTGCTCTCATTGCTCACGAACGACGCGGATATTTGCAGCACCGGCACAGAACGCGTCCTGGGATCGCTCTTGATCCGCCGGCAAACCTCATAGCCGGAGATGTCCGGCAGCTTCACGTCCAGGATCACCAGGTCCGGACAATCCTGCACGCGTTCCAGAGCTTCTTTCCCCGTGGTGCACTGCTCCACCTTCAGGCCCGCCCGGGCCAGTATGCGCGAGAGCACGTAGCGGTTTTGCTCCGTGTCGTCCACCAGCAGGATTCGCGATGTGCGTGGCTCCGTCATCCCTTGGCTCATTTTCCCTTCGGCGCTGCAATGTCCATCTTGGCCAGCGAACTCAGCAACGATTCCGGCGAGAGCGTTGTTGTCACGTCGCTCTTGGCGATCACGCCGGCGCCCATCTCCTTCAGCCGTTTTTTCTCGTCGCTCGTGAGCACCTTTGAGGTGTACACGATGACCGGCAGGCGGCGCGTGTGTTCCTGCGCGCGCAGCGTTTGCAAAACCTCAAACCCGCTGATGCCCGGCATCACCAGGTCCAGAATCACGGCGTCCGGAGTTTCCCGCTCGATCATCTCCAGGGCTTCGTGTCCATTATGCGCTTCCACCAGGCTGAGCCACGGACGGTCCAGCAGTTCGCGCAAAATATACAGCGAGAGATCGTTGTCATCCACCAGCAGCAGCTTTCTCGGCTGCTGCTGCCTGGTCACGCGGCGAACGTCATGCAGCAGGCTGGCCGCTTCCAGGGGCTTGCTGATGGCGAGCGCGGAGCCCAGCTCCAGCGCGCGCCGCGACTCCATTGGCGGGGTCACGGCGATCACCGGCACCTGCTCCAGCGGATTTGCCGGTTGCGGGAAGAAGCGCAGGTAATCCCATGCTGCGGCTCCCATATCTCCGATATCGCACACCACCGCAACAGGCTTGTGCCGCTGCAGCCATGTCTCGGCGCGTTCCAGGCTCTCTACGTGAATCAACTGAAATTCTGAAGTTCGAAAAATCGGCTCCAGCATGGGAAACAAATCCTGCACCGGCGTGATCAGCAGCACCACGGGACGCGAAAACTCAGGGGCCGGCATCTCTTCCCGCGATCCCGCCACGTCGCCTTCGCCTTTATAGACGATCGGCAGCTCCGCGAAGAAGCTCGAGCCGCGCCCCAGTTCGCTCTTCACCCAGACCTTGCCGCCCAGCAACAAGGCCAGCTTCCGGCACAATGGCAGTCCCAGTCCGGTACCGCGATAGCGCTCCTGCAGCGGATTTTCAATCTGGGAAAATTCCTGGAACACAGTCTCCAGATGTTCCGGCGGAATGCCAATGCCCGTGTCGGTTACCTCAAACAGCACGGAGCCGCTCTTGCGCTGCTCCGCGGAGATCCGTATTTCGCCCTGGGGAGTGAATTTGATGGCGTTGGAAATAAAATTTCTCAGGATCTGTGACACTTTGCCTTCGTCGGTGCGCATGGGCGGCAGGTTCGCGCCTTCGGTGAATACCAGCTCCACGGAACTATTGTCCGCCAGCAATGGCTTCAACATGCCTTTAAGCGCGCTGAACAGCTCAGAGACTTCGAACGTCTTCACCCGGATTCGCACCTTCCCGGCCTCCACCTTGGCCAGGTCGAGCAGGTCATTCACCATCTCTGAAAGGTTCTTGGCCGATTCCAGAATGAATCCCACCTGCGTCTCCTGCTCGCCGGTCAGGTCGCCGTCCAGCCGGTCCAGCAGAATTCGCGCCAGCGACATGATCGAATTCAGCGGAGTGCGAAATTCATGAGAGATATTGGAAAGAAAGCTCGTCTTCAAATCAGAGGCGCGGCGCAAATAGTCGGCCCGCTCGTCCAGTTCGGCATATAACGCCACCACGCCGCGGTTGGTGTCTTCCAATTCGCGATTCAGAAGGGCCAGTTCCTCCTGCCGGGAGCGCAGCTCCTGCAGCGTCTTCAGCAGCTCGCGGTTCTGCCGGTCGATTTCTTCGTAGGGACTTTCCGGCGCCTTCGAGTCGATCTTCTCCTTCAGGTTTTTCAACCGAAGTGACGTGAGCACCGGCGCGGAAATTGGAAGGGCCTTCCCCATTTTCACCACCGTGCCTTCAGCGCCGGTGGTAATGTCAAAGTTGTCCATCAGCCGCTTGGTGCCCATGATGCCCAGCCCCATCCCGGTGCTGGAACGGTAGCGGCCGTCAAAAATATCGTTCAGGTTCTCGATTCCCGGGCCGCTGTCGGAAATCAATATCTGCAGCACCTGCGGCCGGCCTTCTTGCACTTCAAAACTTACTCTTCCGCCGCGGGCATAACGGAAGGCGTTCCGCGCCATCTCAGAGGTTGCGGTAGCCAGCCGGATCTGCTCCTGGTTGTCAAAGCCCAGCAAGGCGGCAATCTCCCGCGCGCGCTGGCGGGCCTGGACCACGTCGCGCTCGTTTCGCAATGCAATAGTGGAAAGCGGATTGCTCATTTCCCTTGACTCAAATCAATCTGTGACTCGACCTTCGACCGGCTTAAATCGACGAAGCCCCTTTCACCACCAGCACGCTTGCGTCATCGCGCTCTCTGCGGAAATCCCTCAGCAGCACTCCGGCTATCAATGCCGGTTGCCGTGCCAGCAGCCCCGGATAGCGCGAGAGGTCCCAGCGTGATTGCAGCCCGTCAGAGTGCATGACCAGGATTCCGTCATTTGGCCATTCCACCTTAAACTCCTGCACCCTCGGCATCACGTGGCCCAGCGTGCCGTTATGGGATACCAGACTGCGGCTTAACGTATTACTTAGGATGCTTCCAGAGATGTTGCCGACGCCCGAATAGGTCAATGTTCCCGCTAAAGGACGCATTTCCGCCACCGCCGCGGCCGCTCCCCGGGTCTTTTTCAGGGCATCGTGCAGGCGGGTGATAACGTGTCCCGGCGGTTCACTGTGGTGCGCGGCAAAAATACGCACGGCTTCACCCGCGGCGTCCGCCGCGTTCGGCCCGTGCCCAAGTCCATCCACCGCCAGCACCGCGCATCGGTCATGCGTGACGTGCCAGGCCAGGCTGTCACCGCAGACATTCTCGCCGGCCAGCGCTGAAGCCAGCCCAAAAACTTCCACCGTCGATCTGGATCCATGCTGGTTTTCCGGTTGCTCAACGCGCGCGAACAACACCGTGCCCTTGGTATTGGAAAATATGTCAAAAGCTCCGGCCATGCGCCTGATCGCGCCCAGCCCGGTCCCCGGGGTGCCTCCGGTCGAGTAGCCGTCTCGCAACGCGCTGGTCAGATCGGCAATGCCCGGCCCGCTGTCCAGGGCCAGGATATCCATGCGCGCTCCAATTGTGGATTTTGATCCTGAGAGCACCATCTGCCCTCCGCCGCCGTACACCACGGCATTGCGGGCGGCTTCCGTGATTATCAGCGCCATCTCGCCGGACTTGGTCGCATTCAAGCCCAGCCACGCGGCCATGCGAGCGCCCGCCCGGCGAGCTTCTGCTGTGGAGCTTGAGTCGGAAAGCGCGACAGTCTGGGACAAGAACATTATTTCCAGCGCACAACGGTAATGCGCGTTCCCTTACCCGGTTGTGAATCGATGTGAAAATCGTTGACCAGCCTTTTGCTGCCGCCCAGTCCCAGCCCCATTCCACCGCCGGTGGTAAAGCCATCGCGCAGCGCAGCCTCGACGTCGGCGATCCCCGGACCGCGGTCCTCAAACACCAGCTTCAGCCCGCTCTTTGAAGAATTCTCCACTTTCTCGATCACCATGTGGCCGCCCTTGCCATGGTCCAGCGCGTTGCGCGCCAGTTCGCTCGCGGCAGTGACCAGCTTGGTCTGGTCTACCAGCGTGAACTTCATCTCCGTGGCCCATTGCCGCACCTTTTGCCTCGCCACGACCACGTCACTTGAGTTGGCGATCGGCACGGTTTCCTGCTTCACCGAAATCATCCGCCCATCTCCGAGTGGAAGTCGCCGCGCAGCTCATATAAAAGCTCCATCCCGGTCTCCACATTCAGCGCCGTGCGTACGCCCGTAAGCGCCATGCCCAGTTCAACCAGCGTGATGGCCACCGCCGGCTGCATTCCCACCACAACGGTCTCGGCGTCCAATACTCTGGCCATTGCCGCGATATTGGCGAGCATCCTGCCGATAAAAGAATCCACGATCTCCAGCGTTGAAATGTCAATCAACACGCCGCGCGAGCCCCATTCGGAAATCTTCTGCGTCAGGTCGTCCTGCAACTGGATCGCCAGCCGGTCATGCATGTCCACCTGGATCGTCACCAGCAGGAATTGGCCCATGCGGAGGATCGGAATCCGTTCCATTTATTCCTTCTCCTTCCTGAGCAGCGTCTTCCTGGTGTTGCCGCTGTCGTTGTCGATCACGGATTTGCCTGTGCGTTGCAGCGCCAGGGCGAATGCGTCCGCCAGCTTGGCTTTCGTCACCACGCCGGCCAGGTCGATTCCCAGGTGAACAATGGTCTGAGCGATCTGCGGGCGCACTCCGCTGATGATGCATTCCGCTCCCATCAGCCGGGCCGCCGTAATCGTCTTGAGCAGGTGCTGCGCCACCAGCGTGTCCACCGTCGGCACGCCCGTAATGTCGATGATCGCGAAACGAGAGTTGGTCTGCACCACCGCTTGCAGCAGTGACTCCATCACCACCTGCGTCCGCGCGCTGTCCAGGGTCCCGATGATCGGCAGCGCCAGTATTCCGTCCCACAGCTTCACCACCGGCGTGGAGAGCTCCATCAGCTCTTCCTGCTGGCGCGCAATGAACTTCTCGCGCGTCTCCATGAAGGCGTCCAATGTAATCAGGGCCAGCTTGTCCAGCAACTGGGTGGCTTTCCATATCTCGTCGAACATCGCCTCGGGCGTCGCGGCAAGCTGCTGGCGTAAGAGCGAAAACACAGGCTGTTTCAGTGACAGCACAAATGTCGCCGTCTCACCGGGAGTAAATCCCAGTTTGGCCCGCGACGCGGAAATGGATTGCAGAATCTCCCGGACCCGCGCCCATGCCGCGCCATCCAGGTTGGTGATCTCTCCGGACTTGGCCCCGTTGGCGATGGCTGCCAGCAATTCGAGCGACTGCCTCCGTATTTCCTCGTCGCTCATCAGGTCGGCCCGGCGCACCGCTCCGCTCATCTGCCGTAACCATTCCGCATGTATCTCCTGTTCGTGCCTGTTGATCAGGTCGGGCAGCTTGCTCATCTATATGTCCTCCATGGCCTCATAATGCGAATGTCAGAATCGGATTTAGGAACTGTGGAATGCGAACGGGATGACGGGCCAGCTCCAGCGCGGCAAGATCATTCCAAATGCAGCAGCTTTTATTTGATGCAGAAGGGAACAGAAATGCTGTCTCTTACGCGCCTAGGCCCGCGCCGAATTCGGCCCCTCGACAAAGGTCCTGAGGGCGGCCTCAAGCTCCTTGGGCCCCGCCCACTTGGGCACAACGTCGTCCACTCCAAAAAATTGACACAACTTCTTTTCCGTTTCGCCCATGACTGTCCAGACAATCACATGGATTTGATTGAGCTGGGCGTTGGACTTCCAGTATCGCAGGACTTCAAATCCGCTCTCTCGCGGGAATGACAGGTCCAGAAGGATAAGGTCTGGCGCTTCTTTCGCGCCTTCCGCAACCTCTTGAAGAAACAACATGGCGGCGGCAATGTTATTGATGGCAACCACGTCCTCGGCCCCCAGCTTCCTTACCACTGCAATGGAGTGCCGCGCATCGGCAGGCGTGTCTTCAACGATCAAAACTCGTCGCATATTGATTCTTCTAGCAAACGATTCTTCTTGCTCGTTTATCGCCGAACCTGAGCGCGAGGACAATAATGAGCACCTTTCGGAAGGAGTTCATTGTAAGCACTCCGCCGATTATAAACAAGCCCTGTGGCTCCTATTGCCGCAGAATTACAATGCCTTAATCTATTGAAAATCAATGCTTTCCGTCTTCCCTGGCGGCAATTTACTCCTCGGCCAATCATGAAGAAGGCGGCCCTCAAAAAGAGAAACGTCCCATTCAAAAACTGCATCCAAAAACTCAAAGAAGTTGCGTTATTTCCCGCCAAAGGAGCCGGATATGCTGGCCAAATGCGCAAATCCTTCCTGCTCAACTCCGCTGGTTTATCTTCGCGAGGGCAAGATCTTCATGTTGGAGACCGCACAAGCCCAGACCAACCCGGAAGGGGCCATTCTCATTACATCCAAAGGGCCGAATCGGGTGGAGCACTTCTGGCTGTGCGGGCCCTGCTCCCTGGAGATGACGCTTATCTTTGATCGTCAACGGGGAGTGGAAGTTGTTAAAAAAATCGGCAGAAAAATGCCTCAATCCCTTCGCGCCACTGCCTCCTGATCGGACCCGATAGCGGCGCTCGCCGAAGGCCATTTCCGGCACTTCCGCGTGTGATTCTTTTACAATTCCCCGATGGCCGACCCTGCAAAGAAAAGCCCTGCGTCCCCCAGTTCACTCTGGAGCAAGTTTCCCCTCAAGGCCGGACACCGATGGCTCAATCTGCTTCTCCTGTTTATTCCAGCGGCCATTGTGCTTGATCTTCTTCACGCTCCGCCTTTGGCCATCTTTATCGCCTCCGCCCTGGCCATTGCTCCGCTCGCCAGGGTGTTGGGTGAATCCACTGGCGTCCTGGCAGCTTATTCCGGCCCGGCGGTCGGCGGCATCCTCAGCGCCACCATGGGCAACGCCACGGAAATGATTATCGCCTTCTTTGCCCTGCGCGCCGGCCACATCAACGTGGTCAAGGCATCGCTCTCCGGAAGCATCATCGGCAACCTGCTTCTGGTGCTTGGGCTCAGCCTCGTCGCCGGCGGCATTCGCAATCCCGTACAGCGTTTTGCCCGCACCACCTCCGCCATGAACAGCACCATGCTGATGATCGCCGTGGCTGCGCTGGTGATGCCCGCCGTTTTCAATCTCACCATCTTCGGCACGCTCCAGCACCGCGACGTCAGCCTGGAACATCTCAGCCTGTGGACCAGCGGCGTCCTGGTCCTTCTTTATCTGTTGAACCTGCTTTTTGTCTTCCGCACCCATCGTTCCGTTTTTCAGGCGCAGCAACATGAGGATGATGGAGCGCAAAAGACGTCTCGCGGGCAGGCCATCCTCTCACTGGCGCTGGCCACCGGCCTGATCGCCTGGATGAGCGAAGTCCTCGTGGGCCAGATCGCTCCGGTAACACGCGCTCTGGGCATGACTGAGCTTTTTGTCGGCGTAATTGTCGTTGCTCTCGTCGGCAACGCCGCGGAAAATTCCACCGCTATCATCATGGCCCGCCGCAACAAAATGGACCTCTCCATGTCCATCGCAACCGGCGCCAGCACGCAGATTGCCCTCTTCGTCGCTCCGGTCCTGGTCTTTCTCTCCTTCGCCATCGGGCACCCCATGACGCTGGTCTTCAATGGCTTTGAAATCGCCGCCATCGTGCTCTCCGTGCTGATTGTGGAAATGATCTCGTCCGACGGAGAGACCAACTGGTTTGAAGGAGCGCAGCTTCTGGCCGTCTATGCCATTGTGGCCGTGGCTTTTTATTTCGTGCCGGAGTAGCGCGCGTTCCCCGCCTCACTCCGCAATGGATCGCAGTCCTCCTCGCCTGCGTGAGAACCGGCTCCGCTGCGCTGTGCGCCGGACAGGTCTCGCGTTCGTGCTGGTTTAGCCAAAAGCCAATTGCCATTTGCTAATTGCTATCTGCTCTTTTGCTTCGCACATTAATCTTCCTAATGATGGCAAATCCAGCTTGCAATGCCCACATGTGCGGGTTATAGTTCGCTCGTGATCACCTGTTCCAGCTCCCCCAATCCGTGTTGTTGTCCGCCGTGTCCGTACGCGCACATGAGCGGATAGGGGCTATGAGCTAACAGGGTTTTTTTAGCAAAGCACAACACGCCTCCCCGCTGCCGACAAAAGCAGCGGTTTTTTATTTAAGGAAGCGGGGCAGGCACCCGATTAAGCGAGACTCTCCTGCCGTTTGGAGAGCAGCGACAAGCAACAAAGCCGCGAGGCCGCCCACGCGCCGAGCGGCGTGATTCAGGAGCAGGAAGGTGCAGACGATACGCGAGAATCTCCTGCGGTTTGGAGCGCAGCGACAAAAATGAACGACGGCTCAATCAACCACCGCGCGCTGCTGGTCAACGCCCGTCGCGTCGTGGTCAAAGTGGGGACCGGCGTTGTCTGTAACGCTGACAATGAATTTGATCCCCGGCAGGTTGCCGCTCTGGCCTCGAGCATCGCCGCACTGGTGAAAGCCGGACGCCAGGTGGTGCTGGTGAGTTCCGGCGCGGTAACCCTGGGCGCGGCGGAAATGGGCGTCCACCGCAGCCGCCTCAAGGACGCCAGCGTCACCCGCGCCTGCGCCGCCGTGGGCCAGTGCAAGCTGATGCAGGCCTACGCGGGATCGTTTTTGCCCCATGGCCTCAAGGTCGCCCAGGTGCTGGTCACGGAAGATGACTTCAGCGATCTGAAGCGCCACAGCATCCTGCGCCAGACTTTTGAGCGCCTGTTGAAGCTGGGCGCGGTGCCGATCGTGAATGAAAACGATACCGTCACGAATATCTATACGGAGCAGGCGCCCGTTTTTCGCGACAATGACCGTCTCGCCGCCCTGGTCCTGAGCAAGCTCGATGCCGACGCGCTCATCCTGCTCTCCAACGTCGATGGTCTTCTTTATAGCCCGAACCAGTCGCTGTCCAACTCGACCGTTGTCACCATGGTTACGGAAATCACCGCCGCCATTCGTAATTCCGCCCACGGTGCCTCATCCACCGGGCGCGGCGGCATGTCCGCGAAGCTGGACGCCGCCGAGATCGCCATGCAGGCCGGCGGAATGGTGGTGATCGCCAACGGAAAAACTCCCGGCATTCTTGAACGAGTATTTCAGGGCGAAGAAGTAGGTACGCTTTTCCTTCCGGGATCGCGCATGGCAGGCAAGCGGCGCTGGCTGGCTTTCGCCACCACCGTCCGCGGGCAAGCCACCGTCAACGCCAATGCCGCCAGGGCGTTGCTGCAGCGGCAGGCCAGTTTGCTGATTTCCGGCGTAACCGCATGCCAGGGTGAGTTTTCCGCCGGACAGGTAATTGCCGTGCTCGACCCGGAAGGAAATATCATCGGAAAAGGAATTGCGGAGCTCGGCAGCCAGCAGTTGGCGGCGATGCTCTCTTCCGGCGCAGGCCAGCGCGGTGTGCTGGTGCGGCGGGAAAATTTTCTCATCCTCACAGCCAGGGAAACAGATGTCCAGCGCAGCCGACTATAGCCAGACAGACATTGCCGTCCAGGTGCTACGCGCGCGCCGCGCCGCGCGGGAGTTGGCGCGGCTCTCCGCTGAACAGCGCAACCAGATTCTTCTTGCCGCAGCCGAGCTTTTGCAGGCGCGCGAAGCCGACATCCTCAAGGCGAACCGCGAAGACTGTGAATCCCTTGAACGCGAAATCCGCTCTGGCGCGGCTTCTGCGGCGTTGCTCAAACGGCTCAAGACATCTTCAGCCGGTGTGAAGGAAATGGCGCGACAAATTTGCGATGTTGCCCGTCTTGAAGATCCTCTGGGCCGCGTGCTTTCCACTACGGAACTCGATGACGGTCTCACGCTGCAAAAGGTTTCCTGCGCTCTCGGCGTGGTGGCGGTCATCTTTGAATCGCGTCCGGACGTAGTTCCACAAGTCGGCTCGCTGGCCATCAAGACCGGCAATGGCCTGGTGCTGAAAGGCGGCGCTGAAGCGCAAAACACAAACCGTGTTCTTGTTTCCGTGTGGCATGAGGCGCTCGCAGCGGTCAGCCCGTCACTGCGCCATGCTATCTGCTCCGTGGCGGACCGCGCCGATGTGGCCCGCATTCTTGAAATGGACCGCGATATCGATCTCGTGGTCCCACGCGGTTCCACGGAATTTGTGAATTACGTTTTCCAGCACAGCCGCATTCCCGTACTGGGGCACGGCAGCGGCATCTGCCATATCTATGTCGATTCCGCCGCTGATCTGAGCATGGCCCGCGAAGTAATCGTCGACGCAAAAACCCAATATCCCGCCGCCTGCAATGCGGTGGAAAAGGTGCTGATTCACAAGGATGTCGCGGGAGAATTCGTCCCGGAACTGGTTTCCGAATTGCAATCGGCCGGTGTCGAGGTCCGCGGCTGCCCTCAAGCCGCCAAATTGCTTCCGCGCAGCCAGATTATTCCCGCCACGGAAGAAGACTGGCACACCGAATACGGCGATCTCAAGATAACCATCAAGGTTGTGGGCGATATTGGGCAGGCAATCGAACATATCAACCATTACGGCTCGCGCCACACGGAAAGCATTCTTACGCGCGACCAGAGCGCTGCGGAAATCTTCATGGATGAAGTCGATGCAGCCAGTGTTTTTCACAACGCCTCAACGCGCTTTGCCGATGGCTTCCGCTACGGCCTGGGCGCCGAGTTGGGAATCAGCAACAGCAAGCTTCACGCTCGCGGCCCCGTAGGCCTGGAAGGCCTGCTTACTTACAAATACAAATTGCACGGTAGCGGCCAGACCGTAACTGACTATGCTCAGGGCAAGCGGTCCTTTAAGCATCGTCGCGTTTAGCGCCAGTCCGTGCAACCTCCCATTCTGCGCTGATACCCCTTAATGCAACTTTGGTTGATAATAGAAACTTCTAAACATACGAGGAGAACTATATGGGAAGCTCGAATGCAGGTGTTCCTCAGGCGATGCCGGTTTCCCCACTCGCGCTCGCGGGCTTCTGGATCGGCTTTGTTGCCTGCGTGCTCCTGATGCTTGATGGCCCAGCGTACCGTATGCATCTCCTGGCACTGGGCCTGGCGTTGCGGATTATTCCCGGAATCCTGTTGCTGGGCGTGATCGCCGTATTGCTCTCGCTGATCGGACTCACGCGCGCTGGCAGCAAGGGCGTCGCTCTGGCCGGGCTGGTGTTGGGTGTAATCGCCGCCGGCCTGCCGCTCAACAGCATCAACACCGCGCGCCACTCTCCCATTCACGATGTAAGCACTGACACGGCAAATCCTCCGCAGTTCGTGGCTGTGCTGCCGCTGCGCGCAGCCGCTAAAGCAGCCAATTCCACTGACTACGACGCGAAGACCGCGCAGCTACAGAAGGAAACATATCCCGATATCGGCCCGTTGCATCTTGACGCGCCGCCTGCCCAGGCCTTCGACCGAGCGCTGGCCGCCGCGCGAAGCATGAACTGGGAGATCGTCTCCAGCGATCCTGCACAAGGCCGGATTGAAGCTACGGCAACCACGTTCTGGTTCGGCTTCAAAGATGACATCGTGGTCCGCATCGCCGCTGAAGGCGCCGGCTCCCGCCTTGACGTTCGCTCGCTTTCACGCATCGGCAAGAGTGACGTGGGAGCCAATGCGCGGCGCATCCGTGACTACCTGGCCAAGGTAAAGGCTGGATAGGTAAGCGCAAATCAGTCTTGTTTGTTCTTCATTTCCGCCGGCTCAATCTGCACAAACTGCCAGCCGAAACGCCCTTTGATGCAAAGATTGCCGTGCGTCACCGGATGGTCAATCGGCGAAGTGACCTTCACGATCTCGCCCTCCTGCTCATGCACCGTCAGGTTGCAGCCCACGCCGCAATAGGGACATATGGTTGTCGTCTGCTCCTGTTTGGATTCGTCCCATGTGCCTGCCTGGCGCATGTCGTACTCGCTCTTGAACATCAGTGCGCCGGTGGGACAAACGCCGATGCAATTGCCGCAGTAGACGCACGCCGACTCCGGCAGCGGTACCTGGAATTCCGTGGCAATCGATGCAGAGAAACCGCGTCCGGAAACTGCGATGGCGAAAGTATTCTGCGCGTCCACACCGCAGGCCTCTACGCACTTGTAGCAGAGAATGCATTTTGAGTAGTCGCGGACGTAGAGTTCATTGTCGATCTTTACCGGCTGCTTCACTGTGGCCGCTGAAGGGCCAAAACGCTGCGGCCGCGCGCCGTAGCGTTCCATGTATCCGGCGAACTGCGGCGCCGTGGAAACGTCGACCGACGATGCCAAAAATTCCAGCACCATCTTGCGCGAGAGGCGCACGCGCTCCGAGTCCGTCTTGATTTGCATCTTCGGCTCGACCTTGCGCGAGCAGGCTGGCACCAGCGTGCGCGAGCCTTCCATTTCGACGACGCAGACACGGCAAACGTTGACCGGCGTTAGGCTTTCAAGAAAGCACAGCGTAGGCGTATCGATTCCCAGCTTGCGCGCGGCTTCCAGGATCGTAGAGCCTTCCGGCACAGAGACCGGCTGCCCGTCAATGGTGATTTCGATCATGCGCCGTTCGCGCTCCGGCGGCGCTTGCGGCACGGGCCCCGGCGGGATCGGCTGCAGAGGAGTGGGCGCGAGCTGTTCCGCTGCCGGCTTTGCCATTACTGGTGTGGTCTCTTTCATGCGAATAAATTCCACCTTTGCAACGCTGACTCCAGCGCGCTGGCCGCTGTCTGGCCCAACCCGCAGATTGAAGCGTCGCGCATGGCCTGCGCCATCTCACGCAACGTCACGATCTCGTCGCTCTTTGATCCCATCGGACTGTTTGCCGCCAGCCGCTGCAACGCTTCTTCCTGGCGCACCACCCCGACGCGACAGGGCACGCACTGTCCGCAAGTCTCATGCCGGAAGAACGCCGCGATGCGCAGCAATATCTTTTTTAAGTCGATGCTGTCGTCAAACAGCATCACCACGCCGGAGCCCAGCGTTGCGCCGATGGCGCGTGTGCCTTCAAACGTAAGCGGAACGTCAATCTCTTTGGGCGAAACAAATGTTCCAGCCGCGCCGCCCAGCAGGATCGCCTGCAACCGGCCGGTGCCGGCCACGCCATCTGCCATCGCTATAAGCTGGCGCAACGTGGTTCCCATCGGGGCTTCATACACTCCGGGCCGCCCCACATGCCCGCACAAACAAAAGAGTCTTGGCCCCGTGGAATTCTCCGTGCCAACGCTCGCGTAGGCTGCGCCTCCCATGGCCAAGATGATAGGCACGTTGATCAGCGTTTCCACGTTGTTCACCACCGTGGGCTGGCGGAAGAGCCCTGCCTGAGTGGGGAAAGGCGGTTTGTTGCGCGGCTCGCCGCGATGCCCTTCAATTGAATTGAACAGCGCGGTTTCCTCGCCGCAGATGTATGCTCCCGCGCCCCGCCGCAGTTCGATATCGAAACTAACGCCGCTGCCAAGGACGTTCTTTCCCAGAAAGCCTTCCCATCGCGCCGCTTCAATGGCGTGAGCAATGCGCTCCGCCGCCAGCGGATACTCGCCCCGCAGGTAGACGTAGCCTTGCTCTGCGCCGGTCACCAGCCCTGCTATCGTCATGCCCTCCAAAATGGCAAATGGATCGCCTTCCATGACCACGCGATCTTTAAACGTTCCCGGCTCTGACTCATCGGCGTTGCAGATCACGTAATGCCTGCGGCCAGCATTGTTTTTCAGGAGATCGCGCTGCTGGTGCAGCGCCTCCCATTTCTTCGCTGCGGGAAACGCCGCGCCGCCGCGGCCCAGAAGCTTTGACGCCGCAATCTCGCGCAAAACTGCTTCCGGTCCCAGATCAAGCGCCTTGCGCAGCGCGTCATATCCGCCAAGGCGCTGATAGCCATCGAGCAGAGGGGCATTGTTCTTGCCCACGCGGCGCAACAGAGCGAGCTTTCTTGACCCCTCCTGCGGCACGGAGAGCTGCGGATTAAGCACGTCAGGCGCAGCCGGCATGACGTCATTCGCCGCGTCGGTAATCAGCGACTGCACGCGGTCAGCGTTGGCCGGCGCCAGAACGCGCTCGCGTGGCTTTATCCCCGCGCGCGAGACCAGAACCGCCGGCGCGCGCTCGCACAATCCAAGGCAATTGCTGCGCACCCACATGGCCCGACCGCCAGCGCAGGGCAGCCCTTCCGGGCCAAGGCGCGTGTCCAGTTGATCGCAAAGCTCTTCTGAGCCGCGCGTCATGCAGGCAATGTCATCGCAAACGTGCGCAACAACGGCCGGGCGCGGTTCAAGCGAAAACATTCCGTAAAAAGAAGCCACGCCGTAAACTTCCGCCGGTGGCACGTCCAGGCGTAGCGCGGCGTAATTGATGGCGCCCTGGCTGATCCAGCCAAGGCGCTTCTGGATGGCGTGCAAGAGGGGCAGCAAACGGTGGCGCTCGGACTCGGCTTTCTGGTTTCCGCCGGAAGACGACCGGTGATCGCCATTATTTCCCGGCGCTCCGCCTTCCCATACCGATCCCGGCCCGCCACCCAATTCCAGATCGACGGCGGCTTTTTCTTCAGGCGTGGGGCGCGCGCCAGTCAGGTGAAGGTCCAATTATTCCTCCGTACACTTTTCAATGCGGATTGCCGTGGCCTTGAATTCAGAGGTCCCGGATTTTGGATCGACCGCGTCAATCGTGAGATCGTTGGTGGCCACCTGATCGGGAAAATGCATGGTCAGGAAGGCCAGGCCGGAGCGCAGGCCGGGATCGAACCGCACCGGAGCAATTACCGAGCCGCGGCGCGAGCTCACGCGCACTTTGTCGCCTTCGCGCAGATTGTACTGCCGCCCGTCTTCAGGGGCGAGATCGATCGTCTCTTTACTGCGCAGTGGCGACGAAAGCGATCCGGTCTGCACGCCGGTGTTGTAGGAATCCAGCCGGCGGCCCGTGGTAAGGCGGATGGGGAACTGCGCGTCCAGAGCATCCACCGGCGGCACGAAATCCACCACGCTGAATGGCGCGCGCGGTCCGATCAATGGATCGTGCCACAGCCGCCCGTGCAAAAACATCTCGCCCGGATGCTGCTCGTCATAGCAAGGCCATTGCATTCCGCCATGCTCTTCCAGCCGCGCATAGCTCATTCCAGCATTCATGGGGCTGAGCGAACGCAACTCGTTCCAGATGCATTCTGACTTCGGCTGCCCCCAGTCATGCCCCAGACGTTTCGCCAGATCAAAGATGATTTCAATATCGTCGCGCACGCCCGGTGGAGGCGGCACGGCGGCGCGGACGCGCTGCACGCGGCGCTCGCTGGAAGTTACCGTGCCTTCACTCTCACACCATCCCGCCGTCGCGGGCAAGACCACGTCGGCCAGTTCCGCCGTCTTGGTATAGAAGAGGTCCTGCACCACCATGAATTCCAACCCGCCCAGCAATTTGAGCGCGCGATGTCGATCAGCTTCAGAATCGGCCGGGTTCTCGCCCAGGCAGTAAAGTGTTTTCAACTCGCCGCGCTCCATGGCGTCCAGCATGCCGCTGATGTGCCAGCCCTTCTTAGGCGGAATCTTCGCTACCCAGGCTTTTTCAAACTTGCCGCGCAGCTCATCATTTTCAACGTGTTGGAAGCCGGGAAGCCGGTCAGGGATCGCGCCCATATCGCCGCCGCCCTGCACGTTGTTCTGCCCCCGAAGAGGACAGACGCCGCTGCCGTAGCGGCCCACATGGCCGGTAAGCAGCGCCAGGTTGATCAAAGCCACCACGTTATCGACCGCATTGTGGTGTTCGGTGATGCCGAGCGTCCAGCAGAGCTGCGCGCGTCCGGCGCGGGCATACGCGTGC
>DASSXL010000198.1:0-29101 GCA_035703825.1 Candidatus Angelobacter sp.
CGTAGGACCTGGGCAGCACCGCACGCGCTTCATGCGTGGGTACCGTAATGGAAGGGGTCACCACCACCAGGCGAATACTTTCAGGGAAGTTCGTCTTTGCCACCAGCACGCGCTCTACATTATTGGAGAGCGCCAGCACCAGGCCGCCGTGGTAAGCGGCGGCAGCATTATCAATATGGCCTTCAATCTCTTCCGCCCAGCGCAACAGCAGCTCCGGCGCTACCTCTTTGCCGCTATGCTGGACGCCCAACAGCAGGCCCGCGATCACGGCGGCTGCGCTGCTCCCGAGCCCCACGCTGATGGGAATCTCACTCTGCACCAGCACGTGCCCTCCCGGCGCAGGCGACTCGAGCTTCTCAGCGGCATACCGCAGCGCACGCAGGATGAGGTTGGAGCTTTTCATGGGAAAGCGTTCCGGCGTCTTGCCCTGATATTCCAGGCTTAGCTTCGCGCCGTCGGAAGGCACGAAGAGCGCCCGAAGATAAAGCTTAAGCGCCAATCCGCCGCAATCGAAGGCGCAACCCAGGTTGGCGGAGGTGGCCGGCACAACCACGCGCCAGCCGTAACCGGCATTGTCCGGAGCTGACCGGTCTTTTGATCGATTCATCATTGTTTCGTCGCCCCCAAAAGCAAAAACCCACTCGCTTCGGCGAGTGGGTCAGGAAACTCTATTATTGCTAGTTAGTTACGCTGCCGGCTCGCCCGATTGTCGCCTGGATGTGGCTGTGCATGTGCTTGTTGTTAAGCGCATGGCCATGGCAACGCTATTTTGGCGAACCTGCATGATGGGTGGACTATAGCCCGGAAAATGGACAGAGTCAAGGATGTAACTGGCTTCTTTTTGCCTCTTCGGTAACCGCAGGATGCGGCTTCACTACCCGGCATTCATACCACCGGGTAAGATGGTACGCAGAAAATCAGGAACAATCATGCATGAAATCTCAATGCGGTATCTCCTTGCGGTGGCGCTCTTCGCAGGCGCCGCTTTTGCACAGTCCGGCCCGGAAAACCTGGGTTTTGAATCTGGCGAGCCCGGTGGGGTTCCTCAAGGCTGGCAAGCTGCCAGCCCGGGCGGCGGACCGGGCAACACCGGATATACAGCTAAACTTACCCGTGAGCAGGCCAAGCAAGGGGCCTATTGCGCTGAACTTGCGTCGGATGGCCAGGCCAGCGGCTTCGGAAACCTGATGCAGGCTTTTGATGGGGCGGCCTTTCGCGGCAAGCGCATAAAGTTCCGGGCGGCTGTACGGAGTGAAGGCCGAGGGCAGCTCTGGCTGCGCGTGGACCGCCAGAGTGGCGAGATGGGTTTTTTTGACAACATGGGCGACCGCCCCGTTCGAGACCCGGAATGGAAGTATTACGAGATCACGGCAGACGTCGATCCCGATGCGGAGAGAATCAGCATTGGCGTAATTCTGGTTGGCATGGGCAAGGTGTGGATCGATGACGCCTCGTTTCAGGTGCTGGGGGACACGCCTCGTCTTCCCCAGGAGCCTGCTCACCCCCTGACAGCGCGCGGAATGCAGAATCAACTTGCCTTTGCCAGGCTCTATGGACTGGTGCGCTATTTTCATCCCAGCGATCAGGCTGCCCGCGCCGACTGGGAAACTTTTGTGATCCACGGCGTGCGGGAAGTGGAGTCCGCAAAGAACGATGCGGAGCTGGCGCAGAGGCTCACCGAATTGTTTGCTCAGGTGGCGCCGACGGTGCGCGTATTGCGGACAGGAGCAAAATATTCTTTGCCTGCCGATCTTCAACCTAAGAACACAGCGGGCCTGAAGATCACGTATTGGCGACACCATGGTGTCGGCATCGCCGCGCTGAACAGCACCTATCACAGCGACCGTGAGCAGGAAAGTATTGCCAAGGCCGATGGCAAGACCATCCCATCTCCTGGTTCTCCGTTTGAAGCCGATCTTGGCGGCGTCAAGGCGTGGGTTCCGATGGCTTTGTTTGTCGACGCGCAGGGAACCTTGCCGCGCTCTGCTCCGCCGGCGCCCGAGGCAGCCAAGGATGACAAGCCGTTATTCTCAGGCGACGATCGCGCCGTACGGCTGGCTGACATCATGATTGCATGGAACATCTTTGAGCACTTTTATCCCTACTTTGATGTGGCAAAGACTGATTGGTCCGCCGTGCTGCCCAAGTCGCTCCAAGCAGCAGCGACTGACAAAGACGCAACCGCATTCAGAGATACCTTGAGCCGCATGGTGGCTGAGCTGCATGATGGTCACGGAGGCGTTTACAAAGGCGGAGCCACGGCGGCCCTGCCGCTGCAATGGGATTGGATTGAAGGCAAGCTTGTAATCACCGCCGTCAGCGCCGCTGCTGAAGGCGGTTTTGTTCGCGGAGACGCTGTGGCCAAAATAGACGGCCGTCCGGCGGCGGAAGCTCTGGCGGCGCAAGAGGGGCTGATCTCCGGCGCCACTCCGCAGTGGATACGCTGGTCTGCTCTGCGCGCGCTTACACTCGGCAAAAAAGGACAGACTGTGAATCTTACGGTTGAGCCCTTTGCCGCGCCCGGTACATCGAGAGAGGTCGCGGTCAAGTACGAATCAAGCCAGACCCCGGTGCAGGAGGCGCGGCCTAACAAGATCGCTGAAGTTGAAAAAGGCATTTTTTACATCGACATAGGCCGCATTAACAATGCCGACTTCGATGCGGCTTTGCCGCAACTGGAAAAAGCCCGTGGCATCGTCTTCGACTTCCGTGGCTATCCTTCACAGCTTAGTCCTGGATTTTTGACGCACCTTTCCGGCCACAACCTCACCAGCGCACAGTGGCTTGTTCCCCTGGTGCTCTGGCCAGATCGCCGGCAGGTGACGTTTGATCACGGAGGCGAGTGGGACCTTCCACCCACCAATCCCCTGCTCAAAGCCAAGATGGCATTCATCACTGATGGCCGGGCGATCAGTTATGCGGAATCCTGCATGGGGATTATTGAAGCCTATAAGCTGGGAGCAATTGTGGGCGCGCCTACCGCCGGAACCAATGGCAACGTGAACCCGTTCACCTTGCCTGGCGGGTACTCTGTGGCCTGGACGGGCATGAAGGTGCTTAAGCATGATGGCTCGCGCCATCACGGCGTAGGCATAGCTCCAACCGTCCCTGTCTCACGAACACGGGCCGGGGTGGCCGCGGGACACGATGAGTTTCTGGACCGCGCTGTGCTCGCGGTGCAGGAATGATCCCTTCTTTCATAGCTTTCCTGCGATGCCGTGAAAGGCCATGGATGGCCGCTCTGAAACGGGTTCGTTTGAAACGCCTGCGCGCAGAAAAGAATGAATCCGTCCCATTTCGGGACACATCTGAACAAGTCTGAAGGGTTATTGCGAATGGATCAGCGAAGGTGGTTCAAAGAACGGGAAGGCAAGGCGCGGCGTTTGTTTTGCTTGACATCTCCGCGGCATAGCATGTACCTTCCTTCCATGCCAGTTATTCGACAGGACATGTGTATTTGTTGTTGCACGGCGACACACGTGTCTCTGGCTGAAATAACTGCTACCTAATCCGCACTTTATAGTTTAGGAAACAGGGCCCATCGCCAGAGGCGATGGGCCTTTTACTTTTTGCTGACAAACAAGATTGCGGTGAAGATTATGAGCACAGAAGCTGCCGTACCGGTAAAAGAAACCAAGGCCCAGCGAGCGGAGCGGCTCAAGCTGGCGAAGAATCCCTGGGAGTGCTTTGAAGAGATCCGCCAGTTCGCGCGCCAGGGACTGTCTGCCGTGCCTGATGCCTGGATAAAAACCTATTTTCGCTGGTGGGGCGTTTATACCCAGGGCGATGGCGCCGGCGCCGTTGGCGGTGTGGGCGGCGAGGGACGCTCGACGCCATATTTCATGCTGCGCATCCGCTTGTCCAACGGCTTTGTTACAGCGCCACAATTGCATGCCATCGCCGGGCTTGCGGAAAAGTATGCCGGCGGCATAGCCGACATCACCGTCCGCCAGAACATTCAGCTTCACTGGATCACGATCAAAGACCTTCCGGAAGTCCTGCAGACGCTTTTTGACACCGGCCTTACGTCTATTGCGACCTGCGGTGACGTCACCAGGAACATTACTGGCTGTCCCCTGGCTGGCCTGGATGCGCATGAATTCTGTGACGCATCGCCGCTGGTGGAAGAAGTCACGCATATGCTTGTCGATAATCCCGATTTCTACAACCTGCCGCGCAAATTCAAGATCAGCATCAGCGGCTGCCAGGATTGGTGTTCCTATCCTGAGATCAACGACCTGGCTTTTACGCCGGCGGTGCGTGAGGTTGCCGGGAAGCAGGAAGTCGGTTTTTCGATCCGGGTCGGCGGCGGGCTCTCCACCGAGCCTCATCTGGCGGTGCGGCTCAACGCATTCGTCCGCTGGGAGCAGGTTGTTCCGGTCAGTAAGGCCGTGGCAGAGCTGTTTCGCGATGCCGATGGGCTGCGGGAAAACCGCGAGCGCGCCCGATTGAAATATCTCTTTCTCCAGCACGGTTGGACCGCGGAATCATTCTTGCAGGAAATCGAGCGCAAACTTGGGTACAAATTGGGGCCCGCGGCGCCAGAGCACGCGCCGGCTGACGTTTTTCGCGATCATGTGGGGGTGCATCCGCAAAAACAGGCCGGATTGTTTTACGTGGGCGCGGCCGTTTTGCGCGGCCGCCTCACCCCGCAGCAACTGCACGCCGCCGCCAATTTGGCGGAGCGCCATGGCAACGGCGGACTGCGCACCACCAACACGCAGAACCTGGTGATCGTAAACGTTCCGCGCGAGAAAACCGCAGCCGTGGCGCTGGGCCTGGAGACCGCGGGCCTTCACGTTGCGGCTTCAGCGTTCTGGCGCGGCGCCGTCGCTTGCACCGGCAGCGAGTTCTGCAAGCTCGCCATCACTGAAACCAAGGCCTTTACGCGCTGGCTGGTGGAAGAGTTGGAGGAGCGCCTCCCGGCGTTTGACCAACAGTTAAAACTCAACGTGACCGGGTGCCCCAACAGTTGCGGACAACACCGCATTGCCGATATCGGCCTGGAAGGCAAAAAGCTCAAGATCAATGGGCGCATACAGGACGCCTACTACTTCTGCCTGGGTGGCGCCGTGGGAGAGCACGCCGGTTTTGGCCGGCCCGTGGGTTATCGCTGCGCCGCCAGTGAGGTTCCCGACGCTATCGAGCGGCTGCTGACCGGTTACTTGGAAGAGCGGCATGCGGGAGAAAATCTGCGGCAATTTTTTGCCCGTCATTCCGAATCGGCACTGCGTATCTTCCTGGCAGGGCAGGATTTGCCTCCCGTCCTGCGCGACCCTTCGCCCGGAAGGGTGCCGCATGGGGTGGAAGGATAGCGCATGTCACTGTATCCTATCTTCCTCAAGCTTGAGGGCCACAAGGTGCTGATCGTGGGCGGTGGACTGATTGCCGAACAAAAGGTTGAAGCCGTGCTGCGCTCCGCCACGGACGTCACCGTTGTGTCCCCCCAAATCACGCCCCGGATTCGCCTGTGGGCACACCAGGGGCGCATCAAGTACGTGGGACTTAAATTTCGACCCGGCATGACGCGCGGGTATTTCCTGGTGATTGCCGCCACCGACTCCGAAATGACGAACCGCGCTGTTTACCAGGAAGCCCGGGAATTCGGGGCTCTGGCCAACGCGGTGGATGATCCCGGTTACTGCGATTTTTATGCGCCGGCGGTAGTCAGCCGCGGCGACTTCCAGATTGCCATTTCCACAAACGGAAATAGTCCAGCGTTAAGCCAGTATGTGCGTAAAAAGCTTGAAAATGAATTCGGCCCGGAGTATGAATCGTGGACGGCATGGCTGGGACGCATGCGCGACGTGATGCGCAAGGTCCTGCCGCGCGGCGACCGCCGCAAGGAACTGTTGATGTTGCTGGCCCTGTGCAAGCCGAAAAGACTTTCAAAGCAAAACCCAATCCCCGGAGGAAACCATGGACCACTTGAGAAAATCAGAGCTGGAAGCCAGACTGAAGCACGCGTTGAGAGAGCATCAGCATGAAGGGCTGAATATGATCGGCAACGCTGACCAGTTGCTGCACCGCCTGGTTGAGGCGGTTGAGCAGTGGACTGAAGAGCGTCCCTTCAGTAGGCAAAAATCAGCGTAGCCATGGCTGGTAAAGTCTACATTGTCGGCGCGGGTCCCGGCGCCGCGGACCTGTTGACCCTGCGCGCAGCGGCATTGCTGCGCGCGGCAACCATCGTGCTGCATGACGATCTGGTGCCGGCTGAGGTCCTTGAGCTGTGCCCGGCTTCAGCCCAGATTATCAACGTCGGCAAACGCTGCGGGCGCCATGGCCGAAGCCAGGAGCAGATCAACGCGCTTATGGTCTGGCATGCCCGGGAGCCGCAGGCGCAGACGATCGTGCGGCTCAAGTCCGGCGATCCCGCGGTCTTTGGCAGGCTGGGTGAAGAACTGGACGCATTGCGCCGGGCGGGAATTGAATTTGAAATTGTCCCCGGAGTTACAGCCGCTGCCGCGGCGGCCGCATCCGCCAGGCTCACGCTCACCGACCGGCGCGCGGCTTCAGCGCTGGTGGTGCTTACAGCGCACAATTGCCGCAATGAATCGCTCAGCAAGACCATGTTCGAGCCTGCGCGATCTACCTATGCGATCTATATGCCGGGCCCGGATTATGCCGCGACGGCGAAAGGGTTGCTGGAATCAGGCCAGGAACTTGCCACGCCGTGCGCCGTGGTTTCCAATGCGGGCCGCGCGAATGAGGAAGTGCGCTATCTGGCACTGGGTGAACTGGCTTCGGCGAAGGGGATTCCCGCGCCGGCCATGCTGATTGTGGGCGAGGTCGCCAGGAACATGCAGCAGCAAGCAAGCGTGAATCTGGCCATGCTGGAGGGAACGCCGCACTTGATTGAAGGCAGCGATCCCAGTCTTCCCGCCGTTGGCATAGCGCTTTAGCCTTAAGACCAGCGGGCTGACCGTAGCAGCCAATAGCGCTGCTGAAGCCACATGGAAGAAAGAGTCCTCAGTCCGGGCGATTCCTGGGCGGAAGGTCCTTTCCTTTGGGAGCAGGTTCCAGACTCTTTTCACCCGGACTGGCCGACGCGGCCTTTTGTACTGTCTGCTCCTCCTGCTCAGCATTTTTCTGTTGACTATTCAATTCATTTTCAGCGTCCGGATCGGCGGTCGGCAGCGGCACTTCGCTGGCTGACGTTTCCGTATTGGGCGCTTCAGGCAAGCCATTCTTGCCCTGGTTCTCGGCCAGAGCTTTCAGCCCGGTATCCATTTTTTCCCGGAACTGGTTGTGCATCTCCTGCAACTCAGTGGCTTCCACCTCGGAGGTGGTATCGACCGGGCAATCACCTTTCTTGCTGCTGAGAACGCTTACGCTCACTTTGTTGTTGGCGTCAGGGGCGCTGCCCGTCCGCAGAAGCACGTCCCCGGCGCTGACGGCGCATTCTCCGGAGTCGCTCACCAGATCAAGATTGCTTCCCACGATGAAGATTTTCTGCTTGGGATCAAGCGCCGCCGGTACTTCTTCCGATGGCTGTCTATTCTCCTGAAGCTGGCCCGAATCCGGCGGCTGCGCCGCGGCGGCACGCTCCGCATCCATCTGGCGCTGCACCTCGTCGGCGATCAACTGTTTGACTTCAGGAGACAGAGCAGTCTGGCCGCCTGCCGGAGACGGCGTGTCCACGGCCTCAGAAACATCGGCAGCGTAGGAACTTGGGCGCGCGTCATATGCTGCGCGCAGGTTTTCAGCCAGGAGAAAATCCGTCAACCACAGTGAGGCGCTGGGATAAACCGGATAAGGGTTGAAGTAATATCCATAGCCCCGATACCAGGGATCGCCGAACCAGCCCCAATGGTAGTAAACCGGCCGTGCCCATGGGTTATAGGCCCATCTGTAAAAAAATGGATGATAGTAATACGCCGGGACGTAGTGGTAATAGGGCCAGCCGCGGTAGTAATACGACCGGTAAGCATACGCGTAGCTCCGTCCGCCAAAGACGTAGGTGCGCTGCACGTAGACGCGAGTGCCGCTGGAATAATACCGCCGCTCGGTGAAGCCGCGTCCAGCGCCGTACCCGACGACCCGGCGATCGTTATGCGTGGCAACAAAGCGCCTGTCACCCCTCACGCCGTGGTGAATATCGATGTCGCGTCCGTGAATGTCGCGGAGCCGGCCATGCTCGTCCCTGGCCACGCGGCGGTCACCTACATTTGCCTCCCGGCGGAATGCGGAGTGTCTAGTCGTGTGAAGTTCCGCGCCAGTGCGGCGAGTGTCTGTTGCGTGAAGGGGGTTGCCGGTGTGCTCCCGGGAGTCGCCGGGCGTTGAAGTCCTGCCCTTTGCGGCATGAATTTTGGAGCTGCCGTTTGTGTTGTGCGTCTTACTCGCCGAGCCGTTATCTGGCTCTGTGTGCCCCGAATAATGACTGATGGAGTGCGACGTACTGCTGTTTGCGTTGCTCGTTATTGGCACGTGGGCCGTCCTTGCGGAATACGACCGGCTGCTCGAACTGCTTGCCCTGGAGGAACCGCTACGGCTGCTGCCTGAACCCGACGATCTACCTGAGCTGCTTGCGTGCGACGACCCACTGGAGTGCGAACTGGCATGCGATGATCCGCCAGAGGAAGACGAATGAGAGGAGCCGGATGACTTGCCGGAAGACGACGATTTAGACTTGTCTCCGCCGCGGGACGCGAACGAGGCCAGCGGAACGAGAAAACACAAGGTCAAACCGGCCAACCTGACAATAAAATTCCTCGGATGCAATTCCATTTGACCCTCCCCGGGCAACATGATTGTTAGTTATTGGGCCATGGCAGTGTAGCGGATGAACTACCCGGAGAGAAAACAATATTATGCGGACGCGGGAACGGCGGTAACTATCCGCAGATAGTGGGAATCGGGCAAGCAAGCTTTCGAAACGGCAGGAACCTGCCTATCCTCCGGCAATTGACGGTACCAGCGTTACCTCATCGCCTTCCTTGAACTTGTATTCTTTGCCAAGAAAGCGAATATCTTCATCGTTGACATAAATGTTCAGAAAGCGCCGAACATTGCCCTGCTCGTCACGCAGGTGAGGCTTAAGTTCAGGAAACCGGCTGCCCAGCGAATCCAGCAGGCCAGGCAGATCGGCGCCGGCACATTCGTAGTGGTCCAGCCCCTCAGTATGCCGTCGAAAGGCGCTTGGAATGGAAACTTTCACGCTCATTTAGGCAGCTCCTTTACTGGCCGCACGCGCGCCGGCAAATTGTGATTCCAGGAATTGTTCGAACGCCGCCAGCTTGGGCGCAATCGGCTCAACGGCTTCAAAGCGGCCCGCAAGCGCGTCGGTGGTCTTAAGGCCGTTGCCGGTGATGCACAGCACAGTTGTCTCGTTGGGACTGATGCGACCTTGCGCGTAAAGCTTCCGCGCTGAAGCTACGGTTACCCCGCCGGCGGTTTCAGTGAAGACGCCTTCGGATTCAGCCAGCAGCGTCATGGCATCCACGATCTCGGGATCGCTGGCATCTTCAGCCCAGCCGCCGCTGCCGAGAATTGTCTTTGCCGCATAGAAACCGTCTGCCGGGTTGCCGATGGCCAGCGATCGCGCGATGGTCTGAGGCTTCTGCGGTTCAATTTCATGACGGCCGGCCTTTACGGCAACGCTGATGGGGCTGCAGCCGGTGGCCTGCGCGCCAAAGAATTTCACCTGCTTCTCTTCCACGAATCCAAGGCTGATCAGCTCTTTAAAGGCTTTGTAGATTTTTGTGATCAGCGACCCGCCGGCCATCGGCACCACTACGTTGTCCGGCAGCCGCCAGCCCAGTTGCTCGGCGATTTCATAGCCCACTGTCTTCGACCCTTCTGCATAGTAAGGCCGCAGATTCACGTTCACGAAACCCCAGCGATGCTTGTCGGCGATCTGCGAGCAGAGGCGATTGACGTGGTCGTAATTGCCGTCAATGCGGACAATCTGCGCGCCATAGACCTGCGTGCCCAGCACCTTGGCGGGCTCAAGATCGGCTGGGATAAAGATGCAGGCTTTCAAACCTGCGCGCGCGGCCTGCGCCGCAACGGCATTGGCCAGATTTCCGGTGGAAGAGCAACTGACGACATCGAAACCGAAATTGCGTGCCTGGGTGAGCGCCACGGCCACCACGCGGTCTTTGAAGCTGAGCGTGGGGAAGCATACAGCATCATTCTTGATGTAAACCGAGCGGCTGCGCAGAGTTTCACCAAGCTTGGCTGCTTTCAGCAGAGGCGTGAAGCCGGCGGGTGCGCTGGCGTCATAGTTGTCCGGCAGAGGCAGCAGCTCTTTGTAGCGCCAGAGATTGTTCGCGCGGCTTGCGATTTTGTCCTTGCTGATTTCTTTGCGGATGCGGTCCCAGTCATAGGCCACTTCCAGTGGGGCAAAGCAGCTCTGGCAAAACGAAATCGGCTGGTTACCCCAACGGGTCTGGCATTCGCGGCATCGCAGCTCGTAACGTAGATTCGTACTCATTTTCTTGCTCCTGTGGAGTTGTCCCTGTGTAGCAGGACAAATGTTGCGGCTAAAACTAAAAAACCGCTGCCCTGAGGCAGCGGGTTCATGATTGCTGAATAAAAACTAGCTATGAACCATTCTGCCTCGGCGTGAACACACGTATGGCCATTGCGCAACAGCACATGGCCATGTTGGAGACAGAAAGTAACATCAGAGAAATACTAATAAAGCGAGTGTCGCTTGGCAAGTACAAACAGCTTTTGCCGGATTCAGCCGACGATTGCCACCATGTTCAAGATATGAAACCCAAGCTCGAGGTCACCGATGGCAGAAACCTGCGCCTTCGCGATGTCACGGGCCACGCCCTTGGTGAAGATCCGCCAGGCAATTTCCTGTGGAATTACAGTGTGAGACTGCGCGGCGCCCGGCGGAGCAACTGCCAGCTTCCAGACTTCATGGTCGCGCCAGAGGTACCATTCTCCGCCGCAGTCCCCGGAAATAGTGAAATGCGCGACTGTGCCTGACGAGCGTAAGAGGTCGCGATAGTGATATGGCAGCGCGCGCATAAAACAGTCCAGAACAGGATAGTAGAACTCAGGAGTCATGATCCCCTCTTGATTCACGGCAAGCCTGATCTGCTGCTGGTGGTGCCATCGCTCCGTGAATTCACGGGCGGTATCGAACCAGTTGGCAGAAGTGGTTTCACCTGCCCAGCTCACGGCAAAAGCTGCCTGGGCAAAGGGATCCAAGGATTGGTGAAACTCGCTGCTTTCGCGTGAGATAACCTCCATCAGCGAGATCAAGACCTGTGAGCTGAGCCTGCCATACATCGTGACCCCTTCATGGTTCAGGCCATTAATGAATTTCACCAGGTCAGCGGGCGGTGCTGCGTCCATCTGGGGCTTGCATCCGTCGCGGACAAATGACAGCTTGCGCAGCTGTGTATCAAGCATGTGGGCCACGACGTCTTTAACCGTCCATCTGCCTGCGATGGTCTGCCTGGTCCAGTCCTCCGGCTGCAAGGACCGAAGAAGTTCCAACAGCTTGTCTTCCAACCTCTGGAATAGGTGCGCGGTGAGAATTGGTTTCAATGTGCTTGCTTCTTTTCGTGCTTCCACGGTTTACTCCCGTTCGATGAAACTATCGAGGCGCTTAGCTCGTCATCAACTCTCTGGCCCTGATGGTGGTCTTGATTACGGCATTCATCAGGGTCACGCGCAAGCCGCCTTTTTCCAGCTCCATCAGGCCTTCAATAGTGCATCCGGCAGGGGTGGTGACGGCGTCTTTCAGCAGCGCCGGGTGATGTCCGGTCTCAAGCGCAAGCTGGGCAGAGCCATACAGGGTTTGCGCAGCGAGCGTTGTGGCCATCTCGCGTGGCAGGCCAACTTTTACCCCAGCTTCAGCCAGCGATTCCAGAATCACAAACACGAACGCCGGTCCGCTGGCGGAAAGCGCGGTAATCGCATCCATATGTTTTTCATCGACAACCAGTGCGCGTCCCACGCTTTCAAACAAGTGCTTAGCAGTCTCCAGATGCTGTGCAGTTGCGACTGGGCCGGCGCAGACGGCGGTCATGGCAGCGCCAACCATAGCCGGCGTGTTGGGCATGGCCCGGACCACCGGAATGCTCTTGCCGAGTGTTTGTTGAATGAAATTCGTAGTGGTGGAGGCGGCTATGGAGATCACGAGCGTGGCGGGATCGAGCGCTGGAGCTATTTCTTCCAGCAACTGGCCCAGCACCTGGGGCTTAACGCACAGTAGAACAATCTCCGCTCCGGCGACGGCAGCGCGGTTGTCCGTGCCAACCGAAACGCCGCCGAGTTCGTGCGAAAGCTCCTGGCTGCGCTCTCCGTGCTGCACCGTCGCGATGGCTTCCTGCGGCGTAATCAGCTTGCGCTCGAGAAAAGACTCCAGCAGGATGGTGCCCATCTTGCCGCACCCCAGCACGGCGATTTTCTTTTGCGCTCTCGCCTTGGTGGCGCTGCCGGTCTCTGTTTGTGTAATGGACGAGGTTGTCATCACCAATTCCTTTCGCTACGCGATCAAACCAAAAACAAAAACCCGCTGCCTTTGCGGGGCAACGGGACTGGATATGAATGCCGATCTGATCTTTTGCCGGATAACCTAGGCAGTCATATCACCCCTTCGCCCATTGGACACACGGGAGCGGGTATGCAGCCTGCGCCGGGTTGGGTCGAGAGGTGAACATGAATAAGCGCACTATAGCCGATGTCGGCATGGCTTACAAGTGGAGAATCGCCCAGGGCAATTCCACAAAGGGCCCTTATTCACTAACGCAATGCCGCCGGCGGATCCGCGTGGTGGCGCGGCGCGCGGATATTAAGCAGGCGGCTAGAACAACCACCGTCGGCACCGCCAATCAGGTTATGGTCCAAATCTTATTTTGGCGGACAGAGTGGCGGACAAGGGTCGCAACAGTTGAGGGTGTGCGACGGTGCGGCGGTACTGACTGGCCGGTTCCCGGCGTGACTGAGGGTTATAACCGATCCGAACAGAACAATGAAGACTCCGAGGAGACGCGTAATTTTCATCTTTTATCTCCATGCCGCAGTGGCGGCCAAGGGGGTGAGTGTACAACGCTTTCTGGCATGGCTGGATGTCGCCTTCTCAAGTTGTGGGGTTTACCGAAAAGCGAACATTGGACAATCGAGGGTGCAGGCTTCTAGCACGGCCCGATGTAGCGACGAAAGCGAAGCGCTGCGTCGTCCTGCCTGTTGTTTTAAAAGGTTCCCAACTCCAGTTCAATTTCGAGTTTCCACTTCTTCCGAAAATCTGAAGCCGGTTGCAGCGGGTTCGTAAAATTCCTTGTTTGGAACAAGGCCTGTTATTCGTAATGCAACGCTACCAATGGATCAACTTTAGTCGCTCGACGCGCGGGGATGTAGCATGCCGCCAGCGCAACCACGGCGAGCAATCCTGTTACTGCGACCAGAGTCAGCGGATCGCCCGCCTTCACGCCATAAAGGAAGCTGGCCAGGAAACGAGTTACCCCCAGGGCAACGCCAATGCCCACGGTCGCTCCGCTCACGATCAGCGCAATAGCCTTTATCAGTACCAGGCCGATCACGTTGTGCGACTGAGCGCCCACGGCCATGCGGATTCCGATCTCACGCGTCCGCCGCGTGACCTCATAAGAGAGCAGCCCGTAGAGTCCCAGGCAGGCCAGCACCAGAGCCAACAGGCCGAAGAACGCAGAAAGCTGGGCCGTTATTCGTTCACTTGAAAGTTGGCGATCAATGGCTTCTGTCTGCGTGGAAATTTCGGAGAGCGCCAGGTCTTCACTTTCATGACGGACGATGTTCCTGACCGCCGGCACGATCAACATCGAATTGGCCGCTGTGCGGAGTTCGAAGACGGCATTATTGCCCGTGCTGGGATCGTAGAAGGTCGGTTGCACTTCGCGTCGCATGCTGTTGTATTTGGCGTCGCCTGCCACGCCGACGATCTGGAAGCCGGGAGTTTTCGGTTCGCCGGGCGCCGTGGGCGCTGAGTCGCCGAACCGCGCCCCCAAAGGATCAGAGTCAGGGAAATAGCTGCGAACAAATGCCTGGTTAACGATCACTGGAGTAGGAGCCAAACCGGGCTTGTCTCCTGAGTTTGCCGCTGCCGTGGCAAAGTCAGCCGAAGTAAAATCGCGCCCCGAGTGCAAGGGGATGCCCAAAGTTTTGAAGAAGTTCGGCCCAACGGGCAACTCATCGGAATCAACCTGGTCCTTTGAATCTGGCGGGGTTCCGGGCCTGTGAAAACTCGTGCTGCTCAGCGCTCCGCTCAGCAGGGGCATCCAGGAATAGGTCACTGAAGTGACGCCGGGAATGGACGAGAGTTTCTCCTGCAAGTCACGGTAGAGATTGTCGATCTGTGGCCCTTTGTACCCCGCCATGCGAGGGTCTACGCTGAACAAGAGCACATTCTGCGTGTCAAAGCCCGGATTGAGATGCCTGAGATTGGCGAGGGTCTTTACCAGCAGTCCGGCCGTTACCAGTACAACAATGGCCAGCGCCATTTGGACTGAGACCAACATGCCCCCAAGACTGAATCGGCGGGATCGCGAGCGGGGACCGCCATCCAGGCCTCCCTCGCCTGATTTGAGAGATGAGGTAAGGCCGATATCTGAACCACGGAGCGCTGGCGCCAGACCAAAGACGATTCCCGTAATGAGAGCGACGCCGGACGTGAACGCCAGAACGCGCCAATCAAGGCGTGGTCCAAATCCCGGAGGATCAAAACTACCCGCGGAAACCAACACCATCAGCAAACGCGCGCCCCAGACGGCCAGCAGGAGCCCAAGAGCGCCACCCATGATTGAGAGCATCAGGCTCTCAGTGAGCAATTGCCGGATAAGACGCCCGCGCTTTGCTCCCAAAGCCAGGCGAACGGCAATCTCTCTTTGCCGCGCGGCGGACCGGGCCAGCAGCAGTCCAGAAACGTTGGCGCACGCAATCAGAAGGACCAGGCCAACACACATCATCATCACGTAGAAGGGTTGCAGCGCGCCTTTCTGTGTTTCAGCAAATAGCGGGGCTGCGGCGGCCAGTCTTATCGCCGGTTCGTGCTCGGCCTTGAAGATGGGTTTTGCGCCGTGGAGCACCTCATTGCGGAATAACAGGCTGACCGCCTCTTGCGCCTGCGTGACCGGAACCCCCGGCTTCACCCGGCCAATGATTATCAGACTCCAATGATCGAGTTGTTCGTCTTTGGCAGACCAATCTGGCACCAGGACGGCGCGGGCCGCCATGGGCACCCAGATGTCGTATCTGTTGGCCAGAGTCAGCCGGTCAAATCCTGGCTCGGTGACACCGATGATAGTGAAGGAAACGCCATTCAAGCGGACGGCTTTGCCAACCGCGGAAAGCGAACCGCCAAAAGCTTTTTGCCAGAATTCATAGTTCAGCACTGCCACCGCCGGGGCTTCCGGCGCGTCATCGGCTTCAGTCAAAAGCCGTCCGACATGTGAATGAATACCTAACGTCGGAAAGAAATCGCCGGAAACGAAATCTCCGCGAACGACCTGCGCAGTCCCGTTTCCGCCTAAATCAAGTAGTTGCGCAGGGCTATACGCGGCCAAATGCGAGAAAATGCCGGTCTGAGCATGAGCGTCCTTAAAGAAGGGCAACGGCAGGGAGCACCCATTGCCTTTGGCCAGGTTACTCCGGCAATCGCCACCGCCCCGGTATTCATTGGTTTCAGGACGATGATGTGCCTGCCACTGAAAGATGATCAGACCTTGAGGGTCCGGGATGGGCAAAGAGCGAAATGCGACGGCGTCAATCAGGCTGAAGATCGCCGTGTTGGCCCCGATCCCGAGTGCCAGCGTGACTACCGCAATGATGGTAAAGGCGGGCGATTTCCGCAGCATGCGCCAGCCATAGCGGCAGTCTTGCAGGAATGACTCCACGGTGTGTCCGCGATGGACTTCACGCAGCGTTTCGCGCGTCTGCTGCACGCCGCCGAAGTCGACCAGCGCCCGGCGGCGAGCTTCATCGGGGGACATACCTGCGGCGATATTCGATTCGATCTGGCGTTCCAGATGAAAACCCAATTCGTCATTCACATCATTTTCCTGCTGCTTATGACCTTTGAAGATGGCACGCAATTTTTTGATCGCCATGGCGGTTCCTCTTTAGCTTTGCTGCAATACCAGGGCAATGGCAGCGGAGAGCCGCTCCCACTCGCCCAGTTCCTTTTCCAGTTGATTACGACCGGCGCGGGTAAGCGAATAGAACTTGGCCCGGCGGTTATTGTCAGAGGTGCTCCACTCGGAGCCGATCCAGCCGCGTTGTTCCAGGCGATGCAGCGCCGGGTAAAGCGATCCCTGGCCGACCTGCAAGACGTCCTGTGAAATCTGCTGGATGCGTTGCGCTATTCCCCAGCCATGCATGGGCTCAAGCGCCAGCGTTTTCAGGATCAGCAGGTCCAATGTTCCTTGCAAAAGTTCAATCTGGTTCCCCATTCTCTCCCCTCGGATGTCGACAACAGGATAGACGGGCCTTCTTGTCGGATGTCAACAAGAAAGTTTTGCTTTCTTGAAAAGTGAAGGGGAAATTGAGCGGATCGCGGGGCACTGCCAACGTGTTCCAAATGGAATGAGGCTTATGTTTGCACAATAAATTGTGCAGTATACATGCTTTTGTTCGGCGAAATGACAAAAAATGTTACATAAATGTTACATAACTGATGCAATTCCATTCTGGATCATCTAATATGGTACCCCTTCGTCTGCACCGATTGTGAAGCTTTTGTGGATCGTCCTGGCCGGATGACTGGTGAAGCCGCCACTTCCCAGGAGAAGTCCGAGATGTTAAGGATCAGCAAGGCTGATTACGATCTGATTCGCTGGGAAGCCAAGCGCAGCTATCCCCATGAATGCTGTGGCATCCTTCTGGGCAGTGTTGTGGAGGGGCATCGGCTGGTCACCCTGACCGTTACCTGTGAGAACATGCGGGTTGATTCGCCGGCGGACCGTTACAGCATCAATCCCGAGCAGGTAATTGCCGCCCTGAAGCTGGCGCGCAGCCGGGGCGAGAACATAATTGGCTTTTACCACTCTCACCCTGACCACTCGCCGCAATACTCTTCCACCGACCTGGCGGAGGCCCACTGGTTCGATTGTTCTTATATGATTACCAGCGTGGAGCAGGGAGTGCCCACGTCAACAGCTTCATTTGTGCTGCTGGGGTCGGAGGACAAAAAGAGTTTTCAGGGCGAGAGGATTGAGATTGTGGCGAACCACCGTTCGCTGATCTATGCCAGCTAACATATAATGATTTTCATGATTCCGCGCGCAACATTCCCGCAGGGGCCCATGCCTGAAATGGCCCGATGTTCGATGCGGGCCTCCAGCCGCTAATTTACTGAAATCCTGCTTGATTTATTCATTTTTCGTTCTTCTTTGTTTCGGAAAGGAATTTTCCCATGGCGACAACAACCGCCCCGCACGAGCCACCCGCTTTGAGCAATGAAGAAGTCCTCCGCTATTCACGACACCTGATCATGCCGGAAGTTGGGATGGAAGGCCAGCAGAAGCTCAAGGCTGCTCGCGTGCTTTGTATCGGGACGGGAGGCCTGGGATCGCCGCTGGCGCTGTATCTGGCCGCGGCCGGCGTGGGCACGCTTGGGCTGGTGGACTTTGACGTTGTCGATTTCACCAACCTGCAACGCCAGGTGATCCACTTTACCAGTGACGTGGGCCGTCCTAAGCTGGAGTCGGCGAAAGAGAAGATCGCGGCCATCAATCCTTACGTGAACGTCAAGACTTTTGAAACCAGGCTCACTAGCCAAAACGCGCTGGAAATCTTTTCAGATTTTGACATCATCGTGGACGGGACAGACAATTTTCCCACGCGGTTCCTGGTCAATGACGCATGTGTTTTTACCGGGAAGCCGAATGTTTACGGATCGATTTTCCGCTTCGAGGGCCAGGCCAGCGTTTTTGCCACCAAGGACGGGCCGTGCTATCGCTGTCTGTATCCTGAGCCGCCGCCGCCGGGGTTGGTTCCTTCCTGCGCGGAAGGCGGAGTGCTCGGCATTCTTCCCGGACTGGTCGGCCTGATACAAGCAACGGAAGCTATCAAGCTGATCTTAGGCAGCGGCCAGCCATTGATCGGGCGGTTGCTGCTGGTGGACGCGCTGGGCATGAAGTTCCGCGAGCTCAAGCTGCGCAAGAATCCTGACTGCGTGGTTTGCGGAAATAATCCCACTGTGACTAAACTCATTGATTACGAAGAGTTCTGCGGATTGCGAGGACAAGAGAAACCCGTGAGCAACGGCGTACCAGAAATCAGCGTGGAAGAATTAAAACAGCGGCTTGACGCGAAAGAAGACTTTATTCTGCTGGACGTGCGCGAACCGCATGAGTATCAGATCTGCAACCTCAACGGCGTCCTGATCCCGTTGAATGATCTGCCACGCCGCGTGCATGAACTGGACCCCAGCAAAGAGATGGTCGTCCATTGCCGCTCCGGCGCGCGCAGCGCGCGGGCTGTGGGGTTCCTGCAACATGCGGGATTCACCAAGGCCAAGAACCTGGCCGGCGGGATACTTGCGTGGGCAGACCGTATCGACCCCAAAGTGCCAAAGTACTAGACGCCCCGCGTCTTAACCTGCGAATAGGCTTGCGCCAGCATTTAATCAGGTAAAAACAGGGGCAGCGAGGCGACGCTAAACTTCGGGCTCGTCTTCTTCCTTGGCATCGGCAATCTCTTCGTCGCGGGGAGGCAGTTCTATGTCTTCAATCTGCTTCTTCCGGGCCTTGTTGTTGAGCTCGGCGCGGCGTTCCTGGGATTGCCGGATCACTTCCGCAAACCTGTTCTTTGATTCGTCGTGGGGAGGCTTCTTTTCCATGCCAGATAGGATACACAAAGATGGCGCTCTTTGTCGGCATCACTTGCCGTATCCCGGCGCTCCTTCTATCGTTGTCTCATGCCGCTAGTGCAGAACGCGCCGCCCATCCCGGGACTACAGTCCGGCAAGAAGGCGCTGGTGGTCTTCTTTGAAACCGATTGCCCCACCTGCCAGCTTGCCCTGCCGTATCTGAATGCGTTTAAGCGGGATTCAATTCAGGTGATCGGGCTCTCACAGGATGATGAACGTTCCACTAAGGAGTTCGTTAGCCAGTTGAAAATTTCTTATCCGGTGGAGCTGGATTCAGGGCTAAAGATTTCGCGGGCTTACGATCCGCACAACGTCCCCACGTTTTACCTGTTTGACGAAAGCGGCCAGGTGCAGCAGACGCTGGTCGGGTTCGACAAGAAGGGTCTGAACGAGCTTGCCGCGGCCATGGGCCAGCCGCCCATCGCTCCGCCGGACGACGGCGCTCCCGCGTGGAAACCAGGATGCAGTTCGCGCCATCTCCACCCCAGTCAGCCAATGTCGGGCTGCCTGGGGACCCCGGATCTGGAGCCGGAGATCGATGGCAGAACCTCAGAAGGCAGCGCGAAGCTTTTGCGGCGCGCAGGTGATCCGGCTTCACGCATTACGCTAGGCGATGAAGAAGATCCCTTCGAATATTGCCGGCAAAAGTTCGGAGATGCGCTGCCGGTGATCCCGCCGACCGTGGAAAAAGTTGAAGCGATGGTAAAAGCCAGCGGGTTGGCTCCAGAGGCGATCATCGCGCGCGTGCCGCCCTTCTATGGCGAAGCGACAGTGGAGAAAATCGCGGCCAACGCGGTGATGGCAGGATGCGTGCCGGAGATGATGCGCGTGCTGCTGCCGCTGGTGCGCGCCGCATGCGACGAGCGCTTTAATCTCCACGGCGTGCAGGCGACCACGCATTTTGCCGCGCCTTTAGTGATGATCAACGGGCCCGTGCGGCATGAACTGGGCTTCTGGTCAAAGCAGAATGTTTTCTCCAATGTTGCGCGGGCCAACAGTTCGCTGGGACGGGCATTTCAATTGATCTTACTGAACATCGGCGGAGGACGGCCGGATGGGATCGACATGTCGGCGCTCGGAAATCCGGGAAAGTTTTCTTTCTGCATTGCGGAAAATGAAGAAGAGAATCCATGGGAGCCTTTCCATGTCACGCGGGGCTTGAAGCGCGAGCAGAGTGCGGTGTCACTGTTTGCCGCAGAGCCACCGCGCGGCGTGAGCGAGCACACCGCGCCAGCCGGCAAGACCGTGCTGGAAACGATTTCCTTCGCGCTGGCCACGGTGTGGAGCTATCGCACCTGCCTGATGCCGGAGGCGATTGTGGTCCTTTGCCCCGAGCATGTGAAGACTATCCATCGCGACGGGATTACCAAGGAGCAGGCGCGGCAATTCCTGTTTGAAAATACCGGGGTGCCTGTGCGGCATTATTCGAAAGAAGAGCGCGCAGAAGGCACGCAGTTGGCGGCGAACTATAAAGAGATCACAGTGCGCGGCGAAAAGTGCTACCAGAAATTCCGCTCGCCTGAGGCGATCAGCATTTTCGTCGCCGGGGGAACGGCAGGAAAGTTTTCCGCAGTGATCGGCAGTTGGTCAACGGGGCCGGCGGGCAGCCAGATGGTGACCTATCCGATCCCGGACAAATAAAGGAGTACAGCATGGTAGTGATTGTTCATCCAGGAAATGAGAGCGTACCAAAAGCGGCAGCGCCGCCAGCGCGGCTGGCGAGTTTGCAAGGCAAAAGGATCGGATTGCTCGACATCAGCAAACCGGGCGGCAGCTTCTTTCTTGACCGGCTGGAAGAAATTTTTCGGACGAAATATGGTGCCGCGGAAATTCTGCGCACCAAGAAGCCAACGTTTGCCAAGAACGCTCCGCCGCAGGTCATCGAACAACTGCGCGGGATGGACGCCGTGGTGGAAGGGCTGGCCGATTGAGGGTCGTGCACAACGTGCAGTTTGCACGACACAATCGGCTTAGAGAATCTGGGAATTCCGGCAGTGCCCGTGGCCACCACTGAATTCACAGCCCCGGCGCGAGTGCAGGCCAGCGCCCTGGGACGCGCGGGCTTTGACGCTGTTTACGTGCAGCATCCCATTCAGGACCAGACGCCGCAGCAGATCGCCGCGCGGGCCGATGCGGTGGCGGAAGAGATAGTGAGAAGGCTGACCGTTGTTACTTAGGAACTGAATCCCGAGGTGAATGCACCATTCGTGCGATCAAGCCGCCGTTAACCCGTTTATCCACCCGCAATTGACATGCCTGAACTACGAGAGTAGGGTTGCTGCCACGGAACGCCGATCGAAAAACTTAAAAGTATAGGAGAAACATATGCGAGCAAGGATTGCTCTTTACATGGTGGTGGTATGTCTATGCAGCGCTACCATCCTTTCAGCCCAGGACCCAACCAAAGTCGATTCCAAGCATTACACCACCGTCAGCGACAATGCGTATTCGCGCATTGTCAAAGCGCACTATGAGCCGCATGACAAGTCAGTCATGCACAGCCACCCCGACTTGGTTGCCGTATTTCTCACTGACGGCAAGGTGAAGTTCAGCTATCCTGACGGCAAGACGGAGGAGCGCGAGGTCAAGGCTGGCGATGCCATGTTTACTCCAGCCACTGTGCACTTGCCGGAAAACGTCGGCGACAAGGCATTTGACGTGATCCTGGTGGAGTTCAAGGGCAAAGCGCCGGCCAAGCACGCGGCCAAACCAGCGCCCAAAGCTGAGGGCAAGAAATAGCGTCCGTCAGGACCCTTCATCATGGCGCTCGCCGGAGGCAGAGCGCCATTTGCACGTCAGGCAGCGCAAATGGCACAATAAATACCGGCCTTTCAGTAAGGTTGACGCCACATAATTTATCGAGTCGTACTGCCTCTGAAGGTCATCAATAACAGTAAGGCTGCGGGCTTCAACAACCCCGCAGGTCGGGCGCATCGTTTATTTGAGGGCTTTGCGGTAAACCGCTCCGCCCTCGCCAATGGCTCGCGCAATTCGGCGCTCGCATTGGCTCACCCAAAGCGCAGTGGACCTGCTGGAGCCTGTGGATGCTTTCAACATCTCCGTTCCGGGCAAAAAGCCGCGGGACTGAAGGCGGACCCAAATGTCGACTACGATTGCTCCTTTGGAAGAGCGAGGCGTCAGTTGCTCGCTCGATAACTACCTTGTACTCCCCGACAACACCATGGACGCGCGCATTGCCGCGGCCAGACGCGAGCTTGGCTCACGCGCGGTGATCCTGGGCCACCACTACCAGCGGGATGAGGTGATCCGGTTTGCCGATTTTCGCGGCGACTCCTACAAGCTGGCGCAGGAGGCCGCGCGCACCAGCGCCGAATACATCGTTTTTTGCGGCGTTCATTTCATGGCCGAGAGCGCCGACGTGCTGGCGCACCCTGGCCAGCAGGTGATCCTGCCTGATCTGAATGCCGGCTGCTCCATGGCGGATATGGCCGAGATTGGCCAGGTGGAAAGCTGCTGGGAGCAGCTTGTCTCGATGGGCCTCACTGACGAGATGGGCCGCGGCATTACGCCGCTGACTTACATGAACTCCACGGCGGCGATCAAAGCATTTTGCGGCGAACGCGGCGGTCTGGTTTGCACGTCGTCCAATGCTCCGGCGGCGTTCAAGTGGGCGTTTGAGCGCAACGAGAAAATCCTGTTTCTGCCTGACCAGCACCTGGGGCGCAACACGGCGTTTGCCATGGGTATTCCGCTTAGCGATTGCATAGTATGGGACCCATTCATGATTGGCGGCGGAGTTGATCCGGCACGGTTGCGCAAGGCAAAGGTGATTTTGTGGAAGGGACATTGCTCGGTGCATCAGCGCTTTCTTCCTGAGCATGTGGACAGAGTTCGTGCGCTGCATCCGGGAATCAAGGTGATTGTGCATCCTGAATGCCGCTGGGAGGTTTGCCAGAAGGCTGACGGCATCGGCTCAACAGAAAGCTTGATCAAGATGATTGCCGCGGCGCCCGAGGGCAGCAAGTTTGCCGTAGGCACGGAGATCCATCTGGTGAATCGCATGGGGAAAGAATTTGCCAGAGAGCGTAAGATGGTGATTACTCTGGATGAATCCGGCTGTCTCTGCACCACGATGTTCCGCATATCGCCACAGCACTTGTGCTGGGCGCTGGAAAACCTGACGGAAGGCAACGTGGTGAACCGCATTCAGGTCCCGGACGACGTGAAATACTGGTCGCGCGTGGCCCTGGACAGAATGCTGGAAATCCGGTGAGCCGACATCGCGTGGGCGATGTCGAATGAAAAGATAAAGCTAACTATGGCAAAACAAAAAACCTTCACGCTGGAAGAGGCGCAGAGTCTGGTGCCCGTATTGCGGTCGCTGATCAAGCGCGCGATGGACGACAAGGGCGTAATTGAGACCGTGGAAAAAGAGCTGCTGGACCTGAAGCATCGCATCCTTCTAAGCGGAGGCCTTTTCGTGGACGTGCCGACGGTGGCGCGGCGCCGCGCCGAGCGCGATAAAGCCTTTCAGGACATCAAGGACACGCTGGCGGAAATTGATGCCATCGGCGTCCAGGTAAAGGACCTCGATATCGGCTTGCTGGATTTTCCCTGCGCGGTGGACGATGAGGTTGTGCTGCTGTGCTGGAAGTACGGGGAAGAGAAGATCGAGTTCTGGCATGGCATGGAAGAAGGCTTTAAAGGCCGCAAGCCGATCGACGAGCGGATTCGCGGCAAGAAAAAAGAAAAACCGAACTGAGTGCGGTTCGCGGCAAGAGAAGAACGTCCACGCCAACCCGCGATATGGCAACGTAGCCCTCCCAAGAATCCCCTAAACAAATCCACCTGGCCGAAGTTGTAGGTTAATAATCCCAACGGCCCGTACGTCATTCCAATGAGGGCTAGGGAGATGAGGAAGAAGACAGAGTCTGAATCCAAAGGGCCGGCCGAATTCATCTTTTTTGCGCTGGAGTTGCTGCCGGACGAGTTGTTCCTGGTCTCAGTGGTGATTGGAGCGGTTTTCAGCCTGATCTGGCTTCTGGGATGGGTATTTAAGAGCTTTTTGGGAGAATAATCGCTCGGAAAGGACCGAAGGTATTGCCGAGTGCGTTTCCAGCTAAAGGGTTCCCTCGCTGCGCTCGGGATAAAAGAGCTTAAGGCTTCTTTCCCTCAACCCACTCCGGCTTGAATTTGGAACTGGCCAGCCACTTGACCGGTTCCAGCATGGAATGGATTGCCTGTACCATATGGTTGAAGTCGATATGTGCGACGTCGTCGCTGGGGCGGTGATAGTCCTTATGCAGGCCGAAGCTGGAGACGGTGTGGGCTATGATGCCCTGTTTGGCCAGGGCGTAATTGTCTGAACGCTGGAAAAAGTTCTGCTTGGGATGCGGGTCTGCCACCAAGTGGGCGCCATGTTTTGCGAGCTCGGGGCCAAGATTGCTGCGGTCGAAGCCGGTGAGCCAGAGCTCGTCAGGCTTTACGGCGGAGTCGGCGCGGCCGATCATTTCAAATTCCAGATTGGCAACAATGTTTTTGAGCGGCACCGGCGGATGCTGAAGAAAATATTCATCGCCCTGGCCGCCGGTTTCCTCGCTTCCGAAGAAGACGAACAGCACTGTCCGCTTGGGGGACTTTTCACGGGCCAGAGCGCGCGCCAGTTGTAGCACGGCGACGCATCCGGAAGCATCGTCATCTGCGCCGTTGTAGATGCTGTCGCCATCCACCGGCTTTCCGACGCCCAGGTGGTCCATGTGCGCGGTAAGCAGGACTACCTGGTCTTTCATTTTTTCGTCGCGGCCCTGAAGTTTGCCGATGACATTGCGGGTGGTCCACTGCTTCTTGCCTTCGCGATAGAAGTTGAATTCGCCGGAAACGTTTTGAATGTAGCCGCCGTCGTCGCCGGCCGGCTGGATGCCGATCTCGCGCAGTTGCGAAGCCAGATAGGTGGCGGCAAGGAGTTCATCATGGGAGCCGCTGCCGCGTCCTTGCAGCGCATCACTGGCCAGAAACTCCATGGCGCCGCGGATCTGCCGCTCGTCGGTGTTGGGTTGCTGGGCGGAAGCCGCGGTGAAAAGGCAAAAAAGACTGCAGAATAAAAATAGCTTTATACGGGTCGCCATTCTTTTCCTCGAATCGAGCAGTATACCTTGCCAGCGCGCAATCGATCCGCGGCGCAACGGCGCCCTTAAGGCATATCTTTTCCAACGCGCGCAGGATTCACTGCGGGAGCGCGGCGATCAAGCTCGGAGGCGACTTGCCGCAGCCAGCTCAGCTCCGCGCGAAACTGTTCGATCATAAGTTTAATCATCCACACGGCTTCATGAAAACGATGTCCCACTTCCTTTTCAACAGCGCTCAGGGTCGCCTCTTCACGGGCGAGTTCGCGTTGAAGAAATTCTTCTCGCCGCTGAAGCTGCTTGCGGACCACTACCGGGCTCGCCTGCCAGGAAAGCGCCATCCAGGTAAGAAACGGAGGACGGTCGCGCAGGTTGGTCCAGGTTTCGCGCTCCAAGGCGGCGGCCAGGGCCGCGCGGCCTTTTGCCGTGGTGGAGAAGATGCGCCGCTCAGGGCCCAAAGCGGGTTCGGGATCGCCGGTTTCTTTAATCAGCCCAAGCCGCGCCAGCTTTTCCAGAGAGTAGTAGACCTGCGGCCGGGAAACGCCAGCCCAGTCCTGGACCTGGCGGCGCTCCAGCTCCGTATTGGCCTGGTAGCCGTGCATCGCCTCTTCCGCCAGAAGGCTCAGGAGGACAAGGTCTGGGACAGTGAGCTCGCGCTTCTTCGTTTCGAAGCTCAGGGCTTCGGGCTTCCTGGCCCCAGACTTCCTGGCTGCAGGTTGCTTAGCCGCGGCCATGGCGCGCCTTTCGCAGGCGGCTCCAGTACGACCACTGGCACTGCTCAGCGGGAAGAAGCGGGTTGCGGGCCTGGGCCACGGCGGCGGAAAAGACGTCCTGGCAGCAGATATCGACGCGCTGGCCGCTTGCGCGGCAGAGTTTCTGGTAGAGCCTGGCCGGATTTTGCCGGGCAAGCTGTTTCACGCTGTGGATGCCGAGAATTTCAAAGTCGCGCAGCATGGCCGGCCCAATGGAGATCAGGTCATGCAAGCGGCGTTGCTGAACTGGCATAAAAACACTCCTGTTGACACGAGCGAACTCAATGTCGTACTATGCTAGTCTAATTTAGACTAGCATGAAATTGCAAGGAGAAATTTGTATGCAATTCCGGACTTTCGGGCCGGCGCTGCTGACTCTGGCGCTGGTCCCGGTCTTTCATTTCTACATCGGAGAGAAATATGAAACCTGCGGAAGTAAAGAAGATAACGTCTATCCTGTTTGCAGAAGAGCTTGAGCCGTGCATCCGGTTCTGGACCGAACGAATGGGCTTCCAGAAGACCGTTGAGGTCCCCGAAGGAAACAAGATCGGTTTCGCTATTGTGGAAAAGAACGGGGTTGAGTTGATGTACCAGAGTTTTGCGAGCGCGGAGAAAGACAATGCCGCAACAGGAGCGGCTGCCCGCAAAGGGCCGAGTTTTTTGTACATCGAAGTTGCCGACATTGACGCGGCGCTGGCCGCCACCAAAGGAGCAGATGTGGTGATGCCGGAGCGAACGACGTTTTATCACGCCAGGGAATTCGGGGTTAAGGACCCAGCGGGGCATTACGTGATCTTTGCCCAGCAGGGAGCGGCGGCGCAGTAAACGCTGCTCCGGACGGCCAGGGTATTGATCGTGCAATCAGCACGGGGTGCGGGGCCGACGGGTCAGGGGCTGGACGCACCTGTCTTGTGCGGGGGCGGACTGCTATATTTGTTCGGATAAAAGCAATGCGGAAATTCACGGGCGTTCCCCCAACCCATAAGAATATGACGCTGGCAGCGCTGTTTGTTGCCGTCGCGGGGCTGTGCGCGCTGGCGGGATGCGGCAAAGGCGGCCTCTCTGGCCATGCGGAATACGCCTATGTGGCCGTGACGGAAGCCGGACTTCGCGACCACGTTGCCACCTTCTACAACAAGACCGGCGTGGTGCATAACGGGGAGCGAGTACAGATACTGGAACGGATGCAGAGCAAGCGCTTTCTGCGCGTGCGCTCACCCCGCGGCGAAGAAGGCTGGGTGCAGGAACGCTACCTGGCCGATCAGCAGACGTTCGACGAGTTTCAGCGCCTGGCGGAGCACTTCAAGGCCGCGCCGGCGCAGGCCACGGCCAGCACGGAGGAGCAGGTCAAGGTGCATGTTCTGCCGGGAAGAAAGACCGGCTATCTCTACCTGCTGAATGAGAAGACAAAGGTCGACTTGTTGCAGCGCCAGGCAGTGGACCGCAATGCCCCGGCGCTGCAACTGAAAGACGAGAACAAAGAGGCGGAAGAGAATCCTGACGAGGACAAAGTAAAGAGCGACAGCACCGGGCCGCCGGCCGTCCGCGAAGACTGGTGGCTGGTGCGCGACGCACAGATGCGCGTGGGATGGGTGCTGGGCAGGGCGCTCTACCTGGTGATCCCGGAAGAGATTGCGCAATATTCTGAAGGTCAGCGGATAGTGGCGGCTTATCCGCTTGATGAAGTCCAGGATGGCGATAAGAAAGTCTCTGAATACCTGGTGCTTTTCACGGAAAAAGAAGGCTTGCCTTACGACTACAGCCAGGCAAGGGTATTTACCTGGAACACGCGCAAACATCGCTATGAAACCGCGTATCGCGAGCGCGAGCTTGCGGGCGTGCTGCCGGTTACGCTGGGACAGCAGACTTTCGAAAAAGAAGGGAACCTGCGCACATTCCTATTGCGAGTGAAAGACGATGACGGCACGGTGCATGAACGTATGTACAAGTTCAATCCCCCTCTGGTGCGCCGGGTGTTGGCCCCGGGTGAAGAGCCGCCAGCGCCGCGGCATCGAAAGGGAACCCGAAGCAGCAGCAAAGGAAAATCTAAACCTTAAGGCTGTGGCATCCAGAGAGCGCTATTTGCACTCCAACATGAGTATGGCGGAAAAGGTAAAAGAACTGCATCTGGAGCGGGACTACAAGAAGTATCTTTACTTTGTCGACGGAAGCGGCAACGTGAGCCGAAAACCCAAATCGGGCGAAGGTGAAACCGAGGTGCTGGTGCCGAAGGCGATTGAGCGCGACAACCAGTATCTCTATTTTGTGGATAAAGAAGGCGACGTTGCCCGGTCGCCACGGGCCGTGCGCAGAACGGCCAAGAAAGTAGCCTGACACCAGCCCGATGCGCGCTGTGAATCTGCTGGTCTTCCGCGGAGACCAGAGGCTTGTATGTGGGCATAGGCTCAAGTCTTCGCTGATCGAACAACTACGGCTGCTCTGGGCCGATGAATCGTGTGAACGGTTGATTGGCGCCCTGCTGCGGGCGGGCGAAGTTGAGTGCGGGCTTGCCGACGTGCGCGCAGAGCGCGTTCACTCGGCTGAAATCCTTACGGACCATCTCGCGGACGCACTGGTGCAAAGCCAGTGTGGCTGCCTGGCAGCCGAAGGGCAATCATCCATCTGGCGTCCGGCCAATTCTCAAAACACATCTCTTCAAAATTTGCTCGACGCCGTGCGCGACCTTCCTGAAATTGAACAAATTTCCATCTCCACTCCGGAAGGCTTTGCGTATTACGCGCTGCATCCTCTGGCTTACGCTGATGTTCTTGAGCGCATCTCTCGGGCTGAAGACAGCTTGTTGATTGTCGGCATCAGGAGCATCGGCACAACGCTGAGCGCGGTAATGGCTGCCGCGGCGCGCCTGCGAGGAATCACCGCTGAAAGGTTCACCGTGCGTCCGCAAGGGCATCCTTACAATCGGACGGCTGAGTTCTCTGCGCGGCAGCTCTTGGCGATAGAACAATATGTTTCATCCGGCGCGACGTTCGCTGTGGTGGATGAAGGCCCTGGACTGAGTGGATCGTCATTTCTGGCCGTGTCGGAAGCGCTGGAGAGGGCTGGAGCGCGGCGGGAGAAGATCGTTCTGGTAAGCAGCCATGCGCCGAACGCCGATGCGCTTTGCGCGAATGACGCAGCGCGCAGATGGCAGCGGTACAACTGCGTGGCTGTTTCGGAAGAAACGCGGCGTCCGGCGGAAGCGATAGATTTTATCGGCGGAGGCCAGTGGCGAGGGCACGCGTTCGCGAGCCAGCAAGAATGGCCTGCGACATGGACCAGCTTTGAGCGCCTGAAGTATGTTTCATCAGAAGCGGACAAACAAGACGATAAGCGGCTGTACAAATTTACCGGGCTTGGCCACTACGGAGACCAGGTGTTTGAGCGTGAGCTGAAAGTGGCTGCTGCCGGATTCGGCCCGTTGCCGCGGCGCGAAAGCGACGGCTTTGCTTCGTATCCGT
>DASSXL010000241.1:0-4545 GCA_035703825.1 Candidatus Angelobacter sp.
GCGCCGCCGGAAGGCGACAGCTACAACCACCTGCTGGTGCTGGCTGAAAATGAAGAAGGCTATCGGAACCTGATCAAGATCACCTCTGAAGCCAGCATGCATGGCTTCTATTACAAGCCGCGCATCAGCAAAAAGTTTCTGGCGGAGCATTCCACGGGACTCATCGGGCTGAGCGGCTGCCTGGCCGGCGAGGTCTGCGAGAACCTGCTGGCAGGGAAGTATGACGCCGCTCGCGGCGCAGCCAGCTTCTATCGCGAGATTTTCGGCAAAGATAATTTTTTCATGGAAATCCAGGACCAGGGATTGCCGGAAGAGCATCGCATTCACGCAGATCTCTTTCGCCTGGAAAAAGAGCTGGGCATTCCCATGGTGGCCACCAATGACAGCCACTATCTCTGCGAGGACGACGCCCACGCGCAGGACGTGCTGGTTTGCGTTCAGACCGGCAAGTCCGTCAATGAGACGAACCGGCTGAAGTTCCACGGCAACCAGTTCTTTGTGAAGACCGCCGACGAGATGAGGCAGCTTTTCAACGGGCGCGAAGACGTGCTGGCGCAGTCGCTGGCCATTGCCGAGCGCTGCAACTTCAAGCTGAACAAGGTCAAAAATCCGTTTCCGGAGTTTGTAGTTCCGGATGGGTTCACGCTGGATAGCTACTTTGAGCACGTCGCTCGGCAGGGATTTGCGCGCAGATGGGAAACTCTTGGTCAGGCCGAAGCTGCGGGCAAGCTGAAAAAGACGCGCACCGACTACGATCAGCGGCTGGCGCGCGAGATCGCCATCATCCAGCAGATGAAATTCTCCGGATACTTCCTGATCGTTTGGGACTTCATCCGCTACGCTCGCGAAAATTCCATTCCCGTTGGCCCGGGCCGCGGATCGGCCGCCGGCGCTCTCGTCGCGTATGCCATGGGCATCACCGATATCGATCCGCTCCAGCATGAGCTGCTGTTTGAGCGTTTCCTGAATCCTGAGCGCGTCTCGCTGCCTGATATCGATATTGACTTCTGCATGAACCGGCGCGGAGAGGTCATTAATTACGTCACGCAGAAATACGGGCGTGAAAACGTGGCCCAGATCATCACCTTTGGCACCATGGCGGCCAAGGCGGCCATCAAAGACGTGGGCCGCGCCATGGACATCCCTTATGCCGACGTGGACCGCATCGCCAAGATGGTGCCGGCCACCATAGGCATTACCCTGGATAAGGTGCTCGACGAGTCCGGGCCGCTGCAGGAAGCCTACGAAAAAGAAATCCAGGTACGTGAACTGATCGATACGGCTCTCAAGCTGGAAGGGCTGGTGCGCAACTCCGGGGTGCATGCCGCGGGCGTGGTGATTTCTCCCATGCCGCTCACTGACCTGGTACCGCTGCACAAGACCAAGAACGACGAAATTGTGACCGCCTATGACATGAAGGCGGTGGAGAAGATGGGCCTGCTCAAGATGGACTTCCTTGGGCTCACCACGCTCACCATTCTCGACGACGCGCTCAAGCTCATTGCGCAGCGCGGCGCAGCCATCGATCTGGAGAAAATCCCTCTTGACGACCAAAAGACCTACGAAAGCGTCTTCCACACCGGACTGACCTCCGGCATCTTCCAGTTTGAATCCGGCGGCATGACAGACGTGCTCCGCCGCTACAAGCCCAATTCGATTGACGACCTGACTGCCCTTAACGCGCTCTATCGCCCCGGCCCAATTCAGGGCGGCATGATCGATGACTTTATTGACCGCAAGTGGGGACGCAAGAAAGTGGAGTACGAGCTGCCGCAACTGGAAGAGCTGCTCAAGGAAACGCTTGGCGTCATCGTCTATCAGGAACAGGTCATGCAGATCGCCAACGTGCTGGCTGGCTACTCGCTGGGTGAGGCCGATCTGCTGCGTCGCGCCATGGGCAAGAAGATCGCCGAAGAAATGGCTGCCCAGCGCGAGCGTTTTGTAAAAGGCGCGGTCGAGCGCGGCTTCCCGGAAAAGAAGATCGTCAAGATTTTCGATCTGATGGAGCAGTTTGCCGGCTACGGTTTTAACAAGTCACACTCCGCGGCTTATGCGCTGCTGGCCTACCAGACGGCCTATCTCAAAACGCATTATCCGGTGGAGTTCATGGCGGCCCTGTTGACCTCGCAGATGGGCAACACTGACAACGTGGTCAAGTACATCAACGAATGCCGCGAGATGAAAATTCCCGTGGAGCCGCCCAACATCAACGTGAGCGACGCGTATTTCACGCCGCATGAGAGCGCCATCCGCTTTGGCCTCGCGGCGGTCAAGAACGTTGGCCGCAACGCCATTGAGTCCATCACGTCGGCACGAAAAGAGCTTGGCCGGTTCAGCTCGATTTTTGAGTTCTGCGAGAAGGTCGACCTGCGGATGTTGAACAAGCGCGTGCTGGAATCGCTGATCAAGGCAGGCGCCATGGATGACTTTGGCTACCGCTCGCAGATCATGGCGGTACTGGATAAGGCCATCGAACGGGCGCAGAAGACACAGCGCGATGCCGAGATGGGCCAGCATGGGCTCTTCGGCGTGTTTCAGGAAGAAGAGTCTAACGGCTCAGGCGAAAAGCTGCCCAGCGTTCCTGAATGGGACGAGCATCTGCGTCTGGCCAACGAGAAAGAAGTGCTGGGCTTCTTCATTACCGGGCACCCGCTGGAAAAGTACAAGGACAAGCTGGAAGATTTTCGCGCCTTGTCGGTCGAGACCATCAGCGCCATGACCACAGGCACCGGTCGCGACGAACTGATCAACACAGCGGGCATGGTCTCCAACGTCCGTGTGCTGAAGTCGCGCAAAGGAGACCTCTACGCGCAAGCCGTTCTGGAAGACATGACGGGCACCATCGAAGCCGTTGTTTTCCCTGACGCCTACAAGAAGCTGCAAACCATCCTGAAGCAGGAAATTCCCATGCTGGTGAAGGCCAGCATCCGCGTGGAAGAGGGCTCCAACCCCAAGGTGATCATCAACCAGCTCACGCCGCTGGAAGAAGCGCAGCCCAAGCTGCCGCGATCCATCCGCATTCGCGTGCCGCTGGACACCGCCACTGAAGCCACGGTGGACGCGCTGCACACCATTTGCCATGAGCGCAAAGGCGAGGCAAAAGTGTTGTTTGATGTGGAACGTCCCGGCGACTTCATGGTAGTGATGGAAGCGGACGGATATAATATTTGTCCAGACCGCAGTTTTATTACGCGCGTGGAAGAGTTGTTCGGTCGCGGCGCGGTCAGGGTGATTGATTAGCCGCTAGCTATTAGCCGCTAGCTGCTAGCTTTTGGTTCTTGGCTTTTGCGTTTACAGTGGCCGCGAAGCCAAGTTTAAGATGATTACATGTAGTTTCGTGAGAACTCCCTGACGCGGCATGGTCAGCGAGATATTCTCGGGGGCCTTCGACTCATCCTCGGTCGCATGGCTCCTTGGACATCGTTCAGGATGACGGAGGACAAAGTTTTTGCTAGGAGCTAGAAGCCAGCAGCTAGGAGCTATATTCTTGGATCCAGCAGTGAAAGCGCAGCGTCAGTTGGAAGTGATTGAAGGGCAGGTTGCCCTGCTGGAATCCCGCGCCACCGCTGACCATGAAGCCCGCCTGCAACTGAAGCACCTGCAACATCAAATCAATTTTCTGCGCGAACAGATTCGCCTGCACATCAATGCCTGGCAAAAGACTGAGCTGGCGCGCCACTCGCAGCGCCCGTTCACCATGGACTACGTCGACCGCCTTTTCACCGACTGGAGTGAAATCCACGGTGACCGCGGCTTTGGCGATGACGTGGCCATCGTCTGTGGCATGGCACGTTATCGTGGCGAAAACGTGATGGTCATTGGCCACCAGAAGGGGCGCGATACCAAGCAGCGCGTCTACCGCAACTTTGGCCAGGCCAATCCAGAGGGCTACCGCAAGGCGCTGCGCTGCATGAAGATGGCGGAAAAGTTTGGCCGCCCGATCTTTACCTTCGTCGACACGCCGGGTGCATATCCCGGTCTGGGAGCTGAAGAGCGCGGCCAGGCGGAAGCCATTGCGCGCAACCTGCGGGAGATGGCTCGAATTGAAGTCCCGATCATTACCACCATCACGGGCGAAGGCGGCAGCGGCGGCGCGTTGGCCATTGCCGTGGCTGATCGCGTGTTCATGATGGAAAATTCGGTCTATTCGGTGATTTCGCCGGAAGGCTGCGCCTCCATCATGTGGCGTGACGCGGCCAAAAAGGAAATCGCGGCCCAGGCGCTGCGCATCACCGCTCCTGACCTGAAGGAGCTGGCAATCATCGACGAGATCATTCCTGAGCCCGACGGAGGCGCGCACCTGGACCACGACGCCGCAGCCGCCATGGTGGATGAGGTCCTGTTCAAGCACTTTAACGAGCTGAAGCACCAGTCGGTGCAAAAGCTCCTTGACGGCCGTTACAACAAGTTCCGCCAGATGGCCCAGTTTTATACGGAATAACCTTTGCCTCCTCCCGGAACGATCATTGCGCACGCGCCCTGCCGGGTGGATCTGGCGGGCGGCACCATGGACCTCTGGCCGCTTTACCTTTTTCATCCCGGCGC
>DASSXL010000207.1:0-39127 GCA_035703825.1 Candidatus Angelobacter sp.
GCGAGAAGGCATATCTCATCGGCCGGATCGTCAAAGGCGACCGCAAGGTACAGTACGCCTGAAGATGGCTGCCCTTAAAAAACTTGGCATTTTGCTTTCCGGGCGTGGCTCGAATTTTGAAGCCATCGCGGATTCCATCAAGGCCGGGCGGTTGCAGGCCGAAATCGCCATCGTGATTTCCAATCGTGCTGAAGCGCCCGGGCTGGAGTCAGCCAAGAGGCGCGGTTTGAATGCGCAATTGATTCCTTCCAAAGGCCGCGTCCGCGAAGAGCATGATGCTGAAGTAGTAGCGGCTCTTAAGCAAGCGCAGGTCGACCTGATCTGCCTGGCGGGATATATGCGCCTGCTCTCGCCTGAATTCGTGCGGGCTTTTCCGGACCAGATCGTCAACATTCATCCGTCGCTCCTGCCCGCGTTTCCTGGCATGGACGCGCAGAAGCAGGCGCTGGAGTACGGCGCAAAGATAACCGGCTGCACCGTGCATTTTGTCGACGAGCATCTGGACCACGGCCCCATCATCTTGCAAAAAACCGTTCCGGTCCTTGATAGCGACGACGTGCATACACTCTCAGCGAGAATTCTCGAGCAAGAGCACTCCGCATATTCAGAAGCGATTGGCCTGATCCTGTCGGGAGAGCTTGAGGTGATCGAACGGAGAGTGCTCAGGCGCGGGCGCTCGGAGGGCAGATAGATGTTGAGAGTCAAGCTGCTGAATGCGGCAGCCAAGGCGCCAATCGTCGCACACCCCGGCGAAGATCTTGGTTATGACATCTATTCGGCTGAAACCGTAACGCTGGAAGGCCGCGGCCATGCCATGGTCTCTACCGGAATCGCCATTGAGTGCACATCGCCCGCTGGCGAGCCTATGGGAGCGTTGCTGCGCGATAAATCTTCAATGGCGGCGCGGCGGCTGGCGCTGACCGGCGGCGTGATTGACTCCGGTTATCGTGGGGAGATCAAAGTCCTGATGGAAAATCTGAGCGACCTGCCGGCGACCATCCGCGCCGGAGACAAAATTGCCAACCTGATTCCTTACCCGGTGCTTACGGGCGCAGTCGAAGTGGTGGAAGACCTGAATGAGTCGAGCCGCAAGGCTGGCGGATTTGGGTCAAGCGGCAGATAAGCGTCTAGATAACAATTAATTCAGGCCGTGGGAGAAGCTCACTCTTCCGGATCGACCAGCCGGCAAATGAAGCCCCACCCTCCGCCAAGTTCGCTCACAGCCAGCACGAGTTCGTTATCGCCCTTCTTTAGCGGAAGAAAGACCGCGTCATTTTCTGGGTTCACGATTCCCAGGAACCCCGGATCGCGAAAGCCCTGCGCGCTCCGGCCAGTGTAAAGGATCCTGCCGTTCAGGAAGACACTGACATCGTCACTGTAGCCGATCAAGAGTTTCTTCATCTGCTCGCGGTCAGACGTGATGGTAGTGCGCGCGTACAGGACCTTCATGCCCGGCTGGGGCTCAAGCCGCTTGGAGAAATCGCCCTGGAAGGTGACCCGCGGATGCGGCGCTTCACGGTAACGATAGAGCACGACGAATCCGGGCGGCTCTGCCTCTACCTCCTCCCAACGGATCGAGCTGATCTCAGCCGCCGAGAGCGGGCGCTCGAGCTTGCGCTGCAAAGCGTCGTACGCCGGTGAAATGCTCCAGTGCGTCAAAGTACGGGGCGGCATGGAAGGCAGATGACGCTCCCACGCTGCATCAGGCGTTGTCCTCACCTGGAAATCTGAAAAGCAGGTTTCGCCGGTGAGGTCGACCAGGGCAATCTGCCCTTTCTGCACGCCGCTCTTCAGATCGTCCATTACCAGCGCCGGCTTATCCACCTCTTTGACGTACAGTTTGGCCTGAGCGCCGCCGATTTCAAGACGCAGATGGAACCAGGCGCCCTTTGGAATATCGACTGCCCCGGTGAAGCCCTGGCCGTTGTAAAGCTGCCAATTGCGGCCGGTGTTCAGTACCGGCGTGTACTGCATCGCGTCGGGGAGGCCCGATTTGTGCGGGCGCAGGTAAACTTCTTCCCAGTTTGCGCCTTTCTCGTCGATGCGAAAGTCGATGCCAAAAAACGCGCGCAACGCCTGCGTTGCCACGTCCACGTCAATGACGCCATCACGCAACTCGAAATCCTTCAGGACCGCCGCGCCGCCATTGAGCATGAGACACTTGCGGCCCAGATATTCCGCCGGTTTGGCCTGGCCTTCAAGACTCCAGCGTGGCGAATCCGGAGGCACGGAGAGGACCTGCGGCGCCTGGCAATACGCGACGGACACAGCCAGAAGCACGAGCGCAAAACGAGCAGCAGTTCGAAGCACGGATATCCTCCAGGCGGCGGACAATGGTTTTCAGTAACTGGGGCCGTATCGCTTAGACGCCCACCAGCGGCAAACTGTAAGCATGAAATCAAGTTTACTTCCGCCGCGCAAACCATCCGTCCCGGTTTGCAGAGCCTTCGTCCAGCACTGAATGCGGTGCTGATTTCGGAAGACTCCTTATAATCAATACCGATGGCAAACTTTCCTCCTGTTGACGAACAACTGGCTTACATCAAGAAGGGCGCGGCGGAGATCATCCATGAGCGCGAGCTGCGCGAGCGCCTGGAGCAATCTCTCAAGACCGGCAAGCCGCTACGCGTGAAGGCCGGCTTTGATCCCACGGCGCCCGACCTGCACGTGGGACACACAGTGCTCATCCGCAAGCTCAAACATTTTCAGGACCTGGGACACACCGTGATCTTTCTGATCGGTGATTTTACCGGGATGATCGGCGACCCGACAGGGCGCACCGTCACGCGCCCGCCGCTCACGCGCGCCGATATCGACCGCAACGCCGAGACCTACAAAGCGCAGGTCTTCAAGATCCTCGATTCACAGAAGACCGTGGTCGATTTCAACTCGCGCTGGTTCTCCAGGATGTCGGCTGAAGACTTTATCCGCCTGGCGGCCAAGTTTACCGTGTCGCAGATGCTGGAGCGCGAGGAGTTTCACAAGCGCTTTCAGGAGGAGAAGCCCATCGCGATCCATGAGCTGCTCTATTCCATCTGCCAGGGGTATGATTCCGTGGCGCTGGAGGCGGACGTGGAATTGGGCGGCACCGACCAGAAATTCAATCTGCACATGGGACGAACGTTGCAGAAAGATTACGGGCAGCCTTCGCAGATCATCCTGACCATGCCGATCCTTGAAGGCCTGGACGGCGTGCAGAAGATGTCAAAGTCGTATGGAAACTACATCGGCATCAGCGAGCCTCCACAGGAGATTTACGGCAAAGTCATGTCGATCTCTGACGACCTGATGTGGCGCTACTACGAGCTGCTGACGGACGTGAAAATAGATGAGATTGCCCGAATGAAAGAATGGCAACATCCGATGGATGCGAAAAAAAGGCTCGCACGTGGAATCGTGCACGACTTTCATGGAGGCGAAGCTGCTAAGGACGCTGAAGAAAATTGGAGTAAGCAGTTTCAAAAGAATCAGACTCCGGACAATCTTCAGGTTATTGAGAGAAGTGTAACCAAGTACCGCACCAATAAAGAATTTGAAACTCCAGGAACAATTACCTGGCGACTGGATAAGCTCTTGCACGATGTGGGATTGGTCAGCTCCGCATCCGAAGGTAGTAGGAAAATAAAAGAGGGCGCAGTCGACTCCAGCGATCTAGTCTTTGTGAACGGATTTCATCCCGGGATTCCAAGCATGACCAATGAGCTTTCATGTTTTCCGACTGAACTGACAATACGAGTCGGAAGGAAATATGTGAGAGTACGATTAACATTGTGATTTTGTGGCACAGGCACTCTTGCCTGTGCTTGATAGGAACAAGAAGGACGCAGGCACAGACAGGAGTGTCTGTGCCACACAAGCCCGGACTCCTGGACGATCGAAAGAGGCAAGCTCTCAGCGATGCACTTTTACAGAAGAAATCTGCCGCATATCGAAACGTTCAATGCAACATACTTTGTCACCTTTCGCGTCTGGAAATACCCATACCTGTCTCCCCCTGCGCGATCCATTGCGTTGCGGCATTGTCTCTTCGAAAATGGAAAAAGAATTGAACTTCATGCATGCGTCATCATGCCAACCCATGTGCATCTTTTGTTTACGGCGCTTGAGGATGAGCATGGCTGTCCCTTCTCGCTTGCCAGAATCTTGAAGAGCATCAAAGGTGTTTCGGCGCGTAACATCAATAAGCTGCTCGGGAGACGCGGTCAGCTTTGGCAGGATGAATCTTTTGACCGAATTATGCGCGCAGGAGAATTTCAGAACAAGTTGGAATACATCATCACCAACCCGATCAGTGCTGGACTTGTTGAGAAGCCTGGACAATATAGATGGCTTTGGTTGCCGGAGGCTACACAGGCAAGAGTGCCTGTGCCACAAAAATCCTCCACGGTCGCTTCTACTCCTAAATGACTGCCGCAGCCCTGCTTCACCCTGATGTGTCGCCAGGAATCGTCGACCGCTTCAGAAGCAGCAGCACTGAAATTCGAATCCACGAAAACTTAGAAGAAGACACCAACTTCTCTGCCGCGCTCATCTTTGGTGGCGACGGGACCGTCCACCGCCATCTCTTTCAACTCCATCAGCAGAAAATTCCTGCGCTGGTGGTGCCTGCGGGCAGTGGCAACGATTTTGCCAAGGCGATGGGAATCCGCAGCGTGGAAATGGCGTTGCGCGCTTGGTGGCAGTTTTTGGCCGATGGCAGGAACGTAAGAGAAATCGACCTGGGCGTGATTCACGCGGGTAGCCAGGAAATACTCTTTTGCTGCGTGGCCGGCGTGGGGATGGACGCGGAAGCCAATGCGCGCGCCAATCGCATGCCGCAGTGGCTGAAGGGCAGGGGCGGATACGTGCTGGCGGCGCTGCAATCGCTAATCGCGTTCAAGCCGGTGGAGATGAGCGTGAAGACCGCGCAAAGGGAAATCCGGCGACCGGCGTTCTTTATTGCGGTTGGCAACGCGCATCGCTATGGCGGAGGCATGAAGGTAACGCCACGCGCCCTGCCCGATGACGGCCTGCTGGACATTTGCGTGGTGAGCAAACTCAACAAGCTCAAGCTGTTGTGCTGGGTGCCGACGATATTTTTTGGCGGGCACCTGCGGTTGAAGCAGGTGGAATATTTTCAGGCCGGGCAGGTGCGAATCGAAGCGGAACGCGAGCTGGAGCTGTATGCTGACGGCGACCTTGCCTGCAAGACTCCGGTCGAAATCGGAGTGATTCGCCGCGCCCTGCGAGTCATCGTGCCGGTCTAACCAAAGCAGGGCCGCGCCTTAGCGGCTATTCATGATTCCAGGCAGGTTCAGGGCACGCCAGGACCCAGACCGGCAAAAAGGGGCCTATCTTACTGTAAGTAAAACGGTTCTTGACGCGGAAGCCTATTTCAGGTGGAATAAAAGCCATGACCAAAGCCGATTTGATTGAAGAGGTTTCACGCTTGGCGGAGTTGACGCGCAAAGAGAGTGAAATCATCGTGGAAACGATTTTTGACAGTGTTGTCCGCTCCCTGCGCTCGGGCGACAAGATTGAGATCCGCGGCTTTGGCAGTTTCCGCACGCGGCAGCGCAAGCCGCGCGTTGGCCGCAACCCCAAGACCGGCGCGCGCGTGGAAGTGCCGGCCAAGAAGATCCCCTATTTCAAGCCCAGCAAAGAACTTAAGGACGTGATCAACCACGGTAAGCCGGCGGATGGGGCCCCGGCCGCCCCAGCCGTGGAAGGGCAAGGCACGTAGTCGCACGGGCTGAACCGCCCTGCCGCCAATTTGTCCCCGCCATCTTAATGCGCGACTATCGCGTAAATCGCTATCTCCTGAATTTCCGGTAGTGGTACAGTTTGAAGTTTCAATTCATCGCTTACGCGATGAACGTCTGCCGAATTTTCGGAACCAGAAGCCAATTCCCCCGCTTGCCAGCCCCAACAAGCCCAGCAGAGGCAAGAACCCGCCCGTCGCAGGTAGGCGCCTGCTCCCTCGAGCGTCGTTCGATTGTTGATTCCTGTTGACTTGCGGCATGGTCGAGTTTTCCGCGCTGGTGTCAGGAGAGGCGTTCTGTCCCGGGTTCGATGCCGGCGGTGGCGTGCCGGTCTGGCTCGTCGCGCCGTTTTGTCCTTGCTGGCTGGCCGATGCGGACTTAGAGCTGCCCGCCGTGGTCGAGGTGGGTGTGGCCGCAGTCTGCGCGCCTGCTGTCTGGGGTTGTCCACCTTGCTCAAGAGAGCCTGGTCCCAGCGGAGGCATATTCTTTGCCATGGTTACGCCGCTCTTGTTGGCCAGCATTTTTTCCACATCATCATTCCCCAGCACACGCGCATTGCGCGCGCCTTTTTGAGCCTTATAGCGGCCTGAGATTTCAGCCAGGCTAACGGTGTTGCCTGCGCCTGTTCCAGAGACACTGCTCGCGGACGACGATGGCATCAGGTCACTTACCGGAGCAGTCGATAGGGTGTTCAATGCGCTGTTCGATTCGCTGCCAGCCGCTGTTGTGACTGACGTTGTGCCCGAAGTTCCTGCCACAGCTTCTACCGGCGCCGTTGAATTGGTCTCAATGCTTATGCCGGCGCGGCCTGCATCACTGATCCCCGCCGCAGGCGCGGCGCTGGGGAAGCTGGCCGAAGGAGTAACCAGAATTGGGCCGCCAAAAGGTCCGTTGACCGGCGCAGGACTGGTGGATTGATTCGTGGACTGCCCCTGTCCTAAAACTGCGGTAGAAACTAAAAGCGCGGCCGTGAGCAGAGTCTTGCGCGGCATAAGTCACCCCTGGGTAATAGGTCACCCCTGAATATTGGATTACTCAAAGGTAAACACGGGATGCCAGCCCGAGCGGATTGAAGGCCTCAACTGCCCACGAAGCGCGCATACAGGCTGCGAGCCACCGCAGTGTCATTGGTGCCTTTGATGATGGCCCGGCCGTCGGGGAAAAGGGTCATCTCGTAAGGGTCGCGCCAGAACTTGAGCACGAAGGCATTGTGCTTGACGGCGCCGTGCACGCCCAGCCGTGCTGACATCTCCGCAAAATCCACGGGACGATTGCGCTCATGGATCTGGACAGAGTTCCTGCCGCACAAGGTAATTTGCGGCCTGCGCTCGCCCGCCAGATGGGGAAACTCGCGCTTTTCACAGGTCTGGCAGCCAGGGCGTGGCTTGGCTGCGGCGATCTCCGCCTGCTCGTTGCTCCATACGTCGAAGGAGAGCAAGGTGCGGCGCAGCTTGTCTTTTGCGCCCACCAGAAACTTGATTGCCTCGGTCGCCTGGATCGAGCCCACCATGTTGACCGCGCTGTTCAGGATTCCTGCGGTGTCACAGGTTTCAACCGTGCCTTCAGGCGGAGCAGGGAACATGCAGGCCAGGCATGCGGTTTCCCCAGGGATTATGTTCATGGTCACGGCGTAGGCAGCCACGGCGGCGGCATAAATCCACGGCTTGCTGTGCTTTACCGCGAAATCATTGATGAGATAGCGCGTTTCGAAATTGTCGGTCGCGTCGAGGATAAGATCGGCGCCGCCGAGCAGCGCCTCAATATTCTCTGGAGTAAGGTCGGCCACCTCGGCTTTGGTCTGGACGTCAGAATTGAATGCCGCGATCTTTCGCGCGGCGGCTACTGCTTTGGGCAGGGATTCAGCCGCATCGGCCTCATCAAACAGCGACTGGCGTTGCAGGTTGCTGGGCTCAACATAGTCGCGATCGATAATGAGCAGGTGCCCCACGCCCGCGCGCGCCAGCAAGCCAGAGACGCAAGCGCCGGTTGCGCCGCAGCCGACAATGGCGATCCGGCCCTGGGCCAGCCGTGCCTGCCCGTCCGGGCCGATTCCCGGAAAAAGCACCTGGCGTGAGTATCGGTCCTCGAACTTCATGGCACATTTATTATAGGTGTTTGAAGGTTAAGGGGTTTATGCGTTTGGTCGCGGGCAGCTTACAATGCTCTCAAAAAAGCTTGCACGTGCAACTAAGGTCCAATCTGCCGCCATCGAAGTATACAAAGCGAAACCAAATCAAGGGGCTTCTATTGCCGCGCTATCGGTCAGTGTGCCTGACGATCGTGCTGTGTCTGGGCGTGTGCTGCGCCCAGGAGACAGGCCCTGCTACGGACCAAAGTCCTGCATCGAAAACCCAGGCGACCCAGCCGCTCACACCCTCGTCGCAGGCTCCCACCGCACAGCCCGACTCGCCGTCGCCAACCCCGACTCCATCCGTCGCCAGCGCGCCCGCTGATTTATCGACTTCCGCCGGCTTGAACAGCTTGCAGGGGCTCAAAGTGGCATCGATTCAGATCAATAGCCCCGGTGTTGAGGACACGGGAAGCCTTCTGTTCATCCTGCCGCAGAAGGTCAATGAGCCCCTGGACAAATACAAAGTCAAGCAGTCCGTACAGGCGCTGTACAACACTGGCCGCTTCGCGGAGATCCAGGTGGAAGCGCAGCGGAGCTCCGGTGGAGAAATCGTCCTGATATTTGACGGGCGCGAGAACTATTTCTTCGGGTCGATTCTGGCGGAAGGGTCTGCGGCGCGCCCTACCGACAGCCAACTGGTAAACGCCAGCAAACTCAACCTGGGCGAGCAGTTTACTGAAGAAAAGATCAGGGCCGGCATTGAGGGAATGCAGCGGACGCTGCAGGAGAACGGCTACTATCAGGCCACCATCAAGCCCTTTTACGAATGGGACCCGCGCAACCAGCAGGTGAACGTGCAATTTGTGGTTGACCGCGGCAAGCCCGCGCGCGTGGGCGTGGTCAACGTGATGGGCGATCCGGGTTATAGCGCGGAAGAGGTGCGCAACATAGCCAAGTTGCGCTCCGGGAACAGTGTTTCGGCCTCGCGGCTCACGAGCGCGTTGCAGCGCCTGCGCAAACGCTATCAAAAGCAGGAGCGGCTGGAAGCGCAAGTTACCATGACCCAGCGCGTGTATCACGCGGAGACCAATCTGCTGGATTACACCTTTGAGATCAATCGCGGACCGGTGGTTGACGTTAAAGTGGAGGGCGCGTCGTTGCGCCGCGGGCAGCTGAAGAATCTCGTTCCTGTCTTTGAAGAGAGCGCCGTGGATGACGATCTTCTCAATGAAGGCGCGCGCAATATTCGCGACTATTTTCAGAGCAGGGGCTTTTTTGACGTGAAGGTCACCTACGAGCAGAAGCAGGACCCCGGCACGGAGAAGCGCAATGTGATCTTCCACATTGCCAGGAATCAGCGCCACAAGCTGGTGGACCTTGCTCTCCAGGGCAATCACTATTTCCGCAAGGAAGACCTGCGTGAGCAGATGGTGATGCAGCCCTCCGGCGGTTTACTGCTCTATGGCTTGTTCAGCCAGTCCATCCTCACGCGCGACGTACAGTCGATTGAGAACCTTTATCGCAACAACGGGTTTCTTCAGGTGAAGGTCACGCCCGACGTGCAGGACAACTATGGCAAGCGGGGCCACATCCGCGTTCAACTCACTATCGATGAGGGCGCGCAGACCCTTGTGGGAAAACTCACCATTGAAGGGAACGATGCGTTGCCCGAGGGCCAGGTACGCGGGATGATTACCGCCTCAGAAGGCCAGCCTTATTCCGATTCCATCGTGATTTCCGACCAATCGGCGATCCTGAACGAGTATTACAATCTCGGATTTCCCAAGGTCAGGTTCGATTACACCACCCAGCCGGAACCCGACAATCCAAACAAAGTGGACGTCAGCTACAAAATTACCGAGGGGCCGCAGGTATTTGTCGACAAGGTGCTGATTGCCGGCCTGAACTACACTCACCCGTCTGTGGTGGAGCGCGAAATCAAGATTGGCACCGGCGACCGGATGAGCCAGAGCCAGATGCTGGACTCACAGCGCAGGCTTTACGACATGGGGATCTTCAATGAAGTGGGCGTGGCCGTGCAGAACCCTGAAGGGGACGCCAACAGCAAGAAAATAAATTTTCAGCTATCAGAATCGCGCCGCTATACCTTCAATTACGGCCTGGGGCTGGAAGTGCAGACGGGCCAACCAGCGGGCGGCACCACAAATCCACAAGGAGACACCGGCGTAAGCGGGCGCGTGTCATTTGACGTGACGCGCCTGAATTTTCGCGGACGCGGCCATGTCATCACGCTCAAAACCCGCTACGGCAACCTAGAAAAACTGGGACTCATCGGCTATGGCGCGCCCCGTCTCTTCGATTCGCAAAAACTCACTCTCGATTTCACCGCCTTTTATCAGCAGACCAACGACGTGAGCACTTTCACCTCAAAGCGGCTGGAAGGATCGGTTTCAATCAAGCAGGAATACAACCGCGCCACCACGCTGCTCTACCGCTTGATATACCGGCGCGTGAGCACCAGCAATCTGGTCATCGATCCCAACCTGGTCCCATTATTTTCCCAGGCGGTGCGCGTGGGCATGCCAGACTTCAGCTATATCCGCGACACCCGCGATAATCCCATTGAATCGCTCAAAGGCACTTTCTCCTCCTTTGATCTTGGGGTCGCCTCCAGTTTTTTTGGCTCGCAGACGAACTTCACCCGGGTGGTGGCGCAGAATTCAAGCTATTACCAATTTCATAAGCGACGCTGGGTGTTCGCGCGCTCCACGCGCATCGGCGTGGAAGAACCCTTTGCCTCCACGGATTTTGCGCCGCTGCCGGAACGATTCTTTGCCGGTGGCAGCACGTCGCACCGCGGCTTTGGCATTAACCAGGCCGGGCCTCGCGACCTGACCAGCGGTTTCCCTTTGGGGGGCGAGGCGCTTTTTCTCAATAATCTTGAACTGCGCACGCCCCCGCTGCCACTTCCCCTTGTCGGCAACAACCTGAGCGCGGTGTTGTTTCACGACATGGGGAATGTCTTTTCCACCGCCGGCGACATGGTCAATAGCATCCTCAAGTTTTCGCAGCCTGACCGCAGTCTGTGTTTGAATCCCGCCGCGGGAAGCTGTAACTTCAATTATGTGTCGCATGCGGTGGGCGCCGGCGCCCGGTACCGCACGCCCATCGGACCGGTAAGTTTTGACGTGGGGTATAACCTGAATCCTCCGGCTTTCCCCATCTCCGCGCCTACTCCACCGGCGGTTCCTTCTTCGCAGGTGCTGAAGCATTTCAATTTCTTCTTCAATATCGGGCAGACCTTCTGATGGCAATGCGCCTCCAATTCGTGATTTTGCTCTTGCTCGCCGCATCAGCCCGGGCGCAGGTAGTCGACCGCATGGTGGCCGTGGTGAACAAACAGGTCATTCTGGAAAGCGAGCTCGATCAAGCCACGCGGGTGGAATTTCTGCTGCAGGCCAGACCCATCGGCCAGTTGGCCCCGGCGGACCGGATTGCAACTCTGGAGCGTTTGATTGACCGTTCGCTTCTTGAGCAGCAGATCGTCGATCCGGCCATGCTCAATCCCAGCGCGGAAGATCTGGCGGCGAAAATCAAGGAGATCCGCGACGGCCTTCCCGGGGCCGCAAGTGACGAGCGCTGGAAAGCCATTCTTGGCGGCTATGGGCTGACTCAGCAGGACGTCGAAGATCAATTGACTTCCCAATTTCGAATCCTCCGATTTATTGATCTCCGCTTCCGCAGCCTGGTCCAGGTGGATAAAGACGCGATTGCCGCCTACTATCAGGACCGTTTTTTGCCCGAGGTGCGCAAGCGAAATGTGGCGGAGCCGAAGCTCTCCGAGGTCTCAGACAAGATTGAACAGATCCTGGCGGAACAGCGCATTGACGCCCTTTTAAACAATTGGCTGAAGACCCTGCGCGCGCAGGCGCATATTGAGCGGATGCTGCCCGGCGCGACGCCGCCCAATGCCGGTACAACGCCATGAGCACCAGCACTGATCTGAACGTTGCGACGCCGGCCAAGTCCAGCAGGAAACGCAAACTGCGGCTGCTGCTCATCCTCAGCGGCCTGGGATTGATCGTCGTGCTGGCGGCAGGTTTCTTTTATCTCAATAGTGATTCGTTTCGTGAAACCGTCCGCCAAAGAGTGGTCCTGGAGTTGCGGCAGATGACCGGCGGCAAGGTCGAAGTCGAGTCATTTACCTGGAATCTCTCCACGCTTCATTTTGAAGCGCGCAACGTTACCATCCACGGGCGGGAGGCGGCGGGCGAAGTCCCGTACGCCCATGCGGACCGCATCGGCGTTGACGTGAAGGTCGTGTCGTTCTTTACGCGCAAAGTATCGCTCGAAAAGGTGGTCATCGATGGTTTCATCCTGCACCTGATGATCTATCCCGACGGCACAACAAACCAGCCTTCGCCCCGGCCGGAAAGACCCGTGGAAGAAGAGCCGAAGCAGAACCTTTTCGATCTGGCCGCGAAGCAGATCGTCGTCCGCCAGGGCACGCTCATGCTGGACCAGGAAAAAATCCCGTTCGATCTCGATGGCAAAGATATTTCGGCTGGCATGAATTATGTGGCAAGCGAAAAAGCCTATGACGGCCACCTGGATTTCACGCCGCTAACTATCGCGTACAGGAACGCCTCAGTAATGAAGGCGGAGGTGCATGCCGGTTTCCTCCTGCGGCCTGGGCAAATGGAAATCAAGTCTCTGAAGGTCTCTACGGGGAATTCGCGGGTGGAAGCGAGCGGCACGGTCCGGAATTACAACAACCCGGAGGTCATGCTGCAATATCAGGCCTCGCTCGACCTGGCTGAAGTAGGCAAGGAAGCAAAGCAGGCGCAATTACGCTCCGGGCGTGCTGAATTGAAGGGTCAGGGCAATTACCAGAACAAGCGCTACTCTTCGCAGGGGAATCTGAGCGTTCGCGATCTGGAGTGGCGCGATTCAGTTGTGCGGCTCTCGGGGGTAGATGGCTCGTCGCCTTATTCTTTGACACCGGAAAAGATTGCCCTCTCCCGGCTGATCGCCCATGCCTTGGGTGGGACAGCCCAGGGTGATGTGCAGATTGCGAATTGGAATGGCCCAGTCTCCGGCAATAAGGCTTTGCCGCAGCGCGGTACGGTGAGGCTGCACCTGAACGCGGTGCAGATCAGCAAGATTGCGGCGTCGGTTGCCACAGCCAAAACGCCGCTGGACAAAGTCGAGCTGGCTGGGAGCGTTTCCGGCGACATCGATTCTTCGTGGACGGGATCAGCGGAACGCGCGATCTCCAATCTGAAACTGGAAGTCTCTCCACCGGCAGCGCCCACGCCCAAAGAAGTACCCGTGACGGCACAATTGCAAGCCACCTATCACGGCGATATACGCACGCTTGATGTAGCCGGACTCACCCTTGCCACGCGGGCGATCCGCGTGAATGCTACAGGTACCGTGGGATCGGATAAAGCCCAGGCGCGCGTCTCGATCAACGCCACGGACTTGCGCGAATTGCAGCCCGCGCTCGATGCGCTGGCTTCCGGGACGCGGATTCCTGTGGCGCTGGAAGGCCGGTCGTCATTCAATGGAGTGGTCTTTGGCAAGCTGGAGGCGCTCTCAGCACGCGGTCGTCTGGAGCTGGAGAAGTTTGATACGGAGTTTCATCTGTCGCGCCAGGCAAAAGTCCAGCAGGGGCCGCCTCCACGCATCCACTGGGACGCCCTCTCCGGCGATCTCACGTACACGCCGTTGCTGTTCTCTCTGCAACGTGGCGCTCTACGCCGTGGCCCGGCCCAGCTTGGTTTTTCCGCCAGCACAACACTGCGCCAGGGCAACTTTGACGAGAATAGCAGCCAGCTCAACGTTACTATGCAAGTCCAGAATGAAAACGTACAAGACTTGCAGGGTCTTGCCGGAACCAGCTTCCCAATCACCGGCGTTGCGAATGCCGATTTGCAGGTGGCTGGTACCTTGCGCACGCTGCAGGGCGGAGGCAAGCTGCAGATCGCAAAGCTCACGGTATTTGGCGAACCGTTCAAATCTTTTTCCAGTGACGTCCGCGTGCGCGGCACGGAAGCGCAGTTGGCAAATTTGCAGCTTGCCCACAACGGCGCGCGCATGACTGGTTCCATGGCTTACGACCTGGAGAGCAGAAACTACCGTTTCGACTTGACCGGGGCCAACATAGAGCTGGGAAACTTTAAGCAGTTGGAGCTGCCGCGGCTTTCAATTCAGGGGCAAGCAGGTTTTCACCTGACAGGCTCCGGCACTGAGACGGCCCCGGCCATCAACGGCCAGATTGATCTGCGCAACCTTGTGCTCAATCGAGAAACCGTGGGCAGCATGACGATTGTGGCGCAGACCCATGGTGAAGAAGTGACTCTCAGCGGGCGCTCCAATTTTGAAAATGCCGAACTCAACGTAGACGGCAACGTTCGTCTGCGCGGCGACTGGCCGGGGCAGATAACGGTGAAATTCTCGCACCTCGATTTCGATCCGCTGATTCGCGCTTATTTCCAGGGACAGATCACGGGGCATTCCTCGATCGCAGGATCGATTGACGTCCGCGGTCCCATGAAGCGGCCAGGCGGCCTGCTGGTTACGGGCAACGTAACGCAGCTTTCAGCCGACGTGGAAAACTACAAGCTCCAGAATGATGGCCCTATCCACTTCAGCCTGGAAAATGCTGCGCTCAAAGCGGACGAGTTTCACCTGGTGGGCACCGAGACCGACCTTACGACAAAAGGCACCGTGCAGCTCACGGGCGACCACGCGCTTGATCTGCGCTCGCGCGGGCGGGTCAACCTGAAGCTGTTGCAGGTCATCAATCCCAATCTTGTGGCATACGGGCCGGCCACGTTCACGGTGAATGTTACTGGCGTCGTCGCGCATCCCCAGCTCAGCGGGAAGCTGGAGCTGGCGGATGCCGCGGTGTCATTTCTTGATTTGCCGAACGGTCTGAGCCACATCAACGGATCGCTGGTGTTTGCCCAGGACCGAATGCAGATTGAAAAACTCACGGCGCACACCGGCGGCGGCGCGCTCGACGTCGGGGGTTTTCTTGCTTATCGCAATGGCCTGTTCTTTGATCTCACCGCCACTGGGCACGATATTCGGTTGCGCTATCCGCCGGGCGTGAGCTCCTCCGCGGACGCCAGCCTGCATTACGCCGGCTCAGCCAAGGGCTCGCTGCTTTCCGGCGACATACTTGTCACGCGGTTTGGCATGAATCCCCACTTCGATTTTGCCAATTACCTGGCGCAGAGCAAAAAAGCGCCCATCATCTCAACGCTGAACCCGTTTCTGGACAACATGCGGCTTGACCTGCACATTACCTCCACGCCCGAGCTGCGCGTGGAAACTTCGCTGGCCAAGCTCTCAGGCGATCTGGACCTGCATGTACGCGGAACGGCGGCGCGTCCTGCAATCGTGGGACGCGTGAACATCGCGGAGGGCGATGTCTTTTTCAACGGCACAAAATATCGCCTGGAGCGGGGCGATATTACCTTCAGCAATCCACTCACGATCGAGCCGGTTATTAATCTTGATATGTCAGCGCGGGTCCAGGGTTATGACATTACCATTGGCTTGCACGGCCAGGCAGTTGGCGGCAAAGGGCTGAGCATGACCTACCGCTCTGACCCTCCGCTATCGAATGCCGATATCATCGCGCTGCTGGCTTTTGGCCGCACGCGCGGCCAGGGCGTTTACACCGCGAGCCAGCCCGGAGGAAACACCAACGATACCGCTTCAGCTTCCAATGCCATCCTGGGCGAGGCGCTCAATGCTACATTCACTGATCGCGTACAGCGCCTGTTCGGCGCCAGCCGGGTGAAGATCGATCCTCAGTTCATCGGCTCAGAAAATAATGCCAGCGCGCGCGTTACCATCGAGCAACAGATCAGCAATAACGTGACGTTCACCTACATCACGAGCCTGACGCAGTCGGCGGAGACCGTGATCCAGATGGAATACAATATAGATAAGAACATATCCATCGTCGCTGTGCGAGACCAGAACGGGGTCCTGGGTTTCGATATCCACATACGCAGACGGAAAAAGTGAAGAATGAACGGAAATGGAACACAGCCGTTCGCGGCGGAGCGCGGTTCCATGGTGGAACGCCAGTTGCGCCAGCGCGGCATAAGCGACGAGCGCGTGCTTGCGGCCATGAGCAAAGTGCCGCGGCATGAATTCGTCAATCCGCAAAACTGGCCGGAAGCCTATGCCGACCATCCCATTCCAATCGCCGAGCAGCAGACGACCTCGCAGCCTTACATGATTGCCGCAATGATTCAGTCGGCGGCGATCAAGCCGGAAGACCGCGTGCTGGAAATCGGCGCGGGCTCCGGATACCAAACTGCCGTGCTCGCGGAACTTGCCAGCCAGGTGTTTGCCGTGGAGCGCTACGCTTCACTCACAGAAGCGGCGCGAGCCACGCTGGAGCGGCTGGGATACCGAAATACCAAGGTAGTTACTGGCGATGGGTCGCTGGGCCTGCCCGAGGCTGCGCCCTTCGATGCCATCATTGTCTCGGCGGCTGCACCGCGCATACCTCCGGCATTGGTTGAGCAACTGGCCGTGGGCGGACGCCTGCTTGTTCCCGTGGGCGAATCCGACCAGCAGGTCCTGCAGTTGGTGGAGAAGAACGCGGACGGGACCACCACCGTGCGCATTCTTGAGGGCTGCCGCTTTGTCCCGTTGATCGGGCAGCAAGGGTTTGTGGCGTGATTCTGAGATCCCGAAGCGGAGCGAGGATCGCTACCTTCACAGGAAACTTAAAAGCAGCGAATACAACGCTGCCTCGACGCTAATCAATGGAAATTCGGCAGAGCGAGATCTATAGCCCTCGGATACCCGGATAAGTATAGCGATCCCTCGCTTCCGCATCGGGATTTCAGAATAGCGATCCCTCGCTTCGCTCGGGATTTTAAAACAAGCTAAAATAATCTGTGCTTCTTCTCACCAACATCAAAACCACGCTGGAGATGATCAAGTGGGAGCATTCGATTTTTGCTCTTCCATTTGCGCTCTGCGCCGCCATGCTTGCTGCCGGAGGAATGCCAGCGGCCGCCAAGCTGGGCTGGATCGTTCTATGCATGGTTTCCGCGCGCTCCGCGGCCATGGCCTTCAATCGCATTGCCGATGCACGGATTGACGCCGCCAACCCACGCACGGCCATGCGCGCCATTCCTGCCGGCACGCTTTCACAGCGATTTGCCATGGTCTTTGTGATTGTGGCTTGCGCGCTTTTTTTGTTGGGAGCGGCTGAGCTGAATCGCGCCACGCTCTATCTTTCGCCGCTGGCGCTGGCCGTGGTGCTGCTTTATTCCTATACCAAGAGGTTTACGCGCTGGTCTCATCTGGTGCTGGGCTTTGCTCTGGGCATTGCTCCAGCGGCGGCGTGGATCGCGGTGCGCGGCTCGCTCGATCCTCGTATTCTGCTGCTTACGGCCGCCGTTACTTTCTGGGTTGGGGGTTTCGATGTGCTCTATGCCTGCCAGGACATTGAGTTTGACCGCGCCAACTCGCTGAACTCCATTCCGCAGGCCATGGGCGTTCCCCGCGCGCTCATGGTGGCGCGCACCCTGCACCTGCTGATGCTGGGATTGCTGGTGGCGCTGGTGGTTGTATTCGGTTTGGGTAAACTGGCACTCGTCGGCGTCGCCGTGGTCGCCGCGTTATTGATATATGAGCACTCTCTGGTCTCCGCCGGCGATCTCTCCCGGCTCAATGCGGCGTTCTTTACCATGAATGGCGTGATTGCCGTGGTGTTCTTCGTGTTTGTGGCCGCCGACCTGCTGCTGCGGGCCGCGCGGCCGTGATAGGCTGACTGCGCATGCGCGATCCCGTTGAACTGGAAATCTTCAAAAGCCTTTTCCACTCCATTGCGGAAGAGATGGGCGCTGCGCTGCGCCGCACCGCGTTTTCCCCCAACATCAAGGAGCGGCGCGACTATTCCTGCGCCGTGTTTGACGGCGCGGGTGAAGTTGTGGCCATGGGCGACCACATGCCTGTGCACTTGGGATCAATGCCGATGTCGGTACGCGCGGCCGTGGAAAAGCTGAACCTCAACGCCGGAGATGTCGCGATCCTGAACGATCCGTTCAGCGGCGGCACGCACCTGCCGGACATCACGCTGGTGGCCCCGGTGTTTCTCGGCAAGGGAAAGAGTAAGCGCGCGGCCCGGCCGGCATTCTATGTTGCGTCGCGCGCGCACCACGCCGATGTCGGCGGGACTTATGCCGGATCGATGGGCATCTGCCGCGAGATTTACCAGGAAGGCATCCGTATTCCTCCTATCAAGCTCATCGCCGGGGGCAAGTTGCAGGATGACGTCTTCCGCCTGCTGCTGAACAACGTGCGCACGCCGGAAGAACGCGAGGGCGACCTGAACGCGCAGATTGCCGCATGCCATACGGGCGCGACGCGTCTGCTGGAAATCACCGGACGTTACGGGCTACCTCGGGTGCGGCGCGTGATGGACGAATTGCAGGACTATTCGGAGAAGCTGATGCGGGCTTTTCTCAGCCAGGTCCCGCGTGGCCGCTATGAGGCCGAGGACTTTCTTGATGATGACGGCACGGGCTCCGGGCCGGTGCGCATTGCTGTGGCGCTTACATTTCAGGCGGCCGCAGCAACCAAGCCGCTGGTTACAGTGGACTTTACCGGCAGCTCACCGCAGGTTGCCGGCAGCATCAACGCCGTGGACGCGATTACGTACTCCGCGTGCTTCTACGTTTTTCGCTGCCTGCTGCAGGAAGATGTTCCAGCAGCGGCGGGGCTGATGCGTCCCGTGCGGATGATTGCGCCTTCTGGAACGGTGGTGAACGCGCGTCCTCCGGCGGCCGTGGCCGGCGGAAACGTTGAGACATCGCAACGCATTGTGGATGTGCTGCTGCGTGCGCTGGCCAAAGCCATGCCGGACCGCGTACCCGCGGGATCTTCCGGAACGATGAATAACCTGACCATCGGCGGGATCGACGAGCGCACCGGCGAGCCCTTTGCCTACTACGAGACCATCGCCGGCGGCATGGGAGCGCGTCCTGATCGTGCGGGCGTGAGCGGCGTCCACACGCACATGACCAACTCGCTCAATACTCCGGCGGAGGCGCTGGAGTACGCGTATCCTCTGCGAATCACACAATACTCGCTGCGCAAAGGAAGTGGCGGCGCAGGGAAGTTTCGTGGTGGCGATGGCATTGTGCGTGAGGTTGAATTGCTGGCTGACTCTGAAGTTACGCTGCTGGCGGATCGCCGCAGTCGCGGGCCGTATGGGTTGCAAGGCGGCGCGGCTGGCGCGGCTGGCAGGACAGAGGTCGTGCATGGCGATGGCGGCCGCGAAACTCTTCCCGGCAAGACTAGTGTGCGGCTGAAAAAGGGCGAGCGCGTGAGGATCGAGTCGCCGGGTGGCGGCGGATGGGGAACGTAGGATCGCCGACATCGCCGGAATCGCGCGTAATCGCCGTGATCGGGAAGGCAAAGGCTTACCACTGATTAACACTGATGACACTGATCAGGAAGGACCGAAGACCAGGATCGCCGACATCGCCGGAATCGCGCGTAATCGCCGTGATCGGGGAAAACCAAGATCTCACCACGGAGACAAGCTCGCAGACATTCGCAACTAGCTGCTAACGGCTAGACGCCAAATGCTAATTGCCAAGTGCTAGCTGCTAATTCTGCTGCGGCGTCGGCGTGGGCGTTGCCTCACTCTTCTTCTTCCGGTTCAGCACCTGGCCCAACACATCACCCAAGTTCGGGGCCGGAGTTGGGGTCGCCTGCGGTTGTTGGCCCTGATTCGCGCCGACGGCCGGGTTTGCGGGTTGTTGCTGCTGTTGCTGGCCGCCGAGAGCTCCGAGAATGCCGCCAATCCCGCCCTTCTGCTGTTGCCCTGCGGGCTGTTGGCCGTTTGCGCCGCCCTGGTTCTTGTTGCCGAGAATCGCGCCCAAAATTCCGGTCGTCAACTGTCCGGGATTTTTGCTGGTGGGCAGCAGGTTGTCCAGCTTCATCTTTGCTATCTGCTGCACGTCGGGCGCTACCTGCGGATGCTGGAACGTTCCGGTGACGATCACCGGCAGCACGAGTTCGCCTTGATTATTGGCCAGGGCGGTGTTCATGAAGCCGCCGACCTGCGTCCCGCCTACCTGCTGGCTGATTGCCTTGTTGAGTACAGCGGTCACGTGCAGGTTGAGCGACTGATCGGCCAGGTTCACCAGGCCGGCGGCGGCAAGGGTGCCGCCATCGATCACGGCTTTCAGGTTGTTGGTTTGGGCCAGGCCGTTCTTTACGTCGAAATTGCCGGTGAGTTGGAACAGATCAGTAAAGTTTTTAGGCGGTCCAAAGCCGTTGCCCACAAATTTTCCCACGGAAGCCAGCTCGTGCAGAAGGTCAAGGTTCATCAGCTTGCCGTTGGTCAGGTTGATGGCCATGTTGCCGTTCAGGCTGCGCGCAATGCCCGCGGCTGAAGCCGAGCTGAAGCTGGCATTTACGTTGGAGGCCAGCAGCCCGTAGAGCGTTTGTTTCACGTCCGATACGGATGAAATCAGCTTGTTGGCATCGACTTTGTCGGTCTTGAGATTCACTTCATACACGGGTTGAGCCGGTCGCATGTCAATGGTGATGGTGCCGGATTCTTTTCCTCCGTAAACATCGGCCGTGACTGGATTCATCCTGATCACGCCGTGGTCCAGCGTTACGTTGGCGTGGGCGTTATTCAGCAGCAGATCGTCATACTGAATTACGCCGATGGCAACGGTGCCGCCGCCAGTCATTTTGGTAATCATGCTGGGTTCAGCTTTTGCCTGGGCGTTTGCCTGGGGCACCAAACGCCAGAAGTCGGCTGCGCGTTTGGCCGGCGTCGCCGGAGTGGCAGCGAAGGTCTGCTGCAACTCCGCGACGTTCACTTTGTCCGCATTAAGCGCAAACTGGACCTGCGGAGAGTCAAAGTTTTTCAGCGTGATGGTGCCGCTGGCGTTGGTGCTGCCCAGCGTGAGGGCAATGTTCTGCAGTGAAGCCGAGTTCTGGCTGAAACGAATGTCAGAGTTGCGGATTTGCAGCGGTTTGGTCAGCGACGGCATTTTCAGCGTGGCGTTGCTGATCTTGCCGCTGCCGTCAAAGTTCAGGGCTGACATGTTTTTTGTAGGACCTTGCGCGCGCACGTCGAGCGTAAGATTGCCGTCGCCGGACATGCCGTCCACCGCGGAAACGCCCGCGGCCCTGGCGATGTTGATGATCTCACCCAGGCGGGCGTTGGGAGCGCGCAGCGAAGCGGTGATGAAGCTGTTGGGCGCCGTGTACTGCGCCAGTGCAAAGCTCACGTTGACCGTGGTGGATCCGGTGGTGGCGGCGAACTCATTGGAGCGAATCGTATCCGGCGTGAGCGCCAGCGTGATGGCATTTACCTTTACCGGCTGCGGGACCTCCTTGCCGCTGATGTCGAGGTTGCGCGCTGAAAGCTGACCATTCAACGCGGGCTTGTCCATTGCGCCGCGGGCCTGGATATCGGCATTGATCTGGCCTTTTACGTCCACGTCCTTACCGAACGCAACGCCGAACGCGGAAGCCAGACGCGCAGCTTCCTGGATTGAAGCATTGGACGCAGTCAGCTTGAGATCGATCTGCGCGGGAGTGGGCCTGCTATCGATGGTGCCGGCGAGAGAGACCGGCGTTGAGCCGAGCTTGAGATCGCCTTTGTGAATCTGAATCACGTCACTGGTCAGATCGTCGGCCACGTCATAGTCAAGGGCGATGGGATAGCCTACGTTGACGTTGTGTATCCGGGCGTTTTCCACGCGAATGGCGCCGCTTGAAGAGAGTTTGCCGCCGGAGTTTTTGACTTTGGCATCGCCCGTGATGACGGCGTCAATGCCGTTGAGCGACTGCGAGTTCAAAAACTTCTGCGCCGCCCCGGTGGAAACCTGGTCCAGCCGCAACGTGCCGTTGAATGGCGTGTTGAGCATGTCCGCTTGCTTGATGGGGCCGCCCTTGCCTTCCAGCCAGATCGCCTGCTTGCCTTCTCCCGGCAGGTGCGCGGTGAGCTTCATGCTGAATTGCTGGTCGGGAGCAAAATCATTGACGTTTAGATCGATGTGGTCGTAAACAGCCCGCGACTGGTGTTTCTGCAAATCGGTAATGGCCACCTGTCCGTCATTGATGAACAGATTAGCCAGCGACAGTTGGCCTGCCGGCTGGTTTTGCGGCCCGGTGGTCGTGGTGGCCCCGGGAGCATGCGCGGGCTGTGGCGGCGCCTTTTGCGCCGCCGTGGGCTTGCCTTCCTGGCCTAGCGTGGCAAAGTTCCAAATGCCCTGCGCATTGCGGACCAGCTCAATGTGAGGATGCACCAGTTCAAGAGAGTTGACCTCAATTTCCTTATGGAGCAGGGGCCAGAACTTGACGCTTACGGAAAGCTTGTCCGCCTGGGCGAACGGGCGGCTAGAAGCAAAGCGGGGATCCTCGGCGATGGTGGTGTTTTCAACCTGGAATGACGGCGGAAACAGGCTCAGGGACATGTTGCCCAGCGAGACCTGCCGGCCCAGTTTTTTTTCCAGTTGCGACTGGATTTGCCCGTGGTAGTGATTGATATCAATCAGGTGCGGCACTATCAGCGCAGCCGCTACCAGAAGAACCACGACGATCGCGGCCGCTATCCCAAGTTTGCGCATTGCTGCCTCATTTTCCGCTGCATAGCATTCAAAGCAGCGCACTTAATTTGATGCGAAGGTTTGCTTCTTTGTTATGAAGCCGGTCGAGAAGTCGCAGGTTGCATTCCGGCGGCTGCGCCGCGGGAGCGTGGAATAGTTAGTTTATAAGAAACCGGGGTAGCGGAGGCGTACAATGACAGCCAGTAGTGGGCTACTTTGAAGCACCAATTCATCGCTGCGCGATGACGTCTGCCTAAAGGCCCGCGATCCGCAAGCGGATCGCTAGACGCTGATACTGCTAGTGGGTCAGTTTTTCAAACCTAACCCACTATCGACGTTTGACGATCATGCCAATTGCTTGCTAAACTCAAGGTTTCATTGCCACTTATCCCACCAAGAAGGTTTCCAAGTGCCAGGTTATACCCGTCGTCAGTTGAAGGAAGATAAGTTTGCCGAAACCGCCCAGGGCGCAGCGCTGTGGGCCTCGGGTCACCGCCAAACGGTGGTGTGGATCGCCGGCCTGATATTGGCGGCAATCGTACTTACCGCGGGCGTGATCGCCTGGCGGAGCCGCGAAAGCGAGCAGGCGAATATAGAGCTCTCGGCAGCCATGCGCACCATGGACGCGCAAATCGTGCCGGCAGGCACGCCGGCAACTCCGGATTCGGGGCCAACCTTCACCACCATCGCTGATCGGGGGAAAGCGGCCCAGAAGCAGTTCAAGGCCATTGCGGACAAATACTCCACGGTTTCTCCCGGAAGGATTGCCCGATACCTGAGTGGAATCGCGTTGGTCCAGGCAGGCGACAAGGCCGGGGCGGAGCAGGAATTGAAGGAAGCCGCAAATTTCAGCGACAAAGACGTTGCCGCGCTGGCGAAAATGGCGCTGGCATCCATCTACCGTGGATCGCACCGGGCAGCCGAGGCCATTGCCATTTATAAGGACCTTTCCGAGCACCCCACTGTTACCGTCTCAAAGTCACAGGCGCAGTTGGAGCTGGCGGAGATGTATGAAACCACTGATCCACAGCAGGCGACGCTGATCTATCAGCAATTGCAGAAGGACGATCCCAAGAGCCCCGCCGCGCAATTGGCCGGCCAGAAGCTGACCAAAGTCAAGTGAAGCGGACAAAGGGCGGTGTCCCAAGTCACCATACTGTTTCAGGGCGTTTTCTAAAAAACTCTCAACTTCAGATCATTTTTGTTGTCCATCAACAAGAAGAGCGAAAAATCGACTTCGGTCGAATTCCCTGGCGCGGCATGGCAGTGGATGCATCCTCGGGACCTTTCGACTCGTCCTTGGTCGCATTCGCGCCCGCGGACTCGCTCAAGGTGACAAAGAAAAGCATGCTTCAGCAAAACTGAGACATCCCCAAAACAAAGTACAAAGCCCGCAATTCCAAGCTGAGCAGAGCACCGCATTCCGTTTCCACAGGCGGCAACCTTCGCGGTGAATCCGCATCTTTACTAGCAGGCGGCACTCAATCTGCTGCCAAATCCACCAGGAGTATTACGCATGAAATCCTTTTTGGCAGGGTTGGGAATTGGTATTGGTTTGGGGATCCTTTTTGCCCCAATGAGCGGAGAAGAAACTCGCGAAAATCTTTCACAACGGGCCAGTGACCTGGCGGACTCAGCACGCGATCTGGCTAGCCAGGGCCGCGACAAAGTCCGCAGCACGGTTTCTGCAATTCGCGGACAGGCTGATCGCGTTGCCAGCAGCGTGCAGGAAGCCACCGGCACTGAAACTCGCAACCTCTAATCAATCGTCAAAAGCACCAAGATGCATTTTAGGCGGCGGAGAAGAACGTCTACTTTCGCCATAAGGGGTGGGTCAATTCCAACAGAATTGACCCACTTTGCCGTTGCATTCGTCTAGTTAGGAAAGAAGCGGAAATCTAAAGCATTCCGCGCTCCTGCGCCGCAAAACCTGAAAGAAATTTTTCCGACAGAAGAAATCCGCTCAGGGCTGACCGAAGTGATAATAGGGGCTATCCCAAACACCAAGGAGAGGTTTGCCCATGAAATCCGAGTTGCTGTCGAAGCAGGCTTGGCGAAGAGCGCGGAAGAGTATTCCGTATTGCTCCGCATATTTTCGTGAGAAGAAAAAAGGCCAGCGGCTAAAGCCGGGATTTTAAGGAATCTTTCCGGCCCGGCTAAAGCCCGGGCCCTGATACGAACCATCGCTTCGCAGCCACGCGATGCGGTTCCGGCCAGCCTCGGCGCGGGACTGCCGCAGAGTCACCGAGGCGGCAGTGCAGCATGGTGAAGCGTGGATCGCTTATTTGCGTCTCTTGCGCGCTCAGTATCCGGCTGAGATGGGACACATGGAACTGCCGGAGTAGGAAGCAGCTTATGTGCAAAATGCATGGTGAGAACTCCCTGAAACTGGCGTGGGCGGGAGACACATCCTCGGGGTCCTTCGACTAGCGCTTATCCCGCTTCCTGCCCCCTGCTCGCGCAAAAGCGGCGCGATCTGGGGACCCCGTTCGCGGGAACTCGCGCGGCGCTCAGGATGACAAGTCCGAAATGATTTCGAGTAAAGAAACGATCTTTGCGGTTGTGGAAATCCAAACTGACTCACTACCCTACCGATTTTTCTCTTGACTACATTGGCGAACAAATGGTAAAGTGAAAGATTCGCTCCAGAGCGGAAAATAGTGTGGTGTGGCGGTCTTTGATAAAAGAAGCTTCTAGCTCCTAGCTGCTGGCTCCTAGCCAGAAAAACCCAAGCCCCTTCTACCGCAGAGGATGCGAAGGAACACAGAGGAAAGCTCTGAACCCTACGCCAATCGAGACCAGATCGCTGAAGTCTACGCCAATCTGGGAGGGGTACCCCAGGATCGGGTGATCCGGTGATCGGGTGATCTGGTGATCGGGACATCGGGGCATCGGAAACGGTGATCGGGGCTTCGGGAAATCGGGTGATCGGAAAGCTGAAAATCTACTACTGACCAACATTGGCGTACGGATCAGGGGCAATGGCTGGGATACCTCTGGGATGAATTCATGTAAGTGCTTTGGAATCCTAGTTGACGGATGGGGGGAGGGGGCCGCGCGGAGCGCGGCTGGATCGCCGGAATCGCCGTGATCGGAAAGGCAAAACCAAGAACCACAAAGGACACGAAGGGACGTGAAGGAAGGCGAAATCACCGGGGTCGAAACCAAAACCCCACCGGCAGGAGTGCCGGTGCCACAAAATCCTGAGGCTACGCCAATTGGGGCCGGATCGCCCCACGCCAATCTGGGATGACCGGTCTCCAGGATCGGGTGATCTGGTGATCGGGAAATCTGGTGATCGGGAAATCGGGACATCGGATCGGACATCGGGTGATCGGGACATCGGAAAACCAAACCTTCCAGCGACGCTGGGACGAAGGTTCAGAAGTTTGGAGATTGAGGAAGAAAGAGTATCCGACACTTTTATCGACGGTGCTGCGCCATTCCTTGACACTCTCTGAAGACGCCCTTTATCCTTAAGGTATTGTCAGCGATCGAAAGAAGATGTTGCCAGCGATCGTCCCAGCGTTCCCCGACAAAAACAAAGAGCTGAATTCCGGAGCGCCCCTTATGTTCATAAAAATAAAGGATCTTGAGCTCCGCAAATTGGAATTTGACGAGTCTTTTGCGCCCGGCGCAATTGAACTGCTGGAAGACCAGATACAGACGGCCCCTTTAAAGACCAGTGGGCGCGCGGAGCTGATCCGGGAAAATCGGGGAGCACGCGAGGTGGTTGAGGACATCAGGCTGGTGGGGAATTTTTCCACCGAAGTCGAGGTGCGGTGCGCCCGTTGCCTTGATCCTGTGCAGAACAAGCTTGCCGAGCAGTTTGACCTGCTCTACCGGCCTCTGGGTGTGGATGCGACACGCGATGAAGTAGCGATCAGCCAGGCAGACACCGAGATTGGTTATTATCAGGGAGAAGGATTGCTGCTGGAAGATGTATTGAAAGAGCAGATCCTGCTGGCGTTGCCGGTAAAGCAGCTTTGCCGCGCCAACTGCAAAGGGCTGTGCCCGCAGTGCGGCAAGAACCTGAACGTGGAAAGCTGCGATTGTGTTGCCGCAGTGCCCGATCCACGCTGGTCGGCTCTGGAAGATATTCGCAAGAAGTTGGAACGGTAAAAAAAGAAATCGAGCGCTCAGGCCTGTGCCGGCGCCAGGAGAAAGGGAACCAAATGCCAAATCCAAAACGGCGACACTCGAAAGCACGGACCTCGAGCCGCCGCGCCCATGACTTCCTCACGGCCCATTCCGCATCGGAATGTCCGAATTGCCATGAAAAGAAGATGCCGCACCGCGTGTGCGCGAAATGCGGTTATTACAAGGGCCGGGAAGTGACGCAGGTAAAAGAATCGACCTAGTGCAGACCCCAGTGGAAACCGTTATCGCTGTCGACGCAATGGGTTCAGACCGGCATCCCAGGCCCGAGGTTGAAGGGGCGCTGCTGGCCGCGCGTCACTACGGAGTTCGCGTATTGCTGGTGGGCCCGGAAGAACGGCTGCGCCAGGAGCTGTCCGGCCATCCTTCCGCCCGCAACCTGCCCATTGACGTGGTGAATGCCACCCAGGTCATTGAAATGGAAGAAAAGGCCGTGCAGGCAGTCCGCACCAAGCGCGACTCCAGCATGCACGTGGGGCTGCGCCTGGTGAAAGAAAAGCGCGCGGTCGGCTTTGTGACGGCCGGCAACACCGGCGCCGCGATGGCCGCAGCCAAGATGGTGCTGGGAGCGCTACCCGGCGTCGATCGTCCTGCGCTTGCGAATGTGTTTCCGACTTCGGCCGGAAAGCTTAAGCCTTCCATCCTGATTGACGTGGGCGCCAACGTGGATTCCAAGCCGCACAACCTGGCGCAGTTTGCGCTGATGGGCGCAATGTACTACCGCGCCATCTTCAAGAATGCCAAACCCACGGTCGGGATTCTTTCCATTGGCGAGGAAGAAGGCAAGGGCAACGAACTCACGCGCAAGGCCCACTCGCTGATCAAGGAATTGCCGCTGAACTTTGTAGGCAATGTGGAAGGCCGCGACGTATATAACGGCAAAGTTGACGTTATCGTTTGTGACGGATTCGTCGGCAACGTGGCGCTGAAGATTTCTGAAGGGCTGGTGGAAGCGGTGCGGTTTCTTCTGAAGGAGTCGCTGACTTCGACCATTACATCGCAAGTGGGAGCTTTGCTGGCGCGCAAGGCATTTACCAACTTTGGACGCAAGCTTGACTATGCCGAGTACGGCGGCGCACCGCTGCTGGGACTGAAAGGCGTGGCAATCGTGGGGCATGGACGCTCCAACGCCAATGCCATGAAGAACGCCATTCGCGTGGCCAAAGAGTTTTACGAGTCCGCCGTCAACACCAATATTGAGAAAGAGCTCGGAGCTTCGCGATCTGAATCCATGCGGCCGGAATCGTTGATCGGCTCCGGCAAGGCGGAAGAGACGGCATGAGTCCGGGCCCGGTTGCCTTCCTCTTTCCCGGACAGGGGTCCCAGGCGGCAGGCATGGGAAAAGAGCTGGCGTCTCTTTATCCGATTGCACGGCAAACCTTCCAGGAAGCAGACGACGCGGTGGGCTTTGCGATCTCACAACTCTGCTTTGAAGGGCCGGACGAGCAGCTTAAGCTCACGGAAAACACCCAGCCGGCGATCCTTACCATGAGCACCGCCGTGGCTCGCGTACTGCGGGAAAAGGGAATCGTCCCACAATTTGCCGCGGGGCATAGCCTGGGTGAATACTCCGCCCATGTGGCCGCCGGCACTCTTTCATTCGCCGATGCCGTCCGGACGGTCCGCGATCGTGGACGCTACATGCAGGAAGCCGTTCCGGCAGGTGAAGGCGGAATGGCCGCGATCCTGGGCATGGCACTGGACCCGTTGCAGCAAGTCTGCGCGGACGCCGCGCAGGGCGAAGTGGTTTCCCCGGCAAACATCAATTCACCGGACCAGATCGTGATCTCGGGACATCAGAAAGCGGTTGAGCGGGCCGCCGATCTGGCCAAGCAGCGCGGCGCGAAACGGGCGGTGATGCTGGCGGTGAGCGCGCCCTTCCACTGCGCGCTGATGCAGCCGGCCCAGGACCGGCTGGAAGCCGACCTGCAAGCTCTGCATTTCAACAGTCCTGAATTGCCCGTGGTGGCCAACATCGATGCCACACCCAAGGCCACGGGCGAAGGGTCTCGCCAGGCGCTGGTGCGGCAGGTGACCGGCGCTGTGCAGTGGGCCAAATCCATGCAGGCGCTGATCGCGCTGGGCGTGCAGACATTTGTTGAAGTGGGGCCGGGCAAAGTGCTCACCGGGCTGATGCGCCAGATTGATCGATCACAGACTTGCCTGAACGCGGAAGATGAAGCGTCCGTCCAGAAGGTGAGCGATCTTTTCGCAGCGGCGGCGAAAGAGTGACAGCGGCCAGCAATCAGCCCTCAGCCAAACTTTGATACCGCAATGGGCGCCAGAACTCAAAGGGACTGCGAATGTACGATTTCTCTTTTATTTTGCATTTTTCGTCCTTTGCGGTAGTAAGGTCATGGGCTGAATGCTGATCGTTCCCGATTTTATGAAATTTTCCAGCGCGCTCCAGAGATCCTGAATTGTCGTAGTAACCTCCCGCTCCTCACCATTCCAATTCCTGGTGATGCAAAGGAGCATCCGAATGAAACTTATCCGCAGCCACAAGCTCACAGTCCTGCTGGTCGTTTTTTCTTCCATCCTAGCCCGCGCATCGACAGCGCGAACTTATGTCTCGGTCAACGGAAACGACGGAAACACGGGTATCGGCTGTCCTGTGACGGCGCCGTGCCGCAGTTTTGGCACCGCACTGGGCATTACCAACCCGTATGGCGAGATTGTGGCCGTGGACAGCGGCGATTATTCGCCAGTCACGATCACCCAATCCGTGACTATCAAGGCCGCGCCGGGGGTGGATGCCACCATCTTTTCTCCGTGGGGCGATGCCATCACGATTTCCGCTCCAGGAGCAGGCAATATCGTGGTTCTCCGCGGGCTGAACGTGAATGGGCTCAATATGGGATCTTCTGGAATTCGCTTTACCGCTGGAGGAGTGCTTAACATCGAAAATTGCACCATCACGCATTTCATGTTCGCCGGCATATCCATGGACGGGCCGGGCGCTTTGCATGTCCAGGACACCGAAGTGCAGAACACGATGTCGGCCATTCGCCTGCAGTCGCCCGCAGGCATGATCCACGCGTCCATAGACCGCGTTCAGCTTAAACATAACAACAATGTTGGTGTGTTCGCCGCTGAGAATTCCCAGACCACCATACGCAATTCTGTTCTGCTCGATAATAATTTCGGAATGCAGGTTGGCGATTATGTTGGCACCAGTGAGCTGAACGTGGAGGATTGCATGATTCAAGGCTCCACCAATATTGCCATTTTCGCGGCCAATGGCGGAGGCGGCGGCACTGCCATCGTTCGCGTGAGCCATTCCACCATCGTGGACAACAGCATGGGGCTAATGTCGTTCGGCGCGCCGCTTTTGTCCTATGGCAACAACCGCCTGGCTGGGAACGGAATGGACGGCAGCTTTACCGGATTGATCTCATTGCAGTAAGTTCGATCAATGCACATGAGTCCGGCCCCGAATGAAGGCGAAACACTTCAGCACTCAGCCAAATCTTACTTACCGCGATGGACGCAAACGGAGATGAGGATACAAATCCGTTGTTTCCCTCGTGTCACTTTTGCGGTGGCCATGATAAGCGTTGGCTGAGTGAATGATGTTTACTGTTGACCGCGACACAGGACTTTCATGGGCGAGTCGGTGATGGTCTTCGATTTCTTCTCCACCCACATCGACCTGGTTTCATGCAGATTGTTGATGATTACTACGATGATCACGCCGCTCGGGGAGACGAAATCTTTTTTGGGGGGCTCCAGGGCGCAATCGATCCGATGGTTGGTGATGGCGCCGTACTCGCCAGAGGGGCCCCAGTCAAGCTTGAATTGATTGATGGTGTAGGCGGTGTATTTCTCCGGATGCTGTTTCCAGTTGGGATCGGCGTAATAAATGGCATAAGCCGCGTCGTAATCTTTTTGCTCGATGGCCTGGAAGAACTGGTTGATCACTTTCTTTTCGGAATCGTAACGAGTGACATACAGATAGACCGCGACGGCGAGCGCTGCCACCACCACGGTCGCAATAATTTTCCGGCGTTTCTGCGCCGGCCGCGGATCGTACTCTTTAGCATCCATCAGTGCCATGAGAAGTTCCTTTTACAGAGTGCGTTTGAACAGCAATGTTGAGAACGCGAAAGCCACCACGGCGAACCCACCAAGATACAGCAGGTCAGGCCAGATTGCAGCCAGTCCCACGCCTTTCAGTAGCACAGACTTGAAGCCGCGCACCGAATAAGTAAACGGATCGATCCAGGCGATCCATTGCAGCCATTTGGGGAAAGCCTGGATGGGATAAATGGCCCCGCTGGGAAAATACAGCAGCGTGTTGAGAATGCCAAAGACGGCGCGCGGAATCAGGGGATCGTTGACCCGCACCATCATGACAAACATCATGGAGATAAACGCAAACGATGTGGCGCCGATGAGAAGAAACAGCCAGATAAAGTTGGCCGGCTGAAAGGTTGAGCCCACGCCAGCGATCAAAGATCCAAGAATGGTGAGCACCACGCCCGCGCCCATGGCCTTGAGCGCGCCGGCAACGTTCAGTCCTGCCACCAGCTCCAACTTGGTGATGGGCGTGACTAGATAACCTTCATGCACGCCGCGCGCTTTGTCGTCGATATAGACAATGCCTCCGCCGATCATGACGCTCACAAACATGGCCAGCGTAATGGAGCCAGGCAGAAGGTACTTCATATATTCGATGTAGGGGTAAAGTTCAACGACCTGCAACTCTATCTGCTGCACCACGCGCGGTGAAACGTCCGGCTGATTGAGCGCTGCCACCAGTTGCGTCATCTGGTCTTCAAAGGTGGCGGTCATGAAATTGTCAGTGTTGTCCAGCACCAGCCCAATGCGCGGCCTGGACTTGGCATAGACATCGCGCGAAAACTGCGGGGGAATGACCAGGCCGGCGTTCAAGTCGCCGCGGCGCACGGCCGCGACCATGGTTTGCTCGTCAGGGTAAGCGATTGGCTGAAATGTCCGGGCATTGCCTTCAACGGCGCGCAGTGCCTCAAGCACGCGGACCGCTTGCGGGCCGGTATCATGCGAGACGATCCCGAGCCTGGCGTCTTTGATCTTGCCCCCGAAGGCGTTTCCCAGCACGATGAGTTGGACGAGCGGGAAGACCATGGCGGCCACCATCAGGGCAGGCGAGCGGAAGAACTTGCGGAGGTCGCGCTCCACGATGGCCATCATCCGCCCGCTTTTAAAGAAGGTCCGCATTGCTTACTTACCCCAGGCGACAGGAGACTGGTACAGCGGCGAATCCACGATCTGGTCGCGCAATTGTCTTCCCGTGTAATGGACAAAGACATCATCCAGCGTTGTGCTTTGCACCGTCAGGGTCTTCACGACAATGTTGGCGTGAACCGCTGTTTCCACCAGAGCTGTGGTCGTGCGCGATCCGTCTTCAGTGAGGATGCGATACATGTCCGCGCCTTCCGGCTGAACGGATTTCACGCCGGGCAGGCCTTCCAGCGTGCGCTGCCATTGCCCCGGAGGCTGGAGAAACTGCGCTTCAATCACGCTGGAGCCGGGAATGCTGTTCTTGAGATTGCGCGGCGTGTCCAGCGCCACCAGCTTGCCGTGATCCACAATCGCGATGCGGTCGCAGAGACGGTCGGCTTCGTCCATGTAATGCGTGGTGATCAGTACCGTGAGGTTTCGCTTCTGCTTGATGCTGGTGATCATCTCCCAGACGGCAACGCGGGAGACGGGATCGAGGCCGGTGGTGGGCTCGTCAAGAAAGAAGATGCGCGGACGATGGACCAGGCCGCGCGCGATTTCCAGCCGTCGCCGCATTCCGCCGGATAGGTTGCGCGCCGGAGCGTCACGCCACTGGTTCAGGTCAACCAGTTCCAGCAGCTCGTTAATCGACTTTTCGCGGTCGGCGGCGGAGATGCCATAGAGCTTGGAATAAATGCTCAGGTTCTCCCAGACCGTGAGATCGCCATCACTGGTCATGGCCTGGGGAATCACTCCCATGGAGCGCCGCGCCGTGTCTGGATCTTTGCGCACGTCCGCGCCCTCAATGATGGCGGTGCCTTTAGTGATGTCAATCAGCGTGGTCATCATGCGGATCAGCGTTGATTTGCCCGCGCCGTTGGGTCCGAGCAGCCCGAAGATCTCGCCTTCCTGCACTGCGAAAGAGACACCATCAACGGCGGTGAAGTTTCCAAACCGCTTGACGATCTCAACGACTTCGATCGCAGGAACGGGCATTAGCGGCCTTCCAATTTGGTTTTGGGTATCAGGATTTCGGCAGTCATGCCGGGGACTAGAGTTTTTTTGCTGTTGTCCACTTGCAGCTTGAGTGCGATGGCCTTGATGTCACGCTTGCGGCGGTTCACGTCGCGCTGCGTGGCGAAGTCGGCTTCCGGCGCCTTGAAAATGATTTTGCCCGGGACAACGTCACCGGAAGGCAGGCGCGCGTTGAGCTGGTCGCCGAGCGCGATGTGTACGGACTCAGTTTCGGGAATGTCCGCGCGGACCCATGTGTCATTGAGATTGGTGATGATGACGATGGGCTGGCCCAGGTTGACTACCTCGCCCTCGCGCGCGGCGCGAACGGTGACCACTCCACTCACTGGGGCCGTCACTTTCGTATAGCCAAGCCGGGCTTCAGCGGCTTCCAACTGTGCTTTGGCGTTCAACTGCTGCGCGCGCGTGGATGCGACGCTGCTTTGCGCGGCCTGCGTTTGCCGCGTGTGCGCCTGGGCCGTCTGCAGGTCGGCTTGCGCTGCGTGTGTCTGGTCTTCCGCCGCTCGAACTAAAGCTTCCTGGGCTTTGAGCTGGGCGACCGCCTGGTCTGCCTGCTGTTGCGATGCGATGCCCTGCTGGGCCAACGCGACGGCGCGACGCGTGTCTCCCTGAATACGCTGGAGATCGGCCTGGGCCTGGAGCAAGGTCGCCTGCGCGGCGCGCAAGCGGGCCTGAGCGTTGATCACGCCGCTGGATGTCTCGCCGGCGGTCTGCTCTTCTGTTGCGCGGGTCTGTGAAACCTGGTGGCGAAGACTGGCCAGCACGGCCTCCGCGGCCTGGCGATCGGCGGTGAGTTCCTGCGCGTCAAGCACAGCGATGGTGTCTCCAGCCTTGACTTCGGCGCCTTCATCCACGGCCAGGCGCTCAATGCGCCCGCTGATCTTGGGACTCACCACGACCTGGTTGGCGTCCACGGTCCCGATCAGGACAAGATCAGACGAGTGGTCAGCCGAGAAAAAATAATAGATGGCGGCAATGACCAGCAACAATCCCAGAAAGGCAAAGAAGCGGTTGCGCGTGCTCATGGCTTGCAGACCTTCTGCGCCGCAGCGGGAGTGAACAGCGCGGCGCAAATGAAATCGAGCACGGCGGCGCGGCGGGCAGAGATCCTCTCCGGGGAAGCAGGATCGCCGGCGTGCATGAATTGCTGCGCGGGCATACTAATGAAATAGAAAACGATTGTGCCGATGATCGACGTGACGGTCTGGACCGGATCGACCTTGCGGAAATCGCCGGATGCGATGCCCTCGTCGATCAACTTTTCCAGGCGGCTGTATAAAGGCTTGCCATGGCGCTCCATGATGCGGCTGGCGGCGGGAGAGAGCGCGCGTCCGGCGCTGCGCATAAACTCGCGCTGCACCAGCCGGGGATAAACGGGCGCGCTGGCAATATAGTCAAAGTGGGTGCGCGCGTAGAGCAGCAATCTTTCGCGCGGAGGCAGGTCGGCACGCTCCAGCACAGTGGCGACCCTTTCGTGGAGGCCGGAAAAAACCTGCTCCAGGGCTGCCGCGTAAAGGCCCTCTTTGTCCTTGAAATAGTAATAGAGCAGGGCCTTGTTGACGCCGGCCCGGCGGGCGATCTCATCTGTGCGCGCGCCAGCAACTCCTTCGTGGGAGAATTCTTCCAAAGCGGCCTTGAGGATGGCAGCGCGCGTCTTCTCTGGCTCGCCGCGGGAGCCGGACTTGCCGGATTTGAGGGCTGAAGACATTAATTAACTGGTTATTTAATTATCGGACATTCGAGGATCGTTGGCAAACACGAATGTTAACGGTTGTTTTCAGCAGCTATCTGCCCATCCACAAGGACTCCAAAGCGAGTTTGTTAAAATAAAGGGTTTGCCCTTCTTATCTCGTCATACTTAGGAATTGAATGCCAGAAACCATGCTTGCCGTAGTGAAGCCAGAAGCCGCGCCGGGAGCGGACGTCAGGCAGATGCCCGTTCCCCAGATCGGCCCGGACGATGTCCTGGTGAAAGTGAAGGTGGCCTCAGTCTGCGGCACCGATCTGCACATATACAACTGGGACCAGTGGGCGCAGAACCGCATCAAGCCGCCGCTGATTCCCGGCCATGAGTTTTGTGGAAATGTGGTGGCAACGGGCAAGAACGTGACGGCGGTGAAGGAAGGCGATTTTGTTTCCGCTGAGATGCATGTGGCATGCGGTAAGTGCTATCAATGCCGAACCGGCGAAGCCCACATCTGCCAGCATGTGAAGATCATCGGCGTGGATGCCAATGGCGCATTCGCCGAGTTCGTGAAAATTCCGGAGTCGAATATCTGGAAGATCGATCCCGGCATACCGGCGGATTATGCCAGCGTGCTCGATCCGCTGGGCAATGCCGTGCATACTGTTCTGGCCGGGGAGATTGCCGCCAAGACAGTGGCGGTGATCGGCTGCGGACCGATTGGCCTGTTCTGCATTGCCGTGGCTCGGGCCTGCGGCGCCAGCGAGGTGTATGCGCTGGAAATCAATGACCATCGGCGCAAACTGGCGGAAAAGATGAAGGCCGACCATGTTCTCAATCCCGCCAAGGATAATGTCTATGAGCAGGTGATGGACGCGACTGGCGGCACCGGCGTGGACGTGATCCTGGAAATGTCCGGCCATCCTGACGCGATCCGTCTGGGCTTTAAAATTCTGCGGCTTGGCGGAAGGGCTTCTCTGCTGGGGATTCCGTCCAAGCCGATGGAGTTGAACCTGGCGAACGACATTATTTTTAAAGGCGCGCTGGTGCAGGGCATTAACGGTCGCCTGATGTATAAGACTTGGTTCCAGATGAATGCTCTGCTCAAGGCGGGCAAGCTTGATCTTGGTCCGGTGATTACGGATCGCATGCCGATGGCCGACTTCAGCAAAGGCATGGACCGGCTGAAAACAGGCGAGTCAAGTAAAATTCTGTTGTATCCGAATGGAGCAATTAGCAAATAGCAATTAGCCGGACTGTCTTGCTGGCCATCTTTAAGCTAATTGCCAACTGCCAATTGCTAATTGCTGAAATGTCTGTAGCAAAAGGACCTGAGATGACCCCAACCACTACTTCCCGTCCGCAATTGTCGTACCTGACAGACCAGATGAACGAACTCAAGCAGAAGGGCACGCACTTTAAGCTGCGTGTGCTGGAAGATGAGCAGGCGCCGGAGTGCACAGTCGACGGCAAGCACATCATCAACCTGGCGTCGAACAATTACCTGGGGCTGACCACGCATCCCAAGCTGCGCGAAGCGGCGATTGCGGCGATCAAGAAATATGGCGTGGGTTCGGGCGCAGTGCGGACTGTGAGCGGGACCATGTCTATCCACATGGAACTGGAAGAGAAGATTGCGCGCTTCAAGAACACTGAAGCATGCGTGGTGTTCCAGTCAGGCTTTGCGGCGAATGCGGGGACGGTTTCGGCCATCCTGGGCAAAGATGATTTCATAATCTCTGACGAGTTGAACCACGCCAGCATCATCGACGGCGCGCGCCTCTCGCGGGCCAAAATCAAAGTTTTTCGTCATAAAGATACGGCGCACGCTGAAGAGCTGTTGAAGGAAGTTGCTGGCGAGCCCGGTCACAAGCTGATCATTACTGACGGCGTGTTCTCCATGGATGGCGATATTGGGCCGCTACCCGCGCTCTGCGACCTGGCGGAGAAGTACGGCGCCATCATGATGATTGACGACGCGCATTCTTCCGGCGTGCTGGGGCGCAATGGCCGGGGGACCGTGGACCACTATAAAGTCCACGGCAGGGTCGATATCCAGGTGGGTACGCTTTCCAAGGCCATCGGCGCGCTGGGCGGGTATGTTTGCGGATCGAAAGAGCTGATTGATTTTCTCTATCATCGCGCGCGGCCGTTTTTGTTTTCCACCTCGCATCCGCCGTCTGTGGCCGCAACGTGTATTGCCGCCTTTGAAGTGCTGGAGCAGGAGCCCGAACTGATGGACAAGCTCTGGGCCAACACCAGGTTCTTCAAGAAAGAACTGGGGTTGCTGGGCTTTAACATCGGCGGCATCACCACTCCGGCCAGCGAGACGCCGATTACGCCGATCATCATCGGCGAGGGACGGCTCACGATGGAATTCAGCCGCGAGCTGTTCAATGAAGGCGTCTTCACGCCGGGCATAGCTTTCCCGACGGTCGCCGAAGGCAAGGCGCGCTTGCGGACGATCATGACCGCCACGCACACCCAGGACCAGATGACGAAAGCGCTGGAGGTCTTGAAGAAGGTGGGGACGCGGATGGGGATAATTAAGTAGTTTTTTGAAATCCCGAGCGTAGCGAGGGAACTCTACCCTTCCCAAGACTCCAGAGGAAGATTCAGAACATTCTTTCCCGTGGGAATGCCTCAACCTGTTCGCTTTTGAATCAATGGTTGCTGCCTAAGCGGTTTTACGGCCATAGCGATCCCTCGCTCCGCTCGGGATTACAACCTCGTGACCGCCATCACATCCTCCCGCCTCCCCTCCGCCGGACAATTCTGGTAGGTGTGGAGGTTTCTATGAAAACAACGCTGAGCGTGATCAAGGCGGATATTGGCTCGATTGGCGGGCATATTGCCCCGTCGAAGCGGTTGCTGGAACGGGTGAAGCAAGTGGTGGAAACGTCCGGCAAATCTATTATTACGGACCATCACATCAGCCATACCGGCGATGATGTAGCCATCCTGATGACGCACACACGCGGCGTAAACGATGAGAAGGTCCACAAGATGGCGTGGGACGCTTTTGTGGCGGGCACGGCGGTGGCGAAAGAAGAAGGTCTCTATGGCGCAGGCCAGGACCTGTTGAAGGATTCATTTTCCGGCAACGTGCGCGGCATGGGACCGGCCGTAGCAGAGATGGAAGTGGAGGAACGCCCGAACGATCCGTTCTTGTTCTTTGCCGCCGACAAAACGGACCCCGGCGCCTATAACCTTCCGCTATTTCTGACTTTTGCCGACGTGATGACTACGCCCGGCCTGATCCTTTCTCCCAAACTGAGCCAGGGCTTTCGTTGGGTGGTGATGGACGTGAACTACACCGAAGGCGACCGCGTGATTGAACTGAACACGCCGGAAGAAATCTACGACCTGGCGGGGCTGCTGCGCGACAACCAGCGCTACGTGGTGGAGTCAGTGTGGTCGCGGGCCACGGGGGAGCAATGCGTGGCGGTTGCGACGTCGCGTTTGCACAATATCTCCGGCAAGTATACGGGCAAGGACGATCCGGTGATGCTGGTGAGAACGCAGATGAACTTCCCGGCGACCGGTGAGGTGCTGGCGCCGTATGCCATCGGCCATTTTGTGGGCGGCGGAATGCGCGGATCGCACCAGATGCCGTTGATGCCGGTGGCGATGAATACGGGGACTTCTTATTTTGACGGGCCGCCGCTGGTATCGTGCGCCGCCTTCTGTGTTCACAAAGCCAGGCTGACCGAACCGGCGGACACGTTTGCCCATCCTTTCTGGGACGAGGTGCGGGCCAACGCGAGCCGGAAGGCGATCGAGATGCGCCGCCAGGGATTCAGCGGAGCTGCCATGCTGCCGATGGCAGAGCTGGAATATACCGGCGTGATGGAAATGCTGGACAAAATGGACAAACGCTTCACCGTGAGGATGAAGAAGACGACTCTGGCCGCTTAGCAAGCTCGCCGCAGAGTTCGCAGATCAAGGACCGTTGGCCGCGAATGAACGCGTATCAACACGAATCAGACCACGGCGATATGTGGTTGAAGAAATTCGCGTTTTCGCTTGGATTTGCGGCCAGTCTGGTTTTGGTCTGCACGCAGTCGGCGGCAATGTGGCAATAAGGGATTCCTCACTCCGTTCGGAATGTTAAGAGGCCACCCACCACGGTTGCCATCACCTGGCCCTGCATCTGTCGGCCATCGAACGGCGAGTTCTTTGATTTCGAATAAGAGTGGGCGACGTGCCAGGTCCATTTCTTTGCCGGATCGAAGATGGTGACGTCGGCGCGGGCGCCCACGGCCAGCGTGCCTCTGCCTTGCAGGTTCATGACGCGCGCAGGATTCGCAGAGAGCAGCTCGACAATCCGCCGCAGCGGAATATTGTGGCGGTAGTGCAAAACTGAGACGCATAGTCCGAGCGCTGTTTCAAGGCCGGTAATGCCAAAAGGTGCGCGATCGAATTCCTGGTTCTTTTCATGCGTGGCGTGGGGAGCATGATCGGTGGCGACGCAATCCACGGCGCCATCGGCCAGGCCGGCGAGCAGGGCCTCGCGGTCTTCACGCGAGCGCAACGGCGGGTTCATCTTGTAATTGGTGTTGTACTGGCCCACATCTTCATCGAGCAGCGTGAAATGGTGCGGCGTGATCTCGCAGGTCACACGCAGGTGATCGCGCTTGGCTTTGCGGAC
>DASSXL010000044.1:0-9518 GCA_035703825.1 Candidatus Angelobacter sp.
TTATGTGATCTATACGTCGGGTTCAACCGGAAAACCCAAGGGTGTGCTGGTGGAGCATCGTGCACTGGTAAACCGGCTGTACTGGATGCAGAAACGGTATCCGCTGGCTCAAGGTGATGTTGTGCTGCAGAAGACGCCCTACAGCTTTGATGTTTCCGTGTGGGAGTTTTTCTGGCCCATGATGGCCGGAGCCTCAATCGTTTTTGCCGCTCCGGAAGGGCATAAGGATGTCGAGTATCTGGAGAACCTCATCAACCAGGCTGGGATAACAACCCTGCATTTCGTTCCCTCCATGCTGCGCAGCTTTCTGGAGAACGCGCGGTGCGGCTGCGGCAGTGTGAAGCAGATCTTCTGCAGCGGAGAAGCGCTGGACAAAAAATCGGTCGATGATTACAAGACGAAATTCCCGAACGCTGTCTTGCACAATCTGTATGGCCCAACGGAAGCGGCCATCGACGTAACGGCCTATGACTGCTCGCGGCTGAATTATCCTTTCGTTCCGATTGGCGCTCCCATTGACAACACGCAAATCTATATCCTCGACCTGCACAACCAGCCTCAGCCCATTGGGGTGCCGGGCGAGCTGCACATTGCGGGCGATGGGCTGGCGCGCGGGTATCTGAACCGTCCTGAGCTGACTCAGGAGAAGTTTGTCGCCAACCCGTTTACGGCGGGCGAGCGCATGTACAAGACCGGCGACCTGGCGCGTTGGCTGGATGACGGCAACATTCAATACCTGGGCCGGATCGACACGCAGGTGAAGGTCCGCGGCTTCCGCATCGAACTCGGCGAGATTGAAGCCCAACTCAATCTACATCCCCAGATACAAGACAGCGCTGTAATCGCAAAGGACCAGGACGGCAGCAAACAACTGATAGCCTTCTACCGGGCCAAGGAGACGACAGCAGAGCAGTTGGTGCAACTGCCGAATGAAGAGCTGCGCGCGCATCTGCTGCGGACGTTGCCGGAATACATGGTGCCTGCGACGTTCGTCAGCCTGGCAGCGATACCCTTGAGTCCAAACGGCAAAGTTGATCGCCGCGCTCTAAGCCGGAAGGAAGTGAAGATAACGTCCGGTCAGCAGTATGTGGCGCCGCGCAACCGCATGGAAAAACAAATCGTCGAGATCTGGGCCCAGGTCTTGCAACTGGCGCCGGAGAAAATTGGAGTCAACGACAGTTTCTTTGAACTGGGCGGGCATTCGTTGCTGGCAGTGAGATTGATTCAACTGATGAGACAGCAGGGGCTGCACTTGAAGCTGCAATCGTTGTTCGGCGCGCCGACTCCGGCCAAACTCGCGACGGCCGTTGAACCTGGTCCAAGTACGGACATCGTTTCTGACGAAACAGGGCCCGATCTTAACCGTGAAGCAACCTTAGACCCAGCGATTGTCCTCCAGACCACTGGCGCGCCGGGAGAGATGCGAAATGCATTCCTGACCGGGGCCACGGGATTCCTGGGCGCCTTTCTGCTATCCGATCTGCTGGCCGAAACCGACGCCAATATTTACTGCCTGGTGCGAGATGCCAGCATTGAGGCCGGATACCGGAGAATTGAAGAACGTCTGAAGTCGCTTGGTCTCTGGAATGCGGCCCTGCGTGATCGCATTGTTCCTGTCCTGGGCGATCTAAGCAGCCCTTTGCTGGGCCTTACCGGCAACCAATTTGAGCAGTTGGCCGGGACAATTGATGTGATCTATCACAACGGCGCTCTTGTAAATTTCTACTACCCTTACAGTTATCACAAGGCGGCCAATGTGCTCAGCACGGAAGCGTTGCTGCGGCTGGCAAGTTTCGGCCGCGGCAAGTCGCTTCATTTTGTTTCCACGCTTTCGGTGGCCCTAACTCAATCCAGGGAGAGCGCGTTAGCAATCATCAGCGAAAAAGATCCTCTCCCCGGCGCGCCCAATCTTTCAGATGGCTATGTTCAGAGCAAATGGGTGGCTGAAAAACTTGTGAGTATCGCGGCTTCCAGGGGCTTCCCTGTTGTAACGTACCGTCCCGGCACCATCATGGGACATTCCAAAACGGGCGTGACCAACCTGGAAGATTTTGTGCCCTCCTTTATTCGCGGATGCATGCAGGCCGGCTGTGCTCCCGATATTGAAGTTCATGACGAACTCCATCTAATGCCGGCGGATTTCCTGAGCCGAACCATCGTTGCGATATCAAAGCGCCGGGAATTTTTTGGCCGTGTATTCAACATCACAACTCCGCACGGCATGATTGGACGGGAATTGGTGGATGCCCTGCTGGCATTCGATCCTGCTTTGAAGAAAGTTTCTTACCAAAAGTGGACGTCTCGCATCGCCGGCGATCCGGGCAATGCTTTGGCGCGGCATGTGGCAGCGTTTCCTGAGCGTGTGCCGGAAGAACGCCCGGTGCGCCCCCAGTTCGATTCTGAAGAAACACTGCGGATTGCGGAAGCCGCGGGCATTGATCGCCCAAAGATAAACCAGGAGCTGCTTGAAGTTTACTTTTCCTACATTGCCGGCAACACCTTCTATCGCGCAGCAGCCGGAGACGATTGAGGCGGTAGTTGGCCGTATGTAGGCGGTATCTCCCGCGTCCGTCACAGATTTGCGTGCACTTGGCGTAGGTTTGAGCTTTTCTGTCACCGGTTCGATCTGCCATCCGTTGCGTACCGCCGATGAACGATTGATTTTCCGATCACGGCGATGACCCGTGTCCCCGGAAAGCCCGCTTTTGGCTTTCTGGGGTGGGATGACGCGCGATGTCGGCAATCCCTGCAATTCCTACGGCGCTCTGCCGATCCTGTTGATTCGCGTGATTTGCGTTTATTCGCGGTTACAAATTTCTACTCCCACCAGCCCCAACTCCCCCGCAATTCCCTTCATCGCCTCAATGCAGAACGCGATGCGTTCTTCTAGGTCGACGCCCAGATCGGGGCGCCGTTGATAATGTCGTCGCGATTCACGCCGCAGCGCGAGTGGCTAATCTTTTGGATATTTGAATGATGAGAGAAATCTCCATCATTGCGCTAACTTTGGCGCTGAGTCCATCCGTTCGACCCATTGTGCGCGCCATGCGGGAGCCACGAATGGATCCGCAAAGTACTGTGTTTCCCGCGCAACCTTGTCGTCCCTAAACTCCATGATGCTCACGGTGTAGGACGGCTTGCCGTCATATGTCAGGATGAACTCTGTGACCCAAAGATCACCGCCGCCAATGATTCGCCGGACAGCAAACCTCTTTTGGCTCGGCTGACTCGCGCGTTGGTCCTGTATATTGCGGCGGCCGCGGGTTCGCTCGCCCGACTGCGGGTATTCCAGCACCGCGTCCTCATGATAAATGCGGTGCTCAGTTTCGAAATCGCTGGCATCTGATGCCGCCCAATGCTGATCCAGTGCCGCACGGATTGCTTGATCTCGCACTCCAGAATACTGCTCCTTCTTTTGTTGATCGTTCATCTTAGGCCTGCACAAACCAGCAACGCGTTTATAAACGTCCGGTTCATTCTTTTCTCCCTACCCACAACCTTTGCCATAGCACACGCGCCAGTACTCAATCTCAGAAGCTGGCTCCTGGTTTTTCAGCTTCGAAGAAACGGTCGGATTCGATGAAGCGTGGGGGTAAGAGGTGGATTCGCGTGCATTCGCGGCTTAATCCCTAACTTCCCGCCAGCCCCAACTCACCCGCAATCCCTTTCATCGCCTCAATGCAGAACGCGATGTGCTCTTCCAGATCGACGCCCAGGTCCGCCGCGCCGTTAATAATGTCGTCGCGATTCACGCTGCGGGCGAAGGCTTTGTCCTTCATTTTCTTGCGCACGGACTTCGCTTCCACCTCGGCCAATGACTTGTTCGGCTTCACCAGCGCCGACGCCGTGATGAAGCCGGCAATCTCATCGCAGGCATAGAGCGTCTTTTCCATCCGGCTTTCGCGCTTCACGCCGCTGTAGTCGGCGTGCGAGAGAATGGCGCGCCGCATTTCTTCCGGATAGCCGCGCTCTTCCAGTATCTTGTTGCCGACGAATGGGTGCTCCGCCGGCGTGGGGTATTTTTCATAATCAAAGTCGTGCAGCAGGCCGGTGATGCCCCACTTGTCTTCGTCCTCTCCAAACTTGCGGGCGTAGGCGCGCATGCACGCTTCCACGGCCAGCATGTGCTTTCGCAGGCTTTCTGATTGGGTGTATTCGCACAGCAGGCCCCACGCCTGGTTTCGGTCCATGTTCATCTGCTCCATCCCCTCGATTTTCAATCTCGGTTTTTCAGCATTGCTTGCTCAGTCCAGTGTTTTATACCTGTTTTCTCTATTTATTCCCCAATTTTTTACCATTAACTCAGGTTTTTACCTAAATTTCTTCTTGACAATTGTGAGTTGATGCTTGAGACTACGTGAGTTAATGGTTCCTTGCAGTATAAGTTTTTGGAGAAACTGCCTGCTCTGGCAACTCCGAAACATCCATGGCTACAGCACTGGCGCCGGTCGATTCCCGGGAAGTTGTACGTTGCGACCATTGTCATCTCGTCCAATTCAGGACCAACAACAATCTTTGCAGAAAATGCCGCACCTCGCTGGACGAAGATGAGCCCGAGCCGATCCTTGAGGTCCAGGCGCCCGTCGAGCCGGCCGCCAACGGACATCATTCCCATCTTCAGGTGGCATCCGCCATCCGTATGCTACGGCAAAAGTCAGGACTGAGCCAGCGCCAGCTTGCGCTGCGCATGCAGGTGCCGCGCACCTACGTATCCAAGATCGAAAATGAAAAGGCCATGCCGACACTCTCTTCCCTGCAACGGCTGGCCACAGCGCTGGAAGTTTCCATGGCCGACCTGCTCAAAGGATCCAGCCGCACGCTGGAAGACGATATCGCCGACCTGATGCATGACGAGTTCATTGCCGAGATTGTCGGCTGCCTGGACAAGCTGGATTCCATGCAACGCTCAAGCCTGCTGGCCCAGGTGCGCGACTTAAGCATTCGTCCGCGCCGCAGCGCGTAAAAGCTCTCTCCTGAATACGCTGAGGTTCAGCCGGGGAACTTGTTTCTCCGGCTGATTTTTGCTCCTGTCCCGAGCGTAGCGAGGGAACCCTGCCGTGACGACCTTGCCTGGGGAAATACCAAAAGACCAGCCCTTGTTCTGCGTAATTCCCTTCAGCGCGTGATCCACGCTTGCTGAAGATCTTCCATGCAATAGGGTTCTCTCGCTGCGCTTCGGGATTTCAGAAAGACCACCGCAGCCAACTCCATCCAGCTTCTCGCACTCCAACCTAGAGAGAAGTGTTTGGAGGCCCCTTGGTCACGATCCTGATTATTATTCTGGTGCTGATGTTAATTGGCGCGCTGCCGGCATGGCCGCACAGCCGCAACTGGGGCTATCGCCCGGTCGGCGGGCTGGGACTGGTCTTGGTGATTCTCCTCATCCTTTTCCTCCTGGGATACTTATGAGATTGATTCTTGCAGCCGCCTCATCGATGCTTCTGCTGCTCTGCGCTTGCAGCCAGCAGGACACGGAAAAAACCAAACAGGAAGCCGCTAAAGCCACGCAGCAGATCAAAGAGGGCAGCAAAGTGGCGGCGGTTGAACTGAAGAAAGACGCCAAGGAAGCCGCGAAGCAGACCAAAGCCATCGCGGAAGGCGTGAAGCAGGGCATGCAGACTCCGGATGCCGCGGTGAACGTGAACTCGGCTTCCAAGGTCAAGCTGCAGACGCTACCGGGAGTGGATGAAGAAACCGCTGACCGGATCATCAAGGGCCGGCCCTATCACACGCGTGACGAGCTGGGCGCTAAAGGCGTGGTCTCTCCGGATGAGTTCAACGCGATCAAGGACAAGATTGCGGTTCGTTAACATCTCGGGCGGAGCGTTAGCATCTCGAGCCGAGCGAGAGATCCCTATCGCTCAGACGCTCATTAGGTCCGATTCACGGTCCTCGCAAGAGACTGATTGCAGTGATCTCTGGAATCCCGCTCACTATAGGGGCCCCTCGCTGCGCTCGAGGTAAACCCTATTTCGTTGGCTCCATCTGCAGCGCTTCGTTGAACCGATTGAAATAGTTAAGGTGCGCCGCCATGGTCAGAATGATTTCCGGCCGGTGCGCTACCAGCGGAACATGTTGGGAAAGTTGCAGCGCACTTTCATGAAGTGGGTCGTAAACCTCAGCTACACTCAGGCGATGCAGCAGGGCCATCACTGTGGGCGAGTCTTGGCATGCGGGAACCTTCGGCAGGCGAGCGCGGCCCGCCTGCCGTCTTGAGTGTTATTTGCCGAAGGCTTTGATCGCTGTGGCTTCGTCGTCCTTGATATCGAACACGGTATAGAGCTTGGTGATCTGCAGCAGATCGTGGACTTTCTTGGTCAGGTTGAGCAGCTTCAGCTCTCCGCCTTCACGCCGCACGGCGGTAAAGGCGCTCACCAGCTCGCCGATCCCGGAGCTGTCGATATAGGTGACGTCGCCCAGGTTGAGCAGGATTTTTTTCTGCCCCTTGCCGATCAGGTCGCGAATGGTGTCACGCAATACCACGCTGCCTTCACCCAAAGTGATGCGGCCGCTCATATCCACCACCGCGACGCCCTCCACTTGCCGACTGGTTGCTTTCATGCTCACTGTGCTTCCTCCTCCTTGGCATTCGCCGCATTGCGGCCTGTATGTTTGATAAGTGTGATTTCCGTCCCAGGATTGATGTTCCTGATCTTCACTTCGTCCATAAAGGCGCGGATCAGGAAAATCCCGCGTCCTGAACCCTTCATCAGGTTTTCCGGGGCCAGCGGGTCAGGCAAGGATTCCGGATCCAGTCCCTTGCCCTGATCGGTAATAGTGATAACCAGAGCGTCGCCCGTGGTCTCATAGGCCACCACAAAGCGCTTTCCCGGATCATAAGCATTGCCGTGCAGGACCGCGTTCACGGCCGCTTCACGCACCGCCATCGCCACCTGGTACTGCTCGTCCTCGGCAAACCCCGCTCTGGCCGCCACCTCTGAGGCTTTTTGCTCCACCTGGTTGACGCTTTCCAGTGTCGATTCCAGCGTGTAAGAAACCCGATTTGTCATGGGGTGGTTCACCAGGTATGTTTTTAGACCGTCTGGGCGAACGAACTTCTGGGGCGAATCACTTAGTGTGCCTATGATGGCAGGGAGTTGTCAAACTTAACCCCGCTGCGTTCCATACCATCACAGGGCTCCGGCCAACAGCTCCGGTTCGGAATACATCTCACCATCTCGGGCTTTTCATCCCGCGCCGTAAAGGCCCCAGACGGATCAAAGACGAGTGAAAGCCGAGTGAAGATAACTATTTTGGGCCTGACTCTCTCCTCTTCTTGGGGCAACGGACATGCCACGCCCTACCGCGCTCTTATCCGCGCGCTCAACCGCATGGGCCACCGCGTCCACTTCTTTGAGAAAGACGTTCCCTATTACCGCTCGCGGCGCGACTTTGATTCCTGCGATTACTGCGAACTCACGCTGTACTCAGACTGGACGGACGTCCGCGATCAGGCGCTCTCCGTCGCGGCGGAGTCTGACGTGGTGATGACCGCCAGCTTCCTGCCGGAAGGCCGCCGCATTAACGATGAAGTGCTGGACCTGGGCCGACCGCTTCGCGTTTTTTACGACCTGGATACGCCAGTAACGCTGGCCAAGCTCCGCCAGGGCGAGCTTGAGTATCTCTGCGCTCGTCAGCTCGCCGAATTCGACCTGGTGCTCTCGTTTACCGGCGGAAAAGTCCTGATCGAACTGGAAGACCGCTATCGCGCAAGGATGGTAAGGACGCTTTACGGCTGCGTCGATCCGGACGAATATTATCGCGTCGCTCCAGCCCCGGACTTCCAATGCGATCTCAGTTACATGGGGACATACTCGGCCGACCGCCAGGCCAAGCTCGACGAATTGCTGCTAGCGCCTTCACGCCGCCATCCGGAGAAGACCTTCTTGCTTGCAGGTTCGCTTTATCCCTGGAACTGGCAGTGGCCGGAGAACGTGCGCCGCATGGAGCATGTGGCGCCGGCCGAGCACTCGCGTTTTTATTCCTCTTCACGCATCACGCTCAACATAACGCGCGGTGAAATGGCGGCCAACGGCTGGTGCCCTTCCGGACGCTTCTTTGAAGCCGCCGCCTGCGGCACGCCGCTGATCACCGACTCATGGGAAGGTCTGGATTCATTCTTTGACCTGCACAGCGAACTACGAGTTGTGTCCGATGCCGCGGCTGTGGAAGACGCCCTGAACGCACCGGATGCCGACTTGAAGACGATGGCGGCGTGTGCCCGGCAGCGCACGCTGGAAGAGCACACGGGTTCGGTCCGCGCCCGGCAGTTACTTCAATATTTTGAGGAAGCGCAATCTGGCGCGCATGCATCCATGAAGAAAGAGGTCGCCTCATGATCGGAATCATACCGGCAGCCGGCGCAGGAGAACGCATTCAACCTCTGGGCTGCTCCAAGGAACTGCTGCCTGTGGGCTCGCGCGTGGTGGGCGGCGTGGAGAGGCCCAAGGCCGTTTCCGAATATCTGGTGGAGCGGATGATTGCGGCGGGGGCGAGCCAGATATGCATGGTCATTTCCGCGGAGAAGACCGACATTGTGAAGTATTTCGCCGAACGCGATTACGCCGCGGAGATCTTTTACGTGCTGCAGCAGCAGCCTCTCGGACTGTGTGACGCGCTGTTTCGCGCTGAGCCCTTCGCATGCCAGCACGATCAGGTATTGATCGGCCTGCCCGACACCATCTGGTTCCCGGAAAACGCTTACGCCCCCGCCCTGGCGCCGAACGGCGCAGAGTGCAATCTGGTGCTGTTTCCAGTGGACGATCCCTCGGTCTTCGATGCCGTGGTCTGCGACGATTTCGGTTACGTCAAGGAAGTCCAGGTCAAGAAGTCGAAGCCTGATTCGCATTGGATATGGGGAGCAGTCACCGTTCGCGGAGAAGCCTTTCACCGGCTGCGGCTGTTGTGGGAATCGCGCCATCGCGCGGACAAATATCTGGGAGAACTATTGAATGCCTTCATCGCCGCCGGAAACCCCGTGCGCGGCAAGTTCACCGGCGAAAGCTACATGGATGTGGGGACGCTGGAAGGATACCGCAACGCCCAGGACTTTCTTCGAACCAATGGGCCGTCGCGGCGAGTCGCATAGCCGTCGTGGGCACCGGAAGGTCCTCTTTAGGCGCTGGCTTTCAGGATGTCGCGGATTTCACGGTTGATTTTGGCGCAGTCGCGGCTGGCCTTATCGATCAAGTCCGCCCATTTCTTGCCGTTTTCATCTAGATTGACCTGGGCCAGCAGGTAGGAAGCTTGCATGATCGTCTCCACGGAGTTACTCAGATCATGCGCCAGGGCCCTTAGCTTGGTATTGATTTCTGCGGGGATTTTTGCAGCCGATTCGGTCTTCGGTTGAGCGCTCATAAGGCCCTTTCCCAATCCGGATTTCTTTCCAGACACAAATCCCATCGTATGTGTCAATTGCAATTAGACGCAAGTTCCCGCTCTGTTGTTGTCTCCCGTACCGGATGTTTGCACCGGCCATGAGGCCGTGTCCTGCTTCCCTAACCTGCACTGACCGGGCG
>DASSXL010000217.1:0-12958 GCA_035703825.1 Candidatus Angelobacter sp.
ATGCGGTGTATGTAAGCCTGGGCAACGGAAAGGGCGGAGTGCTGGCGCAGAAGATCACCAGCGGCATTGGTATCGGCCCGCAGCCGCCGCCCGACTCAAATACTTTTCTCCTCTCAAAAATTGCCACAGCGGACTTCAATCGCGACGGCAAAGATGATCTCTATTACGTTCAATGTTGCGACACCTTTGTGATCGTGCAGCAAGGCGCTTTTGGAGTGCTGGTCAGCAATGGCGACGGCACATTTACTGACCATGTAATTGGCGGGGCGATCGTTCCGCCAAACGACCTGGTTGTAGTGGATATCAACCAGGATGGGCTTTCCGACGCGATCTTCCCCTTTGACGGCTGCCATGAACCGTGCACAGGCGTTAGCGTGTTGATCAACAATGGCAATGGCGGCTTTAGCGGCGGCGCCGGTTTTCCGGTTAGTGTGGAGAACCCAGGTTTTCTTGTGGGAGGCACGGCGTTCGACGTGGATGGTGACGGCCACAAAGACTTTGTACTTGTGGGCAATGACACAAACGACCCCTCATTCAATCCCGATAATGAGCAAATGACCCTGATTATCCAGAAGCAGAATGCGGATGGAACATTCGCGAGTCCGCCAGAATTTGCGGGCGGTCCTTCTCAACTGATCACAGTGACGTTGAAAGCGCCGATTGTGGAAAATCCTTCTGTCGTAGTGGCCGATTTCAATCACGACGGCAAACCTGACCTGGCCATGGTGAGCAAGTTTGGCGGGCCGGTATTTGTGGTGCTCAATACCACTCCACCCAGCGCCTGCAAGGTCAGTACGGTGAATCACACGGTTACAGTCTGTCACCCGTCTGACGGTGCTGTGGGGCTCTCCCCAGCCCATATTGTTTCTCGCTTCACATCGTCCACTGCGCCCAGCGTGAGCCAGATCTATCTGGATAACAAGCTGGTATTTCAAATTGCGGGCGGCAACATTAATAAAAATCTTCCGCTTACGCCCGGCGAGCATCGACTGGAGGTCAAGTCCTGGACCAAGGGGCAGCCCTTCCACAATGACTTTTTCCTGTCTACGCCCAGGTCGATTCCGGCGACTGTGCCACCTTGTTCGGAAAGCACGAATTTCGCCGTAAACATCTGCTCGCCTGGACAAAATGCCGCAATCGACGCTCCGGTGCATGTTGTGGCCGCAGCCAAATCCACGGCGCCGATTACGACCATGCAGATTTATCTTGATTTCAAAGAGGTGTTCCATTCGCCCAACAGCACCTTGATTGAAACAGATGTGCAGATGGGTTCTGGATCACATTTGCTGGTAGTGAAAGCCTGGGACAGCACCGGCAGAAGCTTCTCCAGCAGCAGGAACATCAGCGTGCCATAGAAGCGGGAGCATTTTTTCAGATAGCTGGAAACCAGGGATTGCTGGACGGAATTCTTTCTGTGCCGGCAATCTCTGGCGCCTTCTAAGCCTCTCGGAGCCCTTCGGACTTTCAGACGACCCGTGTTAGATTTGAAGGACAATGTCCGCTCCCAACTCCAGGTTTGTGCGTGCCTGCCGCTGTGAACCCGTCGACGTAACGCCCATCTGGCTGATGCGCCAGGCCGGCCGATACATGGCTGAATATCGCGCGGTGCGCAAGAAGCATTCGATCCTGGAGATTTGCAAGACCCCGGAGATCGCGGCGGACGTGACCATTACCGCCGCTGAAAAGCTGGACGTAGACGCGGCCATCATCTTTGCCGACCTGCTTTTGCCCCTGGAAGTAATGGGCATGCCGTTCCGATTTGAAGCCGGTGAAGGCCCGGTGATCGAGCGGCCTTTGCGCGCGCCCAAGGACATTGCCGCGCTGGTCACAAACCGCGCTTCTGAACTTGGTTACGTGGCTGAATCAGTCCGACGCGTGGCGAAGCACTTTGGCGACAAGCTGCCGGTCATCGGGTTTTGCGGCGCGCCGTTCACGCTGGCCAGCTACATGATTGAAGGCGGCGGCTCGCGGAATTACATCCACACAAAAAAGATGATGTATATGGAAACCGCCGCCTGGCAGGTGCTGATGCGCAAGCTGGTGGACGTGCTGGCCGCGTATGCAGCGGAACAGGTCACCGCCGGCGCGGACGCGCTGCAGATCTTTGATAGCTGGGTGGGCTGCCTGAGCGTGGAAGATTATCGCCAGTATGTTCTGCCGTTTTCGACTGACCTGGTACAGCGGCTCAAGAAGACGGGCGTTCCCATCATTTATTTCGGCACAGACACGGCCACTCTGCTGCCGGCCATGAAAGAAACCGGAGCGCAGGTGATAGGCGTGGACTGGCGGTTTCCTCTGGACCAGGCGTGGAGCAGCTTGAAGCATCAGGGCGCGGTGCAGGGCAATCTTGATCCCGTATTGCTCTTTGCCGGGCAAAAAGAGCTGCGCGCGCGTACGGACGCCATTCTCCGGCAGGCCGCTGGCCGTCCCGGACACATCTTCAATCTGGGCCACGGAATTCTGCCGGAAACGCCGGTGGAAAATGTTCGCGCGCTGGTGGATTTTGTTAGAGAATTGAGCGCGGGATATTCCGCTGGCGCAGCCCGGCCCAAGTAAAATGAGCGCGAATCAATGAGCGGTCCAAAATCAGCCATCCTTCTTCTTGCCCACGGCAGCCCTGACTCTCCTGCCGAAATCCCGGAGTTTATGAAGCACGTCACGGGTGGCCGCGTGGTTGCGGACGCAGTGATGAAAGAAGTCACGCACCGGTATTCGCTGATCGGCAAGTCCCCGCTTACGGAGATCACCAGGCGGCAGGCGGAGGCGCTGCAAGCCCAACTTGGCCTTCCCGTCTATGTGGGCATGCGCAACTGGAAGCCTTTTATCGGCGAAGCTGTGCGGGAGATGGTTTCTGACGGTATCAACAAGGTTGTGGCCATCTGCCTGGCCCCGCAAAATTCTTCCACCAGTGTTGGGCTTTACAGCAAGGCGCTGGGTGAAGAACGCAAGCCCGGCATGGCGGTGCAGTTTGTCGACTCGTGGCATGACCACCCGCTGTTGGTCCAGGCTTTTGCGGAGCGGCTTGAACCGGTTTGGCGCCAGGCAAGCGCTGAGATGGGCACAGCCCTGCCGGTGATCTTTACCGCGCACAGCGTGCCCACGCGCACCATCCACGCCGGCGATCCTTATGAAAAGCAGGCCAAGGAAACGGCGCAGCTGGTGGCGGAAAAAATCGCCGGCCTCACGCCTGAACTTCGCCATTTTGCTTTCCAGAGCCAGGGTATGTCCGGCGGCCCGTGGCTGGGGCCGACGGTGGAAAGCGCCTTGCTCGAACAGAAAAGGCAGGGGCGCAAGGGTGTGGTGATCGCTCCCATTGGCTTTGTCTGCGACCACGTTGAAGTGCTCTATGACATTGATATCAACTTCCGCGAGTTCGCCAAAGAGCAGGGGCTGAAGATGTGGAGGCCTGAATCGCTGAATACTTCGGCGACTTTCATTTCGGCGCTGGCCAAGCTCGCATCCACGCGGCTGGCGCTGGCCTCGGGGATTGTCTCGCTGGCATGAAGCGCATTGCCATTGTCGGCGGAGGTATCGCTGGATTGAGCGCGGCTTTTTTCCTGGAAAAAGCCCGGCGTGCCGGCGCAGAGCTGCAATGGACGCTGTTTGAAAAATCCGGCAGGCTCGGCGGCGTGATCCAGACCGAACGCCGCGATGGCTTTGTGATCGAAGCTGGTCCCGACTCTTTTCTGAGCGCAAAACCTGATGGCGCGCGGTTATGCCAGGAACTGGGCATTGCCGACCAACTCATCAGCTCCAATGACGCTGACCGCAAGACATACATCCTGGTAAAAGGCCGGCTCGTGCCGATTCCCCTGGGACTGGAGTTCATGGTGCCAACGCGCGTGTGGCCCATGGCGACGACGCCGCTGTTTTCCTTCTCGACAAAACTGCGTATGGCGGCGGAATTGTTTTCGAGCGCGCGCAAAGATGCGAGCGACGAATCTGTGGGCGACTTTGTGCGCCGCCACTTTGGGCAGGAGATGGTGGAGCGCGTGGCCGAGCCCTTGCTGGCCGGCGTCTACGGCGGCAATGCCGAGCATCTCAGCATCCGCGCCGTGCTGCCGCGCTTTGCTGAGATGGAGCGCGAGCACGGCAGCCTGGTGCGCGCCACTCTGAAAGCCAAAGCCCAGTTCAAGTCCAAAGCCCCGCCGGGGGCCAAGCCGCAGCCACTGTTTACGTCATTGAAGAACGGCATGCAGCAGATGGTGGAGGCGCTGATTGCCGCGCTGCCGCAGGGTTCCATCCGATTGGGTCAGCAGAATCTTGGGTTACGTCCCGCGAATGATGACTGGCAGATTGAGAGCGGCGGTATGAACGAAAAGTTTCAGGAGGTGCTGCTGGCCGTGCCTGCGCCTTCAGCGGCTACGCTGCTGCGGCAGTTTCATCCGGCGCTGATCGAGGGGCTGAGGAAGATTGAGTACACCTCTTCCGCGGCCGTTGCTCTGGCCTATGCCGAGGCCGATCTCCCGCCCGGACACGGTTTTCTGGTGCCGCGATCGGAAGGGCGCAAGATGATGGCCTGCACCTTTGTCCACAAAAAATTTCCGCACCGTGCGCCGGAAGGAATGAAACTTCTGCGCTGCTTCTTTTCCAGTTCGCGCATGGCTGACCTGCTCCAGCACAGCGATGATGACCTGCAACAGATTGCCCGCCAGGAGTTGAAAGAAATTCTGGGGCTCAACGCCGAGCCCAGGTTCGCGCGCACGTTCCGCTGGGACCGCGCCATGGCCCAGTATGAAACCGGGCACCTGGACCGCGTGGCGGAGATGGAGAAGATCATGGCGGCCATGCCGGGCTTCCATATCATCGGCAATTCGTTTTATGGGATCGGAGTGCCGGACTGCATCAAGTCCGCGCGGCTGGCGGTGGAGCAGATCACCTCCGGCGTTTCACAGCCCGCCGCGGTTTAGCTTTTCGCGCCTTCGCGGGAGACTTGACTGCTGGCGTTGCGCTCAAAGCAGCCTGTTTGTTCTTCGGCAGCTTTTCCAGAACCATTTGATATGAGGCATGGATCAGCTCCTTAAGCTCCGGCGGCCTCAGCGCGTCCATTTCAATCATTGCGACCCAGTGATTGCGCGCCATGTAGGGCGCGGGAATAATGCCTTCGATTTCAACCAGTTCGGCGAATTTCTCCGGCGTGCACTTGAAGGCAATCTTCGTGGGGCTCATGCCAGGTTCAAGGTTCGCGACACAGAACATTTTTCCGGCGATTCGAAAGAGCAGGTCGTGCTCCCACTGAACGTCTTCCGTGGCATGCGGAAGCGAAAGACAGAAAGCGCGCACCCAGTCAATATAAGAGGGCATGAGGGAAATATATCGACTGGAAGACGAGCGAGCAACTTCCGGTCTAATTCGCTACGCCCAGCAGCGCGCGCACGATTTCTGCTTCTTCCGCAGGGCCAAAAACTGTTCGCAGGTCAATGAGCACACGGCCCTCTTCCACGCGGGCAACAATCGAGGGCTGGTGATGGCGCAGCCGTGCGGCGAGTTCGTCAGCGCTGAGAGATGCGGCGGTTATAGCAAGGAGAAAAGTCGGCAGGGACGAAGTCGGCGCAGAACCGCCGCCAACCAGCGATGTGCCGGAGATGATCGTCGTCTTGAGATGGGCCGCGCCGCTAAGCTGTTTTTGCAAGGCCTCCGCGCGAGCGCAAATGTCCGGCGCGGAGAGGCGCATCATACGGGCAAAAGGAATGGCATCGTGGTTCTGGCGAATGTATTCCATCAGCGTGCCTTCAAGCGCGGCGTAGGTGAGCTTATCCACACGCAGGGCGCGGAAGAGCGGGTTGGCGCGCACGCGTTTGATCAGTGCTTCGCGTCCACTAAGCAGGCCGGCCTGCGGGCCGCCCAGCATCTTGTCGCCGCTGTAAGTAATGATGTCGGCGCCGGCTCGGAGGCTTTCCGTCACGCCGCTTTCATTCACGCCCAGGGCGCGCAGTTGCAGCAGAGCGCCGCCGCCCAGGTCTTCCATCACAGGGATATTGTGTTTGCGGCCGAGCGCGGCCAGCTCTTCCAGCGACGGCTGTTCGGTAAAGCCGATGATGGCAAAATTCGAGCGATGCACTCGCAGCAACAGGCGAGTCTTGTCGGTGATGGCGTTTTCATAGTCGGCCAGGTGCGTACGGTTGGTGGTGCCGACTTCGCGCAGGGTTGCCCCGGACTTGGCCATCACGTCCGGCACGCGGAACGAGCCGCCGATCTCTACCAGCTCGCCGCGCGAAACAATCACCTCACCGCCTTCAGCCAGCGTGTTCAGGGCCAGCATCACCGCAGCAGCGCAGTTGTTGACGACCACGGTGCGAATCCCGCTTACGCCCTCCTGGTTGAGAAGACGGGAGAACAGGCGCTCCACGTGGACATCGCGCTTGCCGCGCTCACCGGCGGCAATATCAAATTCAAGGTTGGAGTAGCGGCCCGCGACTTCAGTGATGCGCCGGATGGCCGATTCCGCCAGCGGCGCGCGCCCAAGATTCGTGTGCAGGATAACGCCCGTGGCATTGATGACCGGCTTGAGTGAAAATTCCATCGCGCGGCTGAGGTGTTGTTCAACGGTTTGCGGCAAATGCTTAACCGCAAGTTCCACGGCCTGTTGCGTGCGGAGCGTGCCTGAGTTGATTTCATCGCGCACACTCGCCAGCACGGCGCGGACAGACTCGGTCACTGCAGGCTGGCCTTCACGCGCAAGAAGCTCGGCCAGATCAGCGCTCTTGAGCAGCTCGTCGACCGAGGGGAGCAGGCGGTACAGATCGGATTTGGAGGCTGTCGTCACAGATCAATAGTATTCTACAGAACGTCGCCGCAGATTTTCGCTGATGGGCGCAGATTCAAAAGAGTAGCCGCGAATTTCGCGAATAAACACGAATCAGAAAAAGATTCGCGTGTTTCGCGTTGATTCGCGGCCAGTTTTCTTTGGCTAGTTGCCAGATGCTAGTTGTTTGGCTGAATGCTGAGTGCTGACGGCTGAATGCTTGCTTACCCAACTTCCACCAACCCATACCTTCTCTGCCAGTGCTGGCGCAGATGCTGCATTACTCGCTTGCGGTCCTCCAGAGAAATTTCCTGATCCTTTTCTTCCACCAGCTTTGCGGCTTCCACCTTGGCCAGCTCCAGCAGGTTGCGGTCGCGCAGGATGTTGGCGATGCGGAGGCCAGGCATGCCGGCTTGTTTGGTGCCGAAGAATTCTCCGGGGCCGCGCAGTTCAAGGTCAAGCTCGGCGATCTCAAAACCATCCTGCGTGCGCACCATCTCGTTGAGGCGGCGCTCGCCTTCCGGCGAAACCTTGCCGCCGGTCATGAGCACGCAATAGGACTTGGCTGCGCCGCGGCCGATGCGCCCGCGAAGCTGGTGGAGCTGCGAAAGGCCAAAGCGCTCAGCGTGCTCCACCACCATCACGGTTGCATTGGCCACGTCCACGCCGACCTCGATCACCGTGGTGGAAACCAGCACGTCAATCTCCCCGGCTTTGAAGCGGTGCATCGTCCGTTCTTTTTCTTCCGGGCTAAGGCGGCCGTGAAGCAGCCCGACGCGCATGTCAGGAAAAACTTTCTTCCGCAGCTCGTCATACATGTGCAGCGCGGCCTTAAGCCCGGTTTTAGAACGCGCCCCCGCCGGCTCGGCGGCGAATTCCATTTCCTGCTGCTCCGCGGGCGCACCTTCAATCACGGGATAGACCACGTATGCCTGCCGCCCCATCTTGACCTGCCTGCGCACGAAGTCCCAGACCTCGCCGGCGCGCTGGTCGGAAATTTTGCGCGTGGTGATGGGCGTACGTCCGGGCGGCATCTCATCGAGCACGCTGGTATCGAGATCGCCATAGAGCGTGAGCGCAAGCGTGCGGGGGATAGGAGTGGCGGTCATGACCAGCGTGTCCGGCTCGGCATCTCCTTTCTTCATGAGCTTGAAACGCTGCATCACGCCAAAGCGGTGCTGCTCGTCCACGATGACCAAGCCCAACTTGTGGAACTCAACTTTTTCCTGGATCAAGGCATGCGTGCCGATCACCAGGTGCACGTCACCGCGCGCGATGTGGCGGCGAGCACTGCGTTTCATGTCTTCGTCCAGAGAGCCGGTCAGCAGCAGAATGCGATAGCCGGCCACGTCTTCCAGAATGTGCCTCGCGGAAAAATAATGCTGCGTGGCCAGAATTTCAGTGGGCGCCATAAATGCCACCTGGTACCCGTTCTCAATGGCGATGACCGCAGCCTGCAGGGCGACGATGGTCTTGCCCGAGCCCACATCGCCCTGAAGCAGGCGGCGCATGGGCGAAGGATGCTGCATGTCGTGAGCAATTTCGCCCAGTACGCGCTTCTGCGCCGCGGTGGGTTTGAATGGCAGGATTTTCTTGATCGCCTGGCGGACACTTTCCGTCAGAGCGAACGAGATGCCGGGGCGCTCGCGCATCTTGCGCCGCTTGAGCTCCAGTCCCACTTCAAGAAAGAACAGTTCTTCAAAGATCAGCCGCTTGTGCGCCGGCGTGGCATGATTCTGCAGTGCGGCGAAAGCCTCGCCTTCCGGAGGAAAGTGGACCTGCTCGAACGCAAAACGCCGGTCCAGCAGGTCTAGCCGTCGGCACAAAGAAGGAGGTAAGCCGTCAGGGATATGCGAAGCCAGATTTTGCAGCGCGCCATAAATGATGCGTCGAAACCAGCGCGAGGTCAGTTTGTTGTTGGCCGCCGATTCGTAAATCGGAACGATGCGGCCGACTTCGAGCGACTCGATGTCTTTTGCGCTTTCCAGGTCAAGTTCGCCGTCACCATCCCTGCCGCCGTCCAGAATCTCAAATTGCGGCTGGTTGATCTGCAGGCCGCTGCTCTTCCAACCTTCTTCAACCTTGCCATAGAGCGCCACGAGCTGGCCGGGCTTGAAACGGTCGCGCAGATATTCACCGTGGAACCAGATGCATTTGAGCGTGGAGCGCCCCTGCCCGGCAACCAGCTCAAAGATCTGCATACCGTTGCGCGTGCGGAAGACGGCGGAGTTGCGGACCTCAGCTATAACCGTGGCCATTTCTCCGGCGCGAAGTTCGCCTATACCGCGAGGGTTGAGGCGGTCTTCATAGCGGAAGGGCAGGTAATAGAGCAAGTCCTCGACGGTGGAGATGTTCTTCTGCTCCAGCCACTCAGCAAAGCGCGGGCCAACGCCCTTGACGAATTTGACTTCTGTACTTAGATCCAGCACTGAGATGATGATACTTGAGCAGGGAACCTCACCGCAGAGGACGCAAAGATCGCAGAGGAGCGCAAAATCCGGCCAATAGGTTTTGGTCGAGGAACCGTTCCCTCAACACCAGGTGTTATCCCCGCGCGGATTTGCGCTTGGCCACGCGTTTTTTTGGTTTGGAAGGGCCTTGCTCGGCGTTGAAAAACTGCGGCAGGCTGAAATGGTCAATATTAAAAGTGAATTTGTTGGTGCATGACGGGCACGATGCCTCGTGTACGCCTTCGTTCACCTGGGTGGGGTCAACATCAAACGAGCGCAGGCATTTGGGACAGGTAACGATGATCTGCCCGGAGCCATTCAGCGCAATCCAGATGGGAGATGTGTTGCGCTTGCCCGGCACGGGACGTTCCGGCGACTTGCGTACCAGTTCTTTCACCTTGCCAAGCAGGGCGGGGATGGAATAATCGCCTTTCTGGAAGAAGGTGTCGGCCAGAAGACCGTCCGGCACATTGTCTGTGACATACTCGCCGCTCAGCGCGATGGTGGGAATCTGCGGAAAACGGTTGCGCACCACGGCAAGAAATTCAAATCCTGACATGTTGGGCATGCGCAGATCGGAAATGATGAGATCAGGCAGCGCTTCATCCAGGGCATGAAGGCCTTCCAGTCCGTCGGCGGCGGTAAGAACCTCATAGCCTGCGGCCTCGAGCACGGCGCCGCCGGTGATTCTGACGGCGGGTTCGTCGTCGACGAAAAGGACACGGAAGCGGAAAGTTGACATGTGGTTCCCTGGGCCTAAGACGTTGGATTGTTTGGGCGGCTGCCCCTAAGTATAGCAGCTACTATAGCCATTTTTGGCTGGCTTGCTCTTGTTGGCGACAACAAACTACGCCTAAACTGGACGTTGAAAATCTCATGACCAAAGCTCCAGCCAGGATCGCTAGCCTAATTGTGGTTGTGGTTTTGTGCGCGGCTTTGAATGCATTGCAGGAAGCGCCGGCGGCGCAAGGCTCTCCGACACCCGCAGCGCAGCCAAGCCCGCGGACCACGCAGAAAACGCAGGATGAAGACCAAACGCCCCGCCTTCCTCCCACGACCGATGCCAAAGAGATAGTGCGGCGGGCCACGGAGGTCGACCATCACAATTTTGAGCGGGCGCAGAAATATACCTGCACACAGCGCGAGGTCATCAAGCACCTGGACAAACACGGGAACGTAAAGTCCACGGAGATCAAAACGTTCGACATCAATTTTTATTTCGGGGAATTTTACGCGCGGCTGGTGCAGCAGGATGACAAGCCGCTGAGCGAGAAGGAGCAGAAGAAAGAAGACGAGAAGCTGGAGAAGTTTCTCTCCAAACGGCGCAATGAGAGCGAAGAAGACCGGCAGAAGCGCGCAGACAAACAGCGGAAAGAGCGGGAAGAAGGGCGGGCATTCGTGCGCGACGTGCAGAATGCCTATGATTTCCGGCTGGTGGGCGATGAGAAGGTGTCCGGCGAAGACGCGTGGGTGATCGAGGCAACGCCCCGCAAGGACTTCAAGCCGACTCAGCCGCACGCCGACATCCTGAAGAAAATCAAAGGGAAAATGTGGATCGAGAAAAAAGATTACAACTGGGTGAAGGTGGAGGCGGAAGCGATTGATACGATTTCTTTCGGGCTGTTCCTTTTCCGCATCCATCCCGGCTCCCGGTTCTTACTGGAGAACGCCCACATCAATAACGAATTTTGGGGCCTGCACCGGCTGATCATCAACGGCAGCGCTCGGATTGCGCTGCTGAAGAATGAGATCGCGGAGCAGGAAGACGAATTTTCCAATTACAAAAAGTTTAGTTCTACGGTAACGATCCTGCCGGGCGTGCGGGAAGTACCGGCGGAGGAGAGGCCGAAATAGCTTCCATCCACGTGTTTCTCTGAGCGTGTTATGCCTGCGCCGCAGAGTTCTACTCCGTCCGATAACCGAACATATAGGGTTGCCGTTCTCCCTTACATAGTGGTCTTGAGAGAACCGACAAGATAAGTGGTGCCGGGAGGGGGAGTCGAACCCCCAAGGGCCGAAGCCCGGCGGATTTTGAGTCCGCTGCGTCTGCCAGTTCCGCCATCCCGGCTCATCGGGCGGGCAAAAGAAACATACACAGGTTAGCACATTTTTATCGATGGATTACGCTTTCGGGCACTGGGATACAACCCGATTTCGCGGTCATCAGCGCGCCGATGATTGCCGGTCCGCCCGGCTCAACGCGTCAGCCGGGCCGAGCATGTTTTCCGTGAAGGCGGCGCCTTATGTTCTAATGGGCGTGGGCCGAGAGCTGTCTAGTTACAGACCGGGACCAAGGCCGGGCCCTGCGGTAAACCGAAATCTATGGCATGGTTGTCTTCCATATTGCGCATGCTCGCGCCCATCGCGGTGGAGCATGGCGGACAGGTCTTGCGCGATTCGCTCAAGGCCCGCGCCGCCCAGGGGAAAGCGCTGCCGGACGCCCCCACCGGCCCTGATCCGCTGCAATTGCTGGCCTCTGACGTTGACCAACTCAAGGGCTACGTGCTCCAGTTGAAGGCTGACCTGGAAACACTCAACAACGTCGCCGCCGAGCGCGAAGAACGCCTGCGCCGCTGGCTGCTGGCGCTGCTGGTCTGGAACGCCGTGATGACGGTGGGTCTGGTCGTACTGGCCTTTGTCCTGCGCCGCTAACCTCCTTCATGAAGTCGCAATTCGACGTAATCATTCTCGGCGCCGGAGCAGCCGGCCTGATGTGCGCCATCGAAGCCGGCAAGCGCGGGCGCAGCGTGGCCGTGCTGGAGCGGGCCGAGCGCACCGGCAAGAAGATACTGATCTCCGGCGGCGGGCGCTGCAACTTTACCAACCTTCATTGCCGGCCCGAAAATTTCATCTCAGCCAATCCGCATTTTGCCAAGTCAGCACTGGCCCGCTATACGCCACCGGACTTCATTGCCCTGGTGGAAAAGCACGGGATCGCCTACCACGAGAAGACCCTGGGGCAGCTCTTCTGCGACGGCCCGGCGCAGCAGATCGTGGCCATGCTGGAGGCGGAGTGCCGCGCGGTGGGCGCGCGGATACAGACGAACGTCAACGTGGAGCAGGTATCGCGTGAGAATGGCTTTCTGCTGCGCGCCGGTCAAGACGAGTTTCGCGCCGAATCGCTGGTTGTCGCGACGGGAGGCCTCTCTATTCCCAAGATGGGCGCCACTGGCTTTGGCTACGATCTGGCGCGGCAGTTTGGTTTGAGGATCGTGGAGCCGCGGCCCGCGCTGGTGCCGTTCACTTTCAATAAGGATGACGCGGCGCATTTTTGCGATCTTGCCGGAGTTTCGGCGGAAGTTGCGGCAACCATCGGCGCGCAGCAGTTTCGCGAAAAGATGCTGATCACGCATCGCGGCCTAAGTGGGCCGTCGATCCTGCAAATCTCCTCGTACTGGAAACCGGGTCAGGCCATTACGCTCGACCTGGCGCCAGAGCGAGAGCTGACCGCTGCGTTGCGCGATCCTAAGATGCGGCGCGATCTAGCTGCGGCAAAAGCCGCCTTCCGCGCGACTCTGCCCAACCGCTTCGCCGACCGGTGGCTGGACGTTTACCCGCCGGAAGGCTGGAGCAACCACGCTCTCGACGAACTGGAGCGCCACGCCCACAACTGGCGGATCACACCTGCGGGCACCGAGGGCTACGCCAAAGCCGAGGTCACCGCCGGCGGCGTGGACACGAATGAACTTTCCGCCAGGACCATGGAGAGCCGCAAGGTGCCGGGGCTGTACTTCATCGGCGAAGTAGTGGACGTGACCGGGCA
>DASSXL010000188.1:0-20769 GCA_035703825.1 Candidatus Angelobacter sp.
GGCCGTCCGTGGCCATGAGGAGATTCATGGTGGTCGATCTAACTTAATAGAGCGGTAGCATTTCAGTTTTTCGTGAGAACTCCCTGCTGCTGCATGGCAGAGGATACATTGTCGGGCTCCTTCGACTCTCCCTCGGTCACGCAGTTCCCTCGGAGTCGCTCAGGATCACAAATTGAAGACAGGATGGGCGACACAAGAGAATGACAACGACCGCAAGCAACAGGATGATCGACCTGCGCAGTGATACTGTAACCCAGCCCACGCCGGAGATGCGCCGCGCTATGGCTGAGGCCGAGGTCGCCGACGACGTTTACGGTGAAGACCCCACCATGAACCGCTTGACGGAGAGGGCCGCGCAGATCTTTGAAAAAGAATCAGCGATCTTTGTGCCCACCGGCACGATGGGCAACCAGGTGGCCATCCGCTGCCATACGCAGCACGGGCAGGAGATCATCTGCGAAGAGCGGGCACACTTCATCAATTTGGAGTCGGCGACGGTGGCCGCGTTTTCCGGTTGCCAGCCGCGCACGGTATATGGCGAAGACGGCGTGATTACATGGGCGCAGATCAAGAAGAAGATTGCGCCGCCGGCCTACTATCGCGCGCAGACCGGGCTGATTGAACTTGAGAACACGGGCAGCCTTGCCGGAGGGACGATCTTTCCGCTGGAGGTGTCAGACGAAATCTGCGACGGCGCGCACGACCTGGGCCTGCCCGTCCATCTGGATGGCGCGCGCATCTTCAACGCCGCCACGGCAATGAAAAAGTCCGTCGCGGAGCTGGCTCGGAAGTTTGATTCGGTGATGTTCTGCCTGTCGAAAGGGCTGTGCGCGCCCGTGGGATCGATGCTGGTGGGCAGCAAGGCGTTTATCGACAAAGCACGCGTATTTCGCAAGGCGCTGGGCGGAGGCATGCGGCAGGCAGGCGTGCTGGCGGCAGCGGGGTTGATCGCGCTGGAGAAAATGCCTGCGCGTTTGCAGGAAGACCACGACAATGCAAAATTTCTGGCGGAAGGGCTGGCTGAGATCAAGGGAATCAAGATTGACGCAAGGAAGGTGCGGACAAATATTTTAGTGTTCAATATCGTGGGCATCGGCATGGATACGGCGGAGTTCAGCCGCAAATTAGGCGAGAAGAAAGTTTTGGCGGCTGGGATCGATCAGGAGCAGATGCGGTTCGTTACGCACAATGATGTGAGCCGGGAAGATTGTGGGAAGGTGCTGGAGGCGGTGCGGAGAATTTGCGGATAGTTTTGCATCATCCTTTTCGCCATGGACATCGATAACCGGTAGGGAGGTCACCATGTACGTTGTAACCGGAGCAACCGGCAATACCGGAAGTGTTGTAGCCAGGCACCTGCTGGACCAGAAGAAAACAGTTCGGGTTATTGGAAGGAGCAAAGATCGCTTGCAACCACTGGTTGATCTTGGGGCCGAGGCTTTTGTGGCCGACCTAAGCGACCAAGCCGCTCTCACCAAGGCATTCAGCGGCGCGGAGGGCGTGTACGCGATGGTACCGCCTAGCCTGACCAGCCAGGATTTTCGCGGCGATCAGCGCCGGGTAGCTCACGCGATAGCGGCAGGTCTGGAACAAGCGGGAGCAAACCACGCGGTCGTCCTCAGTAGCGTTGGTGCGGACAAGGAAGCGGGCACGGGGCCGGTAGCCGGGCTGCACGAGTTTGAAGAGATCCTGAACCGAATCGCGGGATTGAACGTGGTTCACTTGCGCGCGGGCTACTTCATGGAGAACACCCTGGGCCAGGCAGCGGCCATCCACGCCATGGGCAAGGCCGCCGGACCGCTGCGCGGCAATCTTAAGCTGCCCATGATCGCGACCAAGGACATTGGAAGCGCTGCGGCCGAATTGCTGGTGGCCCTTGATTTCAAGGGTAAGCAGACGCGCGAGCTGCTGGGTCAGCGCGACCTCAGCATGGATGAAGTGACCGCGATCATCGGCAAGACAATCGAAAAGCCCGATCTCAAGTATGTCCAGGCGCCGGGTGAGCAGATGCGGCCCATCTTCATTCAGATGGGAATGTCGCAAAACGTGGCAAGCCTGATCCTGGAGATGGCGGAAGCCTTGAACTCCGAACATATGCGCGCGCTCGAAGAGCGGTCTGCCATGAACACGACACCTACATCTTTTGAAACCTTTGTGAAGGAAGATTTTGTGCCCGTGTATCGAGCGCAGACGAAGGCGGCGTAGTTCGTTGGGAACAGCGATCCACCACTATGGCGGGTTAGTGGACCGCCGTGATGATTAAAAGTCAGGTTGAAACGGGATGCTGGGGAGTTGCGTCATCTGAGGTTTGCCCTGCCCCAGTATCTTTTGAAATTCCTCGGCGCTGACCTCACGAGCAGTTCTGCGGCAGAGTACGCGATTGTTGTTATCGTTCACACGTTTCTCCTTTCCACATTTGGTCTTCTTATGGTAACCCCGGGAGCCGGATGGAATGCTCGATAAATGAACCCAGGCGCATCAATTCAGTTTCAAATTGGCACCAGATCAGTCTGCCTGCCTGTAATGACCTCGCCGTTTTCCTTTGATAGACTCGATCAAGCCTCATTGAATCGGATGGAAAGGACCAGCCAATGCCTACCCAAGTCGCCTCTGCCCCGGAAGTTTCTCTTGCAGAGTTTCAGGCCGCCAGAAAAATTGTTTCATCGTTTGCTTATCACACGCCGCTGCTCACGTCGCGGCTGCTGAGCGAGCACACCGGCTTTGACGTCCGGCTGAAGGCGGAGATGTTCCAGAAAGGCGGATCGTACAAAGTGCGCGGGCCGCTGAATAAATTCAGCCAGCTGACTGACGAGCAGAAGAAGCGTGGCGTCATCTGCTCTTCGGCGGGCAATCATGCGCAGGGCGTGGCGCTGGCAGCGGGAGTTTACGGGATCAAGGCGGTGGTGGTGATGGCCACCAATGCGACGCAATCCAAGGTGGATGCCACGCGCGCGTACGGCGCGGAAGTCGTGCAGCATGGCCTGATCTGGGACGAGGCCAACGAGAAGGCTAAAGAGCTGGTGAAAGAGCGCGGCTACACCTACATTCATCCGTTTGACGATCTGCAACTGATTGCCGGCCAGGGCACGCTGGGGCTGGAAGTGTATGAAGATTTCCCCCAGATAGATGTAGCGGTGGTGCCGATTGGCGGCGGCGGGCTGATCTCTGGCGTGTCCATGGCATTGAAGCAGTCCAACCCGAAGATCAAGATCATCGGCGTGGAATCGTCCGACGGGCCGGGCATGAAGCGGAGCATTGAAGCCGGGCATGTGGTTACCCTGGACAAGATTGACTGCATCATTGACGGGCTGCGCGTGAAGCGAGTGGGCGAGAACAATTTCTCCATCGTGCAGCGCTTTGTGGATAACATTGTGACGCTGCCGGACAAAGAGATTTTTGAGGCGATGATATGGACCATGTCTCGCTGCAAGCTGGTGGTGGAAGGAGCGGCCGCGGCGCCGGTGGCGGCGCTGCTTCACGGACTGATCAAAGCGCCATCAGGATCAAAAGTGGTGGCCGTGCTGAGCGGTGGAAACGTGAACCTGGACCAGCTCAAAGGATTGAAGTGGAATTGAAAAGCATCAAGTCGCGTTGCGCTTCTGAATAACATTTTGCTTTCAGTCGTTACGGCACGACTTCGCAGCGCTCAAGTTGTGTCCTCTCCAGAGACTCCGTCTTAACTCATTGAAAGCAGGACTGACGGAGATCCGCTTCAGCCGTCCTTGCCGGGACTTTGCCTTGCGTTTTCAGGACCCGGCACTTCTCTGACGCGTGCTTCGCTTGTGACACCTTCATCAGTGGATACAGCACCTATGGTGGCGCGAGAGGCCAACAAATTCTTTGCTTTAGCGGGGAGAGATGCGATAGCTTACCCGCATGGCCAATCCACAGGATGATCTGGAGGCCCTGCGGGCGCAGGTAGCGTCTTTGACTGCGCGCGTTCACCGGCTTGAGCAATCGGCGGGAGTAGAGCCGCAATTTTCAGGCACACCGACGGCGGCCACTTCTCCACCGCCCGCAGGACCGACGGCCAGGCAGCCATCCATCAGTGTTTCGCGGGAAGACACGGAGCGCAGGGCTTTTCCCTTGCAGCCGCCACCGCCGCCCATGCCAACGATTCCCCCGAAAAGAGAAGCCGCGCCGCCGAAGCTTGCCCAGGCCGCGCACCGTTCTTCAGAAAGCCTGGAAGGCACCATCGGCAAGCTATGGCTAAACCGGATCGGCATTGTCGCGATCCTTATCGGCGTCGCTTATTTCCTGAAGTACGCGTTTGACAGCGGCTGGATCGGACGAGGAGGCCGCGTGGCGATTGGCCTGATCGCGGGCCTTGCAGTCATAGTCTGGAGCGAGAGCTTCCGCCGCAAGGGGAGCGCGGCGTTTTCCTATTCGCTCAAGGCTGTCGGCATCGGCATTCTTTACCTGTCATTGTGGGCGGCGTCGCAGTATTTCCACCTGGTTCCCACCTCGGTGGCTTTTGTGGCGATGATCCTGGTGACAGCTTCCACCATCACGCTGGCGCTCACGCAGGATGCGGAGATATTGGCTGTTTACGCGATGATTGGCGGGTTCAGCACGCCCGTGCTGGTTTCCACCGGCCAGAACCACGAGATTGTATTGTTCTCATATGTCACGCTGCTCGATCTCGCCATTCTGGCGATGATAAGTTTCAAGCCCTGGCGGCGCATTGTGTGGGGCGCCATGCTGGGAACGGCGATCATGTATGTCGGCTGGGCGGACCAATACTATGACAAGCCCGAGCGCCCGGTGACCGTACTGTTTGCCTCCGCATTTTTTGCCATCTTCGCCATGGTCCCGCTTCTCACGCCGCTTACGCGTTCGCGCTGGCATCGCGGCTACTCCATTACCCTTATGGTGCTGCCGCTGGTGAATGGCGCGGCATTCTTTTGCGCGCTCTATGCCATGTATAGCGACGAGGTCGTGACGCTCACATGGTATGCCCTGGGGCTGGCGGCGGTGTATCTGCTGCTCAGCAGCCAGTTCAAGCGGCGCGTGGGCAGTGAGCCGGACGTGGTGAAGACCATCAACCTGCTCCACGTGGCGGTTGCGGTCGCGTTCATCACCATCGCCATTCCGCTCAAGCTGGACGCGCACTGGATAACGATCGGCTGGCTGATTGAATCCGCCGTGCTGCTTTTTGTGGCGGTGAAATCGAAATCGGACCTTTTGCGGATTTTTGCCGGATGCGCGCTGGCCCTGGGCGTATGCAGGCTCCTGTTCATCGACAACTTCTATACGCAAACGCTGGTCTTCAATGCGCGCTTTGCCACCTTTCTGGTGGCGATTGCGATTATGGCCGGCATTGTGGCCGCCGGAGAGCGCTACGCCTCTGAAAAGGAAATGCCATTCGTAAAATTGGCCGGCATCGCGCTCAACCTTCTGGCATTGATCGCGTTTACCCGTGAAGCCAGCGATTACTTCAGCCGGCATATTGCGGAGAGTTACCAGCATCGCGACGTATACGAGACGACGCGGCAACTTGAAATTGCGCGCGATTTCAGTTTTTCCGCCATCTGGATTATCTATGGAGCGGGGCTGATGGTCGCCGGCTTCTGGAAGCGGTCAGCGTTCATACGCTGGCAGGCCATGGTGCTGGTGGCCCTCACCATCGGCAAAGTTTTCCTTTATGACTCTCGCGAGCTGCAGCAGGTTTATCGCATCCTCAGCTTTATCGCGCTGGGAGTAATGCTGATGGCCATCTCCTATGCCTACCATCGCGACTGGTTCAAGCTGTCTCCTCGCAAGACGGACGGCGCGGAGCAGGAGAATTCCGCATGAACCATTCAAGCGCGAACCACCGCGGGATTGTGAACCCAGGGATGAAGATGGGCGCGATCCTGCTGGCTGTGATTTTTGCCGCGCCTGCCGTCCAGTATTTCAAATACCAGAGACCGCTCCAGGCGGCCCCCGGCGGCCAGCGCTATGTGGCGGTGGATGAGGCGATCTGGAAGAATGCGCGGCCCGACCTGGGCGACCTGCGCCTGTATAGCGGCCAGCAGGAAGTGCCGTACGCGCTTTTGGTGGAGCGGGGCAGCCGCGAAAGCGACAACAAAAACGTGCGCGTGCTGCAACAATCGGTTGCCGGCGGCAAGACTCAGTTTTTGATCGATATGGCGGACGTGGCGGAGTATGACCACATTGCCTTGAAACTGGCGGCCAAAAACTTTGTCGCGCATGCCCGGGTGGAAGGCCAGGATGATCTGCACGGCAAGCAGTGGGCGCTGCTGGCCGAGCCCATTCTTTATGACCTGTCGAAAGAAAACCTGGGCGGCAACAGCGTTTTACGCCTGCCGCTTTCCACCTACAAATATTTGCGCGTGACCATTGACGGGCCCGTACAGCCGGATGACGTTCTGGCCGCAATCGCAGAGTTTCGCCAGGAGCAGAAAGCGGTGTGGCGCGATGTTGGCGGAGCGCCAACCGTCGCCCAACTACCCGCGACAGCGGCACGCCTCGATTCTTCCCGGGAAGGCAAAGCCACGGTGCTGACATTCGCCGTGCCGGAGAACGTTCCGGTTGAGCGAGTGACGCTCGATATCGACCCGGCACAGCCCAACTTCCGCCGCTCCGTTCAGTTGACCGACGATAAAGATGTGTACATCGGCGCGGGAGAGATTGACCGCGTCCATATGGTGCGATCAGGACAGAAGATCGATTCCGATGCGCACGATGTGGGCTTCTCCGCGGTCGGGCATAAGACCATCAAGGTGATTATCTATAACGGCGACGACCCGCCGCTCAAGATCAACAGCGCCCGGCTGCAACAACTGGAGCGCCGCATTTACTTTGACGCGCCGGCATCCGGGCAGGTGACGCTTTACTATGGCGACGAGAAGCTGGAGCCGCCTGTTTACGACTACGCGAAGCTGTTTCTGCTGGCACAAGACTCAGCGCCCGCGCAAGTTAGTGGAGAAACCGCAAACGCGGCGTATACGGGAAGGCCGGATGAGCGTCCGTGGACAGAGAGGCACCCGGCAGTCTTATGGATAGCGATTGTGGCCGCGGTGCTGTTGCTGGGCGCGATTGCTGTGCGCTCGATGAAAAGCGCAACCTCAAACTAGTGACACCCAGCCTAGTGAAACACGGCCATCGATTCTTTTTTCGGCTGGCTGGCCAGATGCTGGACAAAGCTCTTCAGCCGATCTTCGGAATCTTCCTGCGTGAATCCGTTAAACGCGATCCCCATGCCAACGCCGGGATGAGAGCTGACCGTCTTGCCGGACACGTTGATCTCTTTATCGTTGGCCTTGATAGCCAGCGTCACCACCTGCCCCACGGGCAGCGGTGAGAAAGTAAACACGTAGCAGCCGCCGAGCGAGATATCGCCCACGGTGCCCCAATAGCCGGTGTTGCCAATTTCAGGATGGACGCGCACACCGGTGTCACAGACAAAGCGGGGGAACCTCCGTCTTTCTTTATATTCAACCGCCATAACAACTCCTTGCTTACCCCGGACCCCTACCTCCATGGACCCGGATTGGCAGTATTGTTCCACTATTCAGAAGAGGCGGCGCATTACCTTGGATAGGGGTGGAAAGGTACGAAGGGGCGATGTACGCCGGTTCTTCTGCAATCCCGACCCTGAGCTTGCCGAAGGGGAGGGAGCCCTGCCCGGCCGATGTTGCATAGGATTGAAAAGAACTGCGTCCTAAGTCAGTTGGCGAAGACGTAATCTATTAATGAGAAGCAAGCACGATTTGTCTTTGGTCATTGAATATGCGTGGCGGTAGGGCTCCCTCACCCGCTACGCGGGATTCGGGATTGCAAAAGGCCTAGCGCAGCGCTTCCTCCACTTCGCTGAGCCAGTCAGGCTTCTTCAAAACTTCGCGCGGCTTTGGTCCATCCGCCGCTCCCACAATCCCATCTTGTTCCATAAGGTCGATCAAGTGCGCGGCGCGGCCATAGCCAATGCGCAACCGGCGTTGCAGCAGTGAAGTGGACGCTTTGCCGAACTCAATCACCAGGCGCACGGCATCGTTATAAAGCTCGTCATGCTCGGCTTCGCCGTCGCCGCCGGAATCACCGCCGTCCGACGAACCTGCAGCGCCTGCGCGCTCTTCTTTCGGGACCTCCAGGAATTTCTGCTCGTACTGCGCCTGCGCCTGCGCGCGCCAGAACTCAACTACCGCATGCGTTTCTTTTTCTGACGTGTATGGCGCGTGCAGCCTGTGCACTCTGGCCGAGCCCGACGGCAAATACAGCATATCGCCTTTGCCCAGCAGCGATTCCGCGCCATTCGCGTCAAGAATCGTGCGCGAATCAATCTTCGTGGCTACGCGGAAAGAAATGCGCGACGGGAAGTTCGCCTTGATCAAGCCGGTAATCACGTCCACAGAAGGCCGTTGCGTCGCCAGCACCAGGTGAATTCCGACCGCCCTGGCCATCTGCGCCAAACGCGTGATCGATTCCTCCACGTTCGACTGGTCCAGCATCATCAGGTCAGCCAGTTCGTCGATAATGATCACAATCTGCGGCAGCGGCTTCTCGTCGCTTTCATCTTCAAACAGGCTGGGCGTATCGCTTTCAAACAGTTTGTTGTACTGCTCCAGGTTGCGCACGCCCTTGGCCGCCAGCACTTTCAGGCGGCGCTCCATCTCGCGGACGGCATTGCGCAGCGCGTTTGCCGCCAGCTTGGGCTCCGTAATGATCGGGACATACAGGTGCGGCACGCCTTCATAAATCCCCAGCTCCAGCCGCTTCGGATCGACCAGTATCAGCCTCACCTGCTCCGGCGTCGACTTATACAGAATCGACATAATCATTGCGTTAATGGCCACGCTCTTGCCCGAGCCAGTCGATCCCGCGATCAGCAAATGCGGCATCGTGGCCAGGTCCGCGGTGATAATGCGCCCGTTGATGTCCTTGCCCATCGCCAGCGTCAGCTTCGACTTCGTTCCCAGAAACTCCTGTGACTCCACCACCTCGCGCAGCCATATGGTTTCGCGATTATGGTTCGGCACCTGTATTCCGACCGTCGATTTCCCAGGCATGCGCTCAATCAAAATGCTCTCCGCGCGCATCGCCAGGCACAAGTCGTCAGAGAGCGACGTGATGCGGCTATATTTCACGCCCGCTTCCGGCTTGAATTCGTAAGTCGTCACCACCGGGCCGGGATTGATCTGCGTCACCGCGCCGCGCACGTCAAATTCTCCGCACTTATCCGCCAGGACCTCCGCCAGCGCCTTTACTTCCGCTTCATTGATGGCTTGCTGGTCTTCACCACGATGCAAAAGCGAGCTGGGCGGCAGCTTGAATCCCCCGGCCGCAATCTTGGGCAGCACGGTTTTGCGTTTTCCTGTAAGGTCTTCGCGCGCGTGGATGGCCGGCTCTTCTGAAGAAGCCCCAGCCGCAACCAAACCCGCACCAACTCCATTCCCCGCCGATCGATTCGCGGCCGCGTTTCCGCTCATCGCGCCCGCGCCAGAGTTCCCGGCAGCAGACTCCATCGCCTCAGCGAATGCCGCTTGCATCGCGGCATCGGCCGCCAAAGGCTCTTCATCTTCAAACGTCCGCTCGATTCCCGTCTTCACCGGCGCAGCGGCATCAGCCGCCCGTCGACGCGCCAACTGCGCCGCCGGCACAATCACTCCGCGCTCATTCGCGTTGCGCAACGCAGCCGCTCTGGCAGCTTCTTTTTCGGCTTTTTTCTGGGCCGAGGCTTTCGCCCGCGCCGCGCGCCAATCCTGGAAGCGCTGCCACAGCGCCAGCGCAAAGGCAAAGCGAGTGTTCAGCCAGATCTGCATGTTCACAAATGAGAACGCGGTTGAAAGATACAGCGCCACCGCCACCACGGCCCCGCAAACAATATAGGCGCCGAGCGTATTGAAATAGTGGAGCAGCACATCGCCCACAATGCGGCCCAGCAGGCCTTCAATGGCCACGGCGTGCATCCAGCGCAGGTGCCCGGGCAGCAGCCCCAGCAGCGCCGGAACAAAGATCAGCAAGATCGCCGCGCCCAGCGCCTTGGCCCCCGGAGAAGCCACCGGCTTGCTCTTGAACCAGCGCGCTCCCAGCAGGGCAATCATCACCGGGGCGGCAAACACAAATATGCCAATTGACTGCAATAGCAGATCGCCCAGCATAGCGCCAAACAGTCCAATCCAGTTATGGGCCGATCCGGAACTCAGCGAGCCCGCCGTATTCAGCGAGGGGTCCAGCGGCGAATAACTGGCCAGTGCAAGGAAAAGGAGGGTCGCCGAGACGAACAGCAGGAAGCCCACCAGCTCATTGAGCCGGCGGTTCTTGGTAGGCGTGAACGCACGCAGAAAATACTTCATTAGGGTCTGTCCTCTGGCTGAAAAGCAGCATTTTCACCCGCTAAACCCGCGGGAAATCTTCTATCAGCCAAAAGTCCAGAGTACACCAGAGCCTGCTCATTATAACGGAATCCCGGCGCGAAATAGGACGGAAATCCGTAGTCCTTTCGGACTATGGGGTACCTAGACATGTTCCTGCTTCTGCTCTGGAGACTTCCTGCTCTCTTTCGACTGTTTCCGATTTCGGCGCTTCCCTTCCCTGCTTCTGTCTCCGATATCCTCTTATTTCGATGCAAGCTGCTGGATTGGCGAAACCCAATCTTCACCCGGGAGGCGCGGAGAAGGGTTTGGGCCTTTATTTTTTCCGCTTTTTCCCGATTGTCGCGCTTTCCTGATGTCCCGCTTTCCCGATGTCCCAATCCTTTCCCGATCAGTGTCATAACTGTTAATCAGTGGTAAGTTTTTGCTTTCCTCCGTGTCCCTCTGCGTCCTCTGTGGTTCCGATTTTTGCCTTGATCCGCGCTCATCCGTGTTAATCCGCGGTAAGGGTTTTCTCCTTCCGGTCTTCTCCGTATCTCCGTGCCTCCGTGGTGAGATTTTGATTTTGCGATCACGCTGGTCTGTTTCCGGTCTTTCGCTCCCGCGTGACCCCTGTCATTTTTGTAATCCTCACGAAGCGTGGGTTCGTCACAATTCACCTCCAACTCCGCCTGCACCGCCAAACCGCATCCACCTTCCATACAAGTGTCAGGGCACGGCTTTAGCCGTGCCGTAAAGCACAAACAAGAAATCCTTCCTCACTGCCGTACGCCTGGGGCCCCCGACACGCGCGGTTTTTGTCTAGTATCGGAACATCCTTTACAGTTTGTATCGGGACATCCTTTACAGTCTTAAGTTTTGGATTGCCTCTCGAGTAAAGGCAGCCCGATGTTTTCCGTTCCAAACCAAGCGACTGTTTTGGCATGATCTGTTTGGCTGGTGAAGCGCAAGTGGGCTCTGCTGGAGAGCAACCCACCCAGGAATAACCAGTTGAAGACTCATCGAGGCAATGAGTTGGGGAGCGGCTCGAACTGCTCCCCATTGCATCGATAGATTTCCCCATGCCAAGAAAAACTCGACGATGGCAGCGGCGCAGAAGATGGGGAAAGACAAAGATGCCAGCATCACTCATCTGATCCTGCCCGATAACGCTCCACGGCTACCGAGTGCCGGTTTTCCAAGTCGAGTTCACGAATCAGGGTGCGGCAGTAGTACACTAGCACCCGCGAGCCGACGCGCTCTAACTGCACTCGTTCTCCACACAGGGCTCGGCTGATGGCCCAGCGAATTCCATAGGCGTCCATCTTGCCTCGGCTGTCCAGTTTCAGGACTTTCGCGCCTGCCGGATATTCCCAGCGCGGTGGATTGGGGTCGTAACGACGCTCGCTTTTCTTCCATACGCTGGCCGGTGTTTTCATCCCCAGGGCTTCATGCGGACGCACATGGTTATGTTCCCACCGGTAGGCATCCAGCCATGGTTGTCGCTCTTGGCCGGCGCCTTCTCGCAACTGCCAGGCACGCTCCAACTCACCGTGAAACCGCTCCACCTTGCCTTGCGTCTGCGGATGCCGATACCCGCTCCAATGCAGGCGAATCCCCTGTTTCATCAGCCATACCGTCAGCCACGTCGCACCCGTCGGCGCAGCCGCGCTCCACCACGGCACGCCGTGATCCATCAGCATGGCATCGGGAACTCCACACTCGGTAAATGTGCTTTCCAGTTGCTCCCGTACCAACTCAGCTCGCGTGCTCCCCACCGCCTGCAACACCGTTATATAGCGGCTGTGGTCATCCAGTACCGACAGCGGTCCGATTACAGGGTTCCAGTCCTTCGCCCCCTTAAAATCCATTTGCCACAGTTCATTGGGAGCGCTCCTTTCAAAACGCTGCACCGCAGGTCGATGCCGATCCTGCTCCCGGATCAGATCGTGCCGTGCAAGGATGCGCTGGATCGTACTGTGGGTCACTTGCACTTTCTCCCGTTCCAGCACCACCTTCAACTTACGTGCTCCCCAATCCGGATACTGTTTCCGTACCTGGACCACCCGTTCCTCCAACTCTGCCGGGGTTCGCTCCGGACTGTGGTGCGGGCGCCGGCTGAGTTCTGCGATCCCGGCTACCCCGCTTTCCTCATAACGCTTCAGCCACAGATATCCGGTTGGCCGGGAGATCTCAAATTCCTGGCACAAAGCCACCAACGGCTTTTCCCGGCGTGCCGCCGCCACCACAAACCGCACACGTTGTTCTCTGACATCCATCGTTTTCCAAGCCATTTCCTCTGCTGCTCCTGCGCTCGCTCAGCTCGCGCCGGAGTGTAAAGGATGTCCCGGTACATTCTGTAAAGGATGTCATGAATCTGAACACGATTCTCGCGTGGTGGGGTAGAGATCCGCACGCAGCAACGCGAAGCGCATAATCCGCGTTCATCCGCGCCAATCCGCGGTAAGTTTTTCGTTTTTCCGATCAGTGTCATCAGTGTTCATCAGTGGTGAGGTTTTGCCTCTCCGATTCCGGCGATCCCTCATCCCCTGTAAAATAAAACTCTCATGCAACACAAAGGCGACCACTTTGATGTGCTGGTGATCGGCGCCGGCCCCACCGGCATGGCCTGTGCCATTGAGGCGCAACGCGCCGGCTTTACCGCCGCCATGGTGGACAAGGGCTGCCTGGTGAACTCGCTGTTTCACTATCCCGCGAACATGGTCTTCTTTACCACGCCGGAGCTGCTGGAGATCGGCGACATCCCGTTCACCACGGCCAACCAGAAGCCCAACCGCTCTGAGGCGCTGGAATACTATCGCAACGTGGCCCAGCATTACCGGCTCGATGTCCGCCAGTATCAGCGCGTCGCCTCCGTAACCGGTTATGACGGCGCTTTCAAAGTTTCCACGCAGGACCTGCACAACCACCAGCACGAATACACCGCGCGAAAACTGGTGGTGGCCACCGGCTATTACGACCGCCCGAATTACATGGACATTCCCGGCGAAGACCTGCCCAAGGTAATGCACTATTACAAAGACCCGCACCCGTATTTCGATATGGACGTGCTGATTGTGGGGGCCAAGAATTCCGCTTCGATTGCCGCGCTGGAGCTGTGGCGGCGCGGCTCGCGCGTGACCATGGTGCATCGCGGGCCGGAAATCCATCGCAACGTGAAGTACTGGATCAAGCCCGACATTGAAAACCGCATACGGAACGGCGAGGTCATGGCGCACTTCAACAGTTGCGTGCTGGAAGTCCGGCAGAATTCCGTGCGCCTCAGGACGCCGGAGGGCGAGCGCGAGATCAAGAACGATTTCGTCTTTGCCCTGACCGGCTATCACCCCGATTACGAATTTCTGCAGTCGGTGGGCATTGAGCTCACTCGTCCGGAGATGCGCCCGGTGTGCGATCCCCAGACCTTTGAGAGCAATGTGCCGGGAATCTATGTGGCCGGCGTGGTGGTTTCCGGCGCGCGCACCAGCGAGATCTTCATCGAGAACGGGCGCTTCCACGGCCGGCAGATCGCCGATGACCTGAAGACGAAGTTGCAGGTGGCCCGGGTGAAGTAGGATCTGAGGATCGCCGATATCGCCGTGATCGCCCGACATCTCACCCCAACCGGGCAAGTGCGGCCCGTCTGGGGACCCCGACATCGCCGTAATCGGAAAAGCAAAATCTGACCGCTGATTTACACAGATAACACTGATCAGAAAAAATCAAAAACTTACCACGGATGAACACGGATCAACGCGGATTGAAAAATGCCTTAGGGTCGCGCGACGAACTCCGATCACCCGATCACGCGCGATCACAGATCACCCGATCTTTTAAATATCCTCTTCCATATAGTCCATCACGGCGTGCAGGTTGTTCTCTTCCAGAAAGACGTTTTGCAGGCGGACGCGGTTCTCTTTGGCCAGGCGCTGCGCGGCGGATTCGGCGGTGGGCAGCTCAACCCGCATCTCCTCATGCAGGAAGGGGACAAGCTCGTCCGACTCAACGCGGGCCACAAATGTGCCGCCGGCATTCTGCTCAAACATGATCTGGTAGGTCACCGGTTGGCCGTCAAGTTTCATCAAATCCAGGGTGCCGTTGGGCATGCGCGTTCCTCCAGTGGGGATCGGGGTGTTAGCATAGTAACGACCTGAGTGTAATGCCGGAATTGCAGCTGTGTAAACTGTGGTTGCGGCCCCAAAGAGGAAGTTTTTCTCCAGCAAGAAGCGGCTGCGCGGAGAAGGTTGCTATCGAAAAGCCAACGAAGGCACAATGAAAGAGCTGCTTTGGCCAGCCCACCTCCTGATGGGGAGGGGCATCGTATTGAAAGAGTCCGGCGTGCTGGTGCTTTTCTGTTCCCAAAAAGCTTTTGCCTGCAAGAGTGCGCCTGGAGCATGTAAACCACATTCGGGAGAAGGAAAGACATGAAACGTTTTGCCATTTTGTTTGCTTTGGTGCTGTCGATCGCGGCATTCTCGCCGGCGGCGTCCGCCCAGAGCAGTGACGATCTAAACCACGGTAACCTGGGCGTGTATGCTGATTTTACCCGCCTTCAACCTGCCGACCTCAACATGCTTGGCGTGGGCGCGCGCCTGGGCGTTAACATTCGCAAGCACGTAGTTCTGGAAGGCGAAATGGCCTATGATTTTGAGCGCAACAAAACCCAGACCATCACCACCGGCGTAATCACCAGCACCGTCCGCTCCAATCTGCGGCTGCTGCATGGCTTGTTCGGTCTCAAGATTCAGAGCACCGGCCCCGTGCGGATCTTCGGTCTGCTGAAAGGCGGCTTTGTGAACTTTGGCGTAGGCGGTCCAGTCACGGCCGGAGTCATCAATAACCAGATCAACAATATCGTTGACGGCGATACGAACGGCGCTTTCTATCCCGGCGGCGGCATCGAGTTCAACAAGGGCTGGTTCGGCTTCCGCGTGGAAGCCGGGGACGAAATCATGTTCCTGAATAACGGCACCAGCAACAACTTCCGCGCCACCATCGGCCCGCAAATCCGGTTCTAGGCTGGGGTCCACAGTACGAAGCTCTCATATAGCAGGAAAAAAGAAAGCGGCCCATGGCGGGCTGCTTTCTTTTTTGGGCCAAAAAATCACATGCATCCAGCGCGGTGTCGCCCGGCCTGTCCTCAAGGCCTGTGTTAGATTAGTAAGAGTGTGGGCGCGTAGCTCAGTTGGTAGAGCAACGCCCTTTTAAGGCGTGGGTCGCTGGTTCGAATCCAGCCGCGCTCACCATCAGCACTTGCGCCGCTCCCGTGGAACCCGGGTATCACTTTTACATCAGAGACCGTAACTTCTCATGCCCAATCCAGCCGATCCAGAAGACCAGCCTACGCAACCCGCCGCTGAAGGCGAATCCTTCAAAGACATTCTTTCCCAGTTTGAGCAGAGCCACTCGCACAAGCCTCAGAACGAAGAAGGCAGCCGCCGGCTTGAAGCCACCGTCGTCACGCTCACCGCTGATTCCATCTTGCTCGATATCGGCTTCAAGACCGAAGGTATTCTTCCTCTGGCCGCGCTGCCTCCCGGTGAAACCGTAAAACCCGGAGACAAGCTGCTGGTCAGCGTCAAAGGCCGCGATCCGGAAGGCTATTATGAAGTTGCTCTGGGCAAGATTTCGCGTCCTATTGACTGGCCGTCTCTGGAGCAGGCATTCAATGAGAAGGCCACCATCGTCGGCACGGTGATGGCCGCGATCAAAGGCGGGCTGAGCGTCGACGTGGGCGTGCGCGCTTTTATGCCGGCTTCGCGGAGCGGAATACGCGACGCCGCTGAGATGGAAAAGCTGGTCGGTCAGGAAATTCGTTGCCGCATCACCAAGCTCGACGTTACTGAAGAAGACGTGGTGGTAGATCGCCGCGTGATTGCTGAAGAAGAAGAGCGCGCCACCAAAGAGCGCCGCTACTCTGAGATTCAGGAAGGCGAGACCGTTCGTGGCACTGTCCGAAGCCTGGCCGACTACGGTGCTTTCGTCGATATTGGCGGAGTCGATGGGCTTCTACACGTTGCGGAAATTTCCTGGAGCCGCGTCAACAAGCCTTCAGACATTCTCTCTGTCGGTCAGGAAATTGAAGCGCGCGTACTCAAGGTCGATCCTGAAAAGCGCCGCATCTCGCTTGGCATGAAGCAGCTTCTGCCGCATCCCTGGGACTCCGCGCCGGAAAAGTACAAGCAAGGCGAACGCGTGCGCGGCACGGTGTCTCGCTTGGCCGATTTCGGCGCCTTCGTGGAGCTCGAGCCCGGCGTGGAAGGCCTGATTCACGTCTCTGAGCTGTCATGGTCAAAAAAAGTTCGCAAGCCCAGTGACGCGGTAAAGGCCGGCGAAAGCGTTGAGGCCGTGATTCTCGGCGTCAACGTGCCGGAGCGCCGCATCTCCTTGGGACTGAAGCAGGCGCTGGGCGATCCCTGGGTTGAAGCCGCTAAAAACCTGACGATCGGCTCCGTGATTGAAGGGCCGGTTGTGAGCGTTACCAAGTTCGGCGCGTTCGTGCAGATTGCCGAGGGCGTTGAAGGAATGATTCACGTCAGCGAGATCAGCGCGGAAAAACGCATCAACCATCCGCAGGACGTGCTCAAGATTGGCCAGACCGTGAAAGCCCAGGTGCTTGACGTGGACGGCGCCAAGCGCAACGTTCGCCTCAGCATCAAGCAGATGGCCCCTTCAAGCCTGGACGAATACATTGCCGAGCACAAGGAAGGCGATGCGGTTACTGGCCGCGTGATTCAGGTTTCCGGCGGCGTGGCGCGCGTCGAACTGGGCGAGGGAGTCCAGGGCACGTGCCGCATGGTGGAAGACACGCCGGCCCAGGAAGAAAAGCCCGCCGCTGCCAAACCGGCAGACTTGACTTCGCTCACCTCAATGCTTCAGTCGCGCTGGAAGAGCGGGGCTTCGCCCACAGCCGCCAAGCCCGACGCTTCCTCGGCGGGGCAGATTCGCAGCTTTCGCATCAGCAAGCTTGATCCCGCAAGCAAGAAGATTGAGCTGGAACTGGCGAAGAAATAATCCCGGCGGGCCGGTATTTGAACGGTGATCAGAACGGGTGCCCTGAGTAAGAGTCTCTGCATCCGGTATTCGAGGGACTCTTATTCGATGGCTGAACGCCGCCAATTGCAAAAAGAAATACCGCGATCGGGCGCGGACCTGATCTTTAGCTCAGGCGAAATGGCCGACCTCATTCGTGCTTTTGACTGGAGCGCCACGCCTCTTGGCCCAATTGAGGATTGGTCTGAAGCGCTCTTGATCACTGTAAATACGCTGCTGGCGAACCGCCAGCCCAATTTCCTGTTTTGGGGCGATGACCTTATCCAGTTTTACAATGACGCCTTTCGTCCAAGTCTGGGCTCTGACAAGCATCCCAAAGCAGTAGGTCAACGCGGGCCGGAGTGCTGGGCGGAGATTTGGCCAATCATTGGCCCGCAAATTGAAGCCGTCATGCAGCGGGGAGAATCCTGCTGGTTTGAGGACCAGTTGGTCCCGTTCTATCGCAATGGCAAACTCGAAGACATTTATTGGACATACAGCTACAGCCCTGTACGCGACGCCGCTGGCAACATTCAAGGCACGTTAGTTACCTGCTCAGAAACAACAGGGCGGGTCCTGGCTGAACGGGCGCTCCGCACGCAGCAAGAGCGTTTGTTGGCGCTCTTTCATCAGGCTCCGGCATTTCTTGTCGTGTTGCGCGGTCCTGAGCATGTTTTTGAAATGCACAATCTGCGTTATATGGACCTGATCGGACAACGCAATGTTATCGGTAAACCCGTAAGAGAAGCGGTGCCCGAAGCAGTTTCCCAGGGTTTTATTGAAATGCTGGATAGTGTTTACAGCAGCGGCGAACCGTTCATCGCGCACAACCATCCTATCGATTTGCAACGCATCCCGGGCAAGTCTCTGGAACGCCGCTATCTTGATTTCGTTTACCAGCCTATTCGAGAAATCGATGGGAGCGTTTCCGGAATTATCGCTTTGGGCGTGGACATAACCGATAGAAAAAACGCCCTGGATGCGCTCCTCAATACGGAGAAATTGACAGCTGTGGGCCGGCTCGCTGCGAGTATTGCTCATGAGATCAACAATCCTCTGTCATCGGTAACAAACCTCGTCTACCTGGCCAGGCATAGCGCTGACCTCGACGAGATACAGGGATTTCTGGACACAGCGGAACGGGAATTGCGGCGCGTCTCAGCCATCAGCAATCAGACCCTTCGCTTTCATCGCCAATCAACCAAAAAGATGGCCGTCCATAGCGAGGAACTTTTTGAGAGCATTCTCTCCATTCATCAGGGACGTTTGCTTAATTCTTCCATTGAAGTGCAACGGCAGTTCCGAGCACAGGCGCCAATCACGTGTTTCGATGGTGAGATTCGCCAGGTTTTAAACAACCTCGTGGGAAATGCGATTGATGCCATGCAATCAGCGGGCGGAACACTTTTTGTACGAAGCCGGGAAGCGCGAAACTGGCAAACGGGTGAAAAAGGTATTGCGCTCACCATTGCCGATACCGGGACGGGAATGAACGCGGAAGTATTAGCAAGGATTTTTGAACCGTTCTTTACTACCAAGGGGATTGGCGGAACCGGACTTGGATTGTGGATATGCATGGAGATTGTGAACCGGCATCATGGCCAACTCCGTGTGAAGAGCAGTCCGAAGAAAGGCAAAAGTGGAACGGTGTTTACCCTATTTCTACCGTTTGGGTCGATAGACTGAGCGCAAGCGGTTTGGAGCGAAGCGACAGAAAAGGAAGCATGCCGGAACTCCCAGACATCGTCGTCTACATGGAAGCGCTGGAGCAGCGCGTCGTCGGCCACGTTCTGGAAAACCTTGAGGTCCGCGGGCCGTCGCTTCTCCGCACTGCCGATCCGCCACTCTATTCAATCCAGGGCCACAGCGTGATCGCTCTGCGGCGCGTGGGCAAGCGTATTGCGTTCGGTTTCGACAACGATCTCTGGCTGGTCTTTCATCTTATGATCGCCGGCCGCCTGCACTGGAGCCAGAAGAAAAAGACCGCCGATGGCCGCCGCACTCTCGCCGCGTTTGACTTCGATAACGGCACGCTCACCCTTACTGAAGCCGGCACGCGCAAGCGCGCATCGCTGCACCTTGTCCGCGGAGAAGCCGGCCTTGCCGCGCTCGATCCCGGCGGAGTCGATGTATTTGCCGTCTCGCTCGAGCAGTTCAGCGCCGTGCTCACCTCAGCCAATCACACGCTCAAGCGCGCGCTCACTGATCCGCGGCTCTTCAGCGGAATCGGCAACGCCTATTCCGACGAGATACTTTTCCACGCGCAGCTCTCGCCCGTGCTGCTCACGCAGCGCATGAAGCCTGAAGAGATCAAAAGGCTTTATGAGGCCACAAAGCAAACGTTGACGCAATGGACGGAAAATCTTCGCCAGGAGTCCCGCGCAAAGTTCCCTGAAAAAGTCACCGCCTTTCGCGATGAGATGGCGGTCCACGGGCGCTACGGCAAGCCCTGCCCGCGTTGCACCGCAAAGGTCCAGCGCATCCGCTACGCTTCAAACGAGACGGATTATTGCCCGCGCTGCCAGACCGGCGGCAAGCTGCTGGCCGACCGCTCTCTCAGCCGCCTGCTGCGCCAGGACTGGCCGCGCACCCCTGAAGAACTGGAAGAGCGCCGCAAGGCGTGAGCCGATCACCCGATCACGCGCGATCACCCGATCACCCGATTCTTCTCCGTGCCTCCGTGTTAGGTTTTGATCTCCTATAATTCTTCCAATGTCTATCGCAGACAATGCTGCTGAGATTCGCGAGCGCATCGCGCGCGCCGCGGCGCGGGTCCATCGCAGTCCCGGCTCGGTCACCCTAATGGCCGTGAGCAAGACCGTTGACGCGGAACGGATCAGAGAAGCCTATGCGGCGGGTCTCAGAGTCTTCGGCGAGAACCGTGTGCAGGAGTTCGAAGGCAAGTCTGCCGCGCTCAGCGACCTGACAAACTCCGAGTGGCATCTGATCGGCCACCTGCAGAGCAATAAAGCAAAGAAAGCAGCCGAGCTATTTCAGGCTATCGATTCCGTCGACTCCCTCCGGTTGGCGCAGAAGCTGAATCAGGCGGCAGCGGAGGCCGGTAAGACACTTCGCATCTTGATTGAAATCAAGGTCGGCCAGGAAGAGAGCAAAGCCGGGATACCACTCGATTCGCCCCAACTGGAAGAGCTGCTTCGCGCCGCGCCGCAATTTGAAAACCTACAGATTCGCGGGCTGATGACGGTGCCGCCCTTCACTGAAGATCCAGAAGGCGCGCGGCCGTATTTCCGTCTGCTGCGCGACCTGCGCGACCAGATCGCCCGGCGCAAGCTGCCCGGCATTGAGATGGACGCGCTTTCCATGGGCATGTCGCATGACTTTGAAGTCGCAATCGAAGAAGGATCGACCTGTGTGCGCGTGGGCACGGCCATTTTTGGCGCGCGGTCGAAACCGGCATGATCCCCGTCCAGGAATCGGCGAAAGG
>DASSXL010000034.1:0-49306 GCA_035703825.1 Candidatus Angelobacter sp.
TTTTGAAGGCGAGCCGGGAAACAACTTTCAATTGCGCAGCAATAAAAAGGACCGCTATGACGCGGCGCAGTTTACCCTGCGCAGGGAGTTGAAGCGCGGCTATCCGGCGCTGGTGAGTTATACCCGGTCCAGGGCCACCTCCACGCAGACCGTGGACTTTGCCATTGACGCGCTGCTGGTGGGGAACCAGGTGGGAGGCGCGCTGCCCTGGGACGCTCCCAACCAGTTGGTGGCCTGGGGATCGTATCCGCTGCCGTGGAAGCTCAAGAAATTTGATCTTGCCATGTCGAGCATCTGGCGCACGGGGTTTACCTTCGTCACGATTGACCAGTTTGGCCAGATCGTTTCCGGGCCGGGGCAGTTCCGGTTTCCCTATTTTGCGACGCTCAATCTGGCGGTGGAGCGTAAGTTCACATTCCATGGCTATCGCTGGGCGGGGCGCATTGGCATTGACGACGTGATGGGCCGCCAGAATCCTACGATCGTGGACAACAACGTAAACTCACCAAGCTTCCTGACCTTCTTTGGCACGGACCATCGCACAGTGGCGGGGCGGATCAGGTTCCTGGGCAAGAAGTAAGCAGCTTACCCCGTCAGAAGATATCCAGATCGTGGGCTGAGGCCACTGTGCCCGAGTATCCCGCCTTGCGCATTTCATCGATCAGCACTTCATCTACGTTATCGGCCGGGCGAAACAACTGGTGGTAAAGCACAAGTTGTTTGGGCTTGGCAGCGTTTGCAATTTCAGCAAGCGCGGTTGTCGATGTGTGGAAGGTCGAATGGTATTTCTGCCATGCCGGGGTGCGCCCCTGAAACCACACCGTTGAATACACCTCATGCACAAGAAGATCGCAGCCATGGCAGGCGTGGGCGATGGCCTGCGTAGGAGCCGTGTCGCCGGAGATTACGATGCTGCGGTCCGCGGTATCAAAGCGATATCCGTAAGAAAAATCCCAGGTGCCGTGAGCCACGGCAAAGGCAGTGACTTTGACGTTGGAGTCCTGGTAGATAAGGCCGGGCTTGATTTCATGCGCGTTGATCTTATAAGCGGCGCCGTTGCCGTGCTCCAGACCTTCAGTGCGAATAGCCACGTCCTTTACGTAAGCTGCCTGTATGTGGCGCGCCATCTCTGCGATGCCGGGCGGGCCGTAGAGTTCCAGAGGTCCCGGACGGCCTTCGACAGCCGGTGTGAGATAGAGATCAGACAAGCCAGCCGTATGGTCGGAGTGCAGATGCGTGGCAAAGACGACCTTGAGATTTTTTGGCGTGAGCGCGGTGATATTTTTGTCGCGGGCGGCAGCGGCGGCGCGGCGCACCACGCCCGGGCCGAAGTCGACGAGATAAGCGGACCCGTTGACGACCACGGCAACCGACGGGCCGGAGCGGTCAGGATTGATGATGGGCGTTCCGGTGCCGAGGATGACGAGCCGGGTGGTGGACTGGGCGAGCGCGGCAGACGCGCAGAGGAGGAGGATGGCGACAAAACGTGTGACTGCGGTCATCGTTTTCAAAGGCTTTGCGGTTCGCGAGAAAAGAGGAAGGGGCCAAGTCCCTTTATCCGGCCCCCTCTCTTTTTTTGGATCAGATGGTTGCGCGAACTGTGCTGCAAAATTTTCCAGGCAGAAAGTTCTCAAGATGCGGCCGTTACCTTGCTGGCAACCGGTAGATTCTCGTGGATTGTTTTTGTCCAAGTCCCATCGGGATATCCGGTCCCACTCGTCGGTTTGTTCTTGATGGGGCGTACCTTAATGTCATACGAAAAAGTGTAAAGCATGGCGCCCTGTTTTTGACCTTGTGAGGGCTCCCATTGGCAAAGCTTGATCAAGTCCGGCAAAGGGGTAAAGTTTGCGCTGGTAGAGGGGCCCATGCAACTTATGCCGATGGCCAGCCTTTCCGGGCCGCCAATTGCTTTGGCATATTGATTGAAGTACTCGATGGTAGTCTCGAACCCGGGATATCCCGTGTAATCCATTGTCGTAAGATAATCGAGGGAACCGGCAAACTGCCCGAGGAAGTCCAGCATGCCCAACCATGCGCTATAGACCGGGGCAGTCAAAATCACTCCGCTGCCCAAGGTTGTGCGCAGTTGCTTGACCACGGTGATCAGCGTTTGACTCTGGGCCGGCGGTTCATAATCAATATCGATTCCGTCAACTCCCCATTCCGTTATCGCACTTTGCACTGCTTGCGCAAAACCCGATGGATCCTGGATTGAGGCAAACTGTTGTGAATTGATTGAAAGAAGAACTTTGGTGCCCTGGGCACGAACGGTCTTGATCCATCCCTGGATAGTGGCCGCAGAGTTCTGTTGTGTAAGAAAAGTGAAGTCAAGCTGATCATCGTCAGTAATTCCAACGAAAGCCAGCGGAGCCACGTCAACATACGCGGGCATTTGATTCAAGGTGGGAGAGTGACCCGGACCGGTAGGCTCCTGCCCGATCCAGTAGTTGGTGAAATACTCAGTGTTCATTCTCATGCTCCGTTCTCCACCCGCCGTTGCGGCGAATGGACTGCATCGGGCAAGTATAGTCCCGGGGTAAGGGGGCCAACAGGATTCGCGGGAGAGAAATTGCCTTAGTGGCGGTTGGTGAATATCTGCTCCGCCGAGCGCTCTTATCGAGAAAAGCGGAGTGGTTGCGACGAACACCCGCGGACGAAGCGTAAAAGCGATGGTCAAGATTTCGGGTGCAGGACCGGCTCCGGCGTGGCCGCCAGCAGGGTGCGCGTGTATTCGTGTTGCGGGCGCGAGGTGATTTCTTCGGCGGGGCCGCTCTCAACGATTTCTCCGCGGCGCATAACGGCAATGCGGTCGCACAGGTAACGCACCACAGGCATGGAGTGCGAGATGAAGAGATAGGTGAGGCCGAAGTCGCGTTGGAGTTTTTTGAGCAGGTTCACGATTTGCGCGCCGACGCTGACGTCGAGGGCGGAGACGGGCTCGTCACAGACAACAAATTTGGGACGCAGGACCAGCGCGCGGGCAATACCGATGCGCTGGCGCTGTCCGCCGGAAAATTCATGGGGGTAGCGGCGAAGGGCGGACTCGTCGAGGCCGACGGCGCGAAGGATGTCGATGGCGGCCTGATGCAGGTTGGCGTTGCTGGTTGAGGTCGCAGTTGATTGGCCGCCATTTGCAGTGGTTGTGCCGTGAATGACCAGCGGCTCGGTAACAATCTCTTCAACGCGCATGCGCGGGTTGAGCGAGGCGAACGGGTCCTGAAAGATGATCTGCATATCGCGGCGGAGGCGGCGCAGATGTCCTCCACTGGCTGCAAGCACGTTCTGGCCGTTGAAGGTGATAGCGCCGGAGGTGGGCTCGATGAGGCGGAGAAGCATGCGTCCCAGGGTGGTCTTGCCGCAGCCCGATTCGCCGACAAGCCCAAGCGTTTCTCCCTGCATGATGTCGAGCGAGACGCCGTTAACTGCGCGGACCTCGCGCCGGGTCTTACCGAACATGCCTTCGTCAGTCTGATAGACCTTGACGAGGTTAAGGATGGAGAGCAAGGGCATGGCCTTCCATGGCACTAAATATTAAAAGAGCGCTGAGATCGCGCTCATTTGGAAAGTTTAAGAGAGAAAGGGTGAGTAGAAGTAGGCACTACTTTGAGTTTTTCTGCTCCTGGTTGGAAGAGTGCGTCTCCGTGGTTTTTTTTCTAATCGATCCAGAATCTGTTGATCTACAACCGTATACACGATCCTTCTCCCAAGTCGGGCGGGAATTGACATCATGCCGAGCTTGCTCTAAAACGATTTTGAGCCATCCTTTTTCTGGCATTCTTCCTCCTCTAAGGTCCGACGGCCTTCAGCTTTTCTTCGTCCATTCTCTTATACAACAATTCGAGCGCGTCGTTCTCATTTTTTGTGTATGATTTTGGAAAACCTGCAATGCGCGGGGATGCATTTTCCGGTTCCCATATAATCCTCTTGCCTTCCGAGTCTTTGCGTTCTCCAAAAATTGGAAATAAATTTGCAAACTGGCGTGGCGCAATTCCAATAAACGGTTTGAATGCAACATGATCATCTTCTGTTGCTTCTATTGAAACCGAATCTTCGTGCAATTGTGCTGCCAGACTCTTTGGATAAGGCTCTATAAATACAACTTTTTCAATTCCGGCGGCGATAATATGTCTAGCACATTCATGGCATGGAAATGTTGTAGTATGAAGGCTTGAGCCAGCAGTAGGTACACCTCTTAGGGCTGCATCGACTATCGCCGCCATCTCAGCATGAACGGCTCGTCCATATTCCATGGGTTGCATGATGCGGGTTCCTTTTAGAAGGGGCAGCACTTGTTTCACGCGCTCTTGGGAAGAGAGCCTTTTTATTTTTTTTGACAGCCATCCGGATTGCTCTGCAAGCCTATCCAAGAATTCGCCAACATTCATTTGTTTCAAAATGTCGCTGCTATCGGATTCCCGTTGAATATCACGAGCGTCATTTTCATCTCCTTCCCAATATTGCCCTCCCTGGTATTTCGGGACCTCGTTTGTACCAACGGAGATAATTTGCCCTTCGGGAGTAACGATAACAGCGCCGACTTGGCGACCTAAAGCTCCAGATCTTAGTGCAGCAAGATGCGCATGTGCCATTGCATATTCGTCGCGGGTTGGCGTGTATGAATTATCTCCCAACAACAATCTGACAAACCGCCGACTTTCTTTAATTAACGAGTCTTCGGATGTTGAATCAAGAAAAACATCTGCAAGAGGAAAACTCTGTCGTACATTTTGACCAAATGTTTTCGCCGAGTCTTTTTGGTCACGGCTGACCAATCTTTCCGCATGTTCGCGATAGGCTTCAAGATCGGAGGAGTTGTAACTCTTTGCGATCTTATTGGCTAGGGTTTCCACTCGTTTTTCTCGTGGAGAGTAAGCGGCCACTGCGAAAAAGCCGGGACCGTAGATTTCTCGCAAAGATTCTATTTCTTCGGGGTGTTTTAATGATTTTAAGATATATGCGGTGCGTTTCGCCGGCTCTTCCGCACTCTTTGTCTCGGAGTGACGGGTTTTTCGTATTTTGCTGATTCCCAAGATTGCAAGTGCGTCATCGCTCTTGATCGCCTTTCTGAAATCATCGCCCGCGTCCATGTGCTCTTGAATGCGGATGTCCTCCCGCTCTTCTTCCAGGTGCTCCCAGCGATCTATTTCGTGCAGCATCTCGACTAAGTGGACAGGATGTGCCTTATATTGAGCTTCATTGAAAGCTTGAATCAATTTGTCCTGAACGACTCCAAGTCCAGAACCAACTGCACCCACGATTCCTATGACTATTTCGTCGTATTCTCGACGCGTTCTTACATTGAGCAGCATATATGCGCCGATTATGGTGGCTGAGCAGGATGCTGGCAAGATACAACTAAGGTTCAGAGGTGGGCTTTAAAACACATGAAATCTTGTTTTTTACAATCTCCAAAAGCCTCCTACGCGTTCGCTACAAGCCTTCGGTCTCCCTGAAAAAGCAATATGGCTCTAGCTTGATTTGGCTTCAACTGCTCAAAGCAAGTTTCCGGAGACCTGCTTTGTCAAGATGTCCTTTTTCCTGCTTGGCGGCGAAGAAAAAGTGCGCTAATATCGAGCACCGGCTATATATCAAGTAGTAATAATCGTGACAATCGTGAACTGCCGGACTCCTTATGCGCAGGGATGGAACCTGGGTTCGGCCTTGGGACAAACCCACGCCAATCTGGGATAGGTTGGGATGAAGGGGAAGGGGGTAGGGGAGGGACTAAGGTTAACCAAGAAGTAATATTTAGGATCGCCGGGATCGTGCGAGATCAGAGCAGCAAAACCCACCACCGAGGCAGAGGATCGGGTGATCAGTTGATCCGGTGATCGGGTGATCAGAAGCAAGGTACCGCAGGACACGATCATCGTGATCGGGGAGCGAGGTTAACGGTCGAGCGTATGCAAGGGATGAGCAGCTTGAGCGTTCTTCGGGAAGAGCTTTGGGGAAGGGGATCCACGCAGCACTGAGGGCTCGGGGCAAGACGACGAAGGAACTAAGGCCCTTTTGATCGATTTCAGGGCATAAGATCAGGCGGCCCAGCGTGCTAGAATTTGAGTAATCCTCGGCCCAATGAGACGATCCTATTGATTGAGCTAGCGCCCTCCATATTGTCGGCGGATTTTGCCCACCTGGCGGACCAGATCCGGGCGGTGGCGGAAGGCGGCGCAACCGTGCTGCACGTTGACGTTATGGATGGCCATTTTGTGCCGAACATTACGATTGGCCCTCCGGTGGTGGCCAGCTTGAGGAAGGCAACAAACCTTCCGCTGGACGTTCACCTGATGATTGAAAACCCTGACCAGTACATTCCGGCGTTTGTGGATGCCGGGGCGGACTGGATTTCTGTCCATCAGGAAGCCTGCGTACACCTGAACAGGACGATTGAGCTGATCCGCAGCCACGGCGCGAATCCGGGAGTGGTGATCAACCCGGCAACGCCTGTGGGGACGCTGGAAGAAGTGCTGGACATGGTGCATCACGTCCTGGTGATGTCAGTGAATCCGGGCTTTGGCGGGCAGAAATTTATTCCGTCGTCACTGGAGAAGGTGCGCAAGCTGGCACTGATGCGCACGGCGCGAAACGCGAATTTCAGGATCGAGATTGATGGCGGCATGGCGGCCGATACGATTGGCCAGGCGGTGCGCGCCGGAGTTGAAGTATTGGTCGCCGGAAATGCCGTCTTTGGACAGGGAAATCCCAGGGAGAACACGCAACGCCTGCTCAAGCTGGCCACGGAAGCCACGCTGCAACGGGTGTAACGCTGGTCCGAAGGCGCAGAAAATTTGGTGTGATTAGTTTTGGTTCGCGTGGTCGCATATGCATAAGGATTCATCGCTACCGCGATGAACGTCTGCCTAAAGGCCCGCGATTCGCAAGCGAATCGCTAGACGCTGACACACATAGCGGGTCAGTTTAACTGACCCACTCTGAGGTAGGTAAATGGTGAGAAAAATTCTTGTTTCTGCCGTCTTGGCCGGCGCCGTGCTGGCCTCAAGCGGATGCCATCACAAAGTCCAGAACCCTCTGGCCAACATCGATTCCAAGCAGCCGGACAAAGGACTGTTTGACCGCGCGATGGATTCGATGAAGCATGCCCGCTACCAGGAAGCCCGAACGCTGCTGGAGACGCTGATCAATACGTATCCCGATTCAGAGTTTATTGCTCGGGCCAAGCTGGCGCTGGGCGATGCGTGGTATTCGGAAGGCGGCAAGGCGGCATGGCAGCAGGCGGAGTCAGAATACAAGGACTTCCAGACCTTCTTCCCCAACCTGCCTGAAGCTTCAGAAGCGCAGTTGAAGATCGCCACCATGCACTACCGGCAGATGGAAAAGCCGGACCGCGATTTTGCCGAAGCACAGCGCGCGGCCGATGAATACAAAGTGATGATCCAGCAGTATCCAGACAGCCCGCTGGTACCGCAGGCCAAGCAGAAGCTGCGCGAAGTGCAGGAGGTGCTGGCGGAACGGCAGTACCGCATTGCCCATTTTTATAACCTGCGTGACAACCTTGCCGCTTCACAGGCGCGGTTGCAGTCTTTGACGGAATCTTATCCGCTCTATTCGGGAATAGACGAAGCGCTCTTTGAGCTGGGCGGGCTGTATGAGAGAGAAGCCGCCGGCCTGAAGCGGCAGAAGATTCCAGACGCGCAAAAGGAAAAGCTGGTAGCGCAGTTTGAGAAGAAGGCGATTGAAGCCTATTCAAAGATTGTTGCGCGGTATCCGGCGACGGACCGCGTGCCCGACGCCAAACATCGTCTGGAAGAGTTGAAAGCGCCCATCCCCGTCCCCACGCCCGAAGCCCTGGCTGAGAGCAAGGCTGAAGAAGCCAGCCGGGAAAAGCAGAAGCTGGTGGCCAGGGTAACCGGCAACTTCAAAAAACACCCGAATGTGTCGGCCGCAAGCAAGGTGGGAGATCCAAACCTGCAGGAAGAGACCGTTACCAACGCAGCGGCAATCGTAAACGACCTGACCAACCAGTTGAATGCCGCGCAGCCAGGCCAGGTAATCGGCATTAAAGCGGTGGCCGCGGGCACCGGAACGCCGGCGGCGAATGAAGCAGCGCCGGGAAGCCAGGCGGGCACATCGACGGAAGGCACAGCGCCAAAACAGGCGCCGCCGCAGGTGAATGAAATCCAGAAATCGGGCACGGGAACGCCGGCGGCCGGGACAGACACCCCGGCAGCGCCAGTGGACCCCAAACAGGAATCGAGCAGCAAGAAGAAAGAGAAGAAAGGACTGCGCAAGCTGATCCCGTTCTAAAACCGCGCATCATGAGCTCGCGCGCCTTTTGACTCGCGGATTCGGGGGAACCGCAAGGGCTAGTACTTTGGAATGCGAAGATCACATGCCTCAGTAGATTCTGAGGTGGTCTTTCGATTGACTTCACTGCTAATTATCAGTAAGTTAGCCGTGTTTCCCACCTTGATGGGGTGCGGTTTGCGCTGTTTGATTCGTTCGGCCTCCTGGCTTGGCCAGTAAGCTCACGATGACGAGTTGATGTGCGCCGATTTTGCGCGCAGTTTTAGTAAAGGTGTTTTTGACGTGTCTTTAAGAATCCTATTTGCCGACGACAGCATGACCGCCCAGAATATGGGCAAGAAAATACTTTCTGAAGCGGGCTATGACGTTGTGGCCGTGAGCAACGGCGCGGCCGCTGTGAAGAAGATCGCAGAGCAGAAACCCGACATCATCATTCTGGATGTTTACATGCCGGGATATTCGGGGCTGGAAGTCTGCGAAAAAGTCCGTGGCTCACTGGACACGCTGAAAATCCCGGTGCTGCTGACCGTGGGCAAGATGGAGCCGTACAAGCCAGAAGACGCAAATCGAGTGAAGGCCGATGGCGTGATCATCAAGCCATTTGAAGCGAGCGATCTTCTGGCCATCGTGAAAAAATTTGAAGAGCGCATTGGGCAGATGCCGGCGCCGCCGATTGTGGAACAGACGGTGCGCATTGAGCGCCAGTATCAGGAAGACGCAATCGAAGAAGCGCACATGCAGAGCCATGCCACGGGAAAGACCGGCATGCAGCCGATGGTGGAAGTCCCGGACCATATGGCTGGCTCGTCGGCGTTTCCTGACATGCTCAGCGCGGAATCCGCCGCTGCGCCGCAACATTTCGCCGTGAACACGCCGGCAGCCGCGTTTGAGACATCAGTGATTGTGCCTGCTCCGCCTATACCTTCGGCTGAATACGATCTGCCGGTGGCGTGGCAAGATAAAAAAATCGAGCCGGTCGCGCCAACGCCAGCGCAGCCGGAGCCCGAGATCGTGGCCACGCCGATTGAATCTTTGCCGGAACCTGTTGCAGAACCAGAGCCGGCAACGCCGGAAGCGGAAGTGAGCGCGCCCGCGACAGAAGCCAGTTCGCCGGAAGAGGAAATAAACGCGCCAGAACCGCCGCATCCGCAGTTTATCCCGGTATTTCAGGAGCCCGAGCCGCCAGCCTATGAAGTGGTGCACACGGCCGCGCCGCCTGTTGGCGACCTGGAAATTCCGCGGGAACCAGCCTTGCAGGAAACCGCCGAAGAAGCCACGCGCACCACGGTGGCAGACCATGTGGAACCGGGACTGCTTTCGACGCTGTCACAGTCGGTGGAAACGGGCCCGGCGAAAGAGCCGGAGTCTTCCACGGCGTGGCCGCCCAATGTCCCCTCCAGCGCCAGTGAAGCTGCTCCTGCGCGGATGGAAGCTGCTCCCAATGTGCCGGTGGTGGCAGCAACTTCAGAAGTTTCCGATGCGGATTTTGAAGCGCGCGTGGCAGCGGCCATGGCCGCTTATAGCCACACGGCTGAGCCGCCAGCGGCGGAGACCGAATCGGCGAGTGAGCCGCACACGGTTTCAGCAGAAGCCGCGCCGACCCAAGTTGATTCAGCCCAGCTCGCTGCGGTTCCAGAAGCCGAAGCAGAGCCGGCTCCGTCATTTGAATATCACCCGCCCGTGCGAGTGCCGGAAGCCGCGATGGCAGAGCCCGTGGCCGTCACACAGCCTGAGGCCGCGTCTCCTGTGGCGTCCGCATCAACGCCGATGCACGCGGCATCAATGTCAGCGCCAGCCGTCCCCGAGCCCGAGGAAGTTCATAGCGTTGTAACGGCGGGCCTGGAGGCTGCGGCGGTTGCAGCCGCGGCGGAAACCGGCGCTGAGCACCACACCATCGCACAAGCCGTGCATCGCGTGATGGAGCGCCTGAAACCTGAGCTGGTGGACGAGATCCTACGCGAAATAAGGTCAAAAAAATAACTCCTTCCGATTGATGAGTGCGGCCCGCGGGCTGCACTCTTTTTGTTTCTGGCAGCCGCCAGAAAACAGCGTAGTTTTGTCATTCCCGCCACGAACAGCGCACGAAATCAGGGATCCGGAGTTCCTGCTGCCCTAACTCTCATCACGGATACGGTCAAAGGGTCACAACTGCAATCGGCTGCCCGGAATCTAAGGAATGGAGCCATTTGATGGCAAGATTTGTGTGACCAGGGGTATTGAAAGGAGACAAAATGCGCCGCATTTGTATGTTTGCATTGCTCGCATTGGCGCTGACTGTCCTGACGCAGGGGACAATCATGGCGCAGGGAATTCCGCAGGGTTCGTACCAGCAGACCTGTAACAACGTTGCCGTAAACGGCAATGTTCTCTCGGCAAATTGCCAGGACAGCCGCGGCAACTGGATCAACGCGCAGCTTCCCGACGTGCAACGCTGCAACGGTGATATCACCAACGATAACGGAGCGCTCCGTTGCGCCTCGTCCAGCTACGGCCCAGGCGGATATCAGGCAGGAAACGGCCCCAACGGATCGTATATGCAGTCTTGCCAGGACGTGCATGTGGGCGGCGACGATCTGCATGCGCGCTGCCAACGGCGCGATGGAAGCTGGCATGAAACCAAGCTCGATGACTACAACAAATGCCGCGGAGACATCCTGAACGATGACGGCAACCTGAAGTGCGTCGCCGGCACAAGCTACGGCAATCCAGGCGCGTACCAGGGCGGATATCCTGCGGGCGTAGCTGGAGATGCTTATACGCGGACATGCAAGGACATCAAGAGCCATGGCGATGATCTGCATGCGCGTTGCCAGACCCGCGATGGCGGCTGGCACGAAACCAAGCTGGATGACTTCAAGAAATGCCGCGGACAGATCATCAACGATGACGGCAACCTTCGCTGCGTTGCTGCCGGAGCTTACGGCGGCCCTGGCGGATACTCGCCCGTCAACGGCCCCAACGGTTCTTACGTGCAGTCATGCAAAGAGATCCGCGCCAGTGGAGACGATCTCCACGCCCGCTGCCAGACCAGCGACGGAAGCTGGCACAACACGAAGCTCGATGACTACAACAAGTGCCACGGAGACATCATCAACGACAACGGCGACCTGCGCTGTTCGAAGTAAAATCGCCTCTGCAACTCATGCGCGGCCAGGATCAAGACGCTTGGTCGCGTTTTCTTTTTTGAACACGTACGGATTTGTTGCCGCTCGCTCTAAAAGGATCATCTTCCAATTGCAACTGCCCAGAGATATTTGGAAGGCCTTACGTTGATGTACCGCTGGCTTTCTCTCTCAAGCTTTGCTCGTTTCCATTGAAGAACAGCGAGTTCTCTCGTCAGATCTGAGATTTTGTGTTCATTCGACTGGACTTGTTCTTCTGCTCGTTTGTGGCACATTTCATTCTCATAAGCAATTGCTTCATATTTCCCTTTGAAATTGTTCCCAACCTGTCTTAATTCCATCGTGAGCTTATTTTGATCATTGCTCACTGCCGCGTCTATTTCATCTTTTAGTGGAGTATAGCGTGACCGTATGGCAAGCTCTTTTTGCTTAAGTTCTTGCTCATCGCGTGCAAGTTCACTTTGGAGGTTGATACGCGTCGCCGCGTATTTTGCGGCTATTGAGCTTTGTTCAACAGAGCTGAGGGATTGTGGCATACGCAGACGGGCATCATTTTCAATTAATTGCCTCCAGCCAAACAAGTTGGCCGCCTTTTTTGAGCCTATCCCAGGAACACGTTGAACGCGATAATAGTCCACATCTGCCGCTGTTAGAAAGCCAGCCGCATGCAGGCGTGCTTTAAATCCCGCCCCAATACCAGGAATGCTTGCATCATAAATTCTTTCTCTCGAGAGAGCGTTCTTAAGAAAATCATTTTGTTTGGTTTTTAGACGATTGGTTAATTCGCTTGCTTCTGTTTGTTGCAGGCTGGAAATCGAGGCTTTTAACCCTAAAATTTTCTTGCCCAAACCGTTGTGCAGTGCTGCCAATTCCGCCAATTCTTGCGAATCGAGGCTCTTGCGATCATGCAATCGCGGAGCAATTCTGGCTTGGTGATCTTTCCGAGCTTTATCAGAAGATTTCTTTTCTTCGCTTTCCAGCTTCTGCCGGCGATCACTGAGAGCTGCTTTTGTTTGCAGCTCTTCATTCTTAATTTCCTGAATCCGCTTACCGTGCTTCTTTATTTCTAGCTGAACATGAGAACTCTGATTTGTATTTGATTCCAAATCTTTCTTCAAAACCCTCAATGAGCCTAGTGTAGGTTGCTTGCTGTAGCTGTTTTTGAGATAGAGGGCACACAGTCCGCCGACCACAATTGTTGCAATCCAAAAGAGGAGCCACGATGCCATGAGAGCAGGTATAACAATACCAACTGCAGCCAGCCAAAGGAAAAAACGCTCTCTCGCATAATTGCGAGTCAAGGGGAATGGTATCGGCGGTGATTCAGTAAAATCAAAAATCCACTCTGCCGGCAACTCTGCCTGGGTAGAGGGAGCTTTCGCCTTTACGGAGGGTTTAGATATGTGGTCCTTGATCCAGTCGGAGGGCTCCGGAATTGTCTCAACGGCAATGTTTGCAATTGGCTCTGCTAAGTTTAAGGGGGGAACTGTTGCGCAAGTCAAAGATAGGAATGTTCGAAATAGATTTGCAAGCGCCGCGACTTGGCTATCTTGGGATTTTGTCAAGGATTTAAAAAGAGGCGACTGGTCAGGCGCTTCGAAATCATGCCTTCTGAATAACAAACAGTCATCCCCGCCCTTAAATGTAGTCCAGAGGTTCGGATTACGGGCTGCTGCGACAATTGAGATAAGAATGACCCATGCTGAAAAATTATCGAGATAGGGACCAAAATCGGTAATACCTCTAGTGGGCAATTGATAATTGGGCTGACCTGCCTCCGCGCTCAGTTTCCCCCTAAGGGCAGGCACAAACATCCCATCGTAGTCAACGAGCTTGAATGAATTTCCGACTACCAAAATATTTCCATGTTGCAAATCGCCATGCGCCATTCCTGAATGCTGGAGTTCGCCAACCATCGTGACCCAGTTTTGTGCCAGACGCAGTAGAACATTGGGATTTGCAAGATTACGCTCGATAAAAATATTTAAAGGATCGCCCGATACCCATTCCATTTTCAAAACCGGATACCAGTTTCCCTTGACGCGTATGCCTTCTTTCAAAAATGTGAAGTCCACCGTATACGGCAATTTTTGTTGCTGCAAAAAATCACTGATTGCGGCATACCGTTCTTGTTGATCATCAACTTGTCTACTGAAGCACTTTACAGCCCATGTCTTTAAGTCAGTAGCTTTATAGACAGTAGCGAATGCACCACTACGCGGGCGCGGAAGTCCCATCTTGTCGCACTCCACGGTACCCCGGCGTAAATCCAGATCTTTAAAGGCCGCGCTCGGGGCTTGGATTGCTTCGCGATAATCTTGTCCTGAAGGCCAAGTCATATCTTTTGAATTTCTATTCGATACAATGTCACATCATCATTTTTCAAAGCACTATCTGCTCGGAGTTCGTGAATCCAATCACGAAAGAGTCGCAATGGCGCAAAGCGCTTATCAGAACGGTCATTTTGTGAAGGCTCAGCAGAAAGGTCACGAAGAATGCGCCATGGAGAGCAACCCACTTCAAACTCACGAAAAAACCAAGCAGCCAGCGCATCAGTCATGACATAGAAAGTGTCACCAGGCTCCCAATGACCAGACGTCTTGCACATTGCTTTTAATGCATTAATATTGGCATCTAGGTTAGTTGACAACAATATTGGTTGATTGGTGAACTCTTCCGAAGAGGTGATCGGAAAAGTTGTAATGACGCGGTCACCCCGCATTTGGATGAGACAAGTATCACCACTGGCAATTGCGTGCCATTCCCCAGCAGAGCTATTTTGGCTGGCGTCATGCATCGTAAGCCCGAGTAAAGTCGCATACGTTCCTGACTCAAGTTTTTGCTCCGCATACCAAGGCAATGGCTTTCGCCGTACAATTTGATTCCATTTAATTTGCAATTGCCTGAGCGTTTGCTCAAAATCATGCTCTTGGTCCAATTCTCCACGGCAATAACATCGCACCAGCTGCTTAGCCCAGATGGACGAAAACGAAGTTTCAGTAGCACCGTCCGCGACAGCAAACCTGCGCTCCGTTGGGCCGTCAATACTCTTTTCAGGCCAGAAGGCATCTTCGAACTCTGCCTCACTGCAACCCGATTTCTGAATCCAAAAAGGTTCCGCTATCAAATACATCTTTTTTATCGCAGGTTGCTGGGACGGGTACCGATATCGAGCGCTTGAACAACCAGCACCAAATCCGCGTTCAACACGAAACAACGAGCTCCTTCCGAGAGATTGAATCCATGCTGTCCGGCTGTGCTTCGCATAAAAGGAGTTAGTTGACTAGCGTTGTTAAAAAGCAATTGGGCAAACTGGTCAGGAAGAGAATTCGAATCGCTAGGAAACGCAGTTGATTTCGCATTGGGATTACTCGACAAATGCAGATTAAAAAGCAGCACATTTCCGTCATTGGAACTCAAGGCAGTAAGCGCACGCATACTCTCAGTTGGATCACCATCTGTTGACTCTCCATCGGTAATGTGAATCACCACGGGCGGAAAACAATTCGGATGCTGAGCGAGAAAGCCCTGCAAGACCGATTTTGCGTCATCTAGGGCCTTGCACATGGGAGTACCATTTGCGGAACTAGGATCAAACCAGATGGGAAATCGGACCTTCTGATCCACTAAGCCACCCGCACCATCGTCGATTTTTTTAATCCGCTCTTCAATGCGAGCCGGAGAATTCGCGATTTCGCTTACCGTCACCAGTTTTTTGCCTGCTAAAGCCCCGCCGAAAGCCGAGCCGACCATTGCGCCGTATCCAATGACGCCTATATGAAAATAATCTCGAACACCCTCTTCTTTTGCGCAGCGAATTACAAGCTCCTGTAAGAGCTTATTAATGGCGTCGGAAACACCCGCAGCTTTGGTTTTACTACCGTCTGGAAAAGAATCAGACATCGATCCAGATTGATCGATCACAAATACAAAACAAGACGGGTTAGTTCTACTTATCTCGGCAGAGTACGCCATAATTTTCCTCTATTTTTAACGTATTACAAGCTGCGGTATTGTTGCGCAGAAGCGTTGTAAATTCAAGAGAAGAAAGCAGCTTCGTAGGCCTTGGGTCCGATTTGACTTAACGCGGGGTTGCAGCAGGGGTGGGTTGAGGCACACCATTAACAAAGTATTGTTGCGGCGGACAAGCAGGATACCCGGGATAATCTTTTATGGTGCAGCTTTGCTTATCAAGTTTGTCATAAAAGATTCCGTGTTCTTTATCGTATCCCTCTTCCAAACGCCAACCTGTATAGTGATCTCTGTCCCATCTCGCCTGTGCTCTTCTTGTGGGACCGTTCACAAGGGCATCGTAACAACCGTAGCACAATACGCAGACTCCGAGAAAAACCCACCACACGATCATAATGGGGAGCGGGACATTCGTCCGGTAATAGTGTCTTGCCATCGAGTTAAATTCCGCTAACGGCACTCAATTTTCCGTCATATCTGGCTAGTTTACCAACAGGTTTTTTGCCCATCTGAGCAGCTAACTCGTGCGCTTTTCCAGGTCGAATCCGCAGGGGGTGCATATTTCGTCCCGTTATGTTCCGCACCACCCCCGGGTTTGCCCACATCCGCATTCCGCCTGTAATATCTGAAGATTAGTTTTCTTGCGGTGCAAATGTCTCACGAACTTCCAAAACTTATGGGCCCGGCGACATTAAGGGCGCTCGGCAAAACTTGGGAGTCGCGGAACGCGTGTGCTCGTTGCCGGACGCGTTACATTCGCCAAAGGAAAAGACCGCACTTATCAAAGCTGGGTTAAGCTCTTAACAACGGGTTGATATGGATTGGCACAGCCGAAGATTGAGCGCAATTCTGGAGCACGCGTTGCTCGAAGACCGGGCAACCAGGGACGCCACGTCGCGCGCCTGCATTGACGCGCAGCAGCGCGCCACGGCCACCGTGCTGGCCAAGCAGGATTGCGTCCTGGCCGGCGTGGGCGCGGTGGCGCGCATCCTGGAAATCTATGAGCATCTTGACCACAACGTAATCGGCCACCCGGAGGTCATCAGCCATGGCGAAATCTTTGACGGCGTGCGGCTGCACAAAGGCCAGGCCATTGCCGTGGTGCGGCACAATGCGCGCGCGCTGCTTTCCTGTGAGCGCGTGATTCTCAATGTCGTCCAGCGCCTGAGCGGGATCGCCACCACCACGCGCAAATACGTTGACGCCATCAACGGGACCAAGGCGCGCATTCTGGATACGCGCAAGACCGCTCCGGGACTTCGCGTGCTGGATAAATACGCCGTGCGCTGCGGCGGCGGGCAGAACCACCGGTTGGACCTCTCTGACGGCGTGCTGATTAAGAACAACCACATCGCGCTGGCCGGCGGCGTGGCCGCAGCCCTGCAGAAAGCGCTGCGCAACCGCCGCGAGGAGCAGCCAATCGAGATTGAAATACGCACGCTGGCCGAGCTGGAAGAAGCCCTGGCCAACGGCGCGGAGAGCATCCTGCTGGACAACATGAAGGTCGAGGACGTGCGCCAGGCGGTGATTCGCGTGGCCGGCCACTCGCGGCACGTTCCGGTGGAAGCCTCCGGCGGTATTCGGCTGGAGAATGTGCGCGATTACGCGGAAACCGGTGTAGATTACATTTCAGTAGGAGCGTTAACGCATTCGCCGCAGGCGGTTGATCTGAGCATGCGGATCGTTCCCGCCTAAGAGTCTCATGGCAGCCATAGGGGACCCCTTCCAGTGCTATGTTTATCAGCCGTAAGGTTTTGCCTTTCCAGATTTCGGGGATTTTTGGGCGATTTTGGCAGTCTTGGCAATTTTCTGGAGCCCGCGCTCACCCGCTGTAAGCTCTTCTATATCAATAAGATATGTTCTATATGGGAGTTCGCCCCCGGGATTCTGTATTATAAGCAAGCTCTAGAGTCCCAACACGGTGTAACTCTGAGAGATGATGGCAGTTTGAAAAAGGAGAACGTTTACTGTATGCGCAGGATTCTGGGATTGTTGCTGGCTGTTGTCGCCATTGGCGGTTCTGCACTGGCTGCCGATGAATACAAGATTGACCCGAACCATTCTTCCGTCAATTTTTCTGTAACGCACCTGATGGTCAGCACCGTAAATGGCCGGTTCAGCGCGTTTGAGGGAAAAATCCTCTTTGACGACAAGGACGTTACCAAGTCTTCCGTCAACGTGACCATTAAGACCGCCAGCATCAATACGGACAACACTTCGCGCGACACCGATCTGCGGTCGCCTGGTTTCTTTGACGCCGATAAATTTCCGGAGATTACCTTCCAGAGCAAATCGGTTGAGAAAAAGGGCGGCGACTACGTGGCCCACGGCACGCTCACGATCAAGGGCGTTGCCAAGGATGTTGATCTGCCGTTTCAACTGAAAGGGCCCGTCGACGCCGGCAGGATGGGAAAGGTGATGGGCGCGCACGCCGCCCTTACCGTCAACCGGCAGGATTTCGGCGTGGCCAAGGCGCCGGGCATGGTCGGCAATGAAGTAAAGATCGATCTCAACGTTGAAGCCCACCTGCCGCCGCCCGCGCCGGCCTCGGGGAAATAACCATCGTGCCGAACCCGGAGTATCTATTGCCGGAGTTGCTTGCGCCCATGGTGCGCAACACCATCTTTTCCGGCAATATTCATCATTGTGTCCAGGCTGACTCCACCAACTCAGTTGCGTTGCGTGGAGCGGCCCTGGCCAGCCAGCATCCTGACGATACTCCGGAAGGCGCGGTCTTTCTTGCTGAAGAGCAGACCGCCGGCCGCGGACGCAGCTCTCATACCTGGCACTCAGAACGCGGCACCGGCATCTATTGCTCTTTTCTGTTGCGCCCGCCCATGACGCCCGCTGAATCTCTGTGGCTTTCGCTGATTGCCGGCGTCGCCGTGCAGGATGCCGTGCGGGAAACCAGCGGCCTCGCCGCTGACATCCGCTGGCCCAATGACCTGCTGATCAATGACAAAAAGTTTGCCGGTATCCTTACCGAGATGAGTTCAGAGGGAACTAAAGTCCACCATGCTGTTGTCGGCGTGGGAGTAAATGTTAACCAGAAGAATCTGCCGCCGGACCTGAACGGCTCAGCCACCTCAATGTGCCTTGAGGCTGGCAAGGAGTTTCCCCGCCTTGAAGTGGCGGCGGCTCTTATCCGCGCGCTTGACCGCGAGTATCGCGCCCTGCTTCGCGCCATGAGCAGCCCCATCAGGACTCCCGCCCTGCGCTTTGAGCCCATTATGCGGCGCGTGGAATCTCGCTCTTCCTATGCCCAGGGCAAAGTGGTGCACGTGGATGAAGACGGCGGCTACAACGGCGTGACCGATGGACTCGATCCCCGCGGGTTTCTGCGCGTGCGGACCGACAAAGGGCTGCGGATCGTCATCTCCGGAAGCGTCCGGCCGGGAGCAAGGAGCACCGATGCTTCTGGTTCTTGACGTCGGCAACACCAATACCGTGCTTGGCGTGTATGAGACCGTAGCGCCCGGATTCGCGGGCAAGAGCTCCCCGCCGCGCCTGCTGGCGCACTGGCGTGTGGCCACCGTGATGACTCACACGGTTGATGAATACGGCGTCCTCTTCCGCAACCTCTTTGACATCGGCAACGTTGAAGCCTCTGCGGTCAATGGGATCATTATCTCTTCCGTCGTCCCTCCCATGGATTCCACGCTGCGTGAAGTTTGCGAGCGCTATTTCCATCTCAAGCCGCTGTTCGTGGAACCGGGAATCAAGACCGGCATGCCGGTGCTCTATGAAAACCCGCAGGAAGTGGGCGCGGATCGCATCGTAAACGGCGTGGCTGCGTTTGAAAAATTCGGCGGGCCTTGCGTCGTGGTTGACCTGGGAACCGCAACCACGTTTGACGCAATCTCCCGCAAGGGCGAATACCTGGGCGGCGTCATCTCTCCCGGTATCGGTATTTCCGCGCGCGCGCTTTATGAGCACACGGCGCGGCTTCCTCTGGTGGACATACGCAAGCCCGCCAAGGTGATTGGCACCAACACCGTTGGCAGCATTCAGGCAGGCTTGTTCTTTGGCTATCTGGGCCTGGTGGATGGCATCCTGGAGCGCCTGATCAACGAATTGGGGGCCGACACCAAAGTGGTGGCCACCGGCGGCCTGGCCAGCCTGATTGGCGATCATTCAAAGTACATCAAGAACGTGGACGACCTACTCACTCTCGACGGACTCCGCATCATCTGGGAGCGAAACAGCCCGGCGCAAAAACAGAAGCCTGCTTCCTGACGGCCCCTTGCTGTGGAAAATTACTTTAACTACTACACCGAGATTGAACAGCACTTTTGCCGCAGGCGCGGAACGTTGCTGACCGTTTCCACCCTGGATTGGGCCCTGATGACCACCTGGAAAGACGCGGGCATCCCGCTGGAAGCCGTGCTGCGCGGCATTGACGAAGCCTTTGACAAGTATGAGCGCCGCCCATCGAAAACACAGAAGATCAACGGCCTGGCTTGGTGCGCGCAGGCGGTGCTCACCGCCGCGGAAGAAATGAAGGAAGCCGCCGTCGGCGCACAGCCTGAAAGAGCTGGCTCCCCGCCGGGGCTGCAACAGCAGGAGATAGCCCAATTCTTCATCGCTAACGCGGAAAAGCTCCGCCAGGTAAAGTCAGGACCGGCGGTAATGTTGGTGGCGGAAGAGTGTGCTGTTACACTAACGGACTTGGCGTCAACTTTGGCTACCGCAACGCACCTGCGATTGGAGGACCTGGAGCGGCGGCTCACCGTGATGGAAGAAAAACTTCTGGCTGCCCTGACCATGACCGCTTCAGAAAACGAGCTCTTCACATTGCGCACTGAAGCGGACCGCGAAATAGCTCCGTATCGCAGCAAGATGCCCGGGCCCCAGATCGAGCAATTGCAAAAGCAATTTATTCACAAGCGTCTGCTGGAAAAAGCTAAAATTCCACGACTCAGCCTCTTTTACCTGTGAACCTGACAATCGAAAAGCTCGTCTATGGCGGCGATGGTCTCGCCCGCCTTCCTGAAGGGAAGACGGTGTTCATGCCATTTGTGCTTCCCTCCGAGGAAGTAAGCGCCACCATTACGCAGGAAAAGAGCAGCTTCGCCCGCGCCACGGTGGACCAGGTGCTGAAGCCTTCGCCTTACCGGGTGGCGGCGCCATGCCCGTATTTTGCCGCCTGCGGCGGCTGCCACTACCAGCACGCGGGCTATACGGCCCAGTTGGAAAACAAGCGCGCCATCCTGAAGGAAACCCTGCTGCGCAACGGCAAGCTGGAATGGAAAGGCGAAATCATCACGCACTCCAGCGAGCCCTGGGGATATCGCAACCGCTCCCGCATGAAGGTGCGCAGCGGCTCCGATTTTGCCATTGGCTACCACAAAATGGCTTCGCATGAATTGCTGCCGGTCAAGCAGTGCCCGATCAGCTCGCCGGCCATCAATCGCCTGTTGGGCCACCTCTGGGAGATGGGCGAAGCCGGCAAGGTCCCGGCAGGCATCAGTGAGATCGAATTTTTTGCCGACCATACCGACAAAAAAATGGTCCTTGAAATCTACCAGGCGGCCGACGCACCCGAGATGCGCGAGTTCGCCGCCGCCGTGCAAGCCAAAGCGCCGGATGTCAGGGGCATCGCCTTCTTCGCCGAAAACAAAGACGCGGAACCCAGCAATGCCCTGCCAAAATACACCGTCGGCGAAACCGCTCTGCCCTATCAGGTCGGCGAAAAATCTTTCCGCGTGAGCGCAGGATCGTTCTTCCAGGTCAACCGCTACCTGGTGAAAGAGCTGGTGCAGACTGTGGTGGGCGATTTCCACGGCAAGATCGCGCTTGATCTCTATGCCGGCGTTGGGCTGTTTGCCAGCCACCTGTCTAAGCGTTTTGACCAGGTCTTTGCCGTGGAATCCGCTCCTGCCTCGGCCGCCGATCTCCAGGCCAATGCGGTCAAGAACGTGGTGCCGGTGCTGAGCCCGGCAGAGAGCTTCCTGCCGCGCTGCATCAACATGCAGCCTGAGTTGGTGGTGGTGGACCCGCCACGCGCCGGCCTGGGCGCAAAAACCACGCAACTGCTGGCGGCGCTGCGCGTGAAGCGGATCGTATATGTCTCCTGCGATCCCGCCACGCTGGCGCGCGATACGCGCCTGTTTCTTGAAACCGGCTATCACGTGGAAGAAGTCCACATGGTCGATCTCTTCCCCCAGACCTTTCACATTGAAAGCGTGGTGCGGCTGGCCCGGGAAAAGTAACGCGCAAACCGCGGCCAACAGACCCAAATTTAGCTGCCACGCGGTCCTTCCTTTTCAGAAGATTTTGTGGGCAGATGCGAGTAGACTTTGTTCTTTTTGTACACCCTACCCCTTGCGTACGATCGCCCAACCTCGCGCTCCTCTTGCCCTGGCCGCCACGGCGTTCGCCGCCGGAATCTGGATCGCCGGTCACGTGCAACGTTCTCCCGCAGTCTGGGGATGGTCAGCCGCCGCGTTTGTTCTCTGCTCATTGGCCGCTGTCTTGGTCTTGAGCCTGCGGACTGCCCAACTCTCCGCCATTCTGGCGCTGGTTTGCGCCGGAGCATTCGCGTGCATTGCCACCCCCGAGCCTCGCGTCGCGGTTCCGCCTCCTGAATTTCTCACCGAGGTCACAATCGTGGCACACGTCACCAATGACGGCGCTCTGCTGGCTGTTGACCAGCCGCGGGAGCGCTTTGAGATGGAAACCGAATCCATCGAGGTTGACGGCTCAAAATTTCTTCAGCCCGTGGGAATCCGCGCTACGATTTACGGTGCGTCGCTCGTAACGCCGGAATACGGGAAGCGTATCCACCTGCTTGCAACCCTGCGGCTGCCGCGCAACTTTGGCAACCCCGGCGCTTTCGACTATGAAGGGTATCTTCACGGGCACGGCATCGGCGCGCTGGCCTCAGTGAAAGCTGAAAACATTGAAGTTCTTCCTGGGACATCCGGCAGCCGTTTTGGCTCCTGGCGCAGCCGTATGCGCACCAGCATCCTGCGGCACATTCGCGAGAGCGGCCTCTGGGCGGACGAGTACGCCGCGATCTTCGCCGCCATGATCGTGGGCGATGATTCCATGCTGCTGCGCGGCGTGCGTGAAGAATTTCAGCAGACTGGCGTTTACCATTTGCTGGTGGTTTCCGGCATGAATGTGGCCCTGCTGGCATTCTCCGTTTTCTGGCTGGCGCGCCGCCTGCGCCTCCCGCAGTGGCCGGCTTCGCTGCTCACCATCGCGCTCTCAGTGTTCTATGCCTATATCGCGGGCATGGGTGTGCCCATTGTGCGCGCGGTGCTCATGCTGTCATTGTTTCTGGTTGCGCGGCTGCTGTACCGCGACCGCAGCGGGCTCAACGCCACGGGATTCGCCGCCCTGGCCGTGCTGGCTCTCTCTCCTGAAGCCCTGTTCGATGCCGGCTTTCAATTGACCTTCCTCGCGCTGCTGGCCATCACCGGCATCAGCGTGCCGCTTCTGGAAAGGACGTCGACTCCCTACCGCCAGGCATTGCGGTATCTTGACTCCACCGCGTACGACCTCGGCATCGAGCCCAAACTGGCGCAGCTTCGCCTGGACATGCGGCTGATCGCCGGCAGGTTGGCACATGTCTTCGGAACAAAGCCCTTCGGAGCAAAGCGCATAGGCGCCCGTGCTGCGCGAATCATGGTTACCGGCGCGGGAACCGCGGTTGTGACCTTGTTTGAATTAGTCGTGGTCTCGGCCATTACGCAATCGGTGCTGGTGCTGCCGATGCGAATGTATTTTCATCGTGCCGCCATTCTGGGAGTGGCAGCCAATGTCCTGCTGCTGCCGCTGGCGGGAGTGATGCTCAACGCGGGAGTGGCGGCGATTGCACTGAGTTACGTTTCAATGCCGCTGGCGCGGCTTGTCGCCTGGGTGGCGGGCGCTTCTCTGCACTGGACGCTGGCGTGTCTTCATTCGCTTTCGCATCTTCCCGTCGCGCACTGGAGAGTTCCTGATCCTGCTCCTTTTCTTGCGCTGCTGGCGGCGGTGGGAGTCTTGCTGGTGCTCGCCACAATCCGTAGGCGGCGTGCGGTTGCATTTGCCGGGTTGGCGGTGCTGTTTCTTTCCAGCGGAGTAGCTGCTGTTTACTCCACGACGCCTCGCATCGAGCGCGGCAAGCTGGAGATCACGGCCATCGACGTGGGTCAGGGCGATTCACTGCTGGTGGTTTCGCCGGAAGGGCGAACCATGCTGATTGATGGCGGCGGAAGCATCAGCCCGGTACATACAGAGTTCGACTTTGGCGAGGACGTGGTTGCGCCTTACCTCTGGTCACGCGGACTGGACCGCCTAGATGTGGTTGCTCTCACGCACGCTCATGCCGATCACATTGGCGGATTGCCGCGCATTATCGAAGATTTTCATCCGTCAGAGCTGTGGGTCGGCATCAACCCGGAAAAAGATGCGTTGCAAAATCTTCTTGAAACAGCCAAAGCCAACCATGTTGCCGTCCACCGGCATGCGGCTGGCGATGAGTTTGGCTGGGGTGGAGCAAAAATCCGCGTGCTCTCACCGCCCCAGGACTGGCAACCCCGGCCCAATAAGGAAAACGACGATTCCCTGGTCATGCTGGTCGGCTATGGCGAGACCAGAGCGCTGCTGGCGGGCGATCTGGAAAGAAAGATGGAGCAGTTCGTTGCCAGCGAGTCGCCCGGGGCCGATCTCTTGAAGGTGGCGCATCATGGCAGCGCCACCTCAACCACTCCCGAATTGCTGGCGGCTGCCCATCCGCGCTTTGCCGTGATATCGGTTGGGCATAATTCGTTTGGCCACCCAAGAGAAATTGTGCTGAAGCGTTTGCAATCCGGAAGAGTTCACACCTACCGCACAGACCAGCTTGGCGCCGTGACATTTTATCTGGATGGGAAGCGAGTGGAAGCGCGGCTGGCGTCGCGCTGAAAGAGACTTGTCAGTGGTCTTACTTTTCCTTTTTCACCTCGGTCGCAAGCATGAACCCAATCCCGCGAATGGTGTGGATCAGCGGATAAGCAAAACCCTGGTCGATCTTGGCGCGCAGATAGCTGATATAAACGTCCACCACGCTTGTGAGGCCGTCAAACCACAGGTTCCAAACGTGCTCCACCACCATGGTGCGCGTAACCGTGCGCCCGACGTTGCGCATCAGATACTCAAGCAGCGCGTACTCCCGTTGGCTGAGTTTGATCGGCTTGCCCGCGCGCGCAACCATGTGGCGTTGCGGATCAAGCATCAAATCTCCCACAGTCAGCACTTCTGACGTTTCCTGGGCCCGCCGCAGCAGGGTCTGCATACGCGCCAGCAGCTCTTGAAAAGAAAATGGCTTGATTAGGTAGTCGTCCGCGCCCGCCTGCAACCCGGCCACGCGATCAGCCACTTCACGGCGGCCGCTCAGAATCAGGACGCGCGTGCTCGAGCCGGATTGCCGCAGCTTTCTGAGAAGAGAGAGTCCGTCCATGCGCGGCAGGTTCCAGTCCAGCACGATGCCGTCATAGCGAATTTCAGTCGCCAACTGGAGGCCTTTTTCGCCATCTTCCGCCACGTCCACCGCAAAGTGCTCCGCCTGAAAGCCTTCAGAAAGGCTGCGCGCGATTTTGGGCTCGTCTTCAATGATCAAGAGGCGCAATGTTCCACCATTTGCGGCTCTGGGCACACACTTAAGGCATCGCCCGGGCCTGTTTTTCTATTCCGCTAATCAGGAGTTTAGCAGTTTAGTTTACAACTGTTGTTTTGCTGGTCTACCTGCGAAATAAGCGCCCGCGTTCAGGCGCAACCCATCTAGCTTTGCCCGTCGATGTCACTCTCAGGCGGCATGGAATCGTCGTCTGAAGCGGCATTGGCGCGATAGTCATCGATCAGCCGCCGCGCCTCTTCTTCCTGGGCCGGATTCACGCGAATTGAGATTCCTCCCACGCCGGGGAAAACGTCTTGAGGGGCCAGCAAATTGGCGACAACGGATTCGATGCCGGCAGAAGTCAATAGCCCGTGGACCACCATGGCCTCCGATTCCTGCATTGTGTCAAATACTTCAACCAGTTCCGGATCGGCCTTTGGCTGTGTGCTCATGGTTTTCCCCTTAAAGTGGTAACAAACTATTATGGCAGAAAAGGCCGATGGGGTTGCCCTTATGCGAAAAATGGCCGTGGTACGGTTTGCCAAAAAATTGCAGTTTCCATCTGTCATGGTGAGCGAAGGCCGAACGAGCCCGCAGAGCGGGAGAGGCGAGGGCGAGTCGAACCATCCCGAGAATGCTTGCCGTACCATGCCGATTCAAGGCGTTCTCTTGAGCGACTGTCCCCGAAACCGCATTTCCCGGCCTCAGTTCTCGGCCAGGTCCATCCATCGTGGATTCACTTTTTCGATCAGGGGTTATCTTCTTGTCCCGGCGCCAGCCTTTCAACTGCTTCTCGCGACGAATGGCGGTCATCATGTGCTCATAGCTCTCGTAATAGACGAGCCGGTGCACTTTGTACTTTTGGTGAAAACCTTCAATGGAATCTATTTTGTGCTGCATGATGCGAGTGCCCAGGCAGCCTGTCACGCCGACATAAAGCGTACCGATGCGGCTGGTAAGGATGTAAACCCAAAACTCGTAATAAGAACCGTCACGCACGGCCAAAGATGGTAGCACAGGCATTCTCGAAGAGAACTCCCTGACGCAGCATGGCAAAGGACACATTCTCGGGATGCTTCGACTTGCGCTTATCTCGGCTTCGCCGGGACTCGCGCGCCGCTCAGCATGACAAATTCGAAAACGTTTTTTGAGGAAACCGAATTCTTTTAGCTGTGGAAACCAAACTGACCCACTACCAAAAATTTGTTGTGGGTTTGTTGACTCCCGCGATCGCGTATGCGTACAAGGCTTCATCGCTGCCGCGATGAACGTCTGCCACGCAGCTCTCAAGCTTACTTCTTGTCTACGCGCAGCAGTGAGAAGGTAAGGGTCCCCCATGCCATCCGGGCGCGCATTTGCACTGGAATGCGTGAGGCATCGTCTGAGTACCAGATCCAGATCTTCCCCTTGTCCCGCAGCGCGCCTGAGGCCGTTTCAGGCTGTACCCGGATCGTCTTGAAAGTCCCGGCCGGAGTCTTGATCTGCTCGCGCCCCTCCACATGCGCCAGAACGGTAAGCGTCGCGCCGCCGTCATTGATAGGAAAGCTATATGTTTTGCCCGGCAGCAGGGGCAGAGATGCAACGTAATAGACAGAAGACAGCATGTCCGTGACGCAACCGGGAATGTCATGCTCTTCATGCTTGCTTTCTTTCTTCTTGATGTTTTTGTGGTCAAGCAAGGCCTTGCCACGCTGATAGTCGAAGGTGATGCTGGACTCAACGCGCCGAAACCCTTCCTCAATATGCCGGGAAGTATTGTGAGAACAGAAGCTGGCGGGATCGAAGAAGGATTCCAGCCGGTCCTGAACGTGATAGAGCAGCGAGATGGTGCCGGCTGCGTTGGCGGTGGCGACAATGCGGTTTTCCTGTCCGGCCTTTTCCATGCGCAGCGTAGCCAGACCAGCATTGAAGACGCGCCACTCGGCGCCATAGACATAAGTCTGTCCGACAGGAAACTGATAATCAGCGCGGGGCCGCGTAATGGAGGGGGCCACAATTTCGCTTTGCTCAGCCACTGGGACAGCCGTTGCGGAAGGCGCTTTTGGAGCAGCGGCGCTCTTCTCTCGCTCTTGTGGGCGCGCCATGGAGGCGATCAAACAGGTTGAACCGATCAAAATAAGACCGGCTCCCATGCCGACGCTGCTTTGAATTCGGATCAATGTTTTACCAGCATTTTCAGGACAAGAGCGCCAAGCATCAGGACCGAGCCCACCGCCGCATTGTACTCGCGATGGCGCAGATACAGCGCGGAAGAAAATCCTCCGCTCGCCTCATCATCCGCCGCCGGGCCGGGCCGGTAGGGCGTGAGTCTAGGGAGAAAACGTGGCACCTGACCGGCATAAGCGTCATAGCCGGGAAATGCGGAACGCAGATACTTTTCTTCCGCCCCGATCACAGGAAGATAAATAAACGCGAACATCGCGATCGCCGCCACGCCGATCCATAGATTGCGCGCCGCCATGATGAAACCTAAAGCGATGACGATGGAACCGAGATAGAGCGGATTACGCGTGTAGGCGTATGGCCCGGTTGTGGCCAGCTCGGCGTTTTTGCGTATGTGCCCTGAAGCAAGCGCGCGCACCAGAATTCCCACAGCCGCAATGGCAAAGCCCGCGGATAGCGAAGCCCACGTGGGCCGGGCGAACCAGAGATACGCTGCCGCAAACACAAAGCCCAACGGCACGCGCGAGCGAGTGGCAACCCGCGACCAGCTAGGCATTGCTTGCTCCCAGCAGGTGGCGCGCCGCGGAGATGACTTCTTCCGCCGTGATCTTCATCAGGCCGGCTTCCGCTTCCCGATGATGGGAAAAAGTGGTCTCGCTCTCAGGATGGCGCAGCGGTATCGCCCTGGCGCCGAACGGCCCCGTGCGCGCCGGATCGGTTGGGCCATAGAGACCCACCACCGGAACGTCCAGCGCGGCTGCAAGGTGCAAAGGACCGGTATCGCCACCGACGAAGATGCGGGCACGGCGCGTGAGAGCGATAAGCTGCCCAATGGTGCACCGCAGCTCAAATGCGTTGCCGCCGCTCGCCGCCACCACCGCGCGGGCCAGCTCAGCTTCTTCCGCGGAGGCGTTTACCAGGGTCTTGATGTTGTGCGCGGCCAGCGCCCGTGCGACTTCGCCAAATCGCAGCGTCGGCCATTGCTTTGCTCCCCATCCCGCTCCCGGATTAACGATGGCGAAGCTGGCAATGCCGAGACGGGCGATTTCAGACTCTGCCCAGGCTTCCGCCGTGGGATCAACAGGAAGCTGCGGAGCGCGCAGTTTCAATTCGCGATCGCCAAGAATGGGCTGGAGCGCCTGCGCAGCCAGGGCAAGGTTCTGCTCGATCACATGCTCGCCCTGGCGCGAAAGTTTTTTTTGGTAAAAGAAACGTGCTCCGTACTCGCGGGGATCGTCATATCCAGCAACAATGCGGGCGCCGCCCAGCTTCGCGAAAACGCCTGATTTGATCGCGCCCTGAAAATCCAGCGCGTAGTCGTAATCCAGCTTTCTCACTCTTTTGAGCGCGCCTGATATTTCCGTGGTGGCGGATGGACGGAAGAAATGTTGCCGCCAGCGCCTGGTGTCCACGGTGTGGACCGTGTTGACTACCGGTTTTTGCGGGCTGACGGTATTGGGATTGGCTTTTCTTCCCTGGGCCGTCAGCAACTCAGACCAGCGCTCTTCCACCAACCAGCCAATTGTGGCATGGGGCAGGGCGGCGCGGATCGCGGTGGCCGCCGGCAAAGCATGCAGAATGTCGCCCATGGCGCCGAGCCGCACAATCAGGATTTTTGCCATTCCCGCCTTCCCAGCAATTCCGTTGTGGAGTGGTCTTTCGGATCGCCGACAATAGCAACGCGGCCGCCGCAGGCAATCACCACGTCGCGCTCCGGCACGCTCTCAGCGGTGTAATCAGTGCCTTTGGCATGAACGTCCGGACGCAACAGGCGGACCAGACCGGTGACATCGGGCGAATCGAAGATGGTGACCGCGTCAACATCTGCCAGGGCCGCCAGGATCTCCGCGCGCTCGCCTTCAGGAACGCGCGGGCGGCCTTCACCCTTGAGCGTGCGCGTGCCGGCGTCAGAGTTAACGGCCACAATCAGCTTGCCGCCGAGTTGCTTGGCCGCCCGCAGATAGCGAACGTGGCCCACATGAAGAAGGTCAAAACAGCCGTTGGTCAGGATGACCTGCTCGCCGGCGGAGCGCCACCGGCGGACCAGTTCTGCCAGATCTGGCGCGGTAAGAACTTTTTGGCCAGTTGCAGACAGTCAGCCCTCCATGACGGCGCGCAGCAGCTCAGCGCGGGTTACGGTGGCCGTGCCGCGCTTCATCACCACAATGCCGCCGGCGTAATTGGCCAGGCGCGCGGCTGATTCCGGATCGGCGCCCGCGGCCAACGCGGCGGTGTAAGTTGCGATGACGGTATCGCCGGCGCCGGTCACGTCCGCAACTTCGTCTGACCCGTGAATAGGAATGATCACCGGCTTGTTGGAGCGTGAGAAGACCACCATGCCGTCCTTGCCGCGCGTTACCAGCAGGGATTGCAATTTCATCTTCTGCATCACGGCCTTTCCGGTTGCCAGCAGGCGGGCATTGTCGTTGCCTATCCGCGTGCCCAGGACTTCCTCAAGCTCGGCTTCATTCGGCGTGGCAGCGGTCACGCCGCTGTAAGCCAGCGTGCGGTAGCGGGAATCCAGGGTGACGGGAACTCCGTTGAGCGAGGCGCGCGCGCGAATGTTGTCAAAAATTTCCGGCGTAGCGGCCCCGTAGCCATAGTCGGAGATTAGCAAGGCGTCGGAGGCACGCACATAGCCGCGGGCCTGGAAAGTGATGTCGCGGATCGCGGCGCGGTCCAGGGCCGTCTCCGGCTCGCGGTCCACGCGAATCACCTGTTGCCTCGGCGAATGCGTAGTCCCAGCCAGCACACGTGTCTTGGTTACGGTGCCGCGTCCTTTGATCCTGCGGATGGCGCTGACGGAGATATGCTTCTGGCGGAAGGCGTGGAGCAGCATGCGCCCGGCTTCGTCGTCGCCGATCACGCCCACAGGAAGGACGGTAACACCGAGGTCGGCCAGGTTGTAAATGGCGTTGCCAGCTCCCCCGGGCACCACCATGCGTTCGCGATGGCGCAGGATGAGCACCGGCGCTTCCCGGGAAACGCGCGAGATTTCGCCGTAGATAAATTCATCCGCAATGAGGTCGCCAAGCACTGTGATGCTGAGCTTGGGAAACTCTTCAACAATTTTGACCAGGCGGTCTGCCGATTTAGAAGGCTTTTGCATGAACTGACGATTTTCTCATGCCGGGGCTAAAGTCTGCATGCCGGAACGCTGTTCTAAGACTGTTCTAAGGCCCGTAACAGCTCGGCCATCACAGTGTCATGTGATTCCAGGTCAATACGAAGCGTGGCGGTCCGCATCGGTTGGAGCTGTGCGGAAAGCGTTCTCAGGTTGATGGCGTCCTTCTCCGTGGTTACAAAGCCAGCGGCGCCGGTTTTCTTTTTGAGAGCAAGCAGGCGGTCAATATCGCTCTGCTTATAGCGATGATGGTCACCGAACGTGAGCGTGCCGGCTATTTCCTGGTGAGCAGCCTTCAGGGCGTCAAAGAACTGCTGGGGGCGCGCAATCCCGCAAAACGCCACTAGCCTGCCGTCTGCTGCGATTTCTACCTGCCGCCGCGCAAGCCAAACGCTCTTTGCATGGAACGGAGGGAGCGGCGTCTCTGCTGAGTCCGGCAGTACAACGGCATCGGCTCGTTCCAGAGCAGAGAGCGGCTCCCGCAGGCGTCCCATGGGAAGCAAGGTCCCGCGCTGGTCTTCCATGGGCAGCAGCACAATATCGAAATCGCGATGCAGGCGGCGATGCTGAAAACCGTCATCCAGCAGGTGAAGCTTGCCGGGAAATTGTTTTTCAGCCAGAAGGCCGGCTTGGTATCTATCGGCGCCAACAATCACCGGCACGCGCAGCTTGCGGGCGATCAGCAATGGCTCATCGCCGAATTGCTGAGGCGTTCCGTCGGGATCGACTACTGCAATGTCCGCCGAGTTGCGTCCGTAGCCGCGGGAAAGCACGTCAAACTCAATTCCGCGTTGCTGCAGCAGTTCGCCCAGAGCAATGACAAAGGGTGTCTTGCCGCTGCCGCCAACGGAGATGTTTCCAATGCTGACGACAGGACGCGCGAGTTTGTGGACCTTAAAAACGCGGCGATCATAAAGCGCATTTCTGATCGCGATGGCGGCCCCGAAGACGGCGGAGACCGGGTTCACCTGCCACCTCGTTCTTGCCGCGCAAGAAGTGGAGCAAGCGCTTCCAGCGTCCTGCGCGTGGCTCCCGCATGCTTCGCAAACAGGCCCTTGGCCAGACCGCCCAGCCGCTTGCGTTCTTGTGGCTGGCCCAACAACGCGAGAAACTGCGCGCCAAGAGTTTCAGCGGTCACCACCTTGATGGCCCCGCCCTGCTCAAAGATGCTGACGATCTCGCGGAAATTGAAAGTATGCGGACCCACCAAAATCGCGGCGCCATACTGCGCCGGCTCAAGGATGTTGTGCCCGCCCGTCGGGACCAGGCTGCCGCCGACGAAAGCAATGTCGGCCAATTCGTAGACGGCGGCAAGCTCGCCTACGCTATCGAGCAGGAAAATACCGTTGCTGATGGGCTGCGAGGGTAACCATGCACCGCGCCGCTGAAGGGCGAATCCCGCGGCGGCAGTCATGGCCGCAACTTTTTCAAATCGCTCAGGATGCCTTGGCGCCAGCACCATGATGGCCTTTGGAAATTTCTCTTGCACGGGCTTGAACGCTTGCAGCAGCGGCCCTTCTTCACCTTCCGCCGTGCTGCCGCACACAATCACCGGCGAGTCCTTGCCGAAGCCTGCGCGAAGACCATTCACCAATGATGGCTGCGGATTTGGGCGGACATCGAACTTCAAATTGCCGCTCACCTGGACCCGCCCGGTAGCAGCGCCTATCTCACGCAGCCTTTGCGCGTCCTCGGCTGTCTGGGCCAGAAACAGGTCCACTTCCGCCAGGACGCGGCGGAAAAACCAACCGAACCGCCGGTAGCGCGGGAATGACCGGTCTGAGATGCGCGCGTTGACAATCGCCAAAGACGTCTGCCGTTTCCGGGCAAGATGCAGCAGGTTGGGCCAGAACTCGGTTTCGGCAATAACGATGAGCTGCGGCTGCAATGCGGTCAGGTAGCGGCGGACGGCAAAGCCAAAGTCCAGAGGCATGAAGAACACGCGGTCCTCGCCAAAACGCTGGCGGGCGAGTCTTTGGCCCGTGGCGGTGGTGGTGGAGACAAGAATCTGCCGGTCAGGATACTTCTGCTGCAACTCAGTGATCAATTGGCTGACCGCCAGCACTTCGCCGACGGAAACGGCATGCAACCAGATGCATCCGGGTTTGACATTATGCAGCCGCGAAGACACAAAGCCAAGCCGCTCCCCCAGGCCGGAGCGATATTTGCCCAGACGCAGCATCTGGACAAGCCACCACGGCAGCGAAAGCAGCGCCGCGCACAACAGAAGCAAACTGTAGAAGACATACATGAAGGACTTTGGACATTCTATGGAAACGGCCGGGATGTGCAAACCTGCCTGGCGCCTTGGATATAATCAGAGTTGTGAAAGCCGTCCGAATTGCCGCCTGCATCGCGCTGCTGACATCGCTGGTATTCAGCGAAAGGCATTTCAATCCGCCTCCGGCGGCGCATGCCAGCACCTATGCCCTGCATGAGGCGCACAAGGACGAAATGGTCACAATCGCGGTGGAGCCATGTAACACCCCGCAAACCACGGGCGTATTCAAAGAGAATTATCAGGAGCACGGCCTTTATCCCGTCCGCCTGCTGATTTCCAATGACAGCGACCAAACCCTGATGCTCCAGGACGTGAAGATCGAATACATCACGGCGCGGCGTGAAAAATTGCAGCCCGCCAGCAATGACGATATCTACCGCATGTTTGTGAGGCCCAACCGGGCGGACAAGAGTCATCCTGGGATGCGCCTGCCATTTCCGGTGGGTAAGAAAAAAGTTCCTATCAGCAAAGACACGCAGGAAGAATACGAATCGGCGCAGTTTCTCCCCGTTCCCGTCACGCCCCATTCCACCCACGCCGGTTATTTGTTTTTCGATATGCAGGGCCAACCGCCGGAGCCCGGCGCACGGGTAGACATCTCCGGCATCAAGGCAGGGACGAAAGAATTGTTTTACTTTGAAATTCCGCTGGATCCTCCCACCAGGGACAATCCACCACCCAAGTAATACTTCGAATTTCTCGACAGCATGGGTCCATCGCTCGCGATGAACGTCTGCCTAAAGGCCCGCGATTCGCAGCCGAATCGCTAGACCCTGATACTGACAGTGGGCCAGTTTTTCAAACTGATTCACTACCCTATAATCTTTTCATGTCTGCGAGTGCCCGAGCCGCCGAAGCCTTGCGCGAGAAATACGAGCCGGTGATCGGACTGGAAGTGCACGTCCAACTGCTAACGCAGACTAAGATTTTCTGTGGCTGCTCCACTAAGTTTGGCGCTCCGCCCAATACCAACGTCTGCCCGGTATGCCTGGGATTGCCGGGAGCTTTGCCGGTGCTGAATCGGCGGGCAGTAGAGTTTGCCGTGCTGGCCGCGCAGGCGCTGAATTGCCAGGTGCGCGAAACATCGATTTTTGCCCGCAAGAATTATTTTTATCCTGACCTGCCCAAGGGCTACCAGATCTCGCAGTTTGATAAGCCGCTGGCCGAGCATGGACACATTGAAATCGCCGGGAAAAATGGTGGCCCGCGGAAGATCGGCATCACGCGGCTGCATATGGAAGAAGACGCGGGCAAGAGCATCCATGACGGGCTGGTTGATTCTTCCATGTTTACCTCGATTGACCTGAACCGCAGCGGCACGCCGCTGGTGGAGATCGTCAGCGAGCCGGACATGCGCTCCGCCGATGAAGCCTTTGAATATCTCACTCTGCTCAAAGAGATCATCCTGTACACCGGCGTGAGCGATTGCAACATGGAAGAAGGCTCTCTGCGCTGTGACGCTAATGTGAGTGTGCGTCCGCGGGGCCAAGAAGAGTTTGGCACCAAGACGGAAATCAAGAACGTGAATTCCTTCCGCTTTATCCGCGAAGCCATTGAGTATGAGATCGACCGGCAGATCGAAGCGCTTGAGGCAGGCGAGCGCATCCAGCAGGAAACGCGTTTATACAACGCACAGGAAGGCCGCACCTACAGCATGCGGTCCAAGGAGCAGGCGCACGACTATCGCTATTTTCCTGAGCCGGACCTGCTGCCGCTGGTGGTGGATGCACGAATGCAGGATTCGATTCGCCAGTCGCTGCCGGAATTACCCGAAGCGCGGCGCAAGAGAATGGTCGCCGACTTCGGCATAACCGAGTACGACGCGCGAGTGCTTACCGCCAGCAAAGCGCTGGCCGATCAGTTTGAAGAAGCCGCCAGGGCCGCAAAAAATCCCAAGCGCGTGGCCAATCTGGTGCAGGGCGAACTGATGGGCCGTTTGAAGGCTCAGGGGCTGGAGATCGAACAGTCTCCCATCTCGATGAAGGGCGTGGCGCTCTCGGCTGATCTGGTGGAGTCGGGCGACATCTCCAGCAAGATACTCAAAGACCTTTATGACAAAGCGTTTGCTGCCGGCGAAGATTTTGCCGCTGTTTACGAGCGGGAAAAGCCACAGCAGATCACTGACATTGCGGCACTGGAAAAAATCATCGACGAAGTGATCGCGGCCAACCCCAAGCAGCTGGAACAATATCGCGCCGGCAAGACGACGATCATCGGATTTTTTGTTGGGCAAGTGATGAAGGCCTCAAAAGGGCAAGCCAGTCCTGGGGCCGTGAATGAATTGTTGAAGAAGCACCTGGCAACTAGCAGCTAGCCCATTTTTTGGCCGCGAATTAACGCGAATCAACACGAATCAGATTTATTCGCGTGTTTCGCGTGCATTCGCGGCTGAAGTGCTTTGTCAATACCTTGATCCAGTTATATGGGTCCCTCTCTACGTTCGGGACTCGGAAAGCCTATTTACTTATATGTCCATGTGCATTTTTCGGGCCGCTCGGCTTGCTCTTCAGGCTGTCATAAAGAATTTCGATGAACATATCTGTCTTGATAAAGCCTTGCCCCCAGGAATCCCACTTGGCCAGGACTTTTTCCTGCTTGAGTTGATCGAGTGTTTTCCCCTTCTTGATGCCGGCTTCGACCGCGGCGGAGGTCTCTTTCAGAACGGTAATGAATTTTCTTAAGTCGTCTTTGGTTCCGACCGGGCCATGGCCGGGGATGATCTTCACATCGTCGGGGACTTCAGCCAGGACTTTTTCGTCGCCGGCAATCATCCCCTGCACGCTGCCGCCACTGTCAATGTCGATGAAAGGGAACATGCCGCCGTTGAAGAAATCATCACCCATGTGGACCACGTTGGACTGCTTGAAGAAGATCACGCTATCGCCATCGGTGTGGCCGTTGGGGAAATGGATGGCGTGAATGTCTTCGCCGTTCAGGTGCACGGAGACATCGTTTTCAAAGGTGATGATGGGCAGAGCGGATTTCTCCGCGGGCTTGGTTTCGCCGAAGCGTGTTTTGCCGCCGGCGGCAAGCCGCTTGCGCACGTTTTCCTGCGCCACAATGGGGGCCTTTTCGCCAAAATGCGGATTGCCGCCGGTGTGGTCGCCGTGCCAGTGCGTATTCAGGACCACCTTGACCGGCTTGTCTGTGATGCCCTTCAGCGCGGCCTCAATTTTTTCTGCCAGCGGCAGAAACTCGTCGTCCACAATGACAATGCCATCATCGCCGACTGAGGCGCCGATGTTGCCGCCAGCGCCTGCCAGCATATAAACGGTGCCAGCAACTTTCTGCACCTTCATTTCGACTTTGCTGAAGTCCTGCCCCTGAGCAACGGCGTGGATGGAGCCGAGAAATCCGAACAGAAGAAACGCAAGAATGGCTTTCCGCATGAAACTTCTCCTTCACAAGAGCTATCAGAATCAGGTCTTACGCTTGTGGAGGCACAATCTTAGCGGGTGAGAAGGTTTGAGATCAAATTGATTCTGCCAAAAATACCTTCGTTAAGCATCCATTGGAAATCTAACTCACCTTGCCGCTAAAATATTCTGTTCGTTTTCTTCCGGGAGGGCACCATGCCGGCAGTCCGCCATATTTCGGCCAAAAGCGGCGACGTAATCCTACTTGTGGGCACCATGAAAGGGGCTTTTGTTCTGTGCTCCAATCGTGCGCGTAAGAAATGGGACGTAGGAGGACCTTACTCCATTGGATCGCCGGTCTATGCCATGGCGTTTGACCAGCGGCAAGGCCGCCGGCGGCTGTGGTGGGCGCAACAGAGCTTCCGGTGGGGAACCGTACTCTGCTCTTCTGACGATTACGGAAAGACCATCACCGAGCCGGAAACTTACTCGGTCAAGTTTCCGCCTGAGTCACAACTCGCGTTGAAGAACATCTGGCAGATATGCCTTGGTCGCGATGACGATGCGGACACGATGTATTGCGGCGTTGAGCCGGCGGCGCTGTTTGAATCGCACGACGCGGGCAAGACCTGGTCGCCGGTAGAGGGGCTGCTCAATCATCCGCACCGGCCAAAATGGGTGCCCGGCGGAGGCGGGATGTGCCTGCATACGATCCTTCCTGACCCGGCGAACTCCAAACGCATGATGATCGCCATCTCAACGGCCGGCGCCTACCGCACGGACGATGGAGGAGCGACATGGCAGGCGCGGAATGAAGGCGTACGCGCCGAGTTCCTTCCTGAAAAATATCCGGAGTTCGGCCAGTGCGTTCACAAGATTGTGTGCCATCCTTCCAGACCGGAGCGGCTGTTTCTGCAGAACCACTGGGGACTTTATCGCAGCGATGATGCGGGCAATTCATGGAAGGACATTGCGAACGGCGTGCCATCCGACTTTGGATTTTGTATGGCGGCGCATCCGCACGATCCTGACACGGTTTACATTGTGCCGATTGAGTCCGATGAGTACCGTTGCACGCCGGAAGGCAAGCTGCGGGTCTACCGGACGCGGAATGCCGGCGCAAGCTGGGAGCCGATGACGCGCGGCTTGCCGCAGAAGGACGCACTGGAGACAATTCTGCGCGATTCAATGGCCACCGATACCTGCGATCCGGCGGGCATTTATTTTGGCACCCGGAGCGGCAAGGTCTATGGCTCCAGCGACGACGGCAAGTCGTGGAGGGCGATCATAGAAGGCCTGCCTCCCGTGGTGTGCGTGAGGGCTGCGTTGGTGGGCAACAGCGGAAAAAATCCACCACGGAGGCACGGAGACACGGAGAAGAACAAATCGGGTAGCAAGAGATTCAAGGCGAAGAAGTCATCGTCGAGAAGACCGGCGACTGGCAAGGCGCGTGCAGGTAATGCGCGCGCGGCGAAGAGATAGACCATGCCGGTCACGCTCCGCATACCGAGCTATCTAGCTGTTTTTGCCGGTGGCAAGAGTTCGTTTTTGCTTGAAGGTTTGCCAGCGACTGTATCTGCGGCGCTTGAATCACTGTGGAAGGACCAACCCGGCCTGCGCGACCGTATATTGGACGAGCAAGGCCAAGTCCGCCCGCACATCAACATATTCGTTGGAGAAGATGCCATCCGTTTTGCCGACGGGCTCGCGACGAAGGTCCCTGCCGATGCCGAAATATTGATTGTTCCGGCGGTAAGTGGCGGCTAATTCTTAGCGTCCAGAGGCATGCTTGCGCCCTCAAACACCTTTGTCACGGTGCTGCGGCCGACGCCATAGACGATGAAGCTTTTTTCGTCGAAGCTGTATTCGCGGAAGAGCAGTTCGGCCAAGCCGTCGCCATCAACATCGACGGCGTCAATCAACTCAAGACGGGGCGCCACGTCCAGGCGAGACGAGTCTGTAACGCTGGAGCCGAGTTTCTGCGGCACGCCTTCAAAATCCACGCGCGCGATGACGGTGACGTAACGCGAGATAAATTTTCCGGGCGCACCCTTGGCGCCTGCCGCGAGATAGCTGCCGGGAATCTCCGCGCTCAGCACGATGACGGCGTCATTGCTCAAATCCAAATCGAAGGAGCGCATGACCACGTTCTTGAGCGAGTTGGAGTTCAGTTGCGCGTTTTCGCGGGGAAGCTGGGCGAGCGCAAGCTTGCGCATCTTCACTTCCATGGCCTGCTCCTCGCCGGCTTTCCATTTGAAGTCGAACGAGCGCGTGTCAACCGATTCGTTGTCAGACACGGCCACGTATGTTTTGGTTCCAGGCGTGAATACACGGGGTTTCGCGGCGGGAACAACTCCTTCAGCGGGTGTAGGAGACGGCTGTGGCGTGGCTTGCGGCTCTGATTTTTCCGGGGAGCGCCGCCGCAGTACCGGGCGGTCGGCATCATCCTGCGCACCGGCAGGCGTGTTGTCGGCGGAATCGGCAGATGAAGGAGTAGGCGTGGGGGCAGCGTCTGCGCGGTGAATTAACGGCCGATCGTCGCCGGTGGTGACGGGCACGGGGGTTGGGGCTTTTTTTGCTTCCGCCAGTTGCCACTTGCCCAGCCCGATCCAGCCTTTATTGTTGGCGCTGCTCAGGATGGTGGCGTAACCCACGGGAGTGCCGGATGTCTGTCCCTCATAGACAATGCCTTTATCGAGCGCCATGGGTTGCGGCGTTGCCTTATAGATGCCGGCGTCGTGGAACGTCCCTCCGTCCAGAATAGTCACGGGAATCACGCGCGTCACCACGATACCGGCCGAGTCCGTGGTGACCTCAAGCACGGCGGTGGCACGCAACGTGTGAGGTTTGCGCCGCTGCGCCACAGCGCCGATGAACGCCACAGCGCATACCAGCGCCAGCACGGCACTGGCCAGGATTTTGCTTCTGCTATATAAATTCATTTGATCTTATAAACACGGAAAAACCATGGAAGTTAATGATAAAGCCCCAGAGTTCTCTCTGCCTAATGAAGAGGGAAAGACAATCACGCTGAAGGATTATCGCGGCAAGAACGTGGTTTTGTTCTTTTATCCCAAGGCCAACACGCCCGGTTGAACGATAGAAGCGTGCGGGTTCCGCGACGCATTCCAGAAAATCCAGCGGGCAGGGGCGATTGTGTTCGGCATCTCCGCCGACAAGCCCTCCGCCCAGAAAAAGTTCAAAGAGAAATACGACCTGCCTTATTCGCTTCTGGCGGACGTGGACAAGGCCGTCTGCAACAAGTACGGCGTGATGAAGGAAAAGAGCATGTATGGCAAGAAATATATGGGGATCGAGCGCACGACGTTCGTGATCAACCCGGAAGGCAAGATCGCCGCGGTGCTCAACGGGCTGAAGCCGGACGAGCATGCGGGGGCGGTGATAGCGGCGCTGAAATCGAAATAGCGGGCCGATCGTGCTGCTAGTGTCTCAGTTAGATGGTAACGACAATCTCTTCTTCTGTCTTCCTGAGCAAGTGTGAGTCCCGCTTGCTGGACGAGCGCGCGTCGAAGGATCCCGAGGATACGTCCTTTGCCCATGCGGTTTCAGGGAATTCTCGCCATAACTTTGTCTTAGAGAAATCTGTATTGTCTACAACGAAATAGCAGGTGTCGGTAGAGCTCCCTGGCGCAGCATGGCGAACGAGACAGTGTCGGGATCCTTCGACTCGCACTTCCCTTCGCAAGCTCAGGGTCGTGCTCGCTCAGGAAGATAGAGGGATACTGTATTCAGCCAAACTGAGACACCATCAACGCGCTTGACCCGCAGTGCTGAAAGACATACTCTGGTTCCATGAACTACGGAGGGCGGATCACCATGGAGGCAGGAAAGCGAGGTGGAAAGCCCTGCATCCGTGGTCTGCGTATAACCGTCTACGAAGTGCTTGAGTATCTGGCTTCAGGCATGTCTCAGGAAGAGATTCTCAAAGATTTTCCTGATCTTGAACCCGAAGACATTAAAGCTTGTCTCGCTTTTGCTGCGGACCGCGAACGCAAACTGTTTACTGCTCCCGCTTGAAATTACTCTTCGATCAGAACCTGTCTTACAAACTGGTACGGAGCTTCTCTGACGAGTTCCCTGGTTCTGCACACGTGCGAGACTTAGGACTGGCTTCAGCCGTTGATATTGATGTGTGGGAATACGCAAAGCAGTTTGGCTTCACAATTGTCTCCAAAGACACGGATTTTAGCCAAAGGGGTTTCCTGTTCGGACCGCCGCCCAAGGTTATCTGGATACGACTTGGAAACTGCTCAACAAAAGAGATTCAGGACGTCCTTCTTGCCCACGCTTCAGAGATTCGAAAGTTTGGATCAGATCCTGATTCGTCCTTTTTCCCGATTGATCCGATTGCCGGGAAAAATCCTGCGAAAGTTCTTATCGAATCAAGCGCGATCTCCGCAATATTGTACGATTCCAAATCGCAGACGCTTGATGTTGAATTCAAGAGTTCAGGTGAAACCTATCGATACTTTGAGGTTCCGGAGCATGAATATCACCGGCTGATGACGGCCGCCTCAAAAGCGGCCTATCTGCATTCAGAAATCAAACCGAAATATAGAACTCGAAAGATTTTGTGATGAACCAAAGCTTCTCGTAGCTCTTGTCGTTTCTGGAACGGTTACTTCGATCCTGTGATCGTGAAAGTGAGAACACTCTCCGCCGGAATTGTAACTTCCTGTTTCCCGGTTGCGGCAGCAACTCCGGTCCCAGCCGCAGCGCCCGCGCCAGCGCCGATGGCTGCTCCCTTCCCGCCTCCGGCAAGACCGCCGATCAACGCGCCTGCTGCGGTGCCGCCGCCGATCTTGGTCACATTGCTCTTGGTATGGCTCTTGCCCTCGCGGCTGACGCGTGAGCTGTAGACGGTTTCACCATTGATGGACGTGAGACGCAGGCTGAGCGCGCCCGGTTTGTGCAGGCGTCCGCTGCGGTTTACGTAGGTTACTTTGCCATGCACGGGAGCCCCCGCCTTCGCCACCACCTTGCCGTGGGCGACAATGTCACTGGTCAGGGTCCCGCTCCAGGCTTGTTCCTTGTGGGCGGTTGCTGAACTCAAAGACGTATTGAGCCGCACGGTGGCATGGCTTCCCGCTGGGATGGTATCGGCGAATGCCCCTGACGCTGCAATCAGCAACAGCATGGCCAGCACCATCAATTTGCAAAGCATGGATTTGCGAACCATCGATTTTCGAAACAAGGATCCATGAAACCTCATAAGCATTCCTCCAGACAATTTTCGAACAACCGCCCTGGCTGCCACACTGGGCCCGCGGCAATGATTTTAATGCCGTATGCATTCTGCTATACACTTTCCGCTTGAACGGAGGAACTAATGCGAGCATGGCCTTTGGTGTTTGTACTTTTAGCCCTGACTGCCAGTGGAGGGGCCACTCCGCCGGCAAACGCCGCGAAGACGCTGCACGACCTGTTTGCAGCGGCCTGGGACCAGCAGATGCAAGCGGACCCGGAGCACGCGTCCGAACTGGGCGATCGCCGATGGAATGACCGGTGGATGGACCGAAGCCCCGAGGGTTATGCGCGCCGCGACGCCGCCAGCAAAGAGATGTTGGCCAGGCTGGCCAAGATCGACCGCGGAAGTTTAAGCAAGGCTGATCAGCTCAATTACGACTTGTTTCAGAAGCGCTATCTGGACCGTCTGGAACAGTACAAAGTTCGCTGGTTCCTGATGACCTTTAACCAGCGCGAAGGCCCGCAGACCAGTGACGATCTTGGGAACTCATTGCGCTTTGAGACGGTGAAAGACTACGAAGACTGGCTGGCCCGTCTGCGCGCCGTCCCCACGGCGATGGACCAGTTCACGGCGCTGTTGCGCGAGGGAATAAAGGAGCGCATGGTGCATCCGCGTGTGATCATGGAACGGATTCCGGCGCAGATCGATAAGCAGATTGTGAGCGATCCCACAGAGAGCGGCTTTTACAAACCATTCAGGAGTTTTCCGCCGACAATCAGCCAGGCCGATCAGCAGCGGCTGCAGCAGGACGCGCGCAAAGCCGTGGAGCAGCAGGTTGTGCCGGCGTTTGCGAAGTTCAAGCAGTTCTTCGTGAGCGAATACCTACCCGCCTGCTATGACCAGGTGGGCGCGTGGCAGCTTCCGCATGGCGGCGAGCTCTACACCCAGATGATCCGCCACTACACCACAACCAATATGACGCCGGAAGAGGTCCATCAGACCGGCTTGAAGGAAGTGGCGCGCATCAATCAAGAAATGGACAGTGTGATGCAGCAGACCGGGTTCAAAGGCTCACGCGATGAATTCTTCAGGTTCCTGCGGACCGATCCAAAGTTCTTCTACCAGACGCCCGAAGAGCTATTCGTAGCTTATAAAGCGCTGGCCAAAACCGTTGATCCGAACCTGGTGAAGGTCTTCCGCACGTTGCCGCGCGAACCCTATGGAGTTGAAGCCATCCCGATGGCTTTTGCGCCTGACACGACGGCCGCGTATTACCGCCCAGGCGCGGCTGACGGGTCAAGAGCAGGAACCTACTTCGTTAATCTTTATAAGCCTGATGCCCGCCCCAAGTGGGAGATGATGGCGCTTTCACTGCATGAATCGGTGCCAGGACACCATCTGCAGATTGCGCGGGCGCACGAATTGGGAGAAATGCCCAAATTCCGCCGCTTTGGCGAATACACAGCCTACGTTGAAGGCTGGGGGCTTTATGCCGAGTCTCTGGGCGAAGACATGGGGCTCTACGGCGACCCTTATTCCAAATTTGGGCAGCTCAGCTATGAGATGTGGCGCGCCGTGCGCCTGGTGGTTGACACGGGAATCCATGTGAAGCACTGGACGCGCGAACAGGCGATCAAGTACTTCATGGAGAATTGTCCTAAGCATGAACTGGACATTACGAACGAAGTTGACCGGTATATTGCGTGGCCGGGACAGGCTCTGGCATACAAACTGGGCGAGTTGAAGATCAAGGAGCTGCGCGGCCGCGCGAAAGAGAAGCTGGGCGCAAAGTTTGGCCTGAAGGATTTCCACGACGTGGTGCTGGGATCAGGGCCGCTACCGCTGGACATGCTGGAGCGGAACGTGGATGAGTGGATTGCGGCCCAGGCTGCCGGCACAGCGAGCCCAAGCGTGGCAAAGCCAGGCGCGCCGGGTGGCCGCAAGAGCGCGGCGAAGAAGTAAATGACAGTTGCTGTAGAGATGCCTTCGGCAACAACGTCGCTTGGGCGAGCGGAGCGTTTTTATCGCCCTGAATTGGACGTGCTGAGGTTCTTCGCGTTCCTTGGCGTGTTCATCTTCCATGCCGCCCCGCGCAGCATGGATTTTTATAACGCTGCTGGATATCCGCACTGGCTGAGTAGCCTGCTTATCCCGATGTTTGGCGCGGGCGCTTACGGCGTGGATTTATTTTTTGCGCTGAGCGCTTATCTGATTACCAGCCTGTTGCTGCGCGAACGCGCTGCCACGGCGGCGCTTGACCTGCGCGGCTTTTATATTCGCCGCATCCTCCGCATCTGGCCGCTGTATCTGGCGTTTGTGGCGTTTGCAGCAATCTTTGCAGCGCTAGTTCCGGGGCAACATCTGCCGATGCGATATGTGATCGGCTACAGCCTGCTGGCCGGCAACTGGGTTTACGCTTTTTACGGCCTGCCGGCGTCTTTCGCCACGCCGCTGTGGACCGTCTCGATTGAAGAGCAGTTCTATCTGGCATGGCCGCTGGCGTTGCGCAAAGCGTCAGCGCGTACCATGGCGGCGATGGCGGTGGGATTGTTAGTGGTCGCAAACGCGTGGCGTATTTGGCTGGCGGTCTCCGCTGCGCCTGTGGAACGAATTGAATACAACACGTTCACGCGGCTCGATCCCATTGCGTTTGGGATTCTGATCGCGCTGTTCGGGCATAAGCTGCCTTCTTTTACCCGTTTGCAACGCGCGGCGATGCTCTGCTGCGGCGTGGTGACGTGGATTGCGGTATATGCATTCACCGTTACCAGTCCTACATTGAAGTTCACCACATGGCAGATGGCGGTTGGACATCCTTTCACCGCGTTGGCCAGCACGGCTGTGCTGCTGTCGGTCCTGGGAGCGCAGCATGGGTTCTTTCGCAACCGGGCACTGCTTTATCTGGGCAAGATTTCTTACGGTCTTTACGTGCTGCATGAGTTTGCGCATTTCTGCGCGATTCGCCTGGTGCATGCTTCAACGCCGGTTGGAGTCGTGGGCCAATCGGTTGTCGGACTGGCGCTTACAATCCTGCTGGCAGCGGCTTCCTATCGCTGGCTGGAAAGCCCATTTCTGCGGCTGAAGGAACGCTTCGCGCACGTGCAGTCGCGGCCCGTATGATGCGTGAGGCCAAGTTGCTGCGCCGGGCTTTCTTCAATCGCGACCCTCGCGTGGTCGCGCGTGAACTGCTGGGCAAGCTCGTCGTGCGCCGCGATGGACGCAGGCAGCTTGCGGGCCGCATTGTTGAGGTTGAAGCGTATCTGGGCGCGGGCGATCTGGCTGCGCACGCCGCCGCCGGACATACGGCGCGCAACTCCGTGCTTTGGGGACCTCCTGGACACGCTTATGTTTACTTCATCTATGGCGTGCATTACTGCCTGAATATCTCCTGCCTGCCTGCGGGCGTAGCTGGCTGCGTGCTGATTCGCGCACTGGAGCCAGTAAGCGGAATGGCCAACATGGCCAAAGCGCGCGGAGTGTCCGATCTGGATTTCACGTCGGTGCGCGACCTGCGCAGGCTGGCCAGCGGTCCGGGCAAGCTGTGCGAAGCGCTGGATATTACGCGTCCGCGCGACAACGACAAAGACATGCTTTCTTCTAAGTCGGACCTCCAAGTGGTGAGCGACGGCTTCCGCGTGCGGGACGTTGCGGTCACGCAGCGCATTGGCATTACCAAGTCGGCGGAGTTGCCGCTCAGGTATGTGATCGCGGGAAATCGTTTTGTGTCAATCAAACCCGTGATATAAATTGCGGAGGCATGGTGCATCGGTCAAAACAGGTCGCGGTGTTGGGTCTAGTTCTTACAGCAGTTTGTCTTGGCAGGGACAAAGGAGCCAGCCTTAAAGAAGTCCACGATGAGAAATACAAAGCCGGTCAGGTGTGGAGTTATAAGACTCGTCCTAGTGAGCAACAATCGACTCTCACCATATTGCGCGTAGAAGAAACGCCGGAAAAGAAACGGATCGTCCACATACGAGTGGACCATATCCAGTTAACCAACTGTAAAGGAGGGCCGGCGCCGGACACCTTTGAGCACATGCCCTTTTCTACAGAAGCGCTCAACGAAAGCGTAGTCAAAGTTATCCGTACAGGAGCTGTACCGGATTTTCATTCCGGATACTCAGAGTGGCGTGCAGCATGGGATGCGGGGAACGCGGGTTATTACACGATCGCAGTCGCCCTCGCGCTGAACGTTGCACAGAAAACGTTTGACCACGGTATTGGTTGCTCTAACTAATCTCTGCGCTCTGGCCTTTTCCCGTGACCACAATGTTATCAATCAGCCGCGTGTTGCCCACGTAAGCCGCCACGGCAACCAGCGCTCCGCCGGAAATATCGGCCACAGGGTCGAGCGTGTCACGATTCACGATCTCAAAATAATCCGGCTTGACCGCAGCTTCTTCCGCCATCACCTGTTCGCCGGCGACTTTCAGCCGCGCAGAACTGCTTTCGCCGCGGTCGGCCAGCGTCTGCACGCGCATCAACGCGCGATACAGGACCAGCGCCTGCTTGCGCTGATCGGGATTGAGGTAGGCGTTGCGTGAGCTCATGGCCAGCCCGTCGGATTCACGCACGATGGGGCAGACCACGATGCGCACGTCAAAATTCAGGTCGCGCACCATCTTGTTGATGATGGCCACCTGCGCGGCGTCTTTCTGTCCGAAGAAAGCAAAATCCGGCTGCACGATGTTGAAAAGCTTTGACACGACAGTGGTGACACCGCGAAAATGCCCGGGACGCGAACCGCCGTCGAGTTTTTCACTCAGATCTTCCACGTTGACCCAGGTTGTCCCTCCCGGCGGGTACATTTCTTCGACCGACGGCAGAAAAACATAATCGCACTTCTCGGCGGCCAGCATGGCGGAATCTTTTTCGGCGTCGCGCGGATACTTGCTGAAGTCTTCCGTCGGGCCAAACTGCAAGGGATTTACAAAGACTGAGGTAATCACCACGTCAGCCTGCGCGCGCGCGGTGCGGACCAGTGAGAGATGTCCCTGATGCAGCGCGCCCATGGTGGGCACAAAGCCCACGCGTTTGCCGGCGCGGCGCGCTTCTTTGCTTATGGCTGTGACTTCTGCGGCAGAAGTGAGAATGAGCATGGAAAGACGGCCCTTGGCCATTGGCTCTTGGCCCTTAGCCCCGGGCGCTAAGCAGATGGCGAGCAGCGATCAGCTTACTGCATTTACTTTACAAAAGACTTCCGTGAAAAAAATGCGCGAAACAAAAAATCGCAGCTCGCACAAACCAAGAGCCAAAAGCTAAGAGCTAAAGGCTAACTGCCAATTGCTATCTGCCATCTGCTATCTTGAATACGCCTTCATTTCCTTGCGTCGCAGAATCGCTTCCAGCTCCGCTTTGGTGTCTTTGGGCAGGTGGTACGATTCCGCGTCGGACGGATAACCGCGTGTCTCAACGTCGGCCTTGAACTGCTGCACGGCGTTGGTAAAGAGCGCCGCGGCGTCGCCATATCGACGCACAAATTTTGCCGGCTCATGGAACGTGAGGTTTACCAGGTCATGGAAAACCAGCACCTGGCCGTCGCAGTCGGGGCCGGCGCCAATGCCGATGGTCGGCGCGCTGACCTCGCGTGTGATCATCTGCGCAACCTCGCGCGGCACGCCTTCCAGAACAATTGAGAACACTCCGGCTTTATCCAGCGCGACAGCGTCTTTCACCAGGCGCTCAATGCCGGAAAAATCCTTGCCCTGGACCCGGTAGCCGCCCATCTTGTGCAGCGACTGCGGCGTCAGCCCGATATGCCCCATGACCGGCACTTCGGCATCGAGCACGCGCCTTACCAGGCCCACGCGCTGCGCGCCGCCTTCCAGCTTTACCGCTTCCGCGCCCGCTTCCTTCACAAAGCGCAGAGCGTTGTGCACGCCGTCTTTTTCGTCTTCATGGTAGGCGCCAAAGGGCATGTCGGCAATCACCATGGCTGACTTTACCGCGCGCCGCACAGCCCGCGTGTGGTGCAGCATTTCTTCCATGGTGACGGGCAGGGTGTTGTCATAGCCCAGCACCACCTGGGCCAGCGAGTCGCCCACCAGGATCATGTCAATGCCGCACTGGTCCACCAGCCGCGCCGTGGCGTAGTCATACGCCGTAAGGCAGGTGATGGGCTCATGCCGCAGCTTTTTGTCGTGGATTGTGGTGGTGGTAACTTTCGGCCGGATGGTCGGTTGAGCGCCGTGAAGCTGCCCTCCGTTAAACGAAGTGATGCTCATATTGCCTCCAGTGCAGTTCGGGAACTCCCGATACCGCCTGTTTGTCCACCTGTAGGATGCGGACAGGGATATTGTAGTCACAGAAAAGGTGCGGGGTCTAGAAAGAAAAGAGTGGCTTCAAACCCTTGGGCGCTGCCATACTGTAGCTGTTTTCTTCGCCGAAAAAATTACGAATCAGGACATGGCCTCAGCTCCAAAATATTATTTCTCCAGGTAGTCAGTTTGGAATTTTCCGCTACCGCTTAGTTGAACCACTACGGCGCCTTCTTTTGCTGCGACAAAATGAGGGACACCCGCCGGAATGACAATGAAACTACGCTCCGGGTAGCCTTTTAGCTTCGCTGCGTCGAATTTCGCTCCCTCGCCCAGATACCAGGCGCCTTCGATGACCGTAACCAGCTCGTCTTGCGGGTGCGTATGCGCCAGGACACGGGCGCCGTCGGGTATTTTTACTCGATCGATCCAGTCGCCGCCTTTGCTTGAGTCGCCGAACAGGTGCGCTCGCTGTCTGCCGTCGTTGTAGTAAGGCGGCGTAAACCACCGGACTTGGTCCGCGGTGAACGCGATAATCTCCTTCTTGCTCGATTGGGCGTTGCTCTGTGGGGCTTTGCTCTGTAAAACCGGGCCTGCTGCCCATGTGACTGCCACAACGATTGTGACCGCGGCCGCGGCTGCAGAAAAGACCTTCTTCATCTCATTCTCCTGTGCCAAGACTGCTTGGTTCGCTGCGCTCAAGCGTAACCTGCAAGCTCCGCAAGTGGGAAGCCTCTTCTGAGCGATGGCGACGCAGCAGCGGCCGCAGCGCAATCTCCGGCGGAAGGGTGAACTGCCTGCCCAGCATCTTGCTCGCGGCATATGTAAAGAGCAGAAATGCGGAAAGATAGCGCAGCCAATCGAGATATTTGGGATAAGGGGCCGCGGATTCAGCGGAGGCAGCCTCAGCCATGGAAAGTCACCTTTTTCCTGATCCAGCCTCGCACACGATGGCTTTTTTGATCGCCGGGGCTTGCTTATGGTGACTCCATGGGCAATGAATTATTTACCTGCAAAAAGTACAAAAAGTGAAGAAATCTCCAACTGCAGGCGGAGCCTGAACCGCGGGACGCAAAGCGGATGGCTTCTCGATTACTTCTTCTTGAGCGGCTCAGACAAACAGATAGCCTTCACAGCATCTAAGTCGAGCCCTTTGTTGCGCATTTCATTTGAAAATTCCTTTGCAGCTTCCGCGAACTCTCTACCTGAAAATCTGACGCGTAACTTGCGAAGGCTGTCGGCGATTTTTTGAGACCACTGCCACAGTTGTTGTGGCGCGGAGTAAAAAATTCCTCCCGCAAACGGAAGCGCAATCTGATGCAATGAAGAGGATTCCGAGATAATTATTGTTTCAACTTCTGCCTTTTCAGCATCATTGCAAAGGTTTGCGCGGACCCACTCCGGATGTCCCTTGGCCTCTTGCAAATCACTCTTGGAAAGTTTGGAATCTTGAGCCTTTTCCGTTTTCGCTTCGAACGCTAAATGTATATCGCCTGGAAAAGACCAAACGACATCAGGCGCTCCTTGAGTGGTCGGCCGGATAGTTGTAGCGCCGAAGCACAACCCCAAGGTTTCCAATCCTTGGTGATAAGCGACATGACTTCGATTCTTCAGTCTTTCTGACATTTCGTGAAGTTTCTTCTCAAAGCCAGGCCCCGCCCATCCCCATTTTGTAAGCACTTCCCACAACGTTTCTGCGTTTGGAGGATTTGGATTCGCCTGGTGAGGTATGGATTCATCCGCCCTCTTTTGCAAAAGCTGGTGTAACCATCCCGAGTTGACGCCACAGCTTGCGCCTCTGTGTAAGGCATCTTTCTCGCTTTTGGCGTTCTTCATCAGGCCCGCTGCGACGCTAGCGAGGAACCACCACCATGCACGATAGCCGGCAAGTTCTGGGCTCTTTACCCTATCAGCAATCTGGTGGGCCTTCTGGAGCGCACTGTCATAGTCCTCTTCCCACATGGCTTGCGCATA
>DASSXL010000068.1:0-12996 GCA_035703825.1 Candidatus Angelobacter sp.
AGGCTGGCTTCCGTATTGCTCACCACAATCGCAGTGTGATCGATGCCCATAAAAAGATCGCTTCGCGGCTTGTGCCACTTGGGCTGGCCTTTGCCTTCAGGAAACCACAGCACTTCAAGCACATGGTTGTCGGGATCGCGAAAATAAAACGCCTTAATGCCGCCGGCATTCTTGTTCCAGGCGGGCAGAGTTTGCGGACCGCTGCTGGCAAAGTGGATCTTGTTCTGGCGCAGCCAGGCATACGCTGCGTCCATGTCGCGGACGATGATCGCGATGTGTTGGAACCAGCGATCATTGCTGCGCGAATCAATCGGTATCGGGCGCCCCTGAGGTGCAAGGTACTGGGTCAGCTCAATCTGTTCTTCACCCAGTTGAAGCCGCGCTACGCGGATTCGCACGCCAAAAACGCCCTTCACGTGCTCGATGTTCTCACCGGCAAATTCCTCGTCAGTCAGCTTGGTGAAGTGCAGCACATGAGTATAGAAGTCAATCGAACGGTCCAGGTCAGAGACAGTTACTCCGATTGGACCAACCGCGCTGACTACCGACTGCTGGCCGGGTGCTCCCAGGCTGCAAATCAGCAAAACCGCGAATACCGATGCGTTGCGCAGAATCGTTCTCATGCCAGCACCTGTTTTTCTTCCGGAACCGCCGCGCTGGTTGCGCCCAGGCGCTCCAGCAGGTGGTCACCAACGCGCAAGGCATTGGCCATGATGGTGAGCGCCGGATTCACCGCGTTGCTGGAAGGAAAGAAGCCGCCATCGACGACATACAGGTTGTCGAGGTCATGCGCTTTGCAGTTGATGTCGAGCACTGAAGTCTTGGGATCATGACCGAAGCGCGTGGTACCGCACTGGTGGGCCACACCGCCAAGTGGTATCTTCCCCGATTTCTCAAAGTGCAAACCGGTGTGCCACTGGCCGATCAGGTGTTTCACTTTTGCCACCAGACGAGCGTGGGCCTCAAGATTGTTCTCTTTGTAATTAAGGACTGTCCTGCCGTTGGAGTTGACCGTGACGCGATTGTTCGGATCGGGCAGATCTTCTGATGTCAGCCAGAAATCGATGGAATATTTGCCCATCTGATTGAGCATGGCGACCGGAACAAACGGAGGCGCGCCTGGCTTGAACATGGGCCCGTCAAATTTCCCGACCATGGAGATATGTCCCATGGGGAAGTCCCACCCTTTATCGCCAAAATAGAAATCGTTGATGGCCAGGGTCTTCTGGAAGAGCGTTGGGTTTGGCGTCAGGGAAAACGTAAACAGGATGGTGTTGTTGTGGGCCATGTAGTTGCGGCCGACCTGGTCAGAACCATTGGCCAGGCCGCGTGGATGCGAATCATTGGCGGAGCGCAGCAGCAAGGCAGCGGAGTTGATGGCTCCGCCCGAAGAGACGACGATGTCGGCGGAATATTCTTCGTGCGCTCCATTACGCTTTACGATGACCTTCGATACAGCCCGGCCGCCGCTGTCGGTCTCCAGCCGCTCCACATAAGCATCAGTCAGCAACGTGACGTTCGGATAGCGGAGTGAAGGCTCAACGCAGATGGTCTGCGCATCGGCCTTGGCCTGCACCAGACACGGGAAGCCGTCACAGGTGCTGCAGCGAATGCACTTGCTGCTATGCGGGTCCTGCTCGTCGATCAAAATGCCCAGCGGCACTGGAAACGGCTTGCAGCCGAGTTTGGTGAAGCCATCCACCACTTCCTGCATGCGCGGCTCATGGCTCACCGCGGGCCGACGGTAAGGCTTGCTGGCCCAGGGCTCCGTGGGATCACTCCCACGCTCACCGTGCACCTGGTAAAGGTATTCGGCTTCACTGTAATAAGGTTCAAATTCGCCGTAGCTGATCGGCCATGCGGGAGAGATGCCGCCCTTGTGCCGCAGTTCGCCGAAATCTTGTTTGCGAAAGCGGAAGAGCGCGGCGCCATAAAACTTGGTATTACCGCCGACGTAATAGTGCGTCCCAGGCTGAAACTCCCTGCCGTTTGAGTCCAGCCATTTTTCCGGGGCGTGATATTTTTCTTCCATCACATTCGCGCGCGAGCTCCAGTTGTCTTTTTCGCGCGGAATAAAACCGCCGCGCTCCAGCACCAGGATCTGTTTGCCGCTGGGCGCGAGCTTATGCAGCAGCGTGCCGCCCCCTGCTCCCGTGCCAATGATGATCACGTCATAATGATTGCTGTTCATGATGCAAAACCTCCGTTGGCGCCGCAGAAGATGCAGCGCTTGGGGTTATCGTGGTGCAGCTTGCAGCACTTGACCGCGAATCTGCCTTTCCACCACAGATACAGTTCCGCCGCGCAGAGCATCCCCAGCGGCGGCGCGACAAAGTAAATCCAGAGCCCGTTGAAGATATCGGCCGAGAGGGCCGAGCCCAACGTGCGTGCGGGGTTCATACTCATGCCTGAGAACGGCGCTTCCAGCGTGATATATGTCGCCACCAGCGTGCCGACAAATAAGCCGGTAAACCGGCTGAGACGATGATGGTTCGAGATGTGGAGTACAACAGACATAAGCAGGAACGCGATTACGAATTCCGCCAGCAGCGCCACTCCAATTCCATGCTCTCCCGGAAGCGTCACGACATAACGCACCGCAGGATCGGACACAGCCATGCCGAAAAGGACGGCCACAATCATCACACCTAAAGCTGCACCAACGAACTGCGACAACGTATAGAACAACGCATCCCACCTGGGGATCTTGCCCAGTCGAAGGAATGTGAGCGTGACAGAAGGGTTGATGTGCGCCCCGGATTGCTTGCCCCACGGCGAATAGACGATTGCGATGGAGGTCAATCCCATCGATAGACCCATCAGCAGACGCCTGAGCAAAGTTGAACTAACAGCCTGCCGCACGGGCGACGCCGGATTCTCATACAGCGCGCCAAACAGGCAAGCGGAAACCATAAAAAAGCCCAAGCCCGCGGCCTCCATAAGGTATTCAGGCCAATGGAGCCGCAGCGCACGCCCGGGCGTTAAGGGAAGCAGAGGAGACTGTTCTAGAGATCGTACGTCGGCCACTTGGGCCGGTGCGGGTTGTGCTGAGAGAAGATTCATGGCTTTTCAGTGCGGTGTGATTGCTTATCGCAGGATTAGTTTCAGGAAAACCTGCAAAAAGAACCCTTAGCGGCAAAGTGAAACTTTCTGCCGGGAGCCGAATCCTAGACCGCGAGCCTTTTTGCCGAGAAAATCTTTGCGGCAGGGGGCATGGACATATAATGGTGGCGTTCAGTGCAATCCGGCAGGGAGCCGGAACACGTAATTCTGGTATGGCAGCTAGTCCCGCATCACCGGCAATGAAGCAGGCGTCGCGAACGCCGGAGTACGAACTTGCTCTGATGGAGCGCGTTTGTTCCGGCGAGAAGCACCTGTTTTATGAGTTGATCCAGCCCTACGAGCGCTCGGTTTACATCGCCGCGCATTCGGTACTGCAGAATGAGGCTGACGCAGAAGAAGTGGCGCAGGAAGCCTTCCTCAAGGCCTTCTCTCATCTCTCGACCTTCAGAAAAGAATCGAAGTTCAGCACGTGGCTGATTCAGATCGCCATCAACGAAGCGCGGATGAAGCGTCGCAAGGACCGCAAGGGGCTGTACGAGTCCATTGACCAGCAGAATACTGACGATGAAGGCGATTACTTCCCGCGCGACTTTGCCGACTGGCGGGAGATTCCGTCGGAGGCGCTGCAACGCAACGAGCTGCGTCAAGCGTTGCAAAAGGCCCTGGCATCACTGGACGAGAAATACCGCGAGGTCTTCGTCATGCGCGATATACAGAATGTAAGCATTGCTGAAACCGCGCTGGCGCTGGGCATTACTGAAGCTTCAGTAAAAACGAGGTTGTTGCGCGCTCGCCTGCAGATGCGCGATGCGCTGGCGCCGGGTTTTGACGGCGCATGGAAAGTTGGGGACGGATCCTGGAAGAAAGTGAGGCCCTGGTAACCTGTGGCTACCATAGAAATCAGTTGTATTCACGTCTGGCGCGAGATCTCGAACTATATTGATGGCGAGATCGACCCCGAAGTGCGACGCCGAATGGAGGAGCATTTCAAAGGGTGTGAACACTGCAGCGCCATCCTGGACGGCACAAAGAATGTCGTCCGGCTGGTGGGCGATGGGCATGCATTTGATCTACCCCGGGGTTTCAGCTCTCGTTTGAAAGACCGCCTGGAAAAAGAACTTAAAGGCTAAGAGACCGCGTTCCCCGCCGCGGCCGCCTCCGCTGATGCGCTTTCTTCTTCCGGCAGCATTTTGGGCGGCATCTCTTTATTCGTAATCATGTAGTCGATTTTCCACGTTCCGTCCGCTTTGGTCCAGGTTTCAAAGTAGCGATATTTTGTATCGCTGGTTGCGCCTGTCTGCCTGTCGACCAGGCGCACCTTGTGCCATCCCCAATCGAAGGCGAAATCATCTTTCACCACAATGTCGATGATAATGACAAAAAGCTCAACCTTGAATCGCTGGAAGAGCTCACTGGCGCGCAACTCGAGCGCGCGGCGTGATTCGGGACCATAGAAACTGGGCTCGCCGTCAGAGCAGTCGGTAAATGCTGGAGCGAAAACCGACAGCAAGCGCCGCACGTCTCCATTGTTATAAGCCTCGCGATACTCCGTTTTGGCCACGGAGATTGCGTGCTGGTCATCCTTAGCCATAGCAACCACCTTATTGTCTGGGCACGGTTTGACGGGAAAGTAACACCAGATGGGGTGGTTCGTCAAAGAAATGATGACGTCAGGAGGCCTACACGGATGTGAGGCGGCGATACAGCCGGGCGCTGAAGCCCCGCGGCAGCTGGATAATTTCACCGGTACTCACAAGCGTGAGCATATTGCGCACGCCGTCGTAAACGGCCTTGCAGCCGGGACAGGCGCTGACGTGCTGGTCAATGCGTGCGCGCAGCTCCCGGGTAACGTCATCTTCAACGTAGTTGGAAAGCTCGCGCCGCACTTCAGCGCACGTGATCAGGATAATCTGGTCCATGGATGGTTCTCATATGGGCCCCCGTGATTCTCAACTCGGAGACACCCCTTCCTTGCCTTCTGATTCGCGCTTCCCCACAAAGTTACGACAATAAACTTCGGATCGATCCGCGCGATTTGTGAAACATTTCGCAACGCTCCTCATCTCACGCCACAGCAACAGAACAGAAGGCCGCAAATCAGCCGGCAAAATGCCGGAACGAATCGTTAACGATTCAACAGCCGGCCGGAAGCGAATGTTGCCAAAACTAAAACACGAAAGGATTTTTAATGAACAGCAGCAGAAAAACGTCAGTGCTCGCGCTGATAGCGGCTGTGGCGCTCATGTTCACTGCAACGGCATTCGCAGCCGGCATGGACGCACACACCACAGGAAAATTTGTGGGTCCCAAGGCCAACACCGGTTTTGTGACCCACAGCAACAAGGACGGCAAGAGCGTCCTTACACTCTCCGAGGACTTTGTGGTCCCGGATACACCGGACCCGCACTGGCAGGTTGTTACATCGGACGGAGCGGTCTTCCTTCTCGACAAAATCAAGGTCAAGAGCCTGATCGGCGGTGACAAGCTGAGAAAAGAGATTACGCTGCCTCCGAACGTGAAAGACGTGGCCAAAGTGCAAATCTACTGCGCCTGGGCTGAAGTCGTTCTGGGCGAGGCCAGCTTTAGTTCACCCGTGAAGTAAGAGTTGCGGCGCAGAAACCGGCGCACGCTTTGGATGGCTTCACAATAACCCGCCGCGCTGACGTCAGAACCTGGGCCTCAGCGCGGAAATTCTCAAGAAAAGGAATTTATCATGCGCAGATTTTCACTTATTTTCGGCGTCGCGGTCCTGGTTCTGGCAGCAATAGCAGGGCGGGCGCAAGTGGCGGAAAAAAAGACGCTGACTTTAGACGGCGCGGAAAAAGTAATCGCCGCGGCGAAAGCAGAAGCCAAAAAACTCAACGCTCCCGGAGGAGTGATTGCCGTGGTGGATGACGGCGGCAATCTCATGGCCCTGGCCCGTATGGACGGGACGTTTGCCGCCGGCGCCAACATCTCCATCGGCAAGGCACGGACTGCTGCCCTATTCAAGAAGCCGACCAAATTCTTCGAAGACGTGATCAAGAACGGCCGCACGTCGATGGTGGCACTTAACGACTTTACGCCCTTGCAAGGCGGCATACCGATCATGGTTGAGGGCCAGCTTGTGGGTGCAGTTGGCGTGAGCGGCGCTGCCACGGCAGCGCAGGATGAAGAGCTGGCGATCACCGGCGCCAACGCATTCAGCGGGCCGCAAGCTTCTTCCGCGCCGGTGCGCTTCTTCCCAGCGAAGGAAGTAGACGAAGCCTTTGGCAAAGGCGCTGTACTCCTCGACGGCCGCGACGGCAATTATATGGTCCACGCTAGCCGCCGGGAAAAAGCCGGCCAGGTTGAGGTACACACCAAAGATGCTGACCTGATCCATGTGCTCGACGGCAAAGCAACTTTCGTCACGGGCGGCAAGATAGTTGATGGCAAGGAGATCGCGCCGGATGAGATTCGCGGCGCCTCAGTGGAAGGTGGCCAGACCGTGCAGTTGGCCAGAGGCGACGTGATTGTTGTGCCCGCAGGCACGCCGCACTGGTTCAAGGAAGTGGAAGGACCGTTTCTTTATTACGTGGTAAAGGTGCGCTAGTTATGAAGAAGAAATTCGCTCTTGCAGGATTCCTTTTCGGCTTGGTCATGACGATGGGCCTGGCATCCGACGCTGACCTGGACTTCGACCGGCATCCCGATGCGACGATTGACCTGGCTTCGCTTCAGGGCGTGCAGCTGGCAAAGGGACAGTGGCGATACTCGGACACCCGGATTGTAGAGACGGATTTTCGCGCAGCAGGCACAGACGGTCAGCCTTCAGAGACGCCAGCGAAGACTTACGACTTTACCCCGCATGCAGGCGCCGCGGACTTTGACGATTCCAATTGGCAGGCCATCGATCCTACGACGTTGAGCCAGCGGCGCGGGATGGGAAAGCTGGGGTTCAACTGGTACAGGATCGCGCTGACCGTACCGGAGCGCATTGGCGAGTACGATCCCACCGGATCAACTGCGGTCTTTGAGACCTCGCTCGATGACTACGCGGAGGTCTGGGTCAACGGCGAGTTGACGCGCTACGCAGGCCAGAGTGGGGGGTCGGTAATCGCCGGCTGGAATGCGGCGAATCGACTCGTTGTTGGCCGCAACGTAAAGCCAGGACAGAAGATTGTGTTGGCCGTCTTTGGCATTAATGGTCCAATCTCTAATCCGCCGACCAATTACATCTGGATGCGTTATGCGCGGCTGAATTTCTACCATGATGCTCCTGTGTCTCCCCGTGCCATCACGCCCAGTGAAGTAAACGTGGAGGTGGTGCGCAACGATCCCTCGATCGATGAGCTGGTCCCGCGCAACGCCAAGATCTACAAGCTGGCGGAAGGTTTCCAGTTTACCGAGGGCCCGGTGTGGGCAAGAGACGGCAGGTATCTGCTGTTTAGCGATCCTAATGCCAACACCATGTACAAATACTCGGCTGAAGGCGAGCTATCGGTTTTTCGGGAAAAGAGCGGTTATGACGCGCCAGACATCGCGGAGTACGGGCAGCCTGGATCCAACGGGCTGACGTTTGATCCACAGGGCAGACTGACCATCAATCAACATGGAAACCGCCGCGTTGTCCGCATCGAAAAGGACGGAAACGAAATTGTCCTGGCAGATAAGTTCGAAGGCAAGCGATTGAACAGTCCGAACGATCTGGTGTATCGCTCCGATGGAGCTTTGTTCTTCACTGACCCACCGTTTGGGCTGCCGAAGTTCGATAAAGATCCGCGAAAGGAGTTGCCGTTCGAAGGAGTGTTCTCCTTATATAAAGGCAAGCTCCAGGTGGTGAGCAAGGATATGACCGGGCCAAACGGGATTGCTTTTTCCCCGGACGAAAAATATCTCTATGTGGGAGATTGGGACGATCACAAGAAAGTTATCTATCGTTATGAGGTCCAGCCGGATGCAACCCTGCGAAATGGAAAGATCTTTTTTGACATGACCAGCGCACCGGAAGAAGACGCGATTGACGGCATGAAGGTCGACGAACGCGGGAACCTCTATGTCTCCGGACCGGGCGGGCTGTGGGTGATCTCACCCGAAGGCAATCATCTGGGAACCATCATCGCGCCGATGCATCCGCATAACCTGGCATGGGGCGACGACGATCACCAGACGCTGTACCTGACGGCAAAAACCGGCCTATACCGCATTCATCTCAACGTGAAAGGCGCAGGCATTCCGCGGTAAGAGCTGGATTGGCGGCTTTGATTTTTACCTCGCGGCAGTGCCTGGCATAACAGGCTGCCGCGGTTGACTTGACTTTGCGCTCGCTGCAAACCTGGGCTAGTTCTAGTCCCAGCACATCTCCATAGAACGACATTGAGCGCTCGAGATTGGCCACGGTTAAATGGCTCCAGGGATCAGTGGTGATGGTCGATCCCCGGCAGGAGTTCAGGCGTGTAATAGGGATTCTCTCTTACGCCGTCCCTGCAGATGGCCAGATGATGCGAGCGCAATCCTCCGCTCAACATCAGCTTGCCGGAAACGGTGTTTACGTCATACATGCAGACGATCACGCAGGGCAAAGGAGTTATGAGCGAAGTGGCGCGGCATTCAAGATCAAGAACGTCGTCTTCGCCCGCGGGCAGGGGATCGCGGCCCATGCCGAGATTGCCGAGAAACCGCACCGCTTTTGCGCCGGCACGAAGCGCCGCCTGTACCACATCGCTTATGTCGTCCAGCGTGTCTTGCGCCGACTTGCGACGCGGCAACACGGTGAGTTGAAGCTTTTTGATGAGGCTCCGGGTATCGAACCCGTCAGCCGCGAGGTTGGCGAGCACCTTTTCGATTGCCTCATCGTGTCCGAAGACGATGCAATGGTCGCCCTGGCCCAGACCGGGATTCAGGAATTTCACGCCGCGCTTAAAGTCATCATCCGATTCCCAGAAATAGATCAGGTGCGAGCCCAATGGGATCCGGTCATCGGTAATTCCCACGGGGATAAGTTCGAGGTTCTGCTCCAGGCCCGAACGTAAACGGCCAGTGACACCGGACGGCATGGGGAACGCGCGAGGATCGCCGGCAAGCTTTACGACATTCCTCGTTCCATCCAGGACCGCCTTGCAGCGACGGCATTCAGCAAAGTGCTCATCCATTCGCTGGCGTAGAGGGGCCGCAACCGCCCCATCCAGGTAGTTTGAGACCTCCCGCCAGACTTCTTCACATCTGAGTTTTTCGGTCACCAGGTCCCAATCGCAGCCATAAAGAATCGTTGGAAAACGTCAACAAATGATTGTACTCCGGGCAGCAAGCCGGGGCGGCTAAGTCCGGGAGCCTTAATCCGTCACAATTGCCGCGAAGCGCCGCTGCCGCACTCAGGGCAGGTGTGAAACTCCAAGATGACGCCACCGTCAGCGGAAGCCGGTTCCGAGGTCGCGGTGGCATAAACCAGCTTGTCACAATGGTGATTCATTTTGACGCCACATTGGGGACAGACCATTTGTGAATTGGCAGCCATGTTTTCTCTTCAGCTCAGCTAATGGCAACTTGTTCGCGGCCATAGCGTAAAGTCTTTGCCATCCAGATCAGCTCGTTCAGAAATTTGTCAATTCTCCTGATAAACGAGTCGTCCAACAGCTCGCCAGCAGGAGAAAAAACCTTCTGAACCGAGGAAAAGTTTACGTCCCAGAAGATTGTGACCAGACCCAGTTCCCGCATCACCGGCAGGAGGTTCTGGATCACACGCACTCCGCCGAACGGTCCGGCTGAAACGCCGGCAATCCCTACAGCTTTGTGAATGTATTCTTTGAGACAAGTATCAAGCACGTGTTTCAGCAATCCGGGATAGCCGTGGTTATACTCCGGCGCGACAACCACCAATGCGTCTGCCCGATCCATTTTCGCCGCGAAAGGGGCATCTTTGATGTCTTCGCCGGCGTTGTCCGTTGCGAGAGGCAGCTTGGCGATATCGATCAACTCGGTTTCAACATTCGCTTGTTTGGCCAGTTCCCGCGCGATCAGGCCGGCTGCATGCGCGCTCATGCGCCCCTGCCGGGTGGTGCCAAGAATTACCGGTATAAAGAGTTTTCGAGGACTGGCAGCTTCCATGGCTATTCTCCCGCTGATGGGATACACAGGCTCCTGAAATGACGCTTTAAAGAGAAAAATGCGAGAGCTTCGGCGGCGGGCCGAAGCTCCGTCACACATTCAAGCGTTCGGTCGTCAGCCGAGGTTGGCCAAAATCACGTCGTAGAGTTTCATCGAGTCGTCCTTCATCATCTCGCCGTGGACTTTGACTTTTTTGCCCATTTTGCCTTTGGCCATCTTCGGGTTGGCAATTTTCGTGGCCTTGCCTTGATCATCCACAAATACCGCAACCCCGCTTTTTTCCGTGCAGGAGTTGTCGCACGCGGACTTGCCGGCGTCCTGTTTTACACATTTCTGGTCGCAGATCGTGCCGGTCATTTCGGCACCTTTGCTCTTGTCCTGGGCGGACATCAGCATGGTGGAGCCCAGAGCCAACGCCAATAGCGCAGCCGTTCTTTTCATAAGTCTTATTCTCCTTGTCAGGGCTGAATGTCGCCCCGGTAGCTGCGATTCGCGATTTCGAAATAAGTTGCAAACAAAAATTACTTAGGTCAGCTCAGCCCGCATGAGGCAGGGGGATCAGAGTTGCGCAATATGGCTGGCCTGCGGGCGGTGGACATCAAAAGACAGGCGCGTCGGATCGGACCAAGCGCAGCCGAGCCGCGTAGGCTGCAACTTTAAGGCGGTTCCCGCACAGTTGCATGCTGCACCAGCGTCGCGTCCCTTTCTTGCTGGTATCATGGAAAAGCAGAACGCATTGTCCGCACTTGCGGACGCGGTTGTGAGCCACATTAGCGAACAGCGTCGCCGCGCCGTGTGCCAGCGGGGCCAGCAAGTCTTCGGGTTGGCGGGGATCGAACCATAGTTCCGTCAAGCACTCGCTTCCACTCGTCTTCAGCCGGGTGCGCATGGGATGGTCCGCCATGAGTCTGTTTAGTTCGTTTACTGTGGAGTGAACGGCGCCACACCGCGCCCAGGCAAGGACCTCATTCCTCATCTTCTCCCGAAGTTCACGCACTGCTTCCACCGTACGCTGAGCTCGGGCGGACTTACCCCACCGTTGCTGAAGATTCGCCACATCGCGAGCACTGAGTAGTTCAGCAGCCTGAAACCAGCGTAAGAGAGCACCGAAATCAGGGAGCAACTCCATAGGTTCGCTGTCCTGTACCGGACGCGTGTTCAGGAAATCCAGAGCCAGGTGGTTGCCAAGGAAGAGGAACCCATTCTTCCAGTCGGAACGATCAATTGTCCTAGCCGGGCGCATATTTCGATCTCGATTCAAAATTATAACACCGTTAATGAATCATTTCACAGGTTAGTTAATCTGATGTCGTGAAGGCATGAAAAGGCGCTCAACGGCGCCTGATCATACGCCATACAAATCTTGTAGGAGGTCCTTTATGACTAGCTACCAACACGCTATTGTCGACGGCGCCAAGATCTTTTATCGCGAAGCCGGCTCGAAAACTGCACCCAACATACTCCTGTTGCACGGCTTTCCAACATCGTCGCACATGTTCCGTAACCTCATTCCGGCCCTGGCCGATCAATACCACGTGGTCGCACCCGACCTTCCGGGATTCGGCTTCTCGGAAGCACCTGACCGTAAGCGCTTCAGCTACACGTTCGAGCACCTGGCCAAAACCATCGACACCTTCACCCAGACCATCGGCCTCGATCGCTACGCTATTTATGTGTTCGACTACGGCGCACCCGTAGGGCTGCGCCTGGCGTTGGCGCATCCGGAGCGGATTACGGCCATTATTTCGCAGAATGGCAATGCCTATGAGGAAGGGCTCAGCCAGGGCTGGAACCCAATCCAGAAATACTGGAAGGAGCCAACATCTGAAAATCGCACCGCGTTACGCGACTTTCTCACGCCAGAGGCGACCAGGTCTCAATACCTCTACGGCGTCAAGGACGAGACTCTGGTGGCGCCGGAAGCCTACCAACTCGACTCCGCTCTGCTTGCCCGGCCAGGCAATGACGAGATCCAACTTGACCTGTTTCTGGACTATGCCACCAACGTCGCGCTCTATCCCAAGTTCCAGGAATACTTCCGCACAAAACGGCCGCCTCTGCTCGCAGTCTGGGGCAACCGCGATCCGTTCTTTTTGCCTCCCGGTGCTGAAGCATTCAAGCGTGACAATCCGAATGCCGAGGTGCACTTCTACGACACTGGCCACTTCGCTCTGGAAACACACCACCGGGAAATCGCAGACGCCATTCGAGACTTCCTTGGTCGCAATCTGGCAATGCAGGCCAAGGTGGCATAACGAAGTGCGGTTTAACCAACAACCACGGGCATTCGTATGAAATAACAACAGGATGAAGCGATAAGAAGTTAGAAGGGAAAGCTGGAGCAATCACAGGCGGCGGCAGCGGCATCGGCCTGGCTGCCGCCGCACTGTTTCAGGACGAATTTCCGAGCACGGAGATCTTTATCGCGGCCTGCAAAGTGGGATGGGCGACAGCATTGAGCCCAATCAAGTTATTGCGCCAGAAAGCTCACTAACGGCGGATCTTTGTACCGTTGAGAACTCCGCGAATCCATTTGGGACAGTGGCAGCGCCGCCAGTGAGCATCACGGGAATGTGCGCATTAGACCAGGTGGCGAGTGTAAATGTGGAGCATTTTGCCGCTTCCTTCAGAACTTCTGAATTAGCGCAGAGCGTGGAGGCGAAGCAAAATTCGCGCAAATCGGCTTCGCAGAAGGACGAGTTTCGATGCAGAAAAAACGGGTCGGCGGTACATTAGGAGGTACACAGTCGAGAGCCTGTCGCTAACTTATTGATTTCAGAGCCGTAAAAATGGTGGCCAGACGGAATCGGTCGGGGACGGGCTGTTGATAATACGTAAGTTGTTGATTCTAAAAACGGACAAAAACGA
>DASSXL010000236.1:0-40259 GCA_035703825.1 Candidatus Angelobacter sp.
GCTTTTGTGCAGGTCGGCATCGGCATCGTGATAGGTTTGCTGGTCGCGGTCTTTGGCGGCCGGGTGATGGCCAGCAAGTTATTCGGGGTAACGCCGCATGATCCACTCGTGTTTGCAGTCACGATACTTGTGCTTGTACTCGCGGCATTCGTTGCCGGAATCATTCCGGCGCGCCGCGCTGCAAAAACAGAACCGATATTGGCCCTGAGGATGGATTAGCGGACATCTGCATTTTTGTCCGAGGCTATTGGCGGGCCGTCCCCAGCGCCCAAAGATCGTCCCTTGGGGGCGAATCGCGTCTCCGCAGCATAGGCTTCACAGTTGAATTCCTTCAGTTTTTTTTACCATGCGACTGCAAATAAACCTTTAAAGTAATCCGGCGCTGGAGATCATTTCCAGTACGCGTTCGGGAACACTTTTTTCAAGTTGGCTTCCGGCGTGTTTAACGCCACCCCGCAAATCTAACAATTCAACACAGACGGGCAGCAGTACCGGCATTGTTGCTTGCCATTGCTGCTGCTCTATTCTGCACAGGAGAAAAGAATGGAGAACAAGAAGAAGGAAGTTCTTATCGTTGGAGGCGGCTCTGCTGGATGGATGACAGCGGCATATCTGAGCAAAGCCTTCGGCCATGATGTCAACATCAGCCTGGTGGAATCGGCAACCATAGGCACAGTGGGCGTGGGCGAAGCGACCTTCAGCACAATCCACCTTTTTTTCAAGTTCTTGGGACTTCAGGAAGAAGACTGGATGCCGGCAACCAACGCCAGTTACAAGCTGGCCATCAAGTTCAGGGATTGGAATGCGGAGCGCCGGCATTTCTACCATCCTTTTCAACGCTACGATGTAGTTCATGGACATAATGTCGCTGAATGGTGGCTCAAGCTGTGCAATGAACAACGTTTTGATGAAACCTGCTTTGTCATCCCGGCAATCTGTGAGACCCAGAGATCGCCAAGATATATGGATGGCCAGGTCTATGATGCCCAGTTTGCCAGGGAGGTCGCCGATAACCCCAACGATCCTTTTTTGCTGCGAGAACTAAAAGTCCAGTATCCGTATGGCTATCATTTCGATGCAAGTCTCATCGCCAAATTCATGGCGAAATACGCAAAGGACAGAGGCGTCACGGAAATTGTGGACGAGGTTGATGATGTCGTGCTGGCCACGGATGGGAGCATCCGCGGGGTGCAAACACGGAAGCATGGCTTGATTGAAGCAGACTTGTTTGTGGATTGCACAGGGTTCCGCGGCCTGCTCATCAACCAGGCGCTGAGAGAACCATTCATTTCATTTTCCGAGTCCCTTTTATGTGACCGCGCAGTTGCCATGCAAGTGCCAAGCGATCAGGCGAGCGAAGGAATTAATCCTTACACATCTGCTACCGCGCTTTCTTCCGGCTGGGTGTGGAACATACCGTTGTTCCACCGGATAGGCACAGGTTACGTTTATTCGAGCGCGTTCATCACGCCCGAGCAGGCAGAACAGGAGTTCAGAGAGCATCTGGGCGAACGCGCAGTGGGCTGTAAAGCAAACCACATCAAGATGCGGATTGGCAGGAACCGGAATTCATGGGTCAAGAATTGCGTCGCCATCGGGCTATCGAGCGGCTTCGTTGAGCCACTCGAATCAACGGGAATATTTTTTATTCAGCACGCTATTGAAGAGTTGGTCAACCACTTTCCCGGCAATGACCCTGCGACCGTTAAGAGTTACAACAAAACGATCGCCGGCTGCATTGACGGCGTTCGGGACTTCCTTGTGCTTCACTATGTCGCCAGTACAAGGACCGACTCTGCGTTCTGGCAAGCGACCAAGAAGGAGATCAAGGTGCCGGACAACCTGGCGGAAGGCCTTGAGCTGTGGAAACGGCGTTTGCCCACCAACAGGACCATCAATCCGACGTTCCATGGCTTTGAAGCGTATTCCTACAGCGTGATGCTGCTTGGTCTCGGTTTTCGGCCAATTGATAGCCTGCCAATCCTCAATTATCACGGCGGCGCAGCAGCGGCCCTGAAGCAATTTGAAAGCACTAAAAGACGAGCAGAGTATCTGGTGGCGACACTCCCATCAGCGTATGAGTATCTCGCGTCGCGTTATGCAGACGCCGGGACCAGGGAAGAGATGCGCGACAAAGCCCGTGCTGCCCAGATTGCATAGCACACGGGTGTATCTCAGGGGGTGTTGGTGATGGACAAGTGCTCTTTTGATGTTAAAGACTTTCGCCGTGTTTGTGGCAAGTTTCCCACAGGGGTAACGGTGACTACCCTTGTGGGAGCAGACGGAAAGCCTTACGGCATTACACTGAGCTCTTTTACAAGCCTGTCCCTGACACCGCCGCTGGTTCTAGTGTGCATTGACCATCGCGCCGCCATCTGCGCTCATTGTGGAGTAGGAAAGCATTTTGGCATCAACATTCTGAGCGAAGGCCAGAGAGATCTGTCTGTCCAGTTTTCCCAAAATTGGAGCGACAGATTTCTCAAGGTCCGATGGCGGCCGGGAATTACCGGAGTTCCGCTTCTGGAGGATGTGCCCGGAGCACTGGAGTGCATCACTACAAAGATGATACGGGTGGGCGATCATTGGATCGTCATTGGGCAGGCGCTTCACGTAAGAATCAGTGAAAAGCCGCCTCTGGCATATTTCGAAAGCTCCTATGGGAAGGTCGCCCGCCAACCATCCTGAAGCACCAGAGAAGCTGAGCCAACGCTGGAAAACTAACTAAATCATCCTGGAATTGCCTCGGAACAGTCCATGAGTATTGCGCAGCTTCTGGTGTCCATTGGAGCCATTGTGCTTGCCACGCGCATTTTTGGCTGGCTATTTGAACGCATGGGCCAGCCGTGCGTGGTGGGGGAGATGACTGCCGGTATTGTGCTCGGTCCGTCTCTACTGGGAGATTTCTTTCCCTCCGCGCTTAATTACGCTTTCCCGTCCTCAGTCCTTGCAACTCTGACCGCTCTGAGCCAACTGGGCATTCTGCTTTTCATGTTTATTGTTGGTCTCGAGGTGGACATCAACCGTCTTTTGAAAAGCAGGGCTACGGTAGTTCTTACCAGTAATTTCAGCATCATCATCCCGTTTTTATCAGGAGTGGGCCTGGCCCGGCTGCTTTACCCAAGATTTGCCGGGGCCGATGTTCCCTTTTTCCACTTCGCCGTATTTGTAGGGACGGCCATGAGCGTCACTGCTTTTCCTGTCCTCGCGCGAATTTTGCGGGAACGTGATTTGCTGGGCACGGATTTAGGTAGAATTGCCATATCGTGTGCCGCCATGGATGATGCCACCGCATGGCTGCTGTTGGCGTGTTTGACAGCGATGGTGCGCTCCGCCTCGAATTGGGCCATCCTGGCATCAACCTCGTTCAAATTTGTTTTGTTTGTGGCATGCATGCTGGGCCCGGTGCGCTGGGCCATGGCTTGGCTCGGAGCATTCTGGAAGCGCCGTGGGCTGTCACCTGGCCTTCTTTCAACCGTGGTCCTGCTCATTCTTCTGTCAAGTTGGACCACGGAGCAGATCGGTATGCATGCTCTGTTTGGCGCATTTACTGCCGGTTTGATCATGCCGAAGTTTGCCGGACTGGTAGCGCAGCTTCGGGAAAAAATCGAGTCGCTCACCCTTGCGCTTTTGCTGCCGCTCTTTTTCGCGCTTACCGGGCTGCGCACCCGCGTTGACCTGATCTTAGGCAAAGAGATGTGGCTTTGCACGTTCGCCATTATTGCCATAGCAACGCTCGGCAAATTTACAGGCGCAAGCGTCACCTCCTATATGTTGGGAATGAAATGGAGGGACTCAGCCGGTCTGGGAGTTCTCATGAATACACGTGGGCTGGTTGAACTCGTGGTGCTCACTGTTGGGCTGGATCTAAAAATCTTGTCTCCTGCGCTATTTACCATGATGGTTGTCATGGCCCTGGTTACTACCTTTATGGCTACTCCAATACTGGTGGCCATGAAAATTGCGCCTGCACGCCAGAAAATACCTCAACTGAGCAGCGCTCTTGATAACGAAATGGCGTTGAGCGGCGAGGCCAACACAGTAGCGCTTGCATACCGAAAACCCACATAACACTTGCAGCAGCGCAGGTTAGAAGAAGCCGTTCCAGCAATTGAATGATCAAGGAGAGCACTCATGCCGAACCAAGAGCAATATTATTTGCGCCAGAATGTGCAGGTTGAGCCCCTCGTGGACCAATGGTATGCGTGGCCACATCTGATTCCTCCGGCCACTACTGCCAGAAATATCGTTCACCGGCACTTCAAAATCATGGATTCCTATATCAGCGCGCCTCAAGTCCATGCCAATGCGGTAAAGAACCCCAAGATGTTGGGCGGGCCGTTTATTGATTACGGCGGAAAGCGGGTGGACGACATCCGCGAGTTACGCGAGTGCACAAAGCGCAACAGGGCGGCCCTCCTTGAGCTGTCGGCAGCGATCGATTCGCTGGACGCCATGCTGAGATCGTCGGCAAAGGGCTATAGCCTGCATTCGCTGTATGAGAAGGTTCCGCCTGCCCTGCGCGGCTATGTGGAACTTGTGTATGACTTAAATAACCATCCCTCGTTTCGATTGATTGAGCCCCTGCTCTACCGCAGCCGCTATTATGATCCGTCACGACAGAGTCTTATGCTTTCCCAGATTTCTTGTGACGACCGGCCCTTTGTGCTCAGCACCCCACGGCTTGTCTCAGACGATGCTCTGCATCTTCCTTTAGCATTTGATGACCCTGCTGTCGATGAGCTCTTTCGCCTGAAGTCAGTTCCGCGCTCCTGGAACACGATTAAAGACATGCTGCGCGTCCCCGATTCACAGGACGATCTCTTGCGATCGTTCCTTACTCCGGAACCGCCGCCCGCCTACTCGCCCTATTCGGGCCCTGGATTGCGCTGGAGATATTTCGGGCACGCCTGCATTCTCCTGGAATCGCAGGGCATCAGCATGTTGTTTGATCCGGTCCTGAGTTATACCTATGAGAATGGCATTTCACGCTACACTTATCTTGACCTGCCGGACTCCATTGATTACGTGCTTATCACACATAATCATCAGGACCACATTCTCTTCGAGACGCTGCTGCAGATTCGTCATAAAGTGAAGAACGTGGTTGTTCCACGGAATAATGGCGGCCGCCTGCAGGACCCTTCACTCAGGCTCCTGTTCCGGAACTGTGGGTTTAAGAACGTGATTGAAATTGACGAGTTGCAAGAGATCCATGATGGAAATGTGCACATCACCGGTCTTCCGTTTTTCGGCGAACATGCCGACCTTGACATCATGACCAAGCTGGCTTGGCTTGTGCGGATCGGTCCGCATTCCTTGCTCTTCGCCGCAGATTCCTGCAACATTGAACCTCAGCTTTATGAGCATCTTCATCGCGAGATCGGCAATGTGGATGCTCTCTTTCTGGGTATGGAATGCGACGGCGCCCCCCTAAGTTGGCTTTATGGTCCTCTGCTTACGCAAAAGCAGGAGCGGGCCATGGACGAATCCCGCAGGCTTTCTGGCTCCAACTTTGATCAGGGAATGCATATTGTCAATACCTTTCATTGTCGTGAAGCATATGTGTATGCCATGGGCCAGGAACCCTGGTTGAACTACATCATGAGCATTAAATACACCGAACAATCGCGGCCAATCGTCGAATCGAACCGTCTCATTGAGGCATGCAGGGAGCGCGGCATCATTGCCGAAAGGCTGTTTGGAGAAAAAGAGATTCTTCTTGAACCCAATCCTGTATGCGGCGAGCCGGCAATGGTGTCCTCTTGAATTCCAAGCCAGCCGCAATTCTCGCAGCTCGAATGAAATTCATTGAGCGCAGCTCCCAATCGCATTCTTGATCGTGAACGATCCACAAAGGCTGCACGCACCTTCAAAGCGGCCCCCTCACGTACAACAAGATAATCCGCTGAACCGGGCGCATGGGACCAGGCAATGTATTCAACTGACAATTTACGTCTGCAGAACGTTCAAGACGTGGTATCCCCTGCCATGTTGGCGGAGGAACTGCCGCGTACATCAGTAGCGTCCTCCACGGTGCACAATACCCGCGCTGCAATCTCTAAAATCCTGCACGGGCATGAGGACCGTATCCTGGTCGTCGTTGGGCCGTGTTCGATTCATGATCCCCGGGCTGCGCGCGAATATGCCCGATTGCTGCATTCTGCCACAGAGGAATATGCGAATGAACTTCTGATTGTGATGCGCGTGTACTTTGAAAAACCGCGCACTACTTCAGGCTGGAAGGGGCTGATCAATGATCCTGGTCTTGATCAAAGCTTCCGGATCAATGATGGGCTGCGGCTTGCGCGGGAACTTCTGGTTGATCTGGCGGAAATGGGCGTGCCCGCGGGAACCGAGTTTCTTGACATGATGACGCCGCAATATCTTGTTGACCTGATAAGTTGGGGCGCAATAGGAGCGCGCACCACTGAGAGCCAGGTGCACCGGCAACTCGCCTCCGGGCTTTGCTGTCCCGTGGGATTTAAAAATGGAACATCGGGCGATGTGGAGATTGCTATACATGGCGTGCTATCAGCAGCCCAGCCCCATTCTTTCCTGGCCCAGACAAAATCCGGACGGACCGCCATTTTCGCCACCACTGGAAACTTGGATTGTCACGTGGTATTGCGTGGCGGACGAAGCGGCACAAACTACACCTCTGACTGGGTAGCGCGTGCAGGCGCGCACCTGGAATATGCCGGACTTGAACCCCGGGTGATGGTCGATTGCAGTCATGCCAACAGCGGCAAAGACCACAGAATACAAGCGCAAGTGTGTCAAGCGGTTGCAGATCAGATTGAAGCAGGCGAAAGAACGATCATGGGAGTGATGCTTGAGAGCAATCTGGTGGGAGGTGCGCAGAAACCTGCGCCCAGGGAACGATTGATTTATGGCCAAAGCATCACTGATTCCTGCATGGGATGGGAAGAAACGCTACCGCTTCTGCGGGAGCTGGCGAAAGCAACCTCATCAAGACGGTTGTCACGCCCGATGGAAACCAGATTCTGCGTCGCTGGCTCAAGGAATGGGAAGGCCCGCCGAGCTTCCGCATCTGCTACCAGTGATTCATAGTGGATAGTTGCCCGAAAAGGAGCATCGCTATCTGAAGCAATGACATTACATCTAAAGTCTGCTCGTGCGGCCTGTACAGCCACAGGAGCGGACCCGCCCCACGTAAGCGCCTGCCACCAGCGGGCGCTTTTTTTTGGCGTGCCGAGCATGTTCGACAGCTTTGTGCCGCAACCGCCGAAGGCGCAGCAATAGCACCTGTGCTAAAGATGGCGAAGGCGTATGCTTGTGGGGCAATGTCTGATCCTATGAATTGGCCACAAATGCGGCGGCCGGTGCGTCCGCCGATCCAGCCGGGCGGGCAGCGGCGTTCCCGCCGTCTGCTTCTCATTCTCGCGGCCCTTGTCTTCGTCAGCTTCAGTGGACGAATGTGGTTGTCGTATTACGTCGATGCGCTTTGGTTCGCATCGCTCGGCTATGCCCAGGTGTTCTGGAAAACGCTGAGCCTGCAGTCGACTATTTTCATCACATTTGCCGCATCCACGTTTCTCGTCCTGTACGGAGCGTTCCTGGTCCTTAAGAAGACCCACTTCGTGTCGTTGCCAAGTTCGCACACGATCTTCATCGGCGGACAACCGTTGCGGTTGCCGGTAGGGTCGGCCCTGCGCCTGCTTGTACTCGCCGGGTCTACCGTCATCGCCGTAGCGACCGGGGCGGTCATGATGGCGGAATGGCCAACCTTCGCTCTCTATTGGTATGCGCCACGCACCAACGCAGGCGTGGTTGATCCAATCTTCGGCAAGCCGGTGGGCTTCTATCTCTTCACCCTCCCCGCGTGGCAGCTTGTTTCCGGTTGGCTGTTGCTGCTGGCGGTGATCGCCTGCGCGGCCGCAATTCTCTTTCTCCTTGTGAAGCGGGCAAGCAGGGCGTTGGAAAATCCGTTCGGCGACCACAGCGGCGTTTCATGGAGCAGCCTCTCAACGGCATTTGCTTTTCTATTACTGGTAATCGCGCTCCGCGTGTACCTCGGCCGCTTTGATCGATTGCAGGAGAACCACACCATCTTTTCCGGCGCCACTTATGCGGACGCGCATGTCATGCTGCCAGGCCAGCTTGCAATCTGCGTGACGCTCGTCCTGGGAGCCGTGATCGCCCTGGCCAATGCGGTTTGGCTGCAACGCGGGCGCTGGCTGGGGGCGGCCGTTGTTCCCGCAATCCTCTGTTATCTGGTGTTTCAGGTTTCGGGCTGGTACGTAAAAAGCTTCATAGTCAAGCCGAATGAACTGGTCCGTGAACGTCCCTATATCACCAACAACATCACGGCCACGCGGCAAGCCTACCAATTAGATCGCATGTCGCAGCGCGAATTTCCCGCGGAAACAAGCGTCGCCGCGGCCGAGCCGGCGCAGAACCAGGAGACACTCCAGAACATCCGGCTCTGGGATTGGCGCGCTCTCCAGAGCACCCTGCGGCAGATCCAGGCAATCCGCACCTATTACGACTTTCCCGATGTCGATATCGACCGCTATGAAATTGACGGCAATCTGCGCGAGGTAATGCTCGCTACCCGCGAGCTGAATATTGACAAGCTCCCGGAGAGCAGCCGCAACTGGATCAACGAAAAGCTGATCTATACGCACGGATACGGCATTACCATGAATTCGGTCAACGGATTCACGCCCGAGGGCCTGCCGAACCTGTATCTGAGCAACATGCCAGTCCAAAGTTCGGTGCCGGGCCTGACCGTGACGCGTCCGGAGATTTATTTCGGCGAGCTGACCAACAGCGATGTGTACGTCAACACGCGCCAAAAGGAATTCAACTATCCGCAGGGCCAAACCAACAGCTTCACATCCTATGAAGCCAACAGCGGAATTGTTCTCAATGGATTTTTGCGCCGCATCCTTATCGCCATCGACCGCGGGGACCTGGGAAAGCTCCCGTTCAGCGATGACATCAACAGCGGGAGCCGGCTGCTGATGCGCCGCAATGTGCGCGATCGCGTCACCGCCCTGGCCCCGTTTTTCACCTTTGACCAGGACCCGTACATCGTGATCGGCGAAGATAGCCGCTTGTACTGGATCATGGATGCGTTCACCACCTCCGACAACTATCCCTACTCGAGACATTACCGTCTAGACGGCGACCCCATCAATTACATTCGCAACAGCGCCAAAGTGGTCATAGACGCCTACGATGGAACGACAACATTTTATGTCTTTGACGCGGAAGACCCGGTGCTCGCCGGCTACCGGCGCATCTTTCCAGCCCTTTTCAAGGATGCGGCCGCCATGCCGCCGGGGCTGCGCAAGCATGTGCGCTACCCGGAGCTGTTGCTTACATTGCAAGCGGAAGTATATGGGCTGTATCACATGACGGACCCGCAGATGTTTTACAACCGTGAGGACCTGTGGAACGTGGCGAGCGAGGTCGCATCGAACGAGCGCGGTGAACAGACGGCCCAAACCATGGAACCGAATTTCGTGCTGATGAAGTTGCCGGATGAGAGAGCGCTGGAGTTTGTTGAGGTCCTGCCGTTCACGCCCGCCAACCGGAACAACCTGATTGGCTGGATCGCGGGCCGCAGCGATGGCCCGCACTACGGCACATCAATTGTTTACAACTTCCCAAAAACGAAGCTGGTTGATGGGCCGCTCCAGATCGAGGCGCGAATCGACCAGAACGCGCAGCTTTCCGGCCAACTGACGCTCTGGAACCAGCAAGGTTCGCACGTGCGGCGAGGGGCCCTGCTGGTGATCCCCTGCGGGCGCGCGCTCCTGTACGCGGAGCCGATCTATCTGCAGGCCGAACGAAGCCCCATGCCCGAGTTGCGCGTGGTTGTGCTGGCGCTGCAAGACAGGCTGGCTTACGGGCCGACGTTTGAATCAGCCCTGGCTTCCCTCTTTGGCGGCGCGCCGCCTAGCACGAGCGCGGAGCCCGCACAGCCGGCAAAAGGCGCGGTTGCATCCACCCAGCCGCCCCAATCCGCCGCGGACTTCAATGCGCTGATTGCTGAAGCCGCCAAAGATCTTGCCGACTACCAGCGTTTGACGGCGGAAGGCAAACTCGGCGAAGCCGGGCAGAAGCTTGAGCAACTAAAGCGGGCGCTCGACGCGCTGAATGGGCGTCGAAAGTGATTTACCATCATCTCGTGCGTTTAACAACGCGAGTCCGACGACGCCTTATCGATCGCCAACTGTGGAAGGAGAAACAATGCAGAAACGCAAACTAGGGAAGAGCAATCTGGAAGTATCGGCCATTGGCCTGGGCTGCATGGGAATGAGCTTCGGCTTAGGCCCCGCTATTGACAGGCAGCAGGGAATCTCGCTGATCGGGGCGGCCGTGGACCGGGGCGTCACCTTCTTTGATACGGCGGAAGTCTACGGCCCGTTTGCCAACGAAGAGCTTGTGGGCGAAGCCCTGGCGCCCTATCGCGGCAAAGTAGCGATTGCCACCAAGTTCGGGTTCGACCTCAGTGGCGCCGGTCAAATCCCGGGAATGCCGGGCCTGAACAGCCGGCCGGAGCACATCAAGGAAGTTGCTGAGGCATCGCTCAAGCGCCTGAAAACCGATGTTATTGACTTGTTTTACCAGCACCGCGTCGATCCAAATGTGCCGATCGAAGACGTTGCCGGCGCTGTCAAGGACCTGATTCAGCAAGGCAAGGTCAAACACTTTGGCCTTTCTGAGGCAGGAGTGGAAACTATTCGTCGCGCGCACGCCGTTCAGCCCGTCGCCGCACTCCAGAGTGAATATTCACTGTGGTGGAGAGAACCTGAAGCTGAAATATTGCCGACGCTCGAGGAACTTGGCATCGGATTTGTTCCATTCAGCCCGTTGGGAAAAGGCTTTCTTACGGGCAAAATCACTGAAGAAACCAAGTTCGATCAGACCGATTTCCGCAATATCGTTCCGCGCTTTACGCCGGAGAACCGTAAAGCGAATCAGGCTGTTGTGGATTTGCTTGGCAAAGTCGCCGAGCAGAAGAAAGCGACGCCTGCACAGATCGCGCTGGCCTGGATTCTGGCGCAGAAGCCATGGATCGTTCCGATCCCGGGTACGACGAAGCTGCATCGGCTCGAAGAGAACATCGGCGCCGCCGCTGTTGAGCTTACGCCGGAAGATGTTCGAGAGCTGGAAAGCGCGGCCTCCAAGATTGCGGTGCAAGGCGCCCGGTACCCTGAAGAACTGGAGAAGCTGGTGGGCCGCTGAGCGGCAACAGGCAATAAAAGCCAGGCAAAGTCGCCGTCAGGCTGATTCGCGACGCTGGTTTCGATCCTGTGGATGCCGGGCCGTTGAAGATCGCCCGCTACACCGAGCCGTTCGCCCTGCTGATGGCGCAGCTTGCGTACGAAGGAGACGGTGGCCCAGGAATTGGCTTACCGCTTCGAGCGGTTTGGGGAATGAGCTTCATCATGCCGGAACTCGCTGAATGGGACAGCTTTTACGTAATCGTCGGGTCGGCGGCGGGCGCGCTGATCGGATTGCAGTTCGTGGTGCTGACTCTGATTGCCGAAAGGCCGCCGGCAGGTGTGGCGGAGGCGGGCTCCGCGTTTGCCAGCCCAACAATTGTCCATTTTGGCGTCGCTTTTTTCCTGTCGGCGCTTGTTCGCGCTCCATGGCAGTCGATCACTATCCTTGCTGTTCTCTGGGGTCTTATGGGCTTTGGCGGCGTAGCATACGCGGTGATCGTGGCCCGGCGAATGCGGAAGCAAGCCGTATACCACCCGCAATTTGAGGATTGGTTGTTTCATGTCGTGCTGCCTTTTGCGGCGTACTTAATCCTCGCGCTATCGTCGTTCGCGGCGGCCTCACGCACGCGCCAGGCCCTGTTTGGCATTGGTGGAGCGGTGCTGTTGCTGCTATTCATCGGCATCCACAACGCATGGGACAGCGTCTCCTACCATGTGCTGGTCGCAAAAGCGGACAAGGGCCCTGCGCAACGCCGGGACGAAGCCAGCTAGGAGCAAAGGAAGGAATTTGAGGAAATAGAAATCAGTATTCCGTTACAATCGTTCATCGAACCCTGAATGATGAGAATTTTCAACCTTCCCAAGCGGCGACTCCACGGTTTATCTCGCAAGCGCAGATTCCCGGCCGCGCGGGCATTTGCCCTGGCTGGCAGCTTGCTCGCCGCGGCGGGTATACCGGCGGATTTCTTGTGCTCTTATGCGCGCGCGCAGCAGCCGGCGGGGCCTGTAGTGGTCCAGCCGGGTGCGCCGGGCAAGCCCAGCAGAAAGCTGCCGGCCTCAACAACGGCCAAACTGCCGCCACAGTCGCAAAAGGACGTGGAGTTCATGCAAGGCATGATCATGCACCACGCGCAGGCAGTGGAGATGACGGCGCTGATTCCGTCGCACACGCAAAGCAAGGAGCTGCGCACACTGGGAGCGCGCATCAGCAGTTCGCAATCCGACGAGATCAAGTTTATGAAGCGCTGGCTGGCGGCGCGCGGGCAACCAGTTTCCATGCCGATGCAAGGCACGGACATGCCGAACCACTTGATGCCGCTCATGCCCGGCATGCTAACGCCGGAACAGATGGAGGCGCTGGGGAAAGCGAAGGACGCCGAGTTCGACGATTTATTCCTGGCCGGAATGATTCAGCACCACAACGGCGCTTTGATCATGGTGAAAGATCTGTTCGGCGCAGCGGGCGCGGGCCAGGATGCCGAGCTGTTCAACTTTGCCACCGATGTGGATAATGGCCAGCGGGCCGAAATCAGGATTATGCAAGGGATGTTAGGCAAGCAAACTCCAGAGGAGAAACGATGAATCGAGTGTCCAGCCTTTTTTGCGTGGCGGTGACCGCCAGCTTTCTATTTTTTAGCGCAAGCCGCATACAAGCACAGTCGCCCACGCCCACGCCCACGCCCGCGCCCTCACCCACCCAGCAAGCTGAGGACGACGACGATCCTTTTGCTCCGGAGCCCGCTCCAAAACTGCCACCGGGCATGACGGGGTCGGATGTAAACGATCCGCGAGCGAAGCTGGCCCCGGGCCTCTATAACGCGGGTGAAGCGGCGATGGGATTGAAGCACCTTGTACTGGTGAAGAAGCCTGCCGCATTTCAACTCGGGACTTCGAATCCCGCAGATCCCAAGGTGCTGAAGACGCTGGGCCAGCTCGGCATGAGAAATACGGCCAAGATGCCAAAGGAGATGCAGTTGGTGCGCGCGCAACTTGCTTTCGCCAACTCAGACCTTGCGTTCCAGGGCAACCACCTCTTTCAGGGGAATTTCTATGGCGTGAGCATCTATGACATTTCCAACCCGGCAAAGACGACGTTGTTGACTTCTGTGGTGTGTCCGGGCGGCCAGGGTGATGTCTCGGTTTACAAGAACCTGCTGTTCATGTCAGTGGAAATGCCGAATGGGCGCCTGGATTGCGGCACGCAGGGCTTCCCTCCGGGGCCACCGCTCACGCCGGAGGAAGAAAAGGACAAGAAGCCTCATCCTCCGTCAGCGCAAAAGGACCGCTTCCGCGGCGTGCGGATCTTTGACATCTCCGACCTCAAGAACCCCAAGCAGGTGGCGGCGGTGCAGACTTGCCGCGGGTCACACACGCACACGCTGGTGATTGATCCCAACGACAAGGACAACGTCTATATCTACGTCTCGGGAACATCCTTTGTGCGCCAAACGGAAGAGCTGGCCGGATGCTCTGGTGAAGAGCCGGACAAAGACCCGAATACAGCGCTGTTTCGCATTGACGTGATCAAGGTCCCGGTGGCTGCGCCACAGGACGCAAAAATCGTCTCCCATCCGCGCGTGTTCATCGACGCTCGCTCGGGGGCGATCAACGGCCTGACCAACGGCGGCACGCACGGCAAGAGCGGCCCGGAGAAGCCGAAGGACACGAACCAGTGCCACGACATCACGGTGTATTCGGCGGTCGGACTGGCGGCAGGCGCATGCTCCGGAAATGGAATCCTGCTGGACATCAAGGACCCGGTCAATCCCAAACGCGTGGACGCGGTGAACGATCCAAACTATTCCTACTGGCATTCAGCTTCGTTTTCCAACGATGGGAGCAAAGTGCTGTTCACTGACGAGTGGGGCGGCGGACTGGGAGCGCGGTGCCGCGCCAACGACCCGAACAAGTGGGGCGCGGACGCGATCTTTACGGTGAAAAACGACAAGCTGACATTTGAGAACTATTACAAAATGCCGGCTGCGCAGGGCGACACGGAGAACTGCGTGGCGCACAATGGTTCGCTCATTCCCGTCCCGGGCCGCGATATTGAAGTGCAATCGTGGTACCAGGGCGGAATCTCCATCGTGGACTTTACTGACGCAGCGCATCCGTTGGAAATTGCCTACTTTGACCGTGGGCCCATCGACCCAAAACAGCTCGTGCTGGGCGGCGACTGGTCAGCGTATTGGTACAACGGCAACATTTATGCCTCAGAGATTGCGCGCGGACTGGACGTGTTTACGCTCACGCCAACCAAGTTCCTCACGCAGAACGAAATCGACGCGGCGAAGACGGTCCAGGTGAGTGAGCTGAACGTGCAGAACCAGCAGAAGATTGAGTGGCCGGCGAAATTGGTGGTGGCTAAGGCATATCTTGACCAGTTGCAGCGTTCGCAGGCGCTTGCGCCGGATAAGATCTCAGGTCTCGAGAAGGCAATCCAGAATGCCGAGCGCTCGCACATGGGCAAAGATGCAGTGGCGGAGTTGAATCGCATGGCGGCGTCGCTGGCAAAAGAGGCGGATGCGGCGAAGAACCAAGGAGACGCGACGCGGCTGAAGGCGTTGGCCGCGATACTGGAGCATCCATCGGCGTAGACCATAAGCAGAAACCGATTAGCTGAAGATCACGCAATTGACGAACTCCCGCGTTGAGGCGAGATTCGCAAGAACAAGATCGAGATGATCTTTTTATTCTGATCCGTATCGGACCACGTTACGGCAGAGTCTCGCCTGCTTCTCAGCCGGCCGCGACGCGCGGACTTGTCCATAATTATTTCCCTGGGAGTAAAATCACCCAATCCAGCTACTTAATCTGTTGGAGCACGCAGGAGACATGACCGCCCCCGATCCAGAACAAGCCCGCGCACATCAGGAAAGCAGCCTGGAGAGCCGGTATCGCAAGCTCCTGCATGCCGCGCCGGACGCGATCCTGGAAGTGAATGAGGAAGGACGAATCCTGATACTCAATGAGGCAGCGGAGCGGATGTTTGGCTATAGCCGCTCTGAACTCCTGGAATTGAGCGTGGACCAACTGGTGCCTGCTTCAATGCGCGGCGGCCACGCGCAACATCGCGCCGCTTATGCCAAGCGTCCTAATACACGACCGATGGGCACCGGGTTGGAACTTCAGGGGCAGCGCAAAGATGGCTCGCTTTTTCCGGTAGAAATCAGCCTGAGCCCCAACTGGATTGAAGGATCGCTGCATGTAATCGCGTCAGTGCGCGACATCACGGAAAGAAAGGCCGTGCAAGATCGCATCCGCCTTCTGCGCGAGCAATATACGGCCGAGCTGACGATCAAGAACGAGCAACTGGAGTCCCGCAACCGCGAGGTGGAACATGCAAACCGCCAGAAGAATGAGTTTCTGGCCAGCATGAGCCATGAGTTGCGCACGCCGCTGCATACGATTATCGGGTTCTCAGAGCTGCTAGCCGAGCAACTGGAAGGGCCGCTGGGCGAAAAGCAGCAGCGCTTTGTCGGGCACATCCTGCAGGACGCGCGGCATCTGCTGGAGCTAATCAACGAAATCCTGGACATCAGCAAGATCGAATCCGGCCGGCTGGAATTGAAGCGCGAACCTTTTGACTTCAGCCAGTGCGTTGAAGAGGTGCTGGGCGGCATCCGCTACCAGGCCGCCACAAAAAACATCACGCTTGAAAACCAGAACCGTTTTCAGAGCTCGCTGCACGCTGACCGCCTGCGCGTGAAGGAGATCCTGTATAACCTGCTGAGCAACGCGGTAAAATTCACGCCGGAAGGCGGGCGCGTCTGGGTGGAAGCCTTCAGCCAGGGCGACACCCTGCACGTCTCCGTCTGTGATACGGGAATCGGGATTCCGGAGAAAGAACACCCTTCAATCTTTGAAAAGTTTTATCAGGTGGGCGACGCCAGCGGAGGCACTCGTGAAGGCACGGGACTGGGCCTGCCCATCACCAAGCATCTGGTAGAACTGCACGGCGGAACCGTCAGCGTTGAGAGCAGGCCCGGACAAGGCAGCAGATTCCGATTGACTTTCCCGTTGCGCCCCGCCACCTGATATCTTCGACTTGACAACAAATGAAAAAAATTCTGATTGCCGACGACAAAGCGACCAGCCGCGAACTGCTGCGCACCGTGCTGGAGCGGCAGGGCTACGCCGTAACGGAAGCCGCCGATGGCGAGGAAGCCCTGCAAAAGGCCCTGGCGGAAACTCCCGACCTGATCCTGCTGGACCTGCAAATGCCCCGGCGCACCGGCTATGAAGTGCTGGGCGAGTTGCGAAAAGACCCGCGGCATGCTGAGCTGCCGATCATCGCCCTTACCGCGAGCGCGATGCAGGGCGACCGCGAAAAGGCGCTGGCCGCCGGATTCACCGCATACCTGGCCAAGCCGGTGGCGCTGGTCCATTTGCGGGAAGAAGTCCAGCGCTTGCTCCTACTGAAAGATTTTGAGACCGCCGGCGAGAACGGCTGATTACTTCACAGCAGGCCGAACTTCTTCATCTTGTAGCGTAATGCATCGCGCCCAATGTGGAGTTGCCGCGCAGCCTTTGACTGGTTGCCGGCCGACTGGCTGAGCGCATCCATCACCAGCTTTTTTTCATGGTCCTCAAGGGACTGGCCCGCAAAGTCAGCGGCCGCTTGCGCTCCAGATGGCTGGCCCGCGGCGGGTGAACGCGCGCCCTGGGGCAATAAGGGAGGCAGGTCTGCAACATCGATCATGTCGGTCATGGTCATCATGCAGCCATGCCCGATCACGTTTTCCAGTTCCCTCACATTGCCCGGCCAGGCATGGCGTCCCAGCAGAATCTGCGCGCGCTGCGTGAGTCCGCGGATACTCTTGCCATACTGCTGCGAAAACTTCTTAACAAAATGGCGCGCCAGCAGCGGCAGGTCATCCATCCGCTCCGCGAGCGACGGCGTGTGGACCTCAACCATCGACAGCCGGAAATAGAGGTCTTCACGGAACTGGCGCTCGGCGATCTCATGGCGCAGATCTTTGTTAGTTGCCGCCACCACGCGGACATCGACTTTCTGCGGCGTAAGCGATCCCACGCGCAACACTTCCTGGTTCTGCAACACGCGCAGCAGCTTGGCCTGAGTGGAAAGCGGCATGTCGCCAATCTCATCCAGAAACAGCGTTCCACCATTGGCGTGCTCAAAGAGCCCCATCTTGTCGCGGTCGGCGCCGGTGAACGCGCCGCGGGCGTGGCCAAAAAGTTCGCTCTCAAAGAGCGTTTCCACTACAGCGGAGCAGTTCAGCACCACAAACTTTCCCTTTACCAGGCTGAGACGGTGCAAGGCCTGCGCCACCAGTTCTTTTCCTGTGCCGGTCTGGCCGGTGATCAGGGCGGCGCGGTAGTGCGGCGCAATGCGCCGGATGCGGGAGAACATCTCCCACATCTGCGGGCTGCGTCCCACAATGCCCTCAAACTGCGCGGTCTCCATTGCCTGCTCTTCCGCATGCCTCACCTGCTGCCGTTGCAGCGCGGCGTTAATGATCCGGCCCACGCGGTCACGCAGTGTCGCCAGTGAAATTGGCTTGTTCAGATAATCGGCCGCGCCCTTGCGGATGGCCTCCACCGCCGTTTCCGTGGTGTAGTGGGCGGTCATCAAGATCACGTCGATCGCCGGATCAAATTCAGTAATTCGCTCCAGCACTTCCAGCCCCGTCATGTTCGGCATCACCAGGTCCGTCATCACCACCTGGGGACGATGCGTGTAGACCAAGTCCAGCCCTTGCTCCGGGTCTGAAGCCGTAAGGATCTCCACGTTATCGCCGGCCAGGGCCGTGGAGACATACTCCAGGCTGCGAAGGTTGTCATCGATGATGACGAGCACTATCGGATTTCGCGCATCGGCCATTTTTCGCCTTCCGCTTCGCCACCTAAACAAAGAGCGCAGAACCAAGACAACTTTACGGTCGCACCGCAGGGCACCTGCGCCAAATGGCGCAGTCCTGCGTTTTGCCGCGCAGGGGAGATTTTAGCAGCCCGCGTAAGTCCTGTCTTTTCAGCATGGTTGGATGGCCGCCCACTTGCTTTCCTCTGGGTGTACCAGTTGATGGCAATCTTAGGCCGGCTTGATGCAGGAGGAAGTGATGGGAACCATGACCGTAAACGCACTTAATACAGGAAGTAGGCCCCCAATTATGTTTCATAGTGATCTGCCGTTCTCACGTTTGAGCGGCGCGGCCCTGGCTCAGTTTGAAGCCATTGCACCGGAAGTCAGCCGCGCTCGTGGCGAAGCCTTGTTTGTGGAGGGTGAAACTCCCCGCCATGTGTATGTGATCTGCTCAGGACGGGTGAAGCTTTCCGTTACGTCCCGCGAAGGCCGGACCGCGATACTGCGTATTGCCGGGCCCGGCGAGGTGCTGGGCATTAGCGCCGCCATGAGCGGAACGGCGCACGAAACTACCGCCGACGCCGTGGAGTTGTGCCGCGTGAAGGCAATCCGCGTGAGCGATTTTCTGCGGTTCCTGCAGATTTTTCCTGAAGCTTCATCGGAAGCCACCAGTTGCCTGCTGCGCGAATACCGCGTTGTGCTGAACAACGTGTGCCGCCTTGCGCTGCCCAATACCGTTGCCGGAAGGCTGGCAACACTCCTGCTGGAATGGCTTGACGCGCGCCGCGCCACCGCCGGCGACCGCCGCTTTATCGTGGCGCTCACGCAGGAAGAGATTGCCAGCATGACCAACACGTCTCGGGAGACCGTTAGCCGCGTTCTTCACCAGTTCCAACAGGACAAGTTGATCAGCATTAAGGGAGCGTCGGTGACTATTCTTCAGCCTCGCGCCCTGGAATTACTCGCGGTATAAGGAAATGCATGTGTGCGCCACATCTCATACGGTAGCTAGCCCGGCGCGGGGTCGCCCAAGCATCTTATGCGTGGACGACTCGGAAGACATCCTGCTCATCTGCCGGACAGTCCTGGAATCCGGCGGCTATCAGGTGCTCACCGCCGCCAACGGGGTTGAGGCCCTGCGGTTGCTCCAGACACACCCTGTGGATGCGGTGGTTATCGACGGCGTGATGCCCGGGATGAGCGGACAGGAACTGGCCCGCGAAATCAAACGCGTTGCCGCCAATGTTCCCGTAATCATGTTCAGCAGTTCAGACCGTCCGGCTGAAACTTCTGCCGACGTGGATTCATACCTTTCCAAAGGACAAGGACCGATTGCCCTGCGTAAACTTGTGGGTGTGCTGCTGCACAGATAGGCCACCCGATGAAGGCATGGACGCTGCCAACTCCCGCGCCGGTTCAAACGAACCCCCTTAAGCTTTCTGAACTTCCTGTGCCGGAACCCGGCGACGGACAAGTGCTGGTCCGGGTAACAGCCTGCGGTATTTGCCGGACTGACCTGCACGTGGTGGAGGGCGAACTGCCGCCTCGCCGCCCGAATATTGTTCCGGGACATCAGGTCGTGGGGGTGATAGAGCGCGCAGGACGGAACGCGCAGCGCTACGCGCGCGGCGCGCGCGTTGGAATACCCTGGCTGCACAAGACCTGCGGGCTGTGCCCCTACTGCAAGAGCGGCAGAGAAAATCTTTGTGACAATCCCACGTTTACCGGCTATTCCGTGGATGGCGGCTTTGCCGAGTACGCGCGGGCCGACGAAAACTTTGTGTATCCCATCCCAGACGGCTTTGACGATCTACAGGCCGCGCCGCTTCTGTGCGCCGGCATCATCGGCTTCCGTTGCCTACGCATTGCCGGCATTGAGCGCGGCGCAAAGCTGGGCGGGGCCAATCTGGGTGGCGTCAATCTGGGCATTTATGGTTTCGGGGCCGCCGGCCACGTTTGCTTGCAGGTTGCGCGGTATTGGGGAGCCAACGTGTTCGTCTGTACCCGAGAAGAAAAACATCGACGGCTGGCGGCAGAGCTGGGGGCCGCATGGGTGGGCGGAACGATTGACGCGCCGCCGGAAAAACTGGATGCATCCATTATCTTTGCGCCCGCCGGTGAACTGGCGCCTCCGGCGCTGGCGGCGCTCAAGAAAGGCGGCACGCTGGTGCTTGGCGGCATTCATATGAGCCCCATCCCCAGCTTCCCTTACCCGCTTATTTACCACGAGCGGTGCATACGCAGCGTGGCCAACAATACGCGCCAGGACGGCCATGATTTTCTTCGGCTGGCGGCAGAGATTCCGGTGAAGACCGAGATAGAGATATTTCCGCTGATGCAGGTGAATGAGGCTTTGAATGCCTTGAAAGGAGATGGAATCAGGGGCGCAGGAGTAATCCGGCCCTAATAGCTTTGCACAAGAACCCAACCCCTACCATTGATAACACTGATTTACACGGATCAAGGAACTTTGATTAGGACCATCTTTGAGTTTGTAAATCCGTGTCATCTGTGTCGATCCATGCATGAGAGCCCCCCTGGTATGGTGAGTCAAAGAAGAAGCACGGGAATAGCGGCCACGACCCATTTTGGGAAACTATCCTATTCGAATTTTGTTTTGCAATTCCCTATACCCCTGATAGACTGCGCGCATTCACCCCCTAACCAAGAATCAAGGACAGTTCTGTAGCTCTGAAACGTTGTCCAGATTCTAATCCGCAATGGAGCGTGCAAGAATGAAGCTATTGCTTATCTGCGTTGTAACCTTCTGTTCCCTGGCTGGTTTCGCCCAACAGCCTTCCACCTCCTCACAATCGCCAACCTCGCAAGCGGAACCGGCCACTACCACCGCTGCAACTACTCAACCCTCTACTCAGACCGAGATAGCGAAGGTCTATTTCTACCGTTACAAGCAGTATGCCGGGAGCGCCTTATCTCCGTCAGTTTATTGTGACGAAGCGGAACTCGCCCGAATGGAAAACGGCCGTTATTTCACCGTAAAGCTGGCTCCTGGCAAGCACACATTTCGGTCCAATGACAAACAGTCGGGTGTCGAGGTCGATTTAAAACCAGGCCAGGAGTATTTCCTCCGGGTGGAACTGGTTGCAGGATTCATGAAAGGGCATGGAAGGGTTGTGGCAGTAATGCCAGAACAGGCCCGGTTTGAGCTTAAGGCCAAAAATTTGAAGCCTCTGGACGCGGATAAAGTAACTGACAAGGAGCGGGTGTCCACAGAACCAGTCACGTTCGGCGAAGCAGAGAAGGCCAGCAAGTAAGATTGGACAACTTAAAAAGCGGGTCTTCACCCTATCGCTAACGGTGAACGCCGAGTAAGGAGCCGCCATGGAAGCGCGGGGAGCGAAGACGCTCTCCGCGCCTTTCTCTTACCCATCCTTTGCAAAGACGCGAAGATCCGAAGAAATCCCAGCACTATTCGGTCCGCGCCCCATAGTTGTGGATGCTGATTCTTCATCGTTCCGCTACTTGCCGCCGATCTGGTCGATCTCTCGTTTTATCGCTAGCTTGTCAAGGCTTCCCAAGGGAAGGCATAGAAAAAGACTGATTCGGCGATCGAGCATTAAGAACGCGCTGTGAAAGGCCCGCTGTATTTCTTCCGCGCTGCCCTGAACAGCGGCAGGGTCTGGAACACCCCAATGCGCTGTCATGGGCTGACCAGGCCAGACAGGACATACCTCAGCAGCAGCGTTATCACACACCGTGAATATAAAGTCCAGGTAGGGGGCATCGGGCCGGGAGAATTCTTCCCAACTTTTGCTCCGATAGCCATTGATGGATAAGCGAGCATTCTCCAGTTGCTTTAATGCGGCGGGATGAACGGAACCTTTGGGATGGCTACCCGCGCTGTAAGCGACAAAATTAGGCCGTCCTTTCTGGTTCATGATGGCTTCAGCCATGATTGAGCGAGCGGAGTTCCCAGTGCAGAGAAAGAGAACGTTGTACAGTCCAGACATTCAGCAGTGCTCCATTTTTGTTAATGACTTTATGCATTTAAATGCATACACTTAAATACGCGAAAAATCTTACATGAAAATAACAGCCGGAGTAAAAATATTTGAGGGGCATGCGGAATGAAGGGTGTTGAAGATTATTTCAAAGGTCTGGCCGATATTAACCGGCTACGAATTATCAATTTGCTTTTGCAGGGCGAACTTTGCGGTTGTGATATTCAGTATGTGGTCGGAAGCTCTCAATCGAATGTTTCGCGCCATCTTACATATCTCAAGAGATCGGGACTCGTTGTTGATCGACGCGAGGGGTACCGTGTCTATTACCGCTTAATTCAGGACAACAAACCCGAGTGCAGGGAACTCCTGGCCTATCTCAAAGTTGCGCTTACGGACAAAGTCTTCATCGCAGACAGCAAAACGCTGAAACAGGCAATCAAGGATGGCGACTGCACAATCAGTGAGTCCAGAACCCGTGCCACACCAAGGCGCAGATTGAGCGCACCCCATGCATAGCGCGAGTCTTCCCAGACGACTAGCTGCGGAGACAATAGGCACGGCACTTCTTTTAGCCGCTGTTGTTGGTTCAGGGATCATGGGAGAGCGACTCGCGAACGGCAATGTGGCTATCGCTCTTCTGGCAAACACTCTTGCAACGGGAGCGGCCCTGGTAGCTTTGATACTCACCTTCGGCCCAATTTCGGGTGCGCATTTCAATCCGGCTGTAACACTGGCGGATGCGTCTCAAGGCGGGCTGCCCTGGCGCGAAGTTCCGGGCTATGTCTTCGTCCAGATTGCGGGTGCGTTGGTGGGGGTCGTTTGCGCTCACATGATGTTTGCTCTTCCGTGGTTTTCGATCTCCCATCATGCCCGAAGCGGCGCATCACAGCGGTTGAGCGAGTTTGTTGCGACTTTTGGGCTGCTTGCTGTGATTTGGGGTTGTGTTCGAGCCCGCTCGACGGCGATCCCGTTCGCCGTAGGCACCTATATCACTGCGGCGTATTGGTTCACTGCATCCACGTCTTTCGCAAATCCGGCGGTGACGATTGCACGCAGTGTGACAGACACGTTTGCGGGCATTCACCCTAGTGATGTGCCAGGCTTCATAATTGCTCAATTGTCCGGCGCTGCCGTGGCTACTCTCGTCTTCAAGTGGCTAATCCCATCTCTGCCAAAAGAGGCGAAAGACGTGGTGATGCCAAAGCATTCAAATTAGCCCTAAATTACTGCGATATTACCGTCGTTTTTTGTTGACTCCAGGGCGAACAAAAGGTAGACTGTGTTATTCGGCGCTAGGTTGAAGTGTGCCTGCGGCTGTGATCTTTGACAAAAGAAAGCTTCTAGCTACTAGCTGCTGGCCACTAGCCAAGGCCGAATACTACACGGCAATTGGAAGGGTTTACGACCCTCTGCCGACCGGACAGTAAAAACCGAAAAAGAAGGCTGAAATCGACCTTGATTGGACCGCTGAAAAACACAAAAAAGGCCTTCGACCGCTCGGTCGACCGTTTGGTCGAATTGCACTTTAGCTTTTGTTTTCAACAGAAGTGATATGGGGGGTGGGTCTATGGCTGAGGGACGCAGGCAGAGGGCCGCAAAAAGATCGGGTGATCTGGTGATCGGGACATCGGGTGATCGGAAAACCGGAGAACCAAAAACCGCAAAGGACACGAAGGAGCACAAAGAGAGCGCTCTGGGATCCGGTGATCGGAAAGCCGGGAAACCAAGAAACGGCGAGACCGGAAGCCTGGTGGAACTTCCAGCCGTCGCCGTTTCAGGCATCGCTACTTCAGGCCGCGGATGAACTTGATGAGGCTTTTGATCTGGTCGTCGGTCAATTTGCCTTCGAACTTGGGCATCTTGGCCTTGCCCTCTTTGGTGATCTTGATCAGGTCAGCGTCCGACTGTTTTGCCACTTCCGGGGCATGAAAATCTCTCACGCCCATCTTTTGTCCGGCAGCGCTTCCCTTGCCGTCCGCGCCATGGCAGATCTGGCATTTCGATTTATACAAGGCCTCGGCATCGTCGGCCGCGGCAGGAACAGCCGCCGCCAACAGTAAGCCAAGAGCCAGGGTACTGATGATTACCTTCATACTTCCCTCCGTGTGAAATATTGCCACTTAGTGTTAACCCAGGATTGCAGTGGCAGTCGCGGTTTAGACGAACAGTATATTCGCGCCACAACCCTGGAATCACGCTGTCCCGGGCTGCTCCCCGCTTTCAATCTGCTTCAAATAGAGCCTGAGCCCGAGCAGCACGATGGCAATGGCGATCAGCGAAAGCCCGAGCCCAAAGCGCCGGTAATTGCGTTCCCTGAGCGCCTCCTTGCCTGCTTCATAGTTTTTGGCGGCAGCGGCCAGGCCCGGCTTGGTGTCCTGCTGGAGCCGCTCAAGGCTTACGCTGTGAATGCTCACGCGGGCCTTGGTGAGCGTATCGCGGGCCTGGACGAGATCGAGCTTGGCCTGGCTCACCTCCATGCCGGAGCGTTCAGCCTTGCTGAGGATCTGGTCGGCGCTATCGATGGCCGCCGCAAGCTCCGCCAGTTGTCCGCTGATCTTGCCGGCAGCAACAAAGCCGGGATCGCCCTCAGTATGGCAGGTGACACATACGGCCTTGTCAGTGGTGCCAATGAGCCCATCCGTGGGATGCACGATGGCGTGATTGCTGTGGCATGTGACGCAGCCGGGCAGGCCCGCGGAATCGAAGGCTTGCTTGTGCGGACTGCCATCGAACAACTGCGCCTGAAACACGTGGCAGGTGGAGCAAACATTCGCCACAGAAGAAGCGCCCGGCGGGGTTGCGCCATGGTTTCCGTGGCACGTGGTGCAGTTGGGGGCGCTCAGGTCTCCGCGTACCGTAAGCGCTTCATGGTGGACGCTTTTGTTATAGTCCGCAAACTGCGTGGTCGGGATCTTGTATTCCTTCATGCGCTCTTGATCGGCATGGCAGCGGGCGCACGTATTGGGGATGTTGACCGGATACACCGTGGAATGCGGGTCGCTGGGCGGACGGATGTCGTGAACGCTGTGGCAGTCAATGCAGACGGCAACCTTGGTGTCACCGGCGGCCAGCTTTTTTCCATGAACGCTGGTGTGGTACTGGCTGAGCTGGTCAGTCCGCAGGCTGGGATTGTATTTGCGCATGACAGCCGGATCGGAATGGCAGCTTCCGCAAAGTTCAGGAATTTTTGCGCGGGAAATTTTCCCTTTGAAGCCGGCTCTTTTGCCCATCGAGATTTCAGGATCGTCAGCGCTGGCGTCGCCGCCGTGACAACTGGCGCAGGTGAGTCCTTTTTGCGCGTGGATATCCTGGTTGAACTTTTCTTCAGTCACGCCCAGGTTGTCCGTCAGGATCGAGTGGCAGTCCAGACAGGTATTTTTGGGCTTGGTCTGGGTTTGGGCCCGCGCCGCGCCCGCGAAGATGAGCGCCGCGGCGATGCACGGAAGCCAACGCCAGGTTGATGACGAGGCGGTTTTAGTGTGCATAGTGGCCATAGATGGTCATTCCTACGATGTAAGTGAGGGCCAAAACCGCCAGCGTGTTGACCCATTTTTTGCCGCGCTCGTTATCGATGAAGGGCAGCAGCAGCCAGACTGCTCCGGCCACACCGAAAGCCAGCACACCCAGGACCTCGCCATCGATGAACAAAACTTTGGAGGGAATGAGTTTGAGCGTCTGGAACATGAACAGGAAATACCACTCCGGCTTGATTCCGGCCGGAGCGGAAACAAATGGATCGGCCTTCACGCCCAGGTCCCAGGGAAAGATTGCCGCCAGAGCGCCCAGCACGCCCAAGGCTGTATACCAGGCCATCAATTCACGCAGGGCGAAATTGGGAAAGAATTTCATCTCCCGCACAGCGGCCGGCTTGCTCTTCCATTCCGCTTCCACCTTGGGAGGAACGCTGATGCCGAATCGCTGCACCAGAAGAATGTGCAGTCCAATGAGCATGGTCGCCAGCCCGGGCAGTACAGCGACGTGAAATCCGAAGAAGCGCGTGAGCGTGGCGCCGGTGACCTCTTCTCCGCCGCGAAGAAAGATCATTAGCGGCCGGCCGATGACCGGAACTTGTCCCGTGATTTCGGTGCCGACTTTGGTGGCGAAGAAAGCCAGCGTGTTCCAGGGCAGCAGATATCCGCTGAAGCCGAAGCCCAGTACCAGGAACAGCAGGACCATGCCGCTCACCCAGGTGAGTTCGCGCGGCTTGCGGTATGCCTTGAGAAAGGCCACGCTGAACATGTGGGCAAAAGCGGTAAACACCATGAGATTGGCCGACCAGGAATGGATGGAACGTATCAGCCAGCCGAATTTCACCCGGGTCATGATGTGCTGGACGCTCTCAAAGGCCTCGTTGGCGCCGGGCCGGTAGTAGAGCAGCAGCAGGATCCCGGTGAGCACCTGGATGACAAACAGAAAGAGCGTGATGCCGCCCAGAAAATACCAGTAGGAAAGGCGATGGAGCGGGACGGTCTTCTTGCGCAAAGGAGCAAGCAGTTCGTTCCAGCCAAAGCGAGCGTCGAGCCAGTCGTGGACTTTCACGAAGACGCTCATGTCAGGATTCCTGGCGGCGCCGGACAAAGATCTCGTCGCCACGCACTTGCACTTCAAAGGCTTCCAGGGGACGCGGGGGCGGGCCGGAGACGTTGCGCCCGTTGGTGTCATATTTTCCGTTGTGGCAGGCGCACCAGACTTCGCGGGTATCGTCGCGATATTGCACGGTACACGCAAGGTGCGTGCATGTGGCGGACATGGCGCGATATTCGCCGGTGGAGGTGTGGACCAGCAGGCCGGGGCGGCTGCCAAAGCGAAACACCTTGCCGCTATTCGGCTTCAACTCGCCGACTCGGGCGGCAACTACTGAACCGCTGCCCATATCGGATTCGCCGGGGGGAATGAGAAAACGGAAAACAGGATAGAAGAAGGCCGCCGCGCTGAGGAAGAAGCCGCTGCCAAGCAGCGCTTCCACAAAGCGTCTACGCCGTACCGGCGTAGATGCCGGCCCTTTAGGTTGATTCATGCCTTGATCGGTGGGTGCCATTGCGCCTCACTGGAGTGAACTGAACTGCGGGCCCAACACGCCAAACACGTTACAAAAACAGGCGGCATCGCCGCCGGGGTGAAAAAAATGGAACACCGTCTATTTGCCTTTGCCTGCATCTTTCGCCAGCCCGCGCATGAATTTGATCAGGTCGGTGAGCTGCGCATCGGTAAGTTTGCCTTGATAGGCCGGCATCTTGAGCTTGCCTTTGCGGGCGATCTCCAGAAGTTCCGCATCCGGCTGTTTCTGCACTTCAGGGCTGTGGAAATCTTTCACGCCCAGTTTCTTGCCGGCAGGACCGCCGGTGGCATCGGGGCCGTGACAGATCTGGCACTTGGTTTTGTACAGCGTTTGAGTGTCCTGTGCCGCGGCTGGAAGCGCCGCTCCCGCCAGCAAACCGAGCGCAATCATTCCGCAAACTATTGCTTTCATCATCCCTCCCAGATCGATTTAGTTTCCTTACATCGTGTAGCGCACAGACATCGCAAACATGTTCCCCCGGAAATCCCTTGGCAAAGTCGGCCCAGGATCGGATTTCTCGTTGTAGTCGTAGTAGTTCCAGCCGGTCTTGTAGGTCAGTTTTTCGGTAATGGCAAACGCGACCGAAGCCGTGGGCAGGTGGTAGTTGAGACTCAACGGGCCCGTGGGCGCAATGGGATTCAGGATAAGCGTATTGCCGGACGAGCTCGTCACGGCGTAGCCCGCGCCTGCCGTCACCCGCTTCCATGGCTTCATCACCAGCGATCCGGCGGCGAAGTGCGAAACGTTGGTGTACGTCGACAAGCCGGAAAGGAACGGCGTGCCGCAACTGATGGTGCCCGGAGGCGTCAGGTTCGGCGTGGCTACAAAGCAGATGTTGATCTGGGAAAAGATGTCATTGTAATCGTAGGAAAGATCGACGCCCCACTTGGAGTCCGGCTTGGCAAAGGCGCCGCTGAAGCCGAAGCTGCGGTTATGGCCCAGGCCGCCGATGTCGAGGCTGGTGTTGCGGGTTTCCAGTATGCGGACAGCCGCTCCAAAGGTGGTCCAGTCCAGCGGCTTGTAATTGGCGCGAATGCGATAGTCCTGCGAGTGGCGCGGAGAGATACGGAAGAACGTGTTGTCTGCGGTAAAGAATTCGGCATCGGCGCTCATGCGGAACTTGTCAGTAGGACGAGCGGAAAAACCGATCAGCCCAGCGTGGCCGTTGATCTGCAGAAAATCATCGCCCGCGTCGGCAGCGTCGACAAACGCGGTGCAGGTGCCATCTGGATTCAGCGGATGGGCCACAGCGGGAGCGCAGGCTCCGCGGTTGGCCAGCGCCGCGGTGGGGCCGGGGAAGAACGTCTGTATTTGCGCGCCGTCAACGCGCTGCGTGATTTCCTTGCGCTCAAAGCGATAGCCCACATGCGCGCTCACGCGCTTGGTGAAGTCGTATTCCAGCATGAAGGTGTTCGCCGTCCGCTTCTGGCCGAGGAAATCATTTCTGAAGTCCACGATCACATCCGCAGCGGAACCGCTGACATGCTGCGGGCAGGTTGCTGCCGTGAACGGCGGCGGACAGGTGGCCGGCGTAAACGCGTTGGGAGTCGACAACAGGTTGGCGCCAAAAAAGTTTGCCGTGCCCAGGCTCCAGTTTCCGGGAATCCGGAAACCGTCATAGCGGAAGCTGTCTACGATCCGGAGCTTGTCCGTCACGCGGAAAGTAACAGCAAAATCGCCGGCCAGCGAAATGCGGTGGGACACGGAGCTGCCGGTCAAGGCAAAACTGCGCAGACGGTTCCGGCCCAGGCCGTTAAACAATTCTGCCGTGGAAGGATTGCCGGCTTCAGCGTCAGAGTAATTGAGGCGTCCTGACATATCCACGCGACGGAAGTAATTGCTCTGGAAGCTGAACTGTTCCGTGGGAAAGGAATTCCGCGTGTTGCCAAAGCGGTTGTAGCTGAAGAACGCGCTGCAGCCCGTATTGACGAAGCCCCCGACGAACAGAGGGCCGCACGGCTGATTGGCGGCCGAGTTATAAACAATTCCGGGGCTTACAGGAATGCCGCCGGGCAGGAAGAACCCCGGTATTCCGAAAATGTTGCTCTGGGCCGTGGTGGCAAGATTGGCCGTGGTATCGCCTTTGTAGTACGTGTAGAACTGGTCGTAATTGAGGTTGGTGCGGGGGATGAAACGCAGGGAAACCCCAAAGTTGTAGTTGTCAGTGGTGTTCAGTGTAGGCTGGAACAGCAACGCCTCAGTGCCCTGGTGGTCTGTGCTGAAGCTGCTGCCTTCATTCACCACTCTGGACCACCCCAGCTTGAACCGGATATTGCCGACCGGGAAGAGACTGAGATTGGCGTCGCTCATCCTTCGGGTCAACAGAAATTCATGCGGCGAGTTGGCGATGGGAACGCTCAGGGCTGGAGTCGACGGATTGAGCGGATTGGAGAACAGGTTGTAATCGAAAATATTCTGATCGCGCCGGAAACTGCCGTTGAAGCTATATATCTTTCCCTTCTGTGCGCGCACGCGGCTCACGTTATTAGGATCGCCGCCGTAGCCGAAATTGCTGAAGTTCAGATCGTCAAACAGGAACCCTTTGTGATCGGGCGAGTGCAGTTCCAGGGTATATTCCATCAGACGCGCGCCGGTGCCAAGATTGACCAGCGTGTCCCATGTGCCGGTGTTGCCGGTATAGTCCGTAACGCGCCCGCCAAATTCGGCGGATTGCTTGATCACCCACGGCCCCGTTATTTCGCCTTCGTTGTTTTCCGTGGTGATCCACGTGGCCAGCGCATCGGACTTGCGCGCGGAATCCACGGCGACGCCCAAATCCGGCTGGCGATGCTTTTTTTCTTCCTGTTTGGCCGCGGGCGCCGGTTTCTTGTCGTTCTCCGATGCCTGCTGCGCGGGCGTAGTCGACGCCTGGTCATCAGGCGCCTGGGCAAAAAGGGTCAGGCCAAAGAGTCCCATTCCGATCAACAGAAGGCGCGATGGCCGCTTACTGGGAATGTGCAATTTTCCATTCATCTCATCACCTCCATGTCTTACGGTTTGAAGAACACCCGGTCAGAGTTGGAACCATGTATGGCCGTGTGACACATTGTGCAGGCCTGGTATTTCTGGGCCTGGTTATGGAACGACGGAGCCGCGGGGGCCGGAGCATCCACCGTGAGCGTGTGGCATTCCAGGCAAACCAGGTTCACGTTGCTGCGCTTCAGCAGGCGCGGGTTTGAGGAACCATGCGGCGTGTGGCAGGCCACGCAGCCTTCGGTCTTGATGGGCGCGTGCTCCCAGGCAAATGGGCCTGCCTTGTCTGTGTGGCAGTTGAAGCAAACCATGTCCTGCGCGGCGGTAGAGCGCAACTGCTGCGGCAGGAAGCCGCCGTGCTGGTTGTGGCAATTGGTGCAGTTGATCAGCCCTTCATTCACGCGATGGTGAAAGGGCTTGGAAAAATCAGGCTTGACTTCCAGATGGCAGCTATAGCAAAGCGCCGGCTGCGCCGCCTTCAGGAGCTGGCGGTTGACCTTGGGCGAGTGCACGGAGTGGCAATCCACGCACCCTACGTTGTTTTTCAAGTGCTTCGAGCGGAGAAAATTGGAGTGCTCTTCTCCGAATTCATGGCAGGTCAGGCAGCGCTTGGAAGATTCTTCGCGTGAGAGCGAGGCAAACCGGATGATCTTTTCCGGGTCGGCAGATTCGGCGTGGGCCTTTCCCGGCCCATGGCAGGCCTCGCAACCCTGTTTCTCTGGGCCGTGGCGCTTGTCCAGCGCGGTCTTCCAATGCGGTCCCTGGTCATAGCTCTTGGCCTGCTCCTCATGACAGGTTTTGCAGGTGTCAGCGCCTACGTATTGTGACGGGTCAACCGCCTCGTGGCTCTCCGCCTTTTTGCTCTTCTGTTTGCCGCTTTCCTGGGCATCGGCGCCGGTTCCCTTGTCATTGCCGTGCTTTTTGGCTGCGGCAGCGCCCAGAGTAACCAGACCCAGCACAAGGAACAGTAAGATGCACAGTCTTGTGATTGCTTTTCCTGACATGAGCGAGCCTCGCATTTCTGTCATTTTTTCAAAAAGAACATCAGACTATAAGCAATGATGTTGGAGGACACTGTGATTTACATCACAGTTGAAAAGAAGCGGCGTCCCTGGCTTTAAATGAGCTTTAAAGCGGTTTGCGAACCCAAAACCATGCTACCGGCGATAGTTGACAAGGGTGTGGCGACGGACAACCCTTCTTGGCCCGCTGGGAATAAAGTCTCACCACTGATAAACACTGATGACACTGGTAACGCACAAATCTAACGTGCCTGGAGGGGTGAGTTTTTATTTTCGATCAGAGTGAGCCAGTGGTGAGGTTTCCCGCTAGCTTTGCACAAGAACCCAACCCTTACCACAGATAACACTGATTTGCACGGATCAAAAAAGTTCAATTGGGTTCCCGGCGATGCTCTCTCCTACTTGTCATCCTGAGCCGCCCGAAACGACGCAAGGAGTTGAGAGCGTGCCGAAGGATCCCAGTGCTCTGTCCTTTGCGATGTTGCATCAAGGCGTTCTCCCCGGAATGTCTTCGGTAGAACTCCCTGTAGCGGCGTGGTTGTAACCGGCATCCTCGGGATTCTTCGACTGCGCCGTCGCGTCTGCTCCGGCTCCGCTCAGAACGACAAGTCCTGGAACGGTCTGTTACTCATCCCAAGGTTCATCCGTGGTGAGATTTGCTTTTTTGTGCAAAGCCTTTCCCGCTTAACAAAATAAATCTGCCGCTTAACTTTTTGCGTTTCTTCAAAACGCTTCGCTATTTTGTTGCGTCCGCCTTCGCCGCGCAGTTATAAGACTAGAGACGGGCCACGCCAGTGCTAGTAACACCGGCGCGCCCTGACCACAAATCACCTTCCTATGGAAAGGCGACCTATGGCTGACCCTGATTTTAGCAGTGTGCCTAAATCCAGCGGTGTACCCAAACCGCATGTCTACGACCTCCTTAACCGTCTCAACGCAGCATTCGCCCGCGTTCACCGCAACATGGAAGCATTGGAGCAGGTCGGCATTTTTGATCCGCTCATGATGCAGGTCCTCCACCGCCAGCATGAACAGCTTCGGTCTGGGACCAATTGCCATCTGCTCGGAGCCATGCGCCGCATTGAAGAACGCGACCGCGAGAAATTCTCGGCAGACGTTCATAGCCCAATGAGTGAAACCCCAAACCTCTAACCAGACCCGCCTCGCGAGGGCGGGTTTTGCATCCTCAGCTTAACGTGATTCTGGACAGAAATGTGGCACAGACACTCATGCCTGTGCCCGTCTCCTTGCGATTCCTCACAGGCACCGGCAAGAGTGCTGTGCCACAAAATTTAACTCCTGTCCACGCCGACTCCGAAACTGGTTAGGAGCAAAATAAAAGGTCTCTCGCCGCTACTCGCGCTCTCTGCCGATTCACGCTAAAACAGGGCGCGGATGGGGACCCGACTGCGTGCGCTCGCTTAACGGCCATCGGGATGACGACTCAAACAACACGCAAAAACTATTTTTGTGCATTTCACCCCGCTCAGGGGAAAGGCGGCAGACGTCATCGCCAGCCGGAGACAGTGGCGCGAGGCGAAGGTGAGAGCTCAAACAGTCTTGGCTGGGCGCGGCCGGGGACCCACCCCGCAACGGCGCGTGTTACCCCGCAGGATGCGGTCCGCAATCTGCAAATCCGAACTGAGCACCTTGGCCACGGCAAAGTAAGCCTGCGGATTGTTTTTCAGCAACGAGAGAAACACGTCGCGCGGCACCGTGGTGATGGAGCAGGATTCCAGGCAGATAACGTCAATTTCCGGCAACTCGCCGGAAACGAGGGCGCGCATGCCGAATACTTTTCCGGCCCCGGAATATCCCAGGGAAGCCGTGTTGCGCGACCGGCAATCCAGGGTGATTTCGACTGTGCCCGCATTCACGATCACCAGATGCTCCGGTGGCACGCCGCAGGTAATCAGATGGGTCCCGGCGGGGACGATTCGGAGTTGTTCGAATCTCGCCAGCTCCGCGCGCAATTCGGGCGCGAGCATATCGTAAAGCTCGTTAGCGGCTTCGCTCTGCATTGGTGGGATGTCCATGTTTTCGAGTTATAAACACGTTCTTACACTCTGGCTGTGACGACTGTCACCTGCCCATGTGATTCTCAAGTCGTCACCAGATTTTCCAGCGCGCGCCTGTTCAAAATCGTCCATGTGGCGCCCTTCACTCTCACCCAGCCCTTCTTGCGGAAGTTGGCCAGCACGCGTGAAACGGTCTCACGTGAGGTGCCGATAAACTGGGCTATTTCTTCCTGCGTCAGGGTCACGCGCAACGGCGTTTCATTGGGCTTCTTCACCGGCAGGTCCAGGGGATTTTCCGCCCAGCGCAGAATGAGCTTGGCCAGCTTTTCCGGGACGGAATTGGAGAGGCCAAGGGAACGCACCTCGTCATAAGCGCATTTGCAGTTGTGGGTAAGCTGTTTGGCCACTCGTAAGCCCACGTCGGGATGCTCCCGCAAAAAATGCACAAAGTCCGTTTGCGCAATGAAGTTGGCCTGGCTGGGCTCCAGGGTCTCCACGGTGGCTTCATACGGAGTGCCGGAAACGGCGGCAGTCAGCCCCAGTACCTCTCCCGGCTCGGCGATGCGCAGGATCATGCTCTTTCCTTCGCTCGATGTGGTTGAGAGCTTGGCCTTGCCGGTGCACAGAATGAACACGCCCCGTGGCGGCTGGCCCTCAAGGCAGAGCATCGCACCCTTTGGATAGACCGACGTGGCTTTGATGTTTTGTAACCGGATCAGGGCTTCTCGCGAGAGATCGCAAAACAGGCGCTGCTCCCTGACGGTACATTTAAGACAGTCTTCAATAATGTGGAAGTTATATGCCATGGCCATAAAACCCCTCTACTTCGTTTATGAAACAGTCCAGCTTACAGAACGGTGCTCACACGGTGATGTGACGGGCGTCACATCTCTTTTGTTCATGTTTGTGGCGTTGGCGGGGACGCGCGGAAGGGCTCACAACCGGCTGTGACAATGGTGACCGCCGTCACATTCTTAGAGTGGCCGCGCAAGCCACGCTTGGCGCGTGCAGAAATTTCTAATGGCTCTTCCATATTTTGATCGAAAGGTCCTTAAGCAAGGCAGAGTTAAAGAGGATCCCGCGGCAGTGGCGTCCCGGGCCCACGGCAAATGAGCCTGCTGTTCTGCGGGTAAGAAGCAGCGCTTCGCGGCGCTGCTTCTTTGTTTTCCAGCGCCGGATTTTGGCGGGCTTGAGTGATGCAGGTCACAGCACGAATGTTCTCGAGATCGCAAACTAATAAGGTGAGGATTTGAGACAAGGCTGCATATGGCGGCAGACGACAAGGCCGAACGCGACGCGCTTTCACAAGCGCTGAGGACCCAGAAAGAACTCGATGAGCGTTACCACGATTGGTTGACCGCTCTGACCCGGAAAAATGCAACGAATTGAGGAGGTTTTTTATGCAAGCTCTGCAAACTGTAAACAAGATTTCATTCAAAAATATTCTCTTTCTTACCGATTTCACTGAGGCGTCACGGACCGCATTGGCCTACGCCCAGGGTTTTGCCAATCACTTTGGCGCGCAACTGTATCCCGCGCATGCCTGTGACCCTATCATCCTCACCGAGACGGCGGCGCCGGATATTCTGGACGAAGTGGAAGAAAACAGCCGGCGACGCCTGAATAGCCTGGCCAAAGAGAACGGCATCAACGGCACCCCATTGTTTGCGCGGGGACCGGTAACTGATGCGGTTCCGGGATGGATCAACGACCACGGAATCGACCTGATTGTTATGGGCACCCATGGCCGCAAAGGGCTGAAGCATTTCCTGATGGGATCGGTCGCGGAAGCGATTTTCCGCCGTGCCACCTGCCCGGTGCTTACCGTTGGCCCCCATGTGACCGTCAGACCGTCCCATGACTTTAAGGCGGAAAAGATCCTTTTCCCCACTGACCTGGGACCGCATGCCGAGTTTGCCACTCAATATGCCCTCTCGGTCGCGCAGGAAAGCAAGGCCCAGGTAACGTTCATGCACGTGGTCACAATGCAAGAGGCATTCCAGCACGACTGCTCTCCGCTGGTTGCGGAGTCCTTCAAGAAACTGGAAACCCTGCTTCCCCAGGACGTAAGACAGTGGTGCCAGCCTGACCTGGTGGTGGAAGTTGGCGATCCCACCAAAGAGTTGCTGAGCTATGCCAACACGGAGCGCCCTGACCTGATCGTGCTGGGCCTGCCCGCCGAAAAGAAATTCAACGGCGGCTTCCGCACCAGCGTTACCTATAACCTGATCGCCCAGGCGCCGTGCCCGGTGCTTACCGTACGCGACGTGTTGAGCGACAACTAGTTTTCCGGCAGCCCGTTTTTTCGGCAGTCCGCGGCGCGAACTTGCAGGGGGTCCACGCACAGTGTGAGACTGCTCTTCCGGGAGCAAGAAAAGCAGCGTGCACAGCGCTGCTTTCTTGCTTTTTGCGATTCAAGCGGCCTTCGGCGCAACCACAATGCGATCCGGCGGGCGGCCCGCTCTCTTGCGACGGCAAGGTGCTTTTCAGCTAGCCGCTTCCGGGTGCTTCTCTAAATACGCCTTCACGAACGGGCACACCGGCACGACCTTGAGCTGGTTGAAGTGGGCAAAATCCAGGGCGGCGCGAACCAACTGGTTGCCCAGGCCGCGTCCGCGCCAGGCTTCCGGCACCTCAGTATGGACCAGCGTGATGCTGTGCTGCGTACGATGGTATTGCAGAACAGCGCTCTCGTTTCCCACCGAGATCTCAAACCGGCCTTTGGCTTCGTTATGCGTTACAGGATTGCCGACCATGAGACTCCGCCGCTCCCATCTTTCTGCAAATTCTACGCGATTGTCGCCCGGCGGCGACAATTAGTTGGGATGCAAAGTTGGTTCCGCGTGCCGCCGCAGCGCCGGAGGATCACGTTCCCTGCGCGATCGGGTTGCTTTCCTCCGCCACCAGGTCTCTTGCGGGCCACGTCCCGGCCAGGCAGGCCAACAAATAAATTCCGCCGACAATTGCGAAACCCTGGGCCAGTCCTCGAGTGTGGGACACTGACCCGACAATAAATGAGAGTCCCAACTGCAGAGAGGTCCCTAAGAAATAAAAAGTGTTTTGCACGCGGCCCATGAAATGTTTGGGCACCAACTCCATCATGGTGCTGGTAATGGCTACGCCTCCCAGCGCCCGGCAGCAGCCCATAAGGCAGTAAACCGCCACGCATGTCAGTAGCGCCAGCCCCACCGTGAAGGAAGCGGAGAGCGCGAGCGATCCGTGCGCGTGCGTGCCCAGAAACGGCAACGAGATCAGCGAAAGTCCCAGCAATGCCATGGAAACTCCGATGGCGCGGCGATGGCCTGAGGTGCGGAGCAACTTGGGCGTATAAATCGCTCCCATGAACGCACCCACGGCCCAACCGGCATTCAGCCAGCCATAGCCTACCGCGCCCGATTTCAAAATGCGCTCGCTGAACGGCGCAGTGATCACACCCTGCGTCAGCATGCCGCCCATAAACAAGGCCCAGGCAGTGCCCAGCAGCAGCAATCGCGGACGCACCTTGATATATCCGATTCCTTCCTTCAATTCATGGACAAACTTCGCCACCGCGCTCTCATGCTCGATTGCTTCCCTGGCCACCGCCACCGTGTGCCGCCCTTTGCGCACAAACAGGTAACACGTGAATGAGAGCACGTAGCTGGCAAAGTCGATGAACAGCACGCCGGAGAGGCCGATCTTGTTGTACACAAATCCCACCACCGCGCCGGCCACCAGCCATCCGCCCTGGACTCCGGCCAGCAGAAAGCTGTTGGAGTGGACGAAGTGCGAATCGGGCGTGAGCTCCTGGATCAGGGCATTGATCGTGGGCCAGAACATCCAGAAGCCCGCGGCCACGATCATGGCCATCAGATAAACTTCCCACAGCGTGGCCACGCCGCGATAAGCCTGCACCGCTACCCAGAGGATCGCCAGGCCGCGCACGGCGTCTAGCACCATCAGCAGCCGGCGGCGGTCTTCGCGGTCAATCACCACGCCGGTAAAAGGCAGCATCATGAGCGCGGGGATGGTTTGCAGCATGAGCAGCCCGCCCAGCGCCATTTCCGAATGCGTCTTTTGCAGCAGAAACCAGGTCACGCCAGCGGAGTTCATGCCGCTGCCCGCCATGGAGATCAGGTTGGCGGCAAAAATCAGCCGCATTCCGCGATGTTGCAGGATGTTACGCACGTCTACTCACTTTAGCATCTTCAAAAAGCCGCTGGATTGCCTTGCTCTGCCGTGCGCGCCCTGCCATAATTCTGGCCAATGCTGGGCCGCCGCCTACGTGCCTTCTCGACAATCGCGATTCTTGCCGCCGGATTCGGCGCGGCCGCTCCCATGCGTGAGGTGGTGAAGCCCTTCTCCGTCTATCACGATGGCGACGATCTCATCTTCACGCCGGAATCAACCGGCACGCACAAGCTGGCCGGCCTTGGTCCGTGGAACCTGGGCGAGCGCGTGGCGGAAGACAAGCTCAAGGACAAGCGCCTGAATCTTTATGTTGTGGTGCCGGGAACGCAGTATCGAGCGCCGGCCAAGCCTGACTATGACCACAACCTCGTCGTGAACAAATACACCGTGGATGGCAAGCCGCGCGACTGGGACGTTTTCTGGTGCTTCATTCTTGATCCCGCGCTGCGGCCCGATCTGCGCAGCGAAAAAGAATTGCTGCTGGGCAAACATCAGACGTTTCGTCCGGCCTCGCTGTTTGAGTACAAAGACATTCCCTCGCACGCGCTGATGGCGGAACGGCTCAGCATAAAGTCTCTGGCCGATCTCCGGCGCTACCGCCGTGCCGACGGATCTCTGCCTCGCCTGCTCATTTTTCCCGCGCGACTGGCCGTGCGCGCCACAGCCGCGGTGCCGGGCGCTGTGCCGCGGCCGACGCCGCGATAGTTTGTTTGTCCTGAGCGGAGCTGGAGCACATGCGACCGGGGTCCCCGACACGCGCGGTTTTCGCGTGGCAGGGTGGGACGGCGCAGTCAAAGGATTCCCGATGTTTACGACTCCAGCCAAAACTTTGTCATCCTGAGCGAAGCGCGCGTGAACGCGCGCGCGAGTCGAAGGATCCCGGTGCAGCCGTTTGTAACGATGCTGTCTCAGGGAGTTCTACCGAGACATCCTTGTGCGAACGCCTTGTTGCTGCATGGAGACGGACACATACTCGGGATCCTTCGGCTTCGAGCCGCGACTTTTCGCGCGGCTCTCCGCTCAGGATGACAGATGGCATTTATACTGACTCTTCATACTTCACCCTTCGAAGGGAAACCGACTGCTTCCTTATATACACATTGGGCCGCTGGAAATTCCGACCTTCGGCCTGCTGATGGTGCTGGCCTTTGCCGCTTCTTACTTCGCCCTTGAGGGCGAGATCAAGCGGCGCAAGCTCACTAAGCTTGATCCTTACACCATCGTCGCCGTGGTGGCGTTCGCCGGAATTCTCGGCGCAAAGATCTGGCACATCGTCGATACGCCTGCCGACCGCCTGAACGCCGAAACTTTCAGGAGCCTTGGCGCGCTGCTGAGCTGGTTCCGCGGCGGCTTTGCCTGGTTTGGAGGTTTCGTCGCGGGCATTGCGGCGCTGCTTCTCATCGCGCGGCGCAACGGCGTGAACATGCTTACCATGCTGGATCTTTCCAGCTCGGCCGCGGCCGTGGGTTACGCTGTGGGCCGCATCGGCTGCCTCATCTCCGGCGACGGCGACTACGGCATGCCGACGCATCTTCCCTGGGGCATGGCTTTTCCTGATGGCCTGGTGCCGACCACCGGCCCCGGCGGCGCGTGCGCGCTTTATGGCTGGCCGCAAAACTGCGCGGTCCATCCCACGCCGATCTATGAATTCATCGCCTGCGTGTTGATCTGCTGGTATATATGGCGGCGCGGCTCGCGCGCTATCCAGCATCCGCTTGGCCCCGGCGTGATCACCGGCGAATTTCTTATCCTGTTCGGCATTGAGCGTTTTCTGGTTGAGTTCATCCGCATCAATCCCCGAATCCTGTGGGGCATGAGCAACGCGCAACTGGCCGCGCTGCTCACCATCGTGGCCGGAATTATTCTGCTGGTCGTTGCGAGGCGTCGATTTCGCAACGTAGATCCCGTCCACAAAGTGCTGGACCACGTGGTGCAGCATGGCAACCAGGAGACGAAGCCGGAATACCATCGCGCCACGCCTGAATGCCCCAACCCCGAGCGCTGGAGGATGTTTGACACCATGACCGCCGAAGTTGAAGTCCTGGATTTTCTGAAATGCCTGATGACCACCGTAAAGCCCAACCTGGTGGTTGAAACCGGGACGTTTCTGGCCGTAAGCACCATCTATATGGCCGAAGGGCTGAAGCAGAACGGCCAAGGCAAGATCATTACCTGCGAGCCGGATAAAGAAGTTTTTGCCAAGGCCAAAGAGAAGATCGAGGCTTCCGGCTTGAAGAAGTTTATCGACTTCCGCTGTGAATCCAGTTTAGAGACGCGCGTTGTCGGGACCATCGACGTGCTTTTTTGCGACTCACTGCCTGAGCTGCGCGAGCCTGAGGTCCGTCACTTTCTTCCGCAGATCAATCCCAACGGCCTGATCCTGATGCACGACGCCAGCTCGCATCTTAAGACTGTCCGCGAAGGCGCCAAGAGAATGGAAGATGAGGGACTGATTTCAGTGGTGTTTCTGCCTACGCCGAGAGGACTGGTGATCGCGCAGAAGAGTGCGGGAAGGAAGTAAGGCTAAGTGGAAGCAGGGCCTTTACCTCAACCGTGTTAGGCAGCTTGCCGTTCTGGCGAAATCTCGCCATCCTCCCTAACTAAGTCGTATTACGACGTTTAGTTTTCCTGAAATTGAGAATTATTCGCTCTGATTCGCAACAACCCATCCGTTGCGCGACAACTTGATTCCCTCAGCGAAATGAATCTAAGTTCCGCAATCGGGAACTCACAAGTCCGCGCGCGAGAATACACGCTTCCCGCTGTATGCTGTCATCACTTCTCCACTGCTTTTCTCACAGCAAGCGCGTCAATTTTCCCCAGCCAGCCGCAGCATCCGGGCGTCTTTCTGGCTGAGCAATGCCGCTTGCGGAAATAGCAGTGGAACCATCTCTAAAAATCCCAAAAAGGACGGAAAATGAACCGTAAGTTCGGAATAGGTCTTGCGCTGCTCTTTGCATTTACCTTCGCTCGCGCCCAAAGCTGGGCGCCTTTGAATAACCAACCAGGTTTTCTGGCGGGGACCGCC